>OY770023.1:5207500-6265000 GCA_963669335.1 Rhodospirillales bacterium
CGTCATCCCTTCTCCTTCTGCTGTCGCGACCGCTCGCCCGAGCCGTCGATCTGTCCGGCCAGAGCACGATAGTCGTCATGGCGCAAGACAGCCAGCTGTTCATCCACAGCCTCTTCCGGACTACCCAGAAGCTCCAGCAACTCAGCGCCCAGGCGCAGGCTGCCTTCGACCGCTTCAGGGACGGCCGTCACCACACCCATGGACTTGAAGCGATCGGCCTCTGCCACATCGCGTGCTCGGGCCAAGATCGGCAGATCCGGCCAACGCTTCAAGACCGCCTCTACCGTATGGGCAGCAGCCTGGGCGCCATCCAAGGTCACCACAAGGGCGCGCGCCCGCTCTGCACCGGTCGCCTCCAGGATCTCGGAGCGACTGGCATCGCCGAAGAAGACCGGCAGCCCTTGTTTGCGGCAGCGAAGGACGCGGCCCGGATCCATATCCAGCGCAACGAAGGCCACGCCTTCGCTGGCCAGAAGCTGCGCCACAGTCTGCCCGACCCGGCCGTAGCCGGCGAGGATCACATGATCGTGTAGTTCCTCCGTTTCCTCCGCGATTGCCTCGCGTGCGGCAGCAGGCGGAGTAGCCAGAGACTGCGCAGCGCGGCGACCGATCCAGAAAAAGAGGGGGGAGAAGGCCATGGTGACGCCAACGATGGCAGCCAGAAAACTGGCCAAGCTCAAAGGCACCAGGTCTTGCAGGACGGCAGCGGCCAGCGCCACGAAGGCGAACTCTCCGGCTTGCGCGAGCGCCGTCCCAGCCCTGAGGGCCACCTCCCAGCTCTGCCCCGTCACGCGGCAGAGCAGAACGGCGATGATCGCCTTACCGATCAGAAGCGCAAAGGCGAGACCCAGCACCTGCGGCCAGGCGGCCAGGATGATGTCGAGGTCCAGGGAGACGCCGATATAGATGAAGAAGAGCCCGAGCAGCAGGCCTTTGATCGGCCGCAGGTCAGCCTCGACCTGGTGGCGAAAGGCGGAGCCGGAGAGCACCAGGCCGGCAAGGAAGGCACCGAGCGCCATGGAGAGGCCAGCCAGCGAAAGGAAGTAGGCACCGCCCAAGACCGTCGCCAGGGCAAGCCCAACCAGCACCTCGTGATTGCGCGCGCCGGCCACCAGACGATAGAGCGGCTGGAGAAGGAGGCGTCCGATAGCGAAGGCCAGAGCAATAGCAATCGCGGCCTTGGCGAGCGCACCCAAGGCCAAGCCCCAGACATTGTCGCTGTCGCTGGCCAGTACCGTCACCAGGGTCAAGAGCGGTACGATGGCGAGATCCTGCAGCAGCAGGATCGAAAAGGTGACACGTCCGTGCCGGGCCGCCATGTCGCCGGTCTCGGCCAGATGCTGTAAGACGATCGCAGTCGAAGAGAGCGCCAGCGCGCCGCCGATGATGGCAGCCGTGGCCCCGTTCTCGCCGGCCAGCAAAGCGATGCCGGCAATGATCACGGCCGTGACGCCGACCTGCAGGCTGCCGAGACCAAAAACCAAGTTGCGCAGGGCCACGAGCCTGGCAAGGGAGAGTTCCAGGCCGATAAAGAAGAGAAGAAAGACCACACCCAGCTCGGCCAGAAAAGCCAGCTCGACCGGAGCCGCGAGGCCGAAGCCGTCGGGCCCGAGCAGAATCCCGGCAGCCAGATAGCCGACGATCGACCCCAACCCCAGACGCGGGACGACGGCAACGATGACGACGGCGGCAGCCAGAAAGATCAGGATCTCCGCCAATTGGGCATGCTCGTGCATCGCTTGCTGTCGCCTTCCCGCCTTAGGACCGAGATGATCGCAGGTCGAAATGACCTGCGGTCTGAATCTTGACCCTCCATTCACCCAGTAGAGTGCGATTCAGACGATAGATCGAATCGATCTATCGTCATCGCGCGCTCTGGTCTCGCCTTTACCGCCTCATGCGCCCTGCCAGCCCGGTTTTCTTTTCTCCAGGAAGGCCTGCAGGCCCTCCTGCCCCTCCTCGGTCGCGCGAATGGCGGCGATCCTCTGGGCCGTATCCTCGATCACCGCCTCGTCCAAGGGACGATCGACGGCAAACATGAGATCTTTGGCGGACGCCTGCGCTGCCGGGCCGCCGAGCAGCAGGGTCTCGACCATCTCCTCGACAGCATCGTCCAAGGCCTCGGCCTCGACCAGGCGATGCAGCAGGCCCAGATGCAGGGCTTCTTCGGCCGAGAAGCGCTCTGCCGTCACAAAGTAGCGTCGCGCTGCCCGCTGGCCGATGGCCTTGACGACATAGGGACTGATCACCGCCGGGATCAGGCCCAAGCGCACCTCAGAGAGCATGAAGCGCGCCGCTGGTGTCCCGATCGCGATATCGCAGCAGGCGACCAGACCGACCCCGCCACCGAAGGCAGCCCCTTGAACCCTTGCGACCGTCGGCTTGGGCAGGCGATCCAGAACCTGCATCAGCCGTGCCAGGGCACGGGCATCGGCGAGGTTCTCGGCCTGGCTATAGCCCGCCATGCGTTTCATCCAGCCGAGATCGGCGCCGGCGGAAAAGGACCTGCCCTCGGCAGCCAAGACCAGGATGCGGACGGCAGGATCGGCGCCCAATCGCTCCAAAGCCTCGGTCAAGGCTGCGATCATGGCGTCATCGAAGGCATTGTGCACCTCGGCCCTGGTCATGGTCAGCCTGGCAACGCCGCGCTCATCGCATTCAACCTGCAACATGGTCTCCCTCCTTCAAGACAGGCCGGGCTGCCGCCTCCTTGCCGCCGGCAGTCTACATGGCTGCTCCCCGATTCCGGCAGCCCGACGGAAAGCTTGGCCCTGCTAGAGCACTTAGGCTTCGCATAGGCTCACCCGGAGCGCTCAAGCCTTCTGATTCATTAGCAAATCGTCATCGCAGATGATTCCATCTGCTCGGGATTTGCTCTAGCCTCGGCCAAGTGACGTGAGGAGACCGGCCATGACCAGTGCCGCCGAACCAGACCCTGCCCTGCCCAGCCCCGAACAGTTGGCCGCCGCAGAGGCCAGGGTCCGCAGTATCATGGCGCCGACGCCGCTTTATCGCTGGCCGCAGATCGACGCACGTCTGGGCGCTGCCGTCTGGGTCAAGCACGAGAATCACGGTCCACTGGGTGCCTTCAAGGTGCGCGGTGGCCTGTTCTATCTGGAGGGCCTGCTGCAACGCGAACCCGATTGTCCGGGGGTGATCGCTGCGACCAGGGGCAACCATGGGCAGTCGATCGCCTATGCCGCAGCGCGTCTGGGGCTGCGCGCCGTCATCGTCGTTCCGCATGGCAATTCGAAAGAGAAGAACGCCGCCATGCAGGCGCTGGGCGGGGAGCTGATCGAGTATGGCGAGGACTTTCAAGAAGTCCTCGAGCATGCTCGAGAGCGAGCGCGGCAAGAGAACCTGCATGCTGTCCCCTCCTTCCACCCAGACCTAGTGGCCGGGGTTGCCAGCTATGGTCTGGAGATGCTGCGTGAACAACCAGACCTGACGCGGATCTATGTGCCGATCGGTTTGGGCTCGGGCATCTGCGGTGTGGCGGCGGCACGCGCTGCGCTGGGCCAGGACTTCGAGTTGGTTGGTGTCGTCTCTGCCGGGGCGACGGCCTATCGCGATTCCCTGGCCGCCGGGGCGCCTGTCTCGCGGCCGGTGGACACGCACCTGGCCGATGGGATGGCCTGCCGCACACCGCATCCCGAGGCTCTGGCTTTGATTGCCCAAGAGGTGGCGCGCGTGGTGACCGTCAGCGATCAGGAAATCGCCGAGGCCGTGCGGCTCTACTTCACGGCCACCCACAATGTGGCCGAGGGCGCCGGCGCCGCAGCGCTGGCTGCCGCCTTGCAGGAGGGAGCCAAGGCAGACGAGCAGGTCGGCGTGGTGCTCTGCGGCGGCAACATCGACAGCGATCTCTTCAGCGCCGTGCTGAGCGCCGAGATCTAATCACTTACGCCAGGCCTGCCACCAACGGTGCGGCGGCAGGTCCAGCCAGGCCTGTCTCTGATTGAGGAAAAGGCGCGAGAGCGCCAACACGATCAGAGAGCAAAGCAGTGCCGAGACCAGCACGTCGCTCAGGTAATGCGCCCCGCTCACCATGCGCGAGAAGCCCACAAGAGCGGCCGCGGTCAAGATCGGCAGGCGCAGAGACGGCAATGCCAAGGCCAGAACCACGGCGACGGTGACGGCCACCTGGGTGTGGCCGGAAGGAAAGGAATCCCAAGGCCGTCCCTCGGCGACGCGCCCCAAGCCATAAAGTCCGTCGGAAAAGAAGGCCGAGGGGCGGCTGCGTCCGACCAAGGCCTTCAGCAGGTGAATGGTGGCGCCGGTTGCAGCGAGGCTGGCCAGGAGCAGAAGACAGTAACGGCCCAGCCAGGCCCACCACTCAGCAGCGCCAGCTTTCTGCCGCCCCCAGAGGCTCACGATGTAGAGCAGCACCGCAGCCGCGACCCAGCCCTCTGCACGGCCCAACTCACCAATGGTATCGAGGGCCGGCCGAACCAAGGCCCATCCGGACTCGCGCAGATAGATCGCCAGCGGCAGGTCAATGAAGAGGATCATCACCACGACGCTGGTCAGAACGACGAGCCCGCCATAGGCCAGAGGACGTGCGGCCATCCAGGAATCGAAACGCGCGAGGCTGCTGCTCATGGCGCGCGGCCGTAGAGCGTGATCTCGTCACGACGGCCCTTGGAATAGTTGATCCCGCTGAGCTTCGTTTTGATAAGCGGTTTGACCCCCAGAGCCTCGCTCTCCTTCAAGAAAGCGTCGCGATCGCGCTGGGTCACCGCGACCAGCGCCTTGGGCCGCTCGGCCAGATAGCGCGCGGCCTCGGCGCCGGAGAGCAGGGCCGTGTTGGTGTCGGTCAGGAAGACCAGGCTGGGCTCGTGATAGCCGGCACTGGCCAAGGGCGGTGCATCTGGCTCTTTGAACTCTTCGTAGGCCGCTGCCAGGCGCGGAGAGATCCAGAGGAAAGAGAGCTTGGGCACATAGAGGCTCATCCCCCAGGCCATGACCAGCGCGACAAAGGGAGCGCCCCAGACCAGGGCCAGCAGTGGACGCGCTCGCCAGGTGAGCCAAGCGCTGCCGTAGGTGGCCGCGAGCACCAGAAGGGCCGCCACCACGCCGGGTCCGACCGCCGCCGCAGCGTCGAAGGTCAGCGGCAGCCAGAGAATGCCGGCCGCAATCGCGCTCCCGCCCAGGATTGTGAGCAGGGCGAAACCCTTTGCGAGGCGCCCCGTGAGCCAGCCGCTTTGAGTGAAGACCGCCCAGGCGACCAACAGGGTCAGAGCCGGATAGGTCGGCAGCGTGTAGTGCGGTAGCTTGGTCGGAGTCAGCTCAAAGACCAGCCAGCTTGGAATGATCCAAGCCAAGAGAAAGGCCACTCCAGGCTCTAATCGCCTCGCCTTCCAGCCGGCGATCAGGGCCGGGATGGTGAAGATCGCGGCAGGCCAGAGCGCGATCAGGTGGACACCCAGATAGAAGCCGGGGGGCTGGCCATGCGACTCGACACCCTGCAGCAGCTTGGGGATCAGGTCCTCGTTGGCAGCGCGCATCAGGAACCCTTGGTCCTGCAGGGTGATCGCGATGTACCAGGGTGCCGCGATCAACAGCATCAAGGGCAGGCCAAAAAGCGGTCGCAAGGCGCCGAGCCAACGCCAGCGCCCCGAGGCGATGCACAGGACCAACAGCGTCAGCCCTAAGACCATGGGGGTCAGGGGACCCTTGATCAGGATGCCGAGGCCAAGACCACCCCAAAACAGGAGGCAGGTCGCAAAGCCCTCTCTCTCGCGCGTGTTGCGCCTCAGCCAGGCCTTGGCCAATCCCAGCTGGGCCAGGACGACGGTGAGCAGCAGGACGGCATCGGTCTTGGCGTTGACCGCCTCCACCGCCACGATGATGCAGCCGCCGAGTAGCAAGGCAGCCAAGAGTCCTTGCTTGCGCCCAAAGAGAGCCTGACCGATCGAGAAGGTGACGATGACAGCCAGGATCGCGCCAGCCAGCGAGGGCAGGCGATAAGCCCAGATCTCATGCGCCTCGGCCTGCCCGGTCGCCCAGGCGGAGGCCGTCTGCAGCCAGTGAATGCCCGCCGGCTTCTTGTTGCGTGGCTCATGCTGGAACTGGATGGCGATGAAGTCACCGCTCTCCAGCATCTGGTGTGAGGCCTGGGCGAAGCGCGACTCGTCTCGGTCCAGGGGTGGCATGGAAAGCAGCCCCGGCAAAGCTGCCAAGATAACGAAGGCCGCGAGGAAGAGTCTGGGCCGACGGAGGATCCAATCGACCCAAACACGAATGCCGGGTCGCTCGAGGCCCTGGTCGGCAGGTGGCGCCAGCGGCGCGGCTCTGGTCTGGTGCTCTAGCATCGCATGGGCATATAGCAACTCCGGCGGTTGACAACAGGCTCTGCCGACGATTTTGGTCTCGCAGAACGCACATCAGCATAAAGCACGCGGCATGGGACTGGCCCGACGCGGGCCGCATGGGAGATCATGGAGAGCGATGTCTGTAGATCAAGGCCGCGCGCCGAGAGACCTAAACTCGGCCCCACCCTACATCAGCGTGACCGTCACGGCGCTGAACGAAGAAGACAATGTCAGACCGCAGATCGCCGAGATCGCGGCCGCCCTTGATGGTCTCTACGATTATGAAATCGTTTGGGTCGACGACGGCAGCACGGACCGCTCCGCTCAGGTCGTAGAAGAACTTATGTGCGATCCCGACGGACCGGCAAAGGATCGCCTGCGGTTGATCAAACACACCAAGAGTGCAGGCAAGAGCCGAGGCCTAATGACCTGCGCGAAGGCGGCTGAAGGCATTCTGCTGGTCCATATCGATGCCGATCTGCAAAATGACGCGCAGGACATTCCGGAGATGATCAAGGCCTTCGAAGCTGCCGGGGGCATCGGTAAGGTTGGAACGGTCGCCGGCCAGAGACGACGTCGGCGCGACACTTTGCTCAAGCGCTTCTCGTCGCGCACGGCAAACCGCGTGCGCCGTGCGCTCTTGAAGGATCGCACGCGCGATACCGGCTGTGGCCTGAAACTGATCCCGCGCCACCTCTTCATCGAACTCCCTTACTTCGAGGGCATGCATCGCTATATCCCGGCCTTGATCGCGCGAACCGGCCAGAGCATCGAGTTGGTCACGGTGAACGACAGGCCGCGGGTCGCAGGGGCCAGCAAGTATGGCTTCTGGGATCGGCTCTGGGTGGGAATCGGCGATATGTTGATGGTGTGGTGGATGATTCGCCGCTACCGCAAGACGGGAGAGGTCGTCGAGGTCGACGCCAAGTGACGTTCGGCCGACGCTCCCCACAAGAGGAGTAGTAAGTACCGTGGACGAAACCGCTGCCGCCTGCGTCGCCGCCATCCCGCTCATCTGGCTGATTGTCGGCTTTACCGGACAAGCCCTCTTCTCCGGTCGCTTCCTCATCCAGTGGATCGTCAGCGAAAGGGCCAAGCGCTCTATGGTGCCGACCGCCTTTTGGCTCTTTTCCATCGGCGGCGGTGCGGTGATGCTGGTCTACGCCATCTACCGCGAAGATCCGGTCTTCATCTGCGGTCAGGCCGCGGGCCTGTTGATCTATGCGCGAAACCTCTGGTTCATCATGAAGAACGCCCGGGACAACTCGGCCAAGCCACCGCAGACGGTTTAGACGAACCAGAGCGGCGCTGCGCTACAAACCGCCGCTCAAGATCGTGTTTGCCAGAGTGTCTGGCCGATCATTCGCCTGTAAGGGCTTTTCAGCGGTTGAAGCCCAGGAACGTCATGATCGCGCTCTGCGCCCCTTCCGCATGATCACCGGTCAAGAGGGCCTGGCCGTGGTCGAAGCCTTCAAACTCCACCAGGGTCTTGGGCTCCGCAGCCTCTTCGAAGACGCTATAGGCACGGTCCTTGAAGAAATCGGACTTGGCCACCAGGACCAGCTTGTCGATGTCGGATGATTGCAGCTCGGGACCAGTGGCGGGAGCCAGGAGCACGACCTGGCGAATGGAGCCAGGCTCCTCCTTCGCCAAAGCCTGCAGAATGGCGCTGCCGCCAATCGAGGCGCCGACCAAAACGATGTCTCTCTGCCCACGCTCGGTCAGATAGTCGACGGCCGTCTTTACATCGTCTCCGGTCGGCTTCGAGAGTGCTAGCGAGGCAATGCCCCGCTCTTTCAAGGCACGCGCAAAGCCATCCCAGCTTTCCATGGAGGCGCCGCTTTGCGGCACCAGAACGGCCGCCCGGCCCGATGCCGCTCCGTAATAGAGGGCGTCGTGGCTCAATCCATAGCCAAGATCGAGGCGGACGGCCTCCTGCGCCGTCGCTTGTCCTGTTAAAACCAAAAGGGCGACGAGCGCCAAGACCATCCGCATCGCTATCACTCTCTCCGCTGTCAACCCCGGGCCCACAGCGGACAAGGGACATTGCAATCTGTCTTCGGTGTGCCGATCAAGCAGGCTGCTCGGCTGGTGTGATCCACCCGATCATGGCACCGGTCGCATCCTCGACCATAGCGATCCGACCAACCCCAGGTACGTCAAAGGCCGGGCGCGCAATCTTGCCGCCGGCCGCCGCCACCTTCTCCAAACGAGCATCGATGTCGTCGACCTCGATATAGGACATCCAGGTGACCGGGGCATCGTCAGGAATGCCGCGTTCCGGGGTCATCTCCATCATCCCGCCGGCAAAGTCATCGCCCGCCTTGATGATCCAATAGGTCCCATCCGGCATGGGCATGCCGTCAAAGGTCCAACCCAGGCAGTCGCCATAGAAGGCCTTGGCCTTCTCGACGTCGCGGGTCATCAACTCGTTCCAATGAAATCGACCATGGCCGTAGCTGGGCATGGATTCTGCCTCCTCCAGAGTGAACAACGGCCCCAGTCTAGCGACAGGGCCGTCGTCACTAAAGCGCTTACTGGATGAACTTTCTGCTACCCGAAGAGCTCTTGATCGATGTCTTCGCACTCGGTCAGATCACCGCGCGGGCTTCCCATCAGCGTGGCGTAGTCACGCAGGACCGTCAGCTCCATCACTTCGTTCGCATAGACGATACCCAGATCGCTGTCGACCTGATTGAGCTCGCTGATGGCCTCGCCCAATTCCACGCGAATCACCGGACTGCCGGCGAAGAAATAGACCTTGAATTCCGAATCATCGGCGCAGCGGTACGTCACCACGTCGCCGGTCGGATCACGCGGTGGCTCCGAGGGCCCACAAGCCGCCAGCAAGGCCATCCACGCAACAAGGAGTCCGCCGCCCAGCGCCCGGGCCGGTCGGCGAAGCAGAATCCAGAAGGTTTCATTCGTCCGCATGACCGACAATTTGCTAAGCCACTGCGAAGAGCGCAAGACCTCAGTAGCTCTGATACAAGCGATTTCTCGCGATCAGCGCTGCTCCGGCTTGTTGTAGGCAAAGCTGGCATCCCGCAAATGCACGCCGCTGATCACCTTGTCCACCTTGAAGCGGCTCAAGGGGTCGTCTTCAGAGGCCGTGATCTCAACCTCGCCAATGACATCGGCCGAGCAAAGCTGGGAGGAAAAGGGAACCTCCAGCAGGATGAAGCCGTCTTCCTCTGCAGGGCTCACGTACTTGATCGAACCGCTGAAGTCCGGGCAATCGAGCGCGATGTTGGTGAGCTTGACGGTGAAGAGCGGCTCTCCCTCGCGCTGGGCGATGGCTGTCAGCACGCCATCTTCCTGCAGCTGGACCGCCAGG
Source organism: Rhodospirillales bacterium (assembly GCA_963669335.1). Lineage (GTDB taxonomy): Bacteria > Pseudomonadota > Alphaproteobacteria > Kiloniellales > JACOMY01 > JACOMY01. The sequence continues at coordinate 5,217,152 of OY770023.1, forward strand.
CCCTCGCGCATGCGCCAGCCATAGTGCGTATTCATCGCATCGGCTGCGGCGGCGGGACCGAAGACACCGCCCAAGACATAGCGCCCGGGAATGCCGGAGGAGGAGAGGTGGTTCTCCACATTGACGTAGAAGTAGGCCGCGCTGTAGGGCGCCAGGCCATAGCCCTTGGGAACGCTATAGAGGTTGATGCCGCCGGTGTAGCCTTCGACCGGCGCCAGCCCGTCGGGCAGCAAGGCGTCGATCACCTCCGCGTCCCAGGTGACGCTGACCAGGGTTGCATCCATGTTCTTCATCACATAGGGCGGGGGCGGCACCGGCTCGCCTTGCGCCATCGCAGTGCCAAAGGTGCCTGCAGCCATTGCACAAAGCCCAAGTGTGGCGCCTAGCAGGCAGCCAGCCATACCTCTTTGCATCGTCGAATTGCTCCCCAAACCACAAGCTTCCTATGTCGCGCGGCACGCTAACGCCCAGGCGCGCGCGCCGCTAGGAGAAATGAATGACACAGGGGTGAGGGCAAGAGAGAGACCAGAATCGGGCAGTTTCCGGCCCAGCCATCAAGCCGGGGTAGGTTGCGGTTTCGGTTGTCCCCCATCCTGACGTAGGCTGTCACCGACAGAGGCGGAGGAGCACAAGACATCATGCGACCGACAGATCTGATGCGGGGAGCCCCCCCTCCGCCGCAGGCACAGGTGACGCTTGCCAACTGGCGCCAAGCGCCCTTCAGCAGCTGGAGCTTCCACAATCTGCGCCGCGTTCTGCCCACTGAGGCCTTGCCAGTAGAGCGCTACGGGCCGGCCTACACCCTGGAGAGCCGTGACCTCCATCGCCTCCCCCTCACCGATCAGGCGGGCCGCTCCAGCAGCCTCTCGGCAGTTCTGGAACAGACCTACACGACGGGCTTCCTGGTGCTGCATCGGGGTCGTCTGGTGTTTGAATGGTATGACCGCGGTCTCTCTGCCCGTCGACCGCACGTGATCTTCTCGGTGACCAAGTCGGTCACCGGTGCACTGGCCGGCATCCTGGCCGATCGCGGCCTCTTGGACCCGGAGGCCCCGGTTGCCGATCTTCTGCCCGAGGTCGCAGGCTCGGCCTATGAGGATGCAACCCTACGTCATCTGCTGGACATGACCGTCGGCAGCGGCTTTGTCGAAGACTATGAAAACCCGACGCCGGAATATCTTGCCTACCGCGCGGCCTCTGCCTGGAATCCCTCAGCCGAAGCCGACCGAGTAGACCTGCGCAGCTTCTTGAGCGGCCTCTCCAAGGGCGGGCCGCCGCACGGCTATGCCTTTCACTACGTCTCGCCGAACAGTGACCTGCTGGGCTGGGCTATCGAGCGCGCGGCCGGGAAGAGCTATGCCGAACTCTTGGCGGAAGAGATCTGGCAGCCGATGGGCGCTGAGGGTGAGGCCTACATCACCATCGACCGTCTGGGCGCGCCGCGTACAGCTGGTGGGCTCTGCGTCACCGGGCGCGATCTGGCCCGCTTTGGAGAGCTGATGCGACTGGGCGGCTGTCTCAATGGCAAGCAGATCCTACCGCACTGGTGGCTAGAGGATATCCATGAGGCCGGAGACCGCGACGCCTGGCAGCGCGGGAACTTCGCGGAGTTCCTGCCGCAGGGACGCTATCGCAGTCAGTGGTATCAGCTTGGCGACGACGACGGCACGCTCTTCGGCATCGGCATCCATGGCCAGTGGCTGTTCATCGATCCCGCGCAGGAGACCGTGATCGTAAAGTTCTCAGCCGACCCCGTGGCCAGCAACGACAGCGCCGACCGCGATCTGGTCTCCGTCTTCAAGTCAATCGGAAGGGCACTCAACGGCTAGCCGCCGACGCCTTACACCACCTCCGGAACCGCGATACCGAAAGGCCTGGCCCAACTCAGCCCCTCTCTGGTTCCGGCACGCGGGCGATACTCACAGCCGACCCAGCCGGCATAGCCCAGGCTGTCCAGCTTCGGCAGCAGCCGGTCGTAGGCGACCTCGCCGCTGTCGGGTTCGTGACGATCGGGGACACCGGCGATCTGGATGTGATTGATGTAAGGCAGGTTGGCCTCAAAGCGCCGCTGCAGATCGCCCTCCATGATCTGGCAGTGATAGAAGTCCATCTGCAGCCCGATGTTCGGGCGAGCAACAGCGTCCAACACGGCGACGGCCTCGTCCTGATAGGAGAGGTGATAACCCGGCATGTCGCGCTGATTGATCGGCTCGATGGTCAGCGAGATCTTGTGCGGCGCGAAGAAGTCGGCCGCCTTCGTCAGATTTTCGATATAGAGCCTGCGATTGCCTTCGGGCGCCAAACCCGCCATCACGTGAAGACGCTTGGCATCCAGCGCCTTGGCATAGAGCAGAGCCTGATCGAGGCTCGCTGCAAAGTCGCCTTCGCGGCCCAAGAGCGCCGCCATACCACGTTCGCCGGCCGCAAAGTTCCCGGCGGAGAGATTGAAGAGTGCGATCTCCACCCCGGCAGCACGCTTTGCCGCCGCCACGGCTTCCGGCGTCTCTTCGTAGGGGAAGAGGAACTCGACTGCGCGAAAGCCACAGTTTGCTGCAGCCTCGAAGCGTTCGAGAAAGGGCAACTCTGTGAACAGCATGCTGAGATTGGCGGCAAGGCGAGGCATAGGTCTGGTCTCCCGCATCGTAACTAATTGGCACTATGTCACGATAGTGCAGCGCAGCATACGGCAACCAACCAGGTCGGACACCATAGCGCGGTGCCGCTCTTCCACGAGCCTCTTCAGCAAGCGTAGTAGTCGCGGTACCAATTGACGAAAGCAGGGATGCCTTCGGTAATCTCCACCTCCGGGCGGAACCCGGTCAGCTCTTGCAGCAGCGCGATGTCAGCATAGGTGCGCGGGACGTCGCCACGTTGGCGGGGCAGGTAGCGCCGCTTCGTCGGACGCTCCAGCACACGCTCGATCTCTTCAACGAAGTCCAAGAGGCCGACCGGTGCGCCGCGGCCCACATTGACCACCCGGAAGGGCGCGGTGGGGCTGACACCAGGCTGACCCAAGCTCGGCGCACCGGCCTCGGCCAAGAGCTGGATGGCACGGACGATATCGTCGACATAGGTGAAGTCACGCGCCATCTGGCCGCTGTCATAGACCTCGATCTCTTCACCGGCCAGGGTGGCCCGCACAAACTTGAAGAGCGCCATGTCCGGGCGCCCCCAGGGGCCATAGACCGTAAAGAAGCGCAGCATGGTGACCGGCAGTCCCCAGATATGCGCTTGCGCATGCCCCATCGCCTCTGCGCCCAGCTTGGTTGCCGCATAAAGCGTCAAGGGCTGCTGCGTCGGCTGGGTCTCCTTGAACGGCATCTCTTCATTGCCGCCATAGACCGAGCTGGTGGAGGCCATGAGGACGTGCGTCACAGCAGCGGCGCGGGATAGCTCCATGACATTGAAGCTGCCGACCAGATTGGCGCCGACATAGGCATCGGGGTTCTCGACCGAATAGCGCACGCCGGCCTGGGCTGCCAGATGCACCACGAGATCCGGTTTCGCCGCATTGAACGCCTTCTCCAAGGCGGCACGATCTTCCAAGAGGCCTTCATGGGCCGAGAAGCCTTCGAAGTTCGCGAGGATCTGATGCCGTCGGCGTTTGAGGGCGACATCGTAGTAATCGGTCATGCCATCAAAGCCAGTGACCTCTATGCCAGAGCGCAGCAGGGCCTGCGCCAGATGAAATCCAATGAAGCCCGCTGTTCCCGTCACCAATGCCCGCGTCATCTCGCCCCCGAATCCCCTGCTTCTTGTTGCGCAAAGGGCTGCAAGAGCAATCTCTCGACGCCGCTGTCAAGCCTCGACAGAAGAAGGGAGATCTGCAGGGCCCTGAAGAACCCGCCTAAAGAGCCCAGTAGGTCACCTCGGGGTCCGCTGCCAACTCGGAAAAGGCCGTCTTGACGTCGAGGAAGAGGCCGCCGGGAAGCAAGCGCTTGGCCAAGCCGCCAGCACCGAGCGCACGATAGGCGGCATGGGGTACCGCCAGAACCAGGGCATCAAGGTCGCGGATCTCGTCCAGTGCGGTGGGCGGCACAGCAAAATCCTGCTCAATGCTAGCCGCCCCGGCAGCCGGGTCATGCAGGAGCGGCTGCACGCCGAAGGCGCGTAGTTCATCGACCAAGTCGACCACTTTGGAGTTGCGGAGGTCCGGGACGTCCTCCTTGAAGGCCAGGCCCAAGACCGCCACCCGCGCCTCCGTCAGACTGCGGCCGGCACGGGCCAGCAACTGCACGGCCCGCCTTGCGACGACACGGCCCATCTCGTCGTTGATGCGACGCCCGGCCAGGATGACCTCGGGTTGATAGCCGCTCTGCACTGCTCGGCTGGTCAAATAGTAGGGATCGACGCCGATACAGTGCCCGCCGACCAGACCCGGCCGAAAAGGCAGGAAGTTCCATTTTGTCCCCGCCGCTTCCAAGACTGCGGCGGTCGGGATCTCCAAGCGTTCGAAGATCAGGGCCAGCTCGTTCATCAGGGCAATGTTGAGGTCACGCTGGGTGTTTTCGATGACCTTGGCGGCCTCGGCGATCTTGATCGAGTCTGCCCGGTGCAGCCCCGCCTTGATGATCGCACCATAGGCCTTGGCCACCCTCTCCAGGGTCGTCTCGTCCTCGCCCGCAACAATCTTAACCAGCTGTTCCAGACCGTGCTCTCGGTCACCAGGATTGATGCGCTCGGGGCTGTAACCCAGATGGAAGTCCTGCCCCCTCTTGAGGCCCGAAAGCTCTTCGATAAGCGGTCCGCAGACCTCTTCGGTGGCCCCGGGATAGACAGTCGATTCGACCACAACGACGCCGCCCGGCCGGATGACCGCGGCGATGGAGCGACAGGCGGCGATCAGGGGCGTCAGGTCCGGGCGTTTCTCCTGATCCACCGGCGTCGGCACGCTGATCACGAAAAAACCGCAGCCAGCCAAGTCTTCGACGCGATCGGTCACCGTCAAGCGGCTGGCAACAAGCTCTGCTTTTTCGGCCTCGCCGGTCCAATCGTATCCGCGCTTTAAGGTGGCGATACGGTCCGGGTCGATATCGAAGCCGACGACTCGCTCGGCCACGCCGGCAAAGGCAAGCGCGACGGGTAGGCCGACATAGCCGAGCCCGATGACGGCAATCTGCTCGGCGAGGGGGCAGGCAGGGTCCTGCAGCATTCCTTGGTGCTTTCTCGTGATAGGATGACGAAACGCTCCATAGCACGGCAGGCGCCCCATTCGTAAAGCGCATGGCACGCATCCCGCGTTCCGCGTCAAGCCTCGGCGGCACGGCATGCTAGAAGCGCCCTCTAAGAGAAAGGCATCATGGCTCTCTACGAGATCACACATCGCACACGCTACGCCTATGCGCGGCCGGTCCAGTTCGGCGAGCATCGGGCACTCTTGAGGCCGCGGGTCTCCCACGACCTGCACCTCCGGTCCATGGAGCTCCGAGTCTCTCCAGAGGCCAATGTCCGCTGGGTTTCAGACGTATTTGCCAACTCGGTCGCGCTCATTTGGCCGCAGAGCAACGCCGACCACCTGCAGGTGGAAAGCCGCATCTTGCTGGAGCGCCGTGAAGAGGAGCGCTTTTCCGTGGCACCGCGCGGCGAGGTGTTTGAGACCTATCCCTTCCTCTACGACGCTGCCATCCTGCCCGACCTCGGCACCACGCAACAGCGTCACTATCCCGACAACGATGGCTCCGTCCTGACCTTCGCGCGCCGCTTCATCGAAGAGGGCATCGATTCAGCGGAACTGCTGGCCCGTATGATGTGCGCCATCCGCGCTCAGATCGCCTACATCCCGCGCTATGAAGAAGGCACGCAGCATCCGGCCGACACCCTGGCCCGCGGCAGCGGCACCTGTCGTGACTTTGCACTTCTGATGATGGAGGCCGCCCGTGCACTGGGCTATGCCGCGCGCTTCGTTACCGGCTATCTTTACGACCCGCCGGCCGACGCTGGCATTCCGCGCATTCGCGGTGCCGGTTCTTCCCATGCCTGGGTTCAGATCTATCTGCCGCTCTCAGGCTGGGTGGAGTACGATCCAACCAACGCGATTATCGGCGGCCGCGATCTAATCCGCGTCGCCGTGGCCCGTGATCCCAGCCAGGCCATCCCCCTCTCCGGCACCTTTCAGGGCGCCGGAACCGACTACCTTGGCATGGAGATATCGGTCGATGTCCACGCCATTGGGGCGTTCGAACAGCAGTCGGCCGCAGCGCCGGAGCCCTCGGTCTGCGATCTCTTCATTGCGCGCGAGCAGGATAGGGGAAAGCCGTAGAAGGCGCTAGAGCAGATCGCGATCAGGTGGAATCACCTGCTCGCGTGAATCTGCTCTATCTTTCATGCTCTAGAAGTCGTCAGTGGCAAGACCAAAGAAGGAAAGCCCGATTAAATCGGTGGTCTTGATCAGCTCGCTCTGCGCCCAATCGATGATCTCGTCCAAGCCCTGCTGGTTCACCTTTTCCATGTCGTAGTCAAGAATTGCGCTCTGAAAGGACCTGAGCTGCGAGACTGCCAAGCTGCCCGGTATGATGTCGAAGTCGCGACGCAAGCAGGAAAGCGACTCGGCGGCAGCGCTCACCGAAGAGACCAGAGAGCGCGGGAAGAGCGGGTTGAACAGCAAGAAGCCCATGATGGCTTCCGGCGTCAGGTTCGAAGGGTTCTCACGACTGAAGGCTTGAAAGGCAGCAGCCGCACGCAGCAAGGCATGCCACTGGCTGACATCGACGGCAGAGCCCTCCTCCGCCCCCATCGGCAACAGCTGGTGAAACTTGATCCACATAAGGCGCGTGGTCTGGTCGGCACGCTCTATCTGCTGTCCGGTCCGATAGAAGTAATAGGCCTCGTCGCGATAGAGCGTCTCCATGGTGATACCGACGTGGGCCTGGCAATTCTCCTTGATCAGATTGGCAAGCCGACTGAGGCGCCGCGGCGTCGCGTCGGTCGGGCTGAGATCTGTAAGAGTGCGATGAAAGCCGTTCAGCTGGGTCCACATCTCGGTCGAGATCAATGGCCGCAAGGTTCGTGCATTCTCACGCGCCTGCGCGATCGAGCTGCGCACTGAGGAGGAATTGCCATTGTCCAGGAGGTGATAGTAGAGCACCGCCTCAGGCGTCACTTCGCCGAAGCGCCTGCGGAAATCCTCTTCCTGCTCATAGAGGTGCAGCAGCATGCGCCAGTTGCGGCCGCCATGCGCGTCATAGCTATAGCTCTGATTGACATCCAGCACGCGGGCCAAGGCATTGGCACGTTCGATCTGACGGCCGAGCCAGAAGAGGCACTCGGCGAAGCGAGACAGCAGCTTAGTCAAGGACCCAGGTATCCTTCGATCCGCCCCCTTGCGAGGAGTTCACCACCAGTGAGCCCTTGCGCAGGGCCACACGGGTCAGGCCACCCGGCAGGACCCAGGTGTCCCGCCCGGTGATCGCAAAGGGCCGCAGGTCGACATGCCTTGGTCCCACCTCACCCTCCATCAATGTCGGCGAGACCGAGAGCTCGATCATCGGCTGGGCAATGAAGTTTGCCGGATCGTCCTTAATCTTCGCCCTGACTTCCTCCAGGTCTTCACGACTGGCGTGCGGGCCGATGACGATGCCATAGCCGCCCGACGCACCCACCGGTTTCACCACCAGGTCCTCCAGATGGTCGAGGGTGTAGCTGAGCCCCTCCGGCTCGCCGCAGATGTAGGTGGTGACATTGTCGATCAGCGGCTCTTCATCGAGGTAGTACTTGATGATGCGCGGCATGTAGGCATAGACGGCCTTGTCGTCGGCCACCCCGGTCCCGATGGCGTTGGCCAGGGTGACGTTGCCTTTGGCCATCGCACGCACCAAGCCTTTCACGCCCAGCATAGAGTCTTCTCGAAAGACCTCGGGATCCAGGAAGGCGTCATCGATCCGACGATAGATCACATGGACCTGCTGCAGCCCGGCGATGGTCCGCATGAAGACCTTGTCATCCTCGACGAAGAGGTCTTGCCCTTCCACCAGGGTGATGCCGGCCTCACGGGCCAGGAATACATGCTCGAAATAGGCCGAGTTGTAGGTACCGGGAGACAGCAGGGCCACGCGCGGGCGCGAAACGCCAGGCGGCGCCAACTCCTCCAAGGCCCGGCTCAAGCGTTGGCCATAGTCCGAGACCGGACGGATCGCCAAGGCATCGACCAGATCGGGAAAGGCGCGCTGCATCAGGTGGCGGTTTTCCACCACGTAGGAGACCCCGCTGGGCGTCCGGCAGTTATCCTCCAACACGCAAAAGCGGCCATCGCCGCCGCGCACCAGATCAGTGCCGTTGATCACCACATAGCTGTCGAAGGGCACCTTGATGTCGCGCATGATGGGCCGATAGTTCTCATTGCCCACGATCAGCGCTCTTGGCACCACACCATCGCGGAGGATTTTCTCCTCGCCATAGATGTCGGCCAGAAAGAGGTTGATGGCCTTGACGCGTTGTTTGACCCCGCGGGAGATGCGATCCCATTCGCCGCCGGTCAGCACCCGCGGGATCACATCGAAGGGTAAGGTGCGGTCGATGCGATCGCGCTGCGTATAGACGGTGAAGGTGACACCCAACATCATCAACTCGCGCTCGGCCGCCGCGGCGCGCTCCGCCAGCTCTCCCGTAGTGAAGGCGTTCAGGCGGCGGACCAGTTCCTCCGCTCCTGCCGCCTTCTCCTGACAGGCTTCAAAGAGTTCGCAGTAGAAGCCGCCGGAGCTGTATTGTGACAACAGCGCCTCGGCCCTTGCCTCTGCCGAACTCTGCACCTGGTTGGCCATCGCCCCCCCTTTGCATCTCTAGGCGCAACGCCTGTTCATTTTCTGAAAGCAAGTATGGGCGCGCGCATGGCTCTGTCAAAGGCAATTCATCACTCGACTGTGATGGCCTTGCGGCTAGAGGAGCGCGCGCAGATAGTGCGGTTCCGCCTGGCAAGGGACCCGCGGTAGCACCACCGTTGCCCCAAGACGACCGATGTCGATCGGCTCGAAGCGCAGCCGGCTTGCCGACCAGTTCCAATAGCTGGGTCCCGGACGATCCGGCCGATAGAGCACCGCATGAAAGTAATGGCGCGCGCTGGTCTCCGGACTGCTCTTCTCCACCACCAGGTCGACGCCGCGCAGGGCAAAGAGCGAGCCGATCGGCCGATAGGGCGCCTTGGCATCACGGGTGTCGGCGATGCAATAGGCTTCATGGCCTTGCGTGATCTTCATGGCAGACGCAATGGCTGCCCCTGCCGAGGTCAAAGACCAGGTCGAGAAGGCAGCAAGCGCCAATCCCGCAAGACCGGCGATTCTGAGTGCCCAGCGGTCCCGACCGTCCCGCAGCAAGGCCGCAAGCTCGCGCCCGCCGATCACCAGCAAAAAGAGCGCCAAGCCTTTGAGGCTGCTCATCACGAACTGCTCGTTGGTGCTGCCGACCGAGGCGCCGACGATGACGACCGGCAGCCCAAGCCCGACGCCCCAGATCAAGAGGACAAAGACGTTGGCCACTTGCTCACGGATTCTCTGGCCGTTGAGGAGAGAGAGGACCAAGAGCAGTGGCACACCAAACCAGAGGGCGATGTAGATCACGCCAACAAGGAAGGCTGAGGCCCGCAGGAAAAGACCGCCCCTCTCGCCCGCCCCGCGCAGCATGGCCTCGGGCCAAACGAAGACCCCCAGCGAGATGAAGGCAAAGACCGCTGCCAGGGCGACGAGCTTGGTTATCCGGGACATCTCAAAGCTTACCGGGCCTCAACATACTCCTGTACTGCACAAAAGCTCTCGATTCGGCTGATCACATCTTAAGAATTCACCGTGGCGCCAAGGTGGTGATCAACTCATTAACGACTTCCGCCATCTGCATTGCCGCATTGAAATCGAATTTGTTGATGGCAACGAAGGCGCCGATGTTTCGATGCGGTGCGAAGGCGATGTAGGAGAAGACGCCTTGCATGCCGCCGGCCTTCTGCAGGATCAGCGGCCGGTCGCCCTCTGGCCGCATCACCACCCAGCCCAAGGCCATGGCGTCCATGTGCCCTGATTCGTCCATGCCATAGACCGGCGCCAGACCGTCGCGCCAGAGGTAAGAGGCTTGGCTGATCGAGCGCACCTCACTGCCCTCGCTGCCAAAGCGATCCAGTTGCCACTTGAGCCAGGTCAGCATGTCGTTGGGTGTCGAGAAGAGACCGCCGGAACCGTAGATCCCGGGTGCGGTCTTGATGTCCACCATCGGGTTGCCGTGCCAATCGTGCCCCTGCATCAGGTTACCGCCCACGGCCTGAGGCAGATCGAAACCGGTCGAGGATAGCTTCAGTGGCGTCAAAACAGCCTCCTGCAGCAGCGCCTGATAGCTCGCGCCGCCAACCCCGCTCAGAGTCGCAGAGAGAATGTCGAAGGCCACGTTCGAATAGAGGACCCCACCGCCGGGCGGATAGAGCAACTCGGCCGTCTTCAACGCTTCTACGAAGTGCGCCTCGTCGTGGTAGAGGAAGGGATCGTCGTCTGGCCCCGGTGGAAAGTCGAATTCACGCGGCAGGCCGCTTGCCTGCGTGGCCATGTCGATCATCCGCATCGCGCGCCCATCTTTGGTCGGCAGGGTCACCGGCCATTGCAGGTGCTCTGACACAGGATCAGTCAGCTCGGTCCATCCTTTCGTCACCCCGTAAGCGAGGACCTGGCCAGTGAAAGCCTTGGTGATGGACCCGATCCGCATGAGGGTGTCGCCATCAGGCTGGACGCCGTCCTCGTCACGGGTCGTGCCGAACCCCGCAATGGCAGTCTCGCCATCTTGCACCACGCCCAGCACCAAGCCGGGCACGCCGCTGCTCAGAAAGAGCACCGCACCGGTGAACTCCACCGTCTCCTCCAGCAGAGCCTGGTCGGCCTTGGCTGGAATCGCGATGGCTGCAGTGACTGCGGCCGCCATAACTGTTTGTCGTAACATCCTGCCCTCCCCTGATTTCTTAAGCGCTGACGCAAAGCATAAGCGCCGCACCCGACAAAGGTCGAGAGCGGCGCTCAGTTGCAGAGAGTGAGGTTAGAGATCGCGTTAGGGGGAGGTAAGCGCGATCCCGAAACTCCGGGTTAGAGGCAGTAGGCCTTCAGGGGGGCGAAGCCGTTGAAGGCGACGCTGGAGTAGGTGGTGGTGTAGGCACCGCAGGCCAGAATCCGCACCTTGTCACCCGGCTTCAGAGCCAGGGGGAGGCTGTAGGTGGTCTTCTCGTAGAGCACATCGGCGCTGTCGCAGGTCGGACCGGCCAGGATCACCGGACCCTCGGGCCCGCCGTCATGCTCGGTGACGATGCGATACTTGATCGCCTCCTCCATGGTCTCGGCCAGGCCGGAGAACTTGCCGATGTCGAGATAGACCCAGCGCGTGGTCTCACCCACGTCCTTGGTGGAGACCAGCACCACCTCGGCCTCGATCACGCCCGACTCGCCGACCAGGCCGCGGCCGGGCTCGGCGATCAGCTGCAGCGGGCGACCACCCATCTGACGGGCCACCGCGTCGATCACGCTCTCGCCATAGTGGCGCTGACCGGGAACGTCCTTGCGATAGCGCGCCGGGAAGCCGCCACCCAGGTTGAGCAGCCAGGGAGTCAGGCCCTCCGCCTCCAGCTCGGCATAGAGGCTGGCGATGCCGCCCAGGACCTTGTCCCACTGCTTCAGGTCGGTCTGCTGAGAGCCGATGTGAAAGGAAACGCCGGCAGCGTCCATACCCAGCTCGCGAGCGCGCAGCAGCAGGTTCTTGGCCATACGCTGGCTGCAGCCGAACTTGCGCGACAGCGGCCACTCGGCACCCTCGCCATCGACCAGCAGGCGGCAGAAGACCGAGGCGCCGGGCGCCAGATCGGCCAGCTTCTCCAGCTCTGCTTCGCTGTCGAAAGCGAAGAGGGTGACACCACGGGCATAGGCATAGCGGATGTCGCCGGCCTTCTTGATGGTGTTGCCGAAGGAGAGACGGTCGGCGGTGATGCCGAGCTCCAGGCAGATGTCGATCTCGCCTTTGCTGGCGACGTCGAAGTTGCTGCCAAGCCGATCAAGCAGGCGCAGCACGGCCGGCTCCGGATTGGCCTTGACGGCGTAGTAGATCTTCGCCGGATCCAGGCCCGCGGCCAGCTCCAGATAGTTGCGCTCCACCACCTGGCTGTCAATCACCAGGCAAGGCGTCTCAGGCTGCATCCGCTCCAGGAACTGCGCCATCGCCGGCGTAACCCCGCCCCGCTCCTGCGGCGCGGGAGGGACCAGGCTCAACTGGCGACGCACCGCAGCCTTGTTGGCCGGGGTGCTCATGGGCTGTTGTTGATTACGGACTCGGATACGGGCGGCGCGGCCGCCCAGCTGTGCGATGTGCATCGTCGTTCCCCCTCGGAAACCGACACGCCCTTGCCAGGTACGTGCCTGCCGTTGCCAAAAAGAACGCGATCCGCGGGTCCTTAACCACCTTCGGGGGCGGCCAGGGGCACATGCGTTAGGCGTCTGTTGGTGGAATTAGGGCCCCCTGCCCCGCAACGCAAGCGGCGATTTTAAGACCGCGCACAGGGCCCTATGCAATGAGGTCATAGCGGTGGGGTCGGGTGGTCAAGCGCAATAGGAGGATCACGTCTGACACAGATATCAGATCTTTCCAAACAGCTATAATGAAGATCTTTCTCTCTACGGATTAAGCAATGGCAAGTCGTCCACAAAGCGCTCTCTGAGCGCGCAGCGCTCCTTCGGTCGGCGGTGGTTGTCCCAGTTGACGATGCCCGGAAGGAAAGCTTGCGCGCGATAGGACCAATGGTAGGGCAAGAGCTTGCTCTCTCCTCGGACGAGAAGCATGGCGTGATGCGCGCGTCGTCTCTTGTCCATCGCGAAGAAAGTCAGATCCTCCCAACTGCGCGGCTCCTGCTTGCGATCGAGCAGAAGGATGCAGTGCGCGCGCCCCTGCGCGATCTCTTGCGCGCTGGCGATCACATTCAAAGGCTGCAGGCTTCCCAAGGCGGACGCGATCGCCACTGTCAGGCTCAAACCCAAGAGAATCGTCAGAGGATTCCTTGCCTTTTGACCCGGGCGACGAATGAGGAAGAGGAGGCCCCCAGCAAACACCAGGGACACAAGAGAAACGATGCCATGGATGAGAAAACCCCGGTAAACACCTTCGAAACCACCCGTCAGCATCGACAGGCCCAGCAAGCCCCCAGATGCAAGGAGGAGGAGGATATCGAGCCACCGCAGGACCCTGCCTGCTGTCATCACGGGCTCGAAGCGTCGCCCTCGTCGCGCGGCGTGCCAACGCGTCACCAGGTATCTTAGCCAGAGGAAGAGGAGACAAAGCCCAAAGAAGGAAATGATGATGGCATAGCCAACAATCGTGGCAAGGCCCATGTTCAGATCCGGGGTCCTTGCAAGCTCTGCAAAGGCAAACGACAACGCCGCGGCAAACCAGAGACGCGGAACCCACACCCAAGGCGCCAGCAGCGCGACGAGCGGAAGCGCCATGAATAGATAGAAGGCCAGATGATGCACCTGCAATGTGGTAACCCGCTTGTTTGTCACCCGAGACTTCTCATCTCGAAGCGTCCTCTTTGTGTCGTTTGGGTGCTTTGATCTTGAGCGGGGAATATCTTTGTATAGAGATGCTCAATCACACAGGCTCACTTCGCGATCATCGCCACCGATGGCTGTCCATCAGAATGATTGGCCCGGCGAGAATCTCAGGGTAAGGGTCCGGCGCCGATCCCGGGGCCGAGAACACCAGTCCCCAGGCCTGCAGACTGGTGTCGTTAAGTTTTGGCGCTCTTGATCCTTGTCGTCGACGAGGGTTGCCGAGCTGCCACCGCCCTCTAATCCTACATGCCGACCGTCCTGATGCGCAGGTTGCCTTCCGGTAGCGGCTTGGCTTGACGCTGCTGTTCCAGCTCTACAAATCCACTGACCTGTTGTGAAGTTTGCGAGTCACGCCGCAATCACAAGAAACCCTTGTTCACAGCGCCAGCAGGCCACTAGGGTCCCTTTGCAAGGGAAACCGATGATCGAACCGCTGCTGCTGACCGCACCGCGTATCTCCACGTTCCAACAGCAGCGGCATTTGACCAACGCCAGCAGCTTTTTCTTTGAGCGTGACAATCGGCTGTTCTTAGTGACGAGCCGCCACGTCGTTTTCGATGCCCCGAGCAATCACTTCCCGGATCGGGTCGAGATCGAACTGCATACAAACCCCAGCAATCTGGCCGAGTCGACCGGATTTTCTATGCCGTTGTACCGGGACGGGAAGAGCATTTGGCGTCAGGGCAGCGATACGGCGGGAGAGGTCGACGTGGCCGTCATTGAAATCGAACGCGCGGCGCTGCCCGAGCAGACGGTTTATCGAGCCTTTAGTCTAGGGCACCTACACGACCCTCATGATCAAACAGAAATCGGCACATCGCTTCTGGTGGTGGGTTTTCCACTCGGATTCCACGACACGCTGCACCACATGCCGGTGGTTCGCCACGCAGTGATCGCGTCTTCTTTCGGCTTGCGCTTTCAGGGTTTGGGCTACTTCCTCACCGATGCACGGACTCACCGGGGTACCAGCGGTGCTCCCGTTGTCATGCGGGCTTGCGAGACCAATCGGGAGCTCGGCGATCTGCCATGGATACTGCTGGGCGTCCACTCGGCACGCCTGGATGTCGGGACGCGCGATCTCGAGCTGGACGAAGCCCTTGGGCTAAACTGCGCCTGGTACGCTGACATCCTTCCCAGGTTTACCGAGTGACCTACCCTCAACATCCCAGTCTGCTGCCCAGTCTGCTTGCGCGTGACGATGCAAGAGCGGTCGTTTCCGAGGGATCAGGGGCCGCACATGGCTCCCCACCGTTCACAGGATGCAGCCACGGGCCTCTAGCTCTGCATCGCCTCGTAAACAGCAAGGTAATGGCACACAACGGCAGCGACGACGAAGGCATGCCAGACAGCATTGTGATAGCGCATCCGCCGAGACAAATGAAACCCAACACCTGCGGTATAAAGCAGACCGCCCGCACCCAGAAGGACCAGCACAGGGGTTGAGACCGCATCGATCAGCGGGCCGATGATGATGATCACACTCCAGCCCATCGCGAGACAGAGCACTAAGGATGCCTGATCACCAGTTCGCGGGAAGCGAAGCGCGAGAACGAAGCCAAGCGCTGCCAATGACCAAACAAATACAAAAATACTGATTCCCCATGCACCACCAATTTTCACTATTGCAAACGGCGTATAACTGCCGGCTATCAGCAGGTAGACGCCGGTGTGATCTAATCGACGCAGGATCTCTTTGCTTCGAGAGTGCAGCACTAAGCCATTATAGGCAGCGGACAGGATCAACATCCACAACAGACCAAAGCTATACAACAGGCAAGCCGCGAGCTTGACAGTATCGTCCCAGGGATCGGCCGCGATGAAGAGCAAGGGAACAGCCGGGATCGCTACCGCTATCGCCAGCGCATGGACAAATTGGTCTACACGTCGTTCGCCTAACGTGTAGGTTGGGAAAAGCTCCCTGATCGACGGATTGTCAACGCGATGCTTGCCACTTCTCATTTGAAGGAACCTTCGCCGAGAATGCAAAAAGCAAAACTGCTCAGGAAACCAAACCGGCCTCGACTGAGCCTCTGATATTGGTAACCTAACTGCTTACTGTAAATGCATTTTGCAGGCAACATGGGGTTTCTGTTCCCTTGCTGTGGCATCGCAATGCCATGGGAGCAGCGCTTCGAGCTCGGTGATCTAGTGATCGGCAATGCGGCCAAGCCTCTGGGTCGACACCCTTTGGTTTGGCAGTCTCAATCAAGGTCTAGGCAATGGCTGTCAATTAATACTGCATAAGATACGATACATCGCTCGAATTTTGCCTATTTGTATCAAAATTTTTTCTTCTTATCTTGCTAATGCCTGGATACATTCCTTTATTCTATCAATTCTACTTCTTTTCTCGAGCGAAAACTCTGAGGCGCCTTTATCTCAATAAAGACAATGAGACAAAGAAGATGAAAGCAGCCAATCTATTGGAATGAGTATGACGTCCTACTAGACAACCCAAAGATAAGTGTTACCCCAGTCGTCAAAGATGAGTCTGTTCCATTCTGAGCAAAATCAGATCACCGCATGCTGTCCGCCGTCCACGACGAGCACTGAGCCTGTCATGTGCGATGAGGCACCGGACGCCAGCAGCAGCAAAGGCCCGGTCAGCTCGCTCAATTGCCCGAAGCGGCGTTGCGGGATTTTCTTCAGCATGACCTCACCGGCGGGGCCTTGCAGGGTCTCGCGGTTGATGTCGGTCTCGAAGTAGCCGGGGCAGAGCGCGTTGACGCGGATGCCGTGGCGAGCCCATTCGACGGCCAGGCTTCGGGTCAGGTTGACGACCCCGGCCTTGCTGGCGGCATAGGAGGCCAGGATCGAGGCGCCGCCGAGCGCGATGATGGAGGCGATGTTGACCAGGGACCCGCCGTCGCCCGCCTGCATGATGCGTCCGGCCGCTTGGGCCACGCGGAAGACGCCGGTCAGGTTGGTCTCGACCACCTTGGCCCAGTCCTCTTCGCTGACTTCCAGCGACTTGGCGGTCAAGGCGATGCCGGCGTTGTTGATCACCGAATCCAAGCGTCCCCATTCGCCAGCCGCCCGCTCCAGCGCCTGATCGACCGAGGCGCGATGCGTCACGTCCATCGTCACGGGCAGGGCCTTGCGTCCGGTCGCCCGGATCTCCTCGGCCAGGCTCTCAAGTGCCTCCAGACGGCGTGCAACCACGACCAGATCGGCCCCGGCCGCGGCCAGCTCCAGGGCGAAGTGACGGCCCAGCCCCGAAGAGGCACCGGTCACCAGAGCGACCTTGCCGCTCATGTCAAAGGGATTGGACATGGGCCCTAGAGGTCCTTGGCCTGCTGGCGCAGAACGAATTTCTGGATCTTGCCGGTCGAGGTCTTGGGCAGCGCGCCGAAGACCACGGTCTTGGGCACCTTGAAGCGCGCCAGCGATCCGCGGCAGTGCTCGATGATCTCCTCCGCCTTGGCCGTGCCGCCGCTGCGCAGGGTGACGAAGGCGCAAGGGGTCTCGCCCCAGCGCTCATCGGGGCGGGCGACCACGGCGGCCTCCAGCACCTGGGGATGGCGATAGAGCGCCTCCTCCACCTCCAGCGAGGAGATGTTCTCACCGCCGGAGATGATGATGTCCTTGGAGCGATCCTTGACTTCGATGTAGCCGTCGGGGTGCTGAACGGCGAGATCGCCGGTGTGGAACCAGCCGCCGGCGAAGGCCTCATCAGTGGCCCGCGGGTTCTTCAGATAGCCCTTCATCACCGTGTTGCCGCGCAGCATGATCTCGCCGATGGTCTCGCCGTCACGCGGCACCTCGGTCATACTCGCCGGATCCATCACCGTGGCGCCATCCAGGGTGGTATAGCGCACCCCCTGGCGGGCCATCATGGCAGCCCGGCTGGGCAGGTCCAGTTGGTCCCAGTCGCCCTGCCAGTCGCAGGCCGTCGCCGGGCCATAGACCTCGGTCAGGCCATAGGCATGCAGCACACTAAAGCCCTGCTCCTCCATCGCCTTGATGATAGAGCTGGGCGGTGCGGCACCGCCGGTCATGACCCGGACCGGTCCGGCCAGCGGTCGCTTGATCGCCTCCTCGGCGGTCGCCAGCATGTTGACGACGATGGGCGCACCGCACATGTGGGTGACCTTCTCCTCCTCCAAGAGCCGGAAAATCAAGGCCGGGTCCACTTTGCGCAGGCAGACATGGGTCGCCGCCGCCGAGGTCACCGCCCAGGTGAAGGTCCAGCCGGAGCAGTGGAACATCGGCAGGGTCCAGAGATAACGGGTCTCTCCCGTCAGACCGAAGGTCATGCGGTTGCCCATGGCGTTCAGCGCCGCACCGCGATGGCTGTAGACCACGCCCTTGGGATTGCCGGTGGTGCCGGAGGTGTAGAGCAGACAGATCGACTGCCACTCGGTCTCCGGTTCTGCCGCCTCAAAGCTGGGATCGCCCTCGCTCAGCAGAGCCTCGTAATCCTTCTCGCCCACTAGCTCGCCCGACTCGGCCAGGGGATCGTCGATGTCGATCACCGTGATTTGACGCTGCATCTGTGCCAGCGCCGGCTTCACCGCCGGGGAGAGTTCTTTATCCGTGATCAGGATCTCGGCCTCGCCATGCTCCAGGATAAAGGCGATCGAGGCCGGGTCGAGCCGCGTGTTGATGGCATTCAGGATGCCGCCCGCAAGAGGCACGCCGTAGTGCGCCTCCAGCAAAGCCGGTACATTGGGCGCCATCACCGCCACGGTCTTGCCATGTCCGATCCCGCGCGCCTTCAGGGCCGAGGCCAGGCGCCTGACACGGGCGTAATAGTCGGCATAGGTCAGCCGCATATCGCCATGCACCACTGCCGTGCGGTCCGGGTGCACAAAGGCGCTGCGGCGCAGAAAGTTCAAAGGCGAGAGCGGTGCGAAGTTGGCCGGCCGCTTCTCTAGGCCCTGTTCATAGATGCTGTGCTCTTGCGACATGCTTCTCGACTGCTATTTCCAGAGGAGGCCCCTAGTGGACGCGCCCTTCGCCGACTATCGTGACGATCTCGCGGTGTTGCGGTCAAGCGACAAGCCGGGGCCGGCACCGGGCCCGAGCCCCAATCTGTGCCCTGGCCTGCGAAGGAGGAAGCCTGTCCATGCAGATCGAAATCTATTCCGACACCATCTGTCCCTGGTGTCTTATCGGCAAGCGCCGTCTGGAGCGCGCACTGGAAGAACAGCCGCAGCCGGACCTGAAGATCGTCTGGCGCGCCTTTCAGCTCAATCCCGCCATGCCGGCCGAGGGTATGGACCGCCAACGCTATCTGGAGCTGAAGTTCGGCGGGGCCGAGCGCGCCGCCACGGTCTATGAGCCGATCAAGCAGGCGGGCTTAAGCGAGGGCATCGCCTTTGCCTTCGACAAGATGACCCGTACTCCCAACACCCTGAATTCGCACCGCTTGCTGCGTTTCGCACAGACCAAGAGTCAGGAGATCGGCGAGGCCGTGCTGGAAGGCCTCTTTCAAGCCTACTTCTTCGAGGGCGGCGACATCGGCGATCTGGAGCTCTTGACCGAGATCGCAGTCAAGGCCGGTCTGGAGCGCGAAGAGATCGCCGCCTACCTCGCCAGCGACGAGGATCGCGAGACCGTGGCCGCCGAGGATGCGCGCGCCCGCGAGATCGGGATCCAAGGCGTGCCCACCTACATCCTGGATGGACACTACGTGCTGTCAGGCGCCCATCCGCCGGAGGTGCTGTTCCGCCTCTTCGACCTGGTGAACGGCAAACAGCAGGCCGAGGGGGCACCGCAGGAGGCTTGATGCCTCCTGCCTCACGCAAGCTCGTGGCGGTGCGGTCGGTCGAGCGCGCGATAGGCGCCGACCTTCATCACGTCCAAGACCAGCATCCAGGCGAGGTTATAGAGCCAGACCAGGCCGATCGTCTGCCAATCCAGCTGCGGCACCGGCCACCCCAGTCCGCACATCAGGATCGCCACGAACTGCGTGGCGAAGACCGCGCCCAGCAGGATCGGTGCCGGATAGGGCGGTAGGAAGAAAAAGCTCTGCGAGCGGGTCAACAGCAGCAGCAGATGACCGCCAGCCACCAGCTGCAGGAACATAATCGACTGCAGCTCATCATTGCCTAAGGCCCAGACCTCGCGCCCAACATAGAGCAGGCCAAAGGACTCCACGACCGAGAGCAGACCCAGCCAGGTGGCGATCAAGATGGTTCGTCGCATGTTCCAGACCACCGGCTTGGCCTGGACCTTGGCCCGGTCATAGGCAATCGCCATGATCGGAATGTCGTCCAGCAGGGCCAGCAGGATGATCATCACGGCCGTCAGCGGCCGGAAGTCCATCAGCACGGTCGCCAGCACCACGAAGACCATGATGTCGATGGTCATGGCGATGCGATAGACCGTGTAGCTCAGCATGCGCTCGAAGATGCGCCGCGCCTCGTCCACCGCCTTGACGATGGTGGAGAGCCCTGGCTCGGTCAGGATCAAGGCTGCGGCCGCGCGCGCGGCATCGGTTGCGCCGGAAACGGCGATGCCGACATCGGCCTGTTTCAGGGCTGGCGCGTCGTTCACCCCGTCGCCGGTCATGGCGACGATGTGGCCCTCATCCTGCAAGGACTTGACGATGCGATACTTGTGCTCCGGGAAGACCCGGGCGAAGCCGTCGGCGCGCTCGATACTGCGTGCCATCTGGCTGTTGTCTTTCGTCTCGGCACCCTCGAAGAGGTGGCTGGCCGGCAGGATGTTCTTGCCGATGCCCAGCTCGCCCGCGATCTCGCGCCCGATGGCGACATCGTCGCCGGTCACCATCTTGACGGCAATGCCGTGCTCGCGCGCCTCGGCAATGGTCGGGGCCGAATCCTCGCGGGGCGGGTCATAGAGCGCCAGGATACCCAGCAGGCGCCAGCCATCGCCGCGATCCTCGGCAACGGCGAGCGCGCGGAAGCCCTTGGCGGCCAGCCCCTCGACCGCCGCCATCGCCTTCTTGGCCTCGTCTTCAGGCGGCTTGGCCAGATCGACCACAGCCTGCGGTGCGCCCTTGACCACATTCAAGGTCAAACCCTGGTGTTCGACCTCGGCCGAGGCCCGCTTGGAGACCGGGTCGAAGGGGGTGAAGCTCACCTGGCGATAGCCCTCAAGCTGGCTCTTGTCCTCGACCCCGGCCAGGATCGCCTGATCGATGGGATCGTCGTTGTCCGTCGAACAGGCCAGCGCGCCGGCCAACAGCAGGTCATCGGTGCTGGTCTCACCCAGCGGCAGCGGATCGCCCAGGGTCAGGCGGTTCTGGGTCAAGGTGCCGGTCTTGTCGGAGCAGAGCACATCCACCCCGGCCATCTCTTCGATCGACTGCAGCCGCGCGACGATGGCCTTTTGCTTGGAAAGCGCAAGCGCGCCCAAGGCCATGGTGACAGACAAGACCGCCGGCATGGCGACAGGGATCGAGGCCACCACCAGGATCAGCACGAACTGCAGCATCTCCAGGAAGGGCGTTCCGGCCATCAGCTCATGCGCGATCAAGACCACAGCCAACGCCAAGGCAGCCACGATCAGGAAGTCGCCGACCCGCATGACCGCCTGTTGGAAGTGCGACTTGGCGCCGGCCCCGGCGACCAACTGTGCCGTCTTGCCGAAGAAGGTCTGGA
The DNA here is from genome assembly GCA_963669335.1 of Rhodospirillales bacterium. Taxonomy (GTDB): domain Bacteria; phylum Pseudomonadota; class Alphaproteobacteria; order Kiloniellales; family JACOMY01; genus JACOMY01. The sequence goes on from OY770023.1 coordinate 5,238,270, forward strand.
CGCCGGTCGCCGTCACCAGGCCATCCATCTCGCCCTGCTTGGCCAGCGAGCCGGAATAGGCCAGATCACCCGCCGCCTTGTTCACCGGCAGCGACTCACCGGTCAGTGCCGCCTGATCGACCGAGAGATAGCTGCCGGCAATCAGCTTGAGGTCGGCCGGGATCACATCGCCCAAGCGGACATGCACGATGTCGCCCGGCACCAGGTCTTGCGCCGGCAGATCCGTCCAAGCGCCGTCGCGGCGCACGCGCGCGGTGAGCGCAAGCTGGTTCTTCAGGGCAGAGAGCGCGTTGCTCGCCTGATGCTCCTGCCAGAAGCCGATGCCGGCGTTCAGCACCAGCATGATCAGAATGATGATCAGGTCCTGCACATCGCCGGCGATGGCCGAAAGCAGAGCCGCCGCCTCGATCATCCAGGGAATGGGCCCCCAGAAGTAGGCAGCGATCTGCGCCAGGAGAGAGCGCTTGACCTCCGGCAGGGCATTGGGGCCGCTCTCCGTCAGGCGTTTCTCCGCCTCCGCTGCGGAGAGGCCCGTCTCGGCATCGCTGCCCAGGGTCGACAGGGCCTCCTCGACGCTGAGGCCCTCGAAATCCTTCGCTTCAGAGCTTGCCTTCGTCGTCTCGGCCATGTCGGGATTCCTTTAGTGGAACAGCACCTCTGGTGGGACCAAAGGCATGGTGTCTGAGGTGTCGCCCGGCGGCTGCCAATAGAAGCGCAGGGTCGAGGTGTTCCGCCGCTCGAAATAGAGGATCAGGATCGGGTACCAGCCCGGCGTTTTCACCCGAAAGGTTCCCAGGTCCGAGAAGCGATCCTTGTGGACGTCGGGATCCTGGACCACGAGCATCTTGTTGATCCGAAGCCGCACACCGTCGTTGGACTGAAAGGCGAAGACATAGTCGCCCGCCTGCTCCAGGTGGATGTAGCCGGTGATCTTGGCCAGGACCCCGTCATTCCAGGGGCTGTTCAAGACCTTGCCTTTGCCGGTCTTGTAGTTGAGCTTTTTCAGCGGCGTGCCCGGCTCGCACTCGTCCTCGTACTTGTATATCTCATCGACGTGGCGGATCATCTCCTTCATGTAGCAGACCGCCAAGCCCGGTTTCAGCCCCTCACCCGAGGTCAGCACCTCGGCGCGCAGCCCGCTTGCGGCCAAGCCCAGCACCGCGATGGCGCCGATCAGAGACATGAGATGTCTCGCCATAGTCCTTCTCCCTGCAATGCCCCAACAGCCGTCGCCCCTGCTGGGGGCTCGTGACCACTTTTGGAGCATGGTGCAGTCTGGCGGCGCTCAGGTCAAAGGGGCGCGACAAGGCTGCTGTCTCGGGTCGAGAAAAGAGGCCCGATCGACCGCGGGGAGGGGGCGCGGAAGATCGGACCTCAAGAGCCGGCTATAGGAGAGAGGGGGGAGGACTAGCCGGCAAAATCAACGAGATCGACGGATTTGCGGATCCCGGTCTTGCGATCGATTTCCTCATAGCGGACGTAGTGGCCGATCGCGGGCGCATAGTGCCAAACCCGGGTCTCGACCAGCCGCTTGCCGCTGCCGGAGAAGCGCGTGCACTGCACCCGATAGGTGTCGAAGCTGCCGGCCGGAACCGAGACCTTGGCGGTGTTGGAAACGCGACAGTTGTAGTTGCGTGCCGCCTTTGCGTTGACGCTGCCGTCGGCCGCCGTCGAACTGCGGCCAATGCGCATGCGATCCGCCTTGCCGACGGCCAGAGGCCAGAGCCCTCCGGCCCCGTTGATGACGCTGTGCTGGGTGCTGGCAAGGCTGCTCGAGAGCTTGGGCACCACAAAGTTGCGATCGGTGGTGAAACGCTCACCGCCAGCACCCTTCCAGGTCACCTGCTTGCCGTTGCTCGAGACCACACGCTCGACACGACCGTCGGAGTAAGAAAAGCGCTGGCCGCCCGCGTAACGCGGCAGGGGTGCCGGCGCAAGGCTGGGCCCGCTGTCATCGGCAATCAGGCTGGCAAAATCCTGCCCGGCACTCTCAAGCCCCTGGTTCACCGAGCTGCAGGCGGCAATGACGCTGGCGCAGGCAATCAAGCCTAGGGTTGCAAAGGGCAGGGAACTGCGGCGGCGATGGCTGGTCATGGTCTCTTGTCTCCTTAGTCTCATTCGCCGAGTGGGCAATCCGCCTCGGCCCGATGCTAGGAGAACGCGGTGGCTGGAGATCTATTCCTCGACACCAAGAAATTTTTTGCTGTCACAGCCCGCACATTGGTCAAGTTGCATCTAAAGGAAACAAGACTGAGCATCGACAGACGATGCTACATCGAATTCAGCATTGTCCGGAATGCCCGAAATTGAGCACGCATGTTGTGAGAATGGTGACCCCTGTAGGACTTGAACCTACAACCTCAAGCTTAGAAGGCTCGCGCTCTATCCAGTTGAGCTAAGGGGCCGTTGGAAACTCATGTCTTTGTTTAGCAGAGCGTCTCTGCGCCTGATGCCACCCGCTGGTGTTCGCCTCTAGTGCGTCCAGGGGAAGGCGCGCTTGTAGGCGAAGTTGTCGGCATAGGCCTTGGGACGAACCTTGCGCTCTTTAGGCTCTTCCACCGTCACCATGATGCCGTTGCGCTGGCAGTAGGCCTCGCCCTCTTCGCGGGTCTCGAACCAGAGGCGTAGCTGCTGTTTGGTGTCGCTGGAGGAGGTCCAGCCCATCAGCGGCTCGATGCGTCTCGGCTGCGCCTGCTCGAACTCCAAGAGCCAACGCCGCGCGTTGCCGTGGCCACTCTGCATGGCCGTCTTTGGCGGTTGGAACAGTCTCGCCTGCATCACCTACCCTCTTCTCTACCGACACTGGGCCGTCTGTCGCTGGGCCATCTTAGGCGCTCTGACACGAGAGAGCTTACCACCCTGGCCTTCGCCGGACCAAGGCTGCAAAGCCGCATCCGGTCAAGTGGTCGGGGCGAGAGGATTCGAACCTCCGGCTTCATGCTCCCAAAGCATGCGCTCTACCAGGCTGAGCTACGCCCCGTTTCACCAAAAGTCTTGCTTTTGCAAGAGCTTAATACACTTCCACTGGAGTGCCGGATTGGTACAAATCGAGCTCCATCACATGCCATGGCGCCGAATCGAGCAACGCACGACGAAGAGAGAGCGCTCGAGGCCTTCTCTCGCACCAGCAGTCAGCAAGGCCTATCTGGCCCATGCGCTCCGTTTTTGCAACGCCCGATCTGCCCATCTGGCTCTCCTTCGCTATCTGACCGCGGTTCCTGTTCTCCCCCCCCCCCCGCGCCATTCTCGAGTCGCACGTCACAACCCTCGACGCTATGCTGACGACCAACACGGTGAGTGACAAAGAGAAACGATGCGGAGGTAGGATGATGGCGTTACAGAAGTTCGCAGGTTCCGTTCTTGCAATGCTTGCATTGGTTCTTTTCTCGACAACGGCTGCATCGCAGGATCGGCCGGACTACGGCAACCCGGTGGACAGTGCCACCGCCAAGCGCATCGCCGCTGCGACCATTGAGGCCTGTCGCGCAGAGAACTGGAACGTCGCCGTCGCCGTCGTCGATAATCACGGCTTTCTTGTCTACTTTGAGCGCATGGACAATACGCAGACAGCCAGCGTGGAGATTGCCCAGATCAAGGCAAGCGCGGCAGCGACCTACCGCCGTTCGACCCGCGTCTTCGCTGAGGCCATCGCCAATGGTCGCGTCGCCTTGGTGACATTTCCGGGTTTAGCAGCGTCGCCGGGCGGAATGCCGATCTTGAAGGATGGCAAAGTCATCGGCGGCATTGGCGTCAGCGGCGTTAAAGGCGGGCAGGACGAAGAATGTGCAAAGGCAGGTCTAGCCGCTCTGTGATTGACAAGCAGAGCTAAGAACCGCAGAGATTCTCAAAAGCTCTCTTGTGCGATAGCCGGCAAGCCGGGGCAGTCCACTGTCTGCGCATCCGGAACCATAGAGTGCGCTGCTCCCCTGCTGCCGCGCCCAGGCGAGCGATCGCGTCTGCCTCAAACCTCTGCTGCCAGGGCGGCAACCTCGCGGCGGAACGGTAGGGCGTCCCCCGGATCGGGCTCGTCCAGTTCGCGGGCGAAGCGATGCCCGGCGTAGGTGGCCCAGGCGATGGGGCCCGGCGATTCGGCATCGCCGATCACCTTGATCGAGGTGATGCCGTGCTGCGTCCAGTCCGCTTGGCGATCCTTCAGCTCCTGCCAGAGCCCATCGACCGGCTCACGGCAGGTGACCAGGACCACGGCATCGGCTTCGATCTCCTGCTTGCGTCCGGTATAGGCGCAGCTGGTGACCAGGCCGCCGTCCAGCAGAGCATCGACACCGCGGTTCAAGACGATCTCGACGCCCAACTCGGCCAGGCGTCGGTGGATCACCTCTTGCTCCAAGGTGTTCTGCGTCCACTCCGAGACATAGGCGGCCGGGGTCACCAGGGTCACCTTGGCGCCCTGCTGCACCAGCAATTCGGCCAGCACGCCGCCCATGTAGTAGTGGTCGTCATCGAAGATCACGACACGGCCCTCGGGGTAGCGCCCCTCCATCAGGTCGTCGGGCGTGAAGACCGCCATGCCCTCTGCGATCGGCATCGGCACGACATGCTGGCGGGCAACGCCGTCGCGGCGCCAGCGGGCACCGGTGGCGATCGCCACGCGCTCGAAACCAAAGTCCAGGATGTCACTGGCCTTGAGTGCGCTTTCGAAATAGACCTCGACATTGGCCATCTGGCTTAGCTGATAGCGGCGATAGTCCCGCACACGGCCCCATTGGGTCAGGCCCGGCAGCTTCATTTCGCGCAAGACCCGCCCGCCCAATTCCGCCCCGGCCTCGGCTAAGGCCACCTGATAGCCGCGCAGGCCCAAGGCCCGTGCGGCCTCCATACCGGCAGGGCCGGCACCGACGATCAGAACGTTCTTGGAGGGGCCCTTGGGGTTCATCCGCTCGGGATGCCAGCCCTTGCGCCACTCCTCCATGAAGGTGGGGTTCTGGGTGCAGCGGCTGATCGCCATGGTCATGTCGCCGCTGATGCAGATGTTGCAGCCGATGCACTCGCGGATGTCCTCCGGTCGTCCCTCCTCAACCTTCTTCGGCAGAAAGGGGTCGGCGATCGAGGGCCGGGCGCAGCCGATGAAATCCAACAAGCCCGATTTTAACTGCCGGACCATGACATCGGGCGAGGTGAAGCGGCCGACACCGACCACCGGCTTGTCGGTCAGCTGCCGGATGCCGCGCACCAGCTCTTCCTGTGCAGCCTCGTCGGTGAAACGCGAGGTGCCGGAGCAATCCTCCCAGGTGCCATGCGCCAGGTCCCAGAGGTCCGGCAGATCGCGGTGCATCTCGATGAAGTCGCGCAGCTCAGCGTTCGAGAAGCCCAGCTTGCCCAGGGTCTCGTCCAGCGACACCCGCAAGGTGAGCCCCATGGTCTCGCCGACGGCCTCACGCACCTCCTCCACGCATTCCCGAACGAAGCGGGAGCGGTTCTCCAGGCTGCCGCCATAGCAATCCTGGCGTTGATTGGTGGCGCGCGACAGGAAGTGCTGGAAGATGCCGAAGCCATGCGCGCCATAGAGGCAGATCAGGTCGAAGCCGGCGGTGCGGGCCCGCTTGGCCGCGTTCACGAACCAGCGGCGCAGGTCGCGGATGTCCTCCTTGTCCAGCGCCCGGGCGTGGACCGGATCGTTGGTGAAGGTGCGGATCGGCAGTGCGGAGGGAGCCAGCGGCACCTCGCGGCTATAGAGGTTGGGTCCATTGATCCCGGAGTAAGCGAGCTGGATACCGGCCAGCGCCCCATGTTCCTTCATCTTCCCGGCCATCCGGGCGATGGCGGGAATGTCCTGATCGTCCCAGAGCCGGAGCTCGATATAGGGGGTGATCTCGGAGCTGTGGTGCATCTCGCACTGTTCGGTGAAGACTACGCCCCAGCCGCCCTCGGCCTTGATCTTGCGCATCTCAGCAGCAGCCGAGGGATCGCGATAGCCACCACCGTTGCAGTGCGGGACTTGGTAAAAGCGGTTCTTCGCCGTGACCGGCCCGATCTCAACGGGCTCGAACAGGATGTCGTAACGGGGGTCGCGCGGCATGGCTGGCCTCGAGCTGGCTTGACGCTGATGGAGAGCGGGCCGAGGCAGCGGTCAGTGCCCCGGCCCGCTTAGGTCTCAGGCTTACTTCTTCAGGCGGGTCCAGATTTCGTCATAGATCGCCTGGGTTGCCTCGTCACAGACCTGGACGAAGGTGCCGGCTGGCGCGTCGGCCGGAGGGCTCTGCTCGGGCGAGGTCTTGAGTGCGGGATCCAGATGCGGATCGACGCCATCCACACCGGCGGTGTAGCGCGCAAAGTTGGTGACTGCGGCGGCATTCTCAGGCCGCAGCAGGAAGTCCATGAAGAGGATCGCGTTCTCGCGGTTCGGCGCGTCCTTCAAGAGCACGACATTGTCCATCCAGGCGACGAAGCCCTCCTTGGGATAGGCGTACTCGACATTGGCGCCCTCTTCGCGTGCCTTGGCGGAGAAGCCGTTCCAGATCATGCCGGCAGCGGCATCACCCGAGACCAGCACATCCTTGGCGCTGTCGGAATTGAACGAGGCCCAGTGCGGCTTGGCGCTCTGCAGCAGTGCGTTCAGCGCCTTCAGCTGCTCGCGATCGGTGGTGCACTGCGGGATGCCGAGGTGCAGCGAGGCGATCAAGAGGACCTCGCTCTGCGCATCCAGCACGTTGATCTTGCCGCGCAGCTCTTCCGGCGGGTCGAAGAGAATGTTGGTCGTGTTGATATCGCCGCCATAGGCGTCCCGATTGACCGAGAAGCTGGTCGAGCCCCACTGGTATGGAATGGAGTGCTTGCGGCCGGAATCGAAGGGCACGTCCATCCACTGCGCCTGGATGTTGCCGCGGTTCTTCAATTCGCCCTCGCCGACGGTGTCGAGCATGCCATCGCTGGCCATGATCTCGACCATATAGTCGCCCGGCACCGCGACGTCGTAGGAACCGAGCGCACCGGCCTTGAGTGCGGCCAGCATCGATTCGTTGGAATCGTAGGTGTCCATCGTCACCTCGACGTCGTACTCAGCGGCAAACTTGTCGAGCAGCTCTTCCGGGATGTACTCGAACCAGTGATAGATCGAGAGCTTGCCCTCTGCCTGGACGGCCGTGGTCGACAGGACCAACGCGATGGCTGTTGCCCCGAGTGTGAGTGTCTTCCTCATGTGATACTCCCTTGGTTGATGGGGGCCTTTCCCCCGGTTCAGCGGGTGTTCTTCTCACCCATTTTGCTCACGAAGTAGGAAACCGTGACGAAAAGGATAGAGACCGCCAGCATAAGGGTCGATAGCGCCATGATGTTCGGCTTGATCCCCTGCTTGACGGCCCCGAAGATCGCGGTCGGCAGGGTTTCGATGCCCGCACCCTTGACGAAGTTCGTGATGATGAAGTCGTCCAGCGAAATAATGAAGGCCAGCAGGAAGCCGGAGATGATACCGGGCAGCATCAAAGGCCCCAAGACATAGCGAAAGGCCTGCCAGCGTGTGGCGTAGAGATCCTGGGCTGCTTCTTCAAAGGTGCCCTCGATGCCCTGCAGACGGGCGGCGATGGGCAGATAGGCGAAGGGGATGCAGAAGGTGATGTGGGCCACCAGGATGGTGCCGTAGCCGCGGGTGAAGCCGATGGTGCTGAAGAAGATCAGGGTAGCAACGGCGGTCACGATTTCCGGCACCATGATCGGCAGGCTGATCAGCCCGAAGGTCACCGACTTGCCGCGGAAAGCGCCGCCGCGCACCATGGCGATTGCCGCCGCGGTCGCGATGGTGGTGGATGCGACTGCGGCCAGGATCGCGATGGTGACCGAGGCATAGGCGGCCGCTTTGAACTTATCCGCCTCCAGCCCGTAGAAGACATCTTCGTACCAACGCAGCGAGAAACCGCCCCAGATGGTGATCGAGTTGGAATCGTTGAAGCTGTAGACCATCACCACCAACAGCGGTGAGTAGAGCACCACCAGGCAAAGGATGGTGACCGGCAGAAAGCCCGGATAGCGCTTGATGTCGCTGCCGACTGCGGCCATCTCAGCGCCCCTCCTCGTCGCGCGCCTGGTTGCGCGCATAGAAGAGCAGGACGAGCAGGACCATGGTCAGCAGGATCATCGAGGCGGCGGCCCCGAAGGGCCAGTTCCCGGCATTGCCCTTGAACTGCTCTTCGACCAGAGAGCCGATCATGAAGTTCTTGGCGCCGCCCAAGAGATCCGGGGCCAGGAAGGCCCCCAGCGAGGGCACGAAAACCAAGATGCAGCCGGCGATGATGCCGGGCTTGACCGCCGGCAGCAGCACGGTGCGCAAGGTGTCCCAGCGCGTTGCATAGAGGTCGGCCGCAGCCTCCGACAAGGCGAAGTCATAGCGCTCGACCGAGGCATAGATCGGCAGAACCATGAAGGGCAGGTAGGAGTAGAAGAGGCCCAACTGCACGGCGATGTCGGTGTTGACCAGCGACAGCGGCTCCGAGATCAGGCCGATGCTCAACAGAGACTCGTTCAGCGGACCATTGTCGCGGATCAGGAATTTCATCGAGACGGTGCGGATCAGCAGGTTGACCCAATAGGGTACGGTGATCAGGAAGAGCCAGACGGAGCGCGTGTGGACCGGCCGTGTGGCGATAAAGTAAGCCGTCGGGAAGCCGATCAAGAGGCAGATCACGGTGCAGAGGAAGGCCTGCAGGATCGAACGCGCGAAGATCGTGATGTAGGTCCATTCCAGGGTCGGCGGCTCGTCGCCGAAGAGCCCGCGGTCGAAGATGAACTGATCATAGGCGGCCAGGCTGAATTCCCAGATGACGCCGCCGCGGAACTCCTTGGTCAGGAAGGAATAGACCAGCATGATGCCGACCGGCATGACCAGGAAGATCCCGATCACCAGCCAAGAAGGCAGCAGCAGCCAGGAACGGACCTTGTGATAGGTGCGCGAGACCGTGCGTCCGCCGGCGAAGCCTCCGGCCATCTCAGTCCACCAGAAGGCGCGCGGCGCCCTCGTCGAAGGTCAGGCGCGCACGATCGCCGGGCTTCAGATCAACGAAGGCGTGGTGGGCATTCTGGGTTCTGGCGGTGACCCGGGTGCCGTCGTCCAGCCTGATCGTGTGCTGGGTGTCGGTGCCGAGATAGACCAGATGTTCGACCACCCCCTCCGGCCCACCGGAGCCATCCGGCAGGGCCAGCGCTATGCGTTCCGGCCGCAGCGAGACATGACCCTTGGAACCGGGTTCGAAGGCCCGGGCAGCCGCAGCGCGCAGCAGGGCACCGCCCGGCAAGCGGCAGAGTGAGCTTCCCTCCTCACTGCCTTCGACCGTCACGTCGATCAGGTTGGTTTCGCCAATGAAGTCGGCGACGAAGCGATTGTTCGGCTGCTCATAGATCTCGTGCGCCGTGCCGATCTGCTGGATCTCGCCGGCCGACATGACCGAGATGCGATCCGACATGGTCAGCGCCTCTTCCTGGTCATGCGTGACGAAGACGAAGGTGATCCCGGTTTCCATCTGCAGCTGCTTCAGCTCGACCCGCATGGTCTGGCGCAGCTTCAGATCGAGTGCAGAGAGCGGCTCGTCCAAGAGCAGAACCTTGGGTCCCGGCGCCATGGCCCGGGCGAGAGCCACCCGCTGTTGCTGACCGCCAGAGAGTTGGCTTGGCTTGCGCTCGGCGAACTGCTCCAGCTTGACCAGCTTCAACATCTGCTTGGCGCGCTCGGCAGCCTCGGCCTTGGATTTCTTGAGGCGCAGCAAGCCGAAGGCCACGTTCTCGGTCACCGTCATGTGCGGGAAGAGGGCGTACTGTTGGAAGACCGTGTTCACCGGGCGCTTGTTCGGCGGCAGGTTCTCGATCTCTTCGCCGAACAGCAGGATGGTGCCTTCGCTCACATCCTCGAAACCGGCGATCATCCGAAGCAAAGTGGTCTTGCCACAGCCGGACGGCCCCAGGAGGGTGAAGAATTCATTATCACGGATGTCGAGCGTCGCCCCTTTAAGCGCCGTGAACGATCCGTATCGTTTGACGACGTCGCGTACCTCGACAGCCGGTCTTGCCTGACCGCTGTTCACCACCAGCCCTCCCGCTGATGTTTAGAGCAGATCGCGATCAGGTGGGCTCACCTGTTCGCCTGCATCTGCTCTATCTTTCAAACGTGTAGAGCGTGCTTCGGACGACGAATCGTTTCGATGTGACGTCATCATGCTCTACCACCTCTAGCCTTCTAGCGTTTCGGGCTGGTTTATTGAAAGAACAGAATGTCGCCCCTTGGCTTCGGAAAATCCAAAGCCAAGGCATCGGGACTTTTGCCTGTTCGCGGCGGCGTTCCAGGAATAGAAGAGCGGGACTGTGAAAGAGGACCCTTGCCGTGAACAGCCTCGACATTCTGGACCGCCTCATTGCCTTTCCGACGGTCAGCCGGCAGCCGAACTGCGAACTCATTCGCTTCGTCGAAGACTACCTCTCCGGGCTGGGGATCGAGTGCCAATTGGTCGGTGAGGAGAGCGGCACCAGGTCCAATCTCTATGCCGTCGTCGGCCCGCGGGATCGGCCGGGCGTCATGCTCTCCGGACACAGCGATGTGGTCCCCATCGAGGGGCAGGATTGGACGCGCGAGGCCTTTCGCCTGACCCGGCAGGAAGACCGTTTCTATGGGCGCGGAACGGCCGACATGAAGGGATTTGTCGCCTGTGCGCTCCGGGCCATGGCGCTCGCCAGCAAGCGCGATCTCAAGACCCCCCTCCTGCTGGCGCTTTCCTACGACGAGGAGATCGGCTGTGTCGGCGTGCGCAAGCTGATCGCGGTATTGGCCGACGCGCCGATCAAGCCGGCCTTCTGCATTGTCGGAGAGCCGACGGGGATGGCCGTTGCTACCGGACACAAGGGCAAGACTGCACTGCGCGCCTCTTGCGAGGGCCGCGAAGGCCATTCCGCCTTGGCACCTTTGGCGGTCAATGCCGTCTATATGGCCACAGATCTTATTCAGGCGATCCGCGCCAAGCAGGCTGCGATGGCCGAGGCGGGCGCGCGGGACGAGGACTATGACGTGCCCTATACGACCTTGCATGTCGGAACCATCGCCGGCGGCGTGGCGCTCAACATCGTGCCCAAGCACTGCAGCTTCGACTTCGAGATCCGCAATCTCGCAGAGGACGATCCCGCGGCGATCCTGGAAGCGCTGCAGCAGGCAGCGGCAAGCATTGTCGAAGAGGCTCGAGCGATTGCGCCGGAGGCCACGATCCGGATCGAGACGGTCAACGCCTATCCGGGCCTGGCCACCGCACCCGACGCCCAGGTCGTGAACTTCGTAAAATCCCTCACCGGGGCCAATGCGACGATCAAGGTGGCTTTCGGCACGGAAGCCGGGCTCTTCAGCAACAGTCTGGGGGTCCAGGCGGTGGTCTGCGGACCCGGGTCGATGGCCCAGGGTCATAAGCCAGACGAGTTCGTCACTCTGGAGCAGATCGAACGCTGCGATGCCATGCTCTTAGCCCTGCTGGATCGGCTCGAGGCGGGCCTTTAGACCGGTGGACCCATGCCCGGGATGTTGTTGTCGCTGATCTCGGCGCGGCAGTGTTCGCGGAAGGCCCGGACAATCCGCGTTTCTCGCTCGCTCTGCACGGTGGCAAGGCCAAGCGTCATTGACCGATAGTTGCCTTCGAGCGGTACCATCGCCAGAGCGCCTCCGTCCGGAGCCCGAGCGACCTTGGAGCGGATGTTCAGGAGGGCATAGCCGTAACCGTTTGCAACGAGGCTTCTCAAGATTGGCACCTCGGCGGTGCGCTCCGCGATCCTGGGCCGAAGCCCCTGGCTCTGAAAAAGCGAGAGAAAGTACTCTCGGCTCATCGGCAGATCGAGCAGGATCATCGGCTCGGCGACGAGTTCTTCTAAGGTCACTGCCGGGCGCGATGCATAGGGATGATCGGCCGACAAGAGCACGTAGGGTGGGAGATCTGCCAGCGGTTCGAAGGCGATGTCCTGGGGAATCTCCAGGTCATAGGTAATGGCCAGGTCGACCTTGGCGAGCCTCAGCATCTCGAAGATCCGAACCTGATCGGCATCGGTCTGCTGCACACGAGCCTCCGTAAAAGCCTCCTCGAAGCTGCGCCTGAGGGCCGTTAGGACCAGAGGGGCCAAGGTCACAAGGCAGCCGACACTGATCGGGCCGCGCGGCTGTTCGGCGATGTCGGCGGCCAGGTCGTGCAAGGCGTCCGCCTGGTCCAACAGCAGCCTTGCCTGGTTCATGAAGCGGCGCCCGCCCGGCGTCAGCGAGAGGCCCTGGGCATGCTGGCGCACGAAGAGCTGGATGCCGAATTCCCGCTCGAGCTGCGAGACAGCTGCCGAGATTGATGGCGAGGAGACGTTGATGCGCTCAGCTGCCTTGGCCACGCTGCCGGCCTCGCCGACGGCGACGAAGTAGGTGAGCTGACGAAGCGTGAAGCGGCGAACCATGCCACTATCATTCTCGCGCCCGACGCCGCGCGCAAGCCTTGGAGCAGGATCCCAGGACGGGCGCCTATTCGTCGCCCAGAACCCCATAGCTGGGCGCGTCCGAAGGGTTAAGGGCGCGGGTGACATAGGCCTCGAGCTGCGGCTTGTAGAGCTCCCAGAGCGCAGCCAGGCCCTCGATCGGGCAGTCTTCAGTCCAGTCGACGCGCAAATCCGCCACCGGCCAGGGGACCTCGCGCACCAGCTTCAGTCCGGCGGAGTGAACCGGCCCGGCCTCACCGCCCGCCGAAAGCGCCGCCCGCATCACGGCGATCAAGCGATCGCCCAGCTGGCCTGAAGAGGTCAGGAAGGCATCGACCATAGCCTGCGGGACCCCCGCGTGCGCCAACAGGTTTCCACCGCAAGCGACGTTGTCGGCACGCGCCTCCGACCAGGTACCCAGAGCATTGGGTCCCGAGTGGATGGCGCTCAGCCCAGCCGAGTCCACGGCTGTCACCTGGCGATAGTCCATGTGAGCAGTGCTCTTGCGCAGGATCGCGACGGCTTCGGGCGCGCTGGCACCCAGGGCCATCAACTCCAGCGCCCGCGTGCCCAGGGTTGGATCGGTCACGTTCTGGCTGGCTACGGCGCCGACACCCGCCTGGGCATAGGCACAGCGCGCAGCGACGGCCGGCGATGAGGAAGAGACGGCAACGCCGAACATGCCGGTCTCACTGCAGCGGGCAACGATCGAGAAGGTCATGTCAGTCCCCGCCTCACTCTTCGTCCGGAATGACGGCAGTGGCGTCGATCTCGACCAGCCAATCCGGGCGCGCCAAGGCCTGAACAACCAGCCCGGTCGAGACCGGGTGCACGCCTTTGATGTATTCCCCCATGGTGCGATAGACCGCCTCGCGGTGGCGGACATCGGTCAGATAGACCACGACCTTCACCAGATGCTCCATGCGCCCACCGCACTCTTCGATCAGCTGTCGAATGTTCTGCATGACCTTGTGGGTTTGTTCGGCGGGATCGTGGCTCTCGATGTTCTTGGCGTCGTCCAGGTTCTGCGGGCACTGACCGCGGAGATAGACCGTGCGCCCGCCCCGTGTCACCACCGCCTGACAGAGGTCGTTGTCGAGGTTCTGCTCAGGATAGGTGTCTTTGGTGTTGAACTTACGGATGCGCTGGTGCGGCATGACGGCGATCTCAGTCCTTGGGTGGCAGGGGCGCGCGCTCAGATGATGCGCTCTGCGGTACCAGTATAGTCGCGATAGTTCAGCTGCGTCTTGATGTGGTCGGCAATGTACTTGGCATCGTGCCACACACCCCAGATGAATGAGGAACCGCGCCGCGACAGCCAGGGCAAACCCAGGAAGTAGATGCCGGGTTCGGGCGATACGCCACGGATGTGCTTGGGCCGCCCGTCCGCCTCAAAGACATCAAGCTTCAACCAGCCGAAATCGAGCTTGTAGCCCGTCGCCCAGAGGATCGATGTGATGCCTGCTTCCTTGAGGTTCAGTTCCAGAACGGGATTGGTCACACAGTCGGGGCTGGCAGCGATGACATGGGCATCGCGCTCTTCCGGAAGGTCCAGGCCATTGCGCTCGACATAGCTGTCGGCTTCGCGGAGCAGCGACAGATAGTTGGCATCTCCCAACGCAATGTTCTCCGCCAGGTCTTCTGCGAAGCGCATCGAACCGGCCTCGAAGTTCTGGGTCATGCCAACCAATGTGATGCCGCGGGCTGCGAGGTCTCGGAAGTCGACCGTGTGGCCGCCCTTGGCACCGCTGACCGAGATCGTGACATGCGCCGTCTTGGGGTCCACCGTCGCCAGGTCCCACTTGCCCAGCACGCCCAGCCACCAGCAGTAGTCGCGCTGACGATAGGTGCGCGGCGGGCGATCGTGCGGCCCCACCGACAAGAAGACCTGCCGGCCGGCCCCACGCAGTTCCTCGGCGATCTGCACGCCGGAGGAGCCAGCGCCAACAACCAGAACGCCACCCTCGGGCAGTTGACCCGGGTTCTTGTAGTTGACCGAGTGGATCTGCATCAGCCCCGCGCTCTCGGGAACGATTGGCGGAATAATCGGCGTCTGAAAGGGCCCGGTTGCCGCGATCACGTTCTGGCACGCGATCTCGCCCTCTGATGTGACTGCCAAATAGCCCGGCATCCCCTCAGCCTTGGTGAGGCTTGTCACCTCGACACCGGTGCGGACGGGGGCCTCGATCTGACCCGCATAGTCGACCAGATAGTCGACCACACCTTCTTTGCTGGCGAAGGCATCAGGGTGCAGATTGGCGAACTCCATGCCCGGAAAGCGGTCATGCCATGCCGGCCCATTGGCTACCAGTGAGTCCCAGCGTCTTGTCCGCCAGCTCTCCGCGATGCGCGCACGCTCCAGAACGAGATGCGGAACACCGCACTTGCTCAAGTGTTCGCTCATGGCGATCCCGGCCTGACCGCCACCGACAACCAGCGTATCGACGCTTTCTCTTGTCATCCCTCTGTCCTTCTCGGACCTGCTTAAGGCTCGGGTGCAACACCAGGCTGGTGCGTGACCCTCATGGCAGAATGTCCTTGCCCCTTGGTTCGGATAAAGAAACAGATTTCACAGCCTTGCTTAAGAAAACCTGAAGCAGATCACGGGCAGAGCTGGAGCGAACCAACCAGCCGTCAGAGCGGTCCTTGGATAATGCTGGCGCAAGTGCGAGGCTGTCGCTGCAGCATCAATTGACGAGTGAGACGCGTGTCAGAGCGACCCCAAGACAGCGGCCTGAGGCTCAGCGCCTTCCTCTCCTTCGGCTTCCTAGTCTTTCTGGTTGCCATCTCTTTCAATGCCTTCGATGCCTATCTGCGCGTCACCCCCAGCGTCACAACCGATCAGTTGAGCCAGGATCTGGGCGTCACGGCCCAGAGCTTGGGCCTAATGGTCACCCTCTATTTCATCCCCTATGTGGTCCTGCAGATCCCGGTGGGGCTCTTGATCGACCGCTTCGGCGTGCGCTGGTTTCTGGCGGTTGCCGCTGCGCTCTCGGCCCTGGGATCCCTGCTCTTCGGCTTGGCTGCAGGCCTGGGCCTGGCGCTCTTTGCCCGCCTCTTGATGGGCATCGGCGGTGCCTTTCCAGGCGTCGGGCCGGTCTACCTGGCCTCGCGCTGGTTTCCGCATCGCTATCTGGGCGTCCTGGCCGGCCTGATCGCGACCTCAACCGTGGTCGGCTCGATCGGCGGCGAGGCCTTCCTGGTCGTTCTGCTGGAGTTCATCGATTGGCGCGATGCCAGCTATCTGGCCGCCGGCTTCGGCCTGGCAGTGGCGTTCCTGATTGTCCTCATCGTGCGTGATCAGCCAAAAGCCGGCCCTGGTCCGGCGCCACCTCCAGTCGAGCGCCTGCAAAAGGGCGAGGTCTGGAATGGGGTCAAGCGGGTTTTTGCCACTAGGCAGAACTGGATCAATTCCGTGTGGGGCGGATTGGTGCTGATGCCCATGCTTGCCTTTGCCGGGCTTTGGGCCGCTCCCTTTCTGGTCGCCACCCATGGCGTCAGCACGGGAACGGCGGCCAGTGCCGCCTCTGCCATGTTCATCGGCCTGGCCTTCGGCGGCCCGCTCTCCAGCGTGATCTCGGAACGCATGAAGAGCCGGCGTCGGCCTATGATGCTCTTCGCGGCGCTGGCCTGCATCTTGAGCCTGGTGATCCTCTATCTGCCAGGCCTGCCCTTCCTGGCCGTCTATCCCCTGCTGGCCGCCCTCGGCTTCTGTCTGGGCGCCCAGCCGGGCCTGGTCTTCGTCGTGGCACTAGAGGTCAACCAGCGCCGGGTCGCCGGGCTCGCGACCGGTTTCACGCAAGCCATATCGAACCTGGGCGGCGCCATGTTCCCACCCGTGATCGGTTGGCTACTGACCCTCTCGAGCCAGACCGAAGGCGACAGCATCGAGAGCTACACGGCCGCCGACTATCGCCTGGCACTCTCGGTGATCCCGATCGCCCTGGCCGTCGCCGCGGTGCTGGCCTTCCGCCTGCACGAGACCTATGAGGAAGGCGCCTGAGCCTCAGTCAGGTGCACAAGCTCGAAGGCCTCTACTTCTCCCTCAAGGCCTTTAAGGTCCGAGAGAGTGAGAGACCGCGTCTCGACCCGGTTCTCTACCTCCATGTGGGCGCGCGCACTCAGGAGAATCTGATCCGGCATGGCCTGATCACAAAGCCGGGCCGCTAGGTTCACCTCTGGTCCGATGGCGGTGTAGTCGGTACGGCCGCGGCTGCCGATCAGCCCCAGGGTCGCGTAGCCGCTGGCAATGCCGATGCCGATCCGCACCTGCTGTCCCAGGCGTCGCCAAAGGTCCTCTTGCGCGTCCCAGGCCTCGCGGATCTCCGGGGCCAGGATGACGGCGTCCAGGACCGGTGCGTCGCAGGGGATGGGATCGTTGAAGAAGACCATGTAGCCATCGCCGGAGCGGCTGCCGCCAGGATCGGAATGCTGCCGGTCGCCAGCAGGGTCTTGCTGATCCCCGCAGCTTGATCCCCTCGCTCTCCGTCCCCCAGCACTGCCTTCAGTTCGTCCGTCTTGCTGTCGTGTCGAGGTCCGAGCCTCAATACAAGTATGGCCGCAAGGCCCTGGCCGCTCCAGAAGCCAATAGTGGTGAAGATCCTGCGGCCTATTCTTCGACAAACGCCCCTCGACAGGCTCGTGTGCAATCCTCGGCGAGACGCTTGCCGAGAGGGCGGCAACCTGCGACAAGTGACGTGGGTTTCTGAAGCACCTTGAGCAGCGGCATTGGGGCCGCAACGAAGCAGAGAAATCGAAGCAGAATAACTGAGGGGAGTCGCACACATGGCTGACATCTATGGCACCAGCGGAAACGACAGCCTGCGTGGCACCAGCTTTGCCGATCGCATTTTCGGTCTGACCGGTGATGACATGGGCTTTGGCGTGGACGGGAAGGACACGCTCTTCGGCGGTGAAGGCAAGGACTGGCTGCGCGGCAACCAAGGCGACGACACCTTGCTCGGGCAGGAGAATGGCGACACCCTGCTCGGCAATACCGGTAATGATCTGCAATATGGCGGCGATGCCCGCGATCGCCTGTCCGGTGGCCCGGGCGATGATACGCTCTTCGGTGGGTCCGGCGCCGACTTCATGAACGGCCGTCAGGGTTCGGCCCTGGCGGCGGGAGGGACCGGCAACGATACCCTCGTCGTCGACACCCAAGCCTCCCGCCTCTTCGAGGCCGCCGGCGAAGGCGTCGATACGATCATAAGCGACGTCGACTTCAGCCTGGCTTCGACCGGAGATCAGATCTTCGTCGAGTGGCTGATCCTGAAGACCGGCAGTGAGGCGGTGACGGCCGAGGGCAATCAGCTGGTCAACGCCCTACGCGGCAACTCCCAGGACAATCTGCTGATCGGCAACTCGGGCGTCGACCTGATCTTCGATGGACCTGCGGGTGACGACACGATGTACGGCGGGTCTGGTAACGACTCGCTCTACAACTTTTTCTCCGGCGCCCAGATGTTCGGTGATGAGGGGGATGACTTTATCGGCTCCAACACGGGGGCGGTCCATCAGTTCGGGGGGGACGGCACCGACCGCCTCTTGGCTTTTGGCAGCGAGGTCGCGCAGTATGGCGGCGCCGGCGTCGACACCATCGCCTCAAATGCAATCGACTCGACTATATTCGGCGGCGGGCGCGGCGACACCTTGGAGGCCTTCTCCGGCTACGCCTGGATCTTCGGCGACAATGGCAGCGACCTGGCCATCAGCCGCACCGATGCCGAGATGGTGGTGATCTATGGCGGCAGCGGCTCCGACCTGATCGGCGGTCTCTTCAGCGGCACCGATACCTTCTTCGGAGGCTCCGGCAACGACACCGTTGTGGGTGGCAGCGGAGAGGATCTGATCCGCGGCAATGAAACCCGCGATTACCTGGAAGGCAACACTGGCGATGACACCATCTTCGGCGATCAGGGCAATGACACCCTGCTTGGCGAGGCTGGGAACGACACCATCCGCGGTCGCGGCGGTGAGGACATCGGCACCGGCGGCAGCGGCAGCGACCGTATGGATGGCCGGAACGACGGCAGCATGGTGGATACCTTCGCCGGTGGCTCCGGCAACGATATCCTGCAGCTCGGCGACGAGGACAGCTTCTTCGGCGAAGAGGGCAAGGACACCTTCTTCTTGAACGGCGACAACAACGGCGATGGCATGGGCAGCGGCGGCGCCAGCATCATGGATTTCGAGAACGGGATCCTGACGACAACCGGCGGCGACAAGATCTCCTTCCAGGGTGCCGGTTTGGCCAGCGGCTTCGAGTATATCGGGGACATGGCCTTCGCCGGCTCCGGCAACAGCCAGGCCCGCTTTGCCGGTGACGCTCAGATGCAGGTCGACAGCAACGGTGACGGCAAGGCAGATATCGCCTTCCAGATTGAAGGGATGACCGCGGCCGGTCAATTGACCGCCACGGACTTCATCGTCTCCTAAAGACCAGATCACTGGGCTCACCCTGCCACGGTGGGCCCTGAGAGTAGGATTGCGCCCGCATGAAACGCATCGTCGACGTGAGCGACAGGCTCTACGACTACATCCTGGAGATGACATCGCGCGAGTCATCGGAACTGGCCGCCCTGCGTGAAGAGACATCGACACTGACCGGGAGCGGCATGCAGATCTCGCGCGATCAGGGTCAATTCATGGGCCTCTTGGGCAACATGATCGGTGCTGGGGACTATCTGGAGATCGGCACCTTCACCGGCTATTCGGCGCTCGCCATGGTGCAAGCCCTGCCCCGCCTGCAGGTCACCTGTCTGGACGTCAGCGAAGAGTGGACCAGTGTCGCAAGGCGCCACTGGCAGGCAGCCGGTGTCGCCGATCGGATTGACCTGCGTCTGGCCCCGGCGCTGGAGAGCCTGGCCCAGCTGGCCGCCGACGGCCGGCAGTTCGACTTCTGCTTCATCGACGCCGACAAGGCCAACATGGTGAACTACTATGAGGCCGCCTTGTCGATGCTGCGCCCGGGCGGCGTGATCGCGCTGGATAATGTGCTCTGGGACGGCGCGGTGATCGATCCCGAGGATAGCTCCGAGGAGACCGAGGGCGTGCGCGCGGTCAACGCGCATCTTCGCGACGATCAGAGGGTCGACATCTCTCTGCTACCGATCGGCGATGGATTGCTGCTGGCACGCAAGCCCTCAGCGCCCCAGGACTAGTCCCACCCCTAACACCAGAAGTGCCGCAAAGAGCAGTTTGCGAAAGAGCGACTCGGAAATGCGTTGCCGCAAGGCCTGCCCCAGACGCATGCCCAACAATGCCGGCAGCACCGCCAGGGCCGAGAGCAGCGCCAGATCCTGAGACAGCAGGTTCAGCCCTCCAAGAGAGACGCCGAGCCCCAGGGTCGAGAGGGTGAAGAGCAGACCCATGGCCTGGATCAGGGCATCACGCTGCAGCCCGATCGACTGCAGATAGAGCACGCCCGGCACCACGAAAGAGCCAGTCATGCCGGTCAGGACGCCGTTCACACCGCCGGTCAAGGGCCCAGCCCATCGCTCCTGCTTGCGCGCGATCGAGAGCTTGACCTTGAGCAGACCAAGCCCGCCATAGACCACCAGCAGAACGCCCAAGAGTGCTGTCAGCAGGGTTAGATCGTCGCCGCGCAGAAAAAGTGCGCCCAAGGGAATGCAAAGGGTCGCCGGCAACAGCAAAGGCCAGGTGCGACGCAGCACCGGGCGAAGCTGCCCTCCGGCCAAGCCCTGCCAAAGATTGGTCACCAGCGAGGGCAGCAGCAACAAGGCCATGGCCGTCGTCAGGCCAAAGCTGAAGGTCATCAAGGCCAGAGAGACAGTCGGCAGACCCAGCCCGACGACGCCCTTGACGCCACCGGCGAGCAGGAAGATGGCGGCCAACATGAGGAGTGTCTCAAAACTCCACACGGCCTCTCACCCCTCCTTTCAGCCTTGCCCCCTAACCGATTTGCCCGCGATGACGCAGCAAGTGATCGGCAACAACGATGGCCATCATGGCCTCGCCGACCGGGACGGCGCGGATGCCGACGCAAGGGTCATGGCGCCCCTTGGTCACGATCTCCGTCTCCTCCATCTCGGTCGTCACCGTGCGACGTGGCGTCAGGATGGACGAGGTTGGCTTGACCGCAAAGCGCACGACGAGGTCTTGTCCGGTGGAGAGCCCGCCTAGGACGCCGCCAGCATGGTTGGAGAGAAACTCCGGCTTGCCCTCGGGCCCATGGCGCATCTCGTCGGCATTCTCTTCCCCGGTCAGCGCGGCCGAGGCGAAACCGGCGCCGATCTCCACGCCCTTGACCGCGTTGATCGACATCATCGCCTTGGCCAGGTCAGCGTCCAGCTTGTCGTAGAGCGGCTCGCCAAGTCCGGCAGGCAGCCCCTCGGCCACCACCTCGATCACGGCCCCGACAGAGCTGCCCGACTTGCGCAAGCCATCCAGATAGTCGGCCCATTGGGCGGCCGTGGTGGCATCGGGTGAGAAGAAGGGATTGCGCGTGACCTCTTCCCAATCCCAGCGGCTGCGCTCCACCCCATGCGGTCCCATCTGCACCAAGGCGCCCCGGATCGTCACCACCTCGGTCCCTAGGAGCTTGTCGATGGTCGCTCGCGCCACCGCACCGGCCGCGACCCTCGCCGCCGTCTCGCGCGCGCTGGAGCGCCCGCCGCCGCGATAGTCACGGATGCCGTATTTCGCCCAGTAGGTATAGTCGGCATGCCCCGGGCGGAACTTGCCGGCGATCTCGCTGTAATCCTTGCTGCGTTGATCCTGATTGCGGATCAGAAGCTGGATCGGCGTTCCGGTGGTCTGGCCCTCGAAGACGCCAGACAGGATCTCCACCTGATCGGGTTCGCGGCGCTGTGTCGTGTAACGGCTCTGCCCCGGCCGCCGACGATCGAGATAGGGTTGGATGTCCGCCTCGCTGAGTGTGATCAGCGGCGGCACGCCGTCGATCACGCAGCCAAGCGCTGGCCCGTGGCTTTCCCCCCACGTGGTGAAGCGAAAGGCCTCGCCAAAGCTGTTACCGGCCATGAGTTGCCCTGTCGCGGTCCTAGCCGCCTTGCGGTTTGAAGTCGTTCAGCATCTTCGCCAGCTCTTGGGCCTGATCGACGTTCATCATGCCGACCACGTGATAGCCACCATCGACGTGATGCACCTCGCCCGTGACGCCGCCGGAGAGGTCGGAGAGCAGATAGAGGCCGGCACCGCCGATATCCTTCAGGTTGACGTTCTTCCGCAGAGGCGCGTTGAGCTCGTTCCACTTCAGGATGTGGCGAAAATCGCCGATACCACTGGCCGCCAGGGTCTTGATCGGCCCGGCCGAGAGGGCGTTGACGCGGATGTTCTGATCACCCAGGTCGGCCGCCAGATAGCGTACCGAAGCCTCCAAGGCTGCCTTGGCCACACCCATGACGTTGTAGTGCGGCATCACCCGTTCTGCCCCGTAGTAGGTCAGGGTCAAGAGGCTGCCGCCCTGAGTCATCATCGGCACCGCACGCTGCGCCACGGCGGTCAGGGAATAGCAGGAGATGTCCAGGGCCAGGGCGAAGTTCTTGCGGCTGGTGTTGAGGTATTTGCCCTTCAGCTCGTCCTTGTCGGCAAAGGCGATGGCATGCACCACGAAATCGAGCCGATCCCAGTGCTCAGCCAGTGTGTTGAAGGCCTGGTCGATCGAGTCTTCCTCCTGCACATCGCAGGGGATGACCAGGTTGGATCCCAAAGACTCGGCCAGCGGACGCACCCGACGCTCCAAGGGCTCGCCCAGGAAGGTAAAGGCCAGCTCAGCCCCTTGCGCAGCCGCGGCCGAGGCGATGCCCCAGGCGATCGAGCGGTCGTTGGCCACGCCCATGATGAGGCCGCGCTTGCCCGCCAGGATGTTGCCGGTCTGTGCTGCGGAGCCCGCTGCTGCCTGAGTCATTTCGTTCTCTTTGTCAGTTGCTTGTCACATGCTGCGGCGCGGGGGCGCCATCGAAGGGCTGGGACGGTACCATTCGGCGCGGCATCCTACACCAAAGCCTCTGGCCTGCAAGAAAAGCCGTCATGCAAGCGGCTGGCCTCTGAGATAGCGCGCGCGCTGCCGGCTGATCGCCCGTCACCCACGCCTTATCTTCTTTGGCAGCGCGGCATTGAAGCCGCTGTCATCGCGTGGCGATTCGGTCGGAGCCCAGTCATCAAGAAAGGCCGCCAGAGCCTCGTCACCCGCCTTCGGCAAGACGAGACGCAGCTCCAAGATCAAGTCTCCGCGCGGGCCTTCGATGTCGCCCTCCTGTAGCGGCAGGCCACGTCCGGAGAGTCTGAGCTTTCCAGCCGCGCCCAGACCAGGCGGCAGCTTGGTCACCACGGTTCCCTTCAGGGTCGGAATCCGGACCGCACCACCCAGGACTGCCTCTTTCAAGTCGATCGGAATCTCGAGGATCAGATTGGACCCGTCGCGTTGGAACAGGGGATGCGGGGCGACCTGAATCTCCAAGAGCGCATCCCCGGCATCGCCACCACTGGGATTGGCGGAGCCCAGCCCATGGAAGCGCATGACGGTCCCCGGCTCGATGCCGGCCGGGATCGGTACATTGAGGTCCCGGTCGCCGGCTAGAATCAGCCGATGATGGCCGCCCAAGGCTGCCAGCATGAAGGGAATTGTCGTGGTGTAGTGCTGATCCAGGGCCTCATGACGGCGCGCCTTGTGGCTGCGTTTGCGTCCCAGGTCCGGGCTGGCATAGAGCTCGTCGAAGATATCCGGTCCGGGCGCCTCCTCAGCCTCTTCGAAGTGGTCGGAAAAGCTGGGCGGTGTGCTCTCGCTCTGCGGTGTCTGCTCGGGGTCCAGTCCGGCCGCCTCCATCGCCGTCCAGGGCT
Organism: Rhodospirillales bacterium; assembly: GCA_963669335.1. Taxonomy (GTDB): domain Bacteria; phylum Pseudomonadota; class Alphaproteobacteria; order Kiloniellales; family JACOMY01; genus JACOMY01. The sequence continues at coordinate 5,261,514 of OY770023.1, forward strand.
CTTCCGGCCAATGGCCGGGGAAGGGCGGCGCCACATGCAGCCGGTTAGGCTCCTTCTCCCAGGCCTCCTTGTAGGGGAAGTCGGGATCGAAGATGCGCACCGGCTCCGGCTTCCGCTCGGGCCACATCTCGCGCACAGGGTCCTGGAAGGCCGATTTGAAGGAGGGGCCTTTCTCCTCGGTGCTGCGCGGGTCACCCTGGCCCAGATCGGCATCGATCTCTGCGCGCCATCCCGGATCGCTCAGGATCGCATAGGCCTCGGTCAGCTCGCGGAATGCGGCGGCCGCGACCGGATCGCCCGGATTGGCATCGGGATGCAATGCCTTTGCCCGCAGGCGAAAGGCCTGCTTGATCGCCGACTGGCTGGCGGTGGCATCGAGGCCCAAGACGGCATAGGGGTCACGCATGACGGCAATCTAGCGTCTTTTGCCGCCGCTGGGAATTACCAGTCGCACAGTCTGGTCGCAGGGGCGCAGGACTGACCTGAGCCAGCCGGGGCTTGGCAAGAGCAGTCATGAGACCTACTCCTGACTATGTACCTGATACGAGAAGGAGCCGTCCCATGGCTGGCATTGAGGAGGAAGCCGATCCTTTCCGGCTGTTCGACATCTGGATGGCCGCGGCCAAGGAGAGCGAGATCAACGACCCCAATGCCATGGCGCTGGCGACGGTGGGGGCGGACGGCATGCCCTCGCAACGCATGGTGCTGTTGAAGGGCGTCGATCAGCAGGGTTTCGTCTTCTACACCAATTACGAAAGCCGTAAGGGCGAGGAGCTGCTGGCGCACCCCAAGGCAGCCCTACTGTTTCACTGGAAGAGCCTGCGTCGGCAGATCCGGATCGAGGGCGATGTCTCTAAGGTCACCGATGAAGAGGCCGACGCCTATTACGATTCGCGCCCCCGGCAGAGCCGCATCGGTGCCTGGGCCAGTCAGCAGTCGCGACCCCTGGAAGGCCGCCTGGAGCTGGAGAAGCGCGTCGCCCTCTATGCCGCCAAGTTTGCCGTCGGGCGCGTGCCGCGTCCGCCCTATTGGTCGGGTTTTCGGGTGATACCGGTCGGCTTCGAATTCTGGCAGGATGGCCCTTTCCGTCTGCATGATCGCTTTCGCTACACGCCGCTGCCGTCAGAGGACCGCGCGGAACGATGGGAACGCCGACGCCTCTATCCCTGAGCCTGCTTGACACAGGTCAAGGCAGCAGCGCTCACACTCGAGATAGCTAAGAGACAGGGCCGAAGTGGTCGGCCCTTTTGAGGGGAGTGACGAGCATGTCGATCGCGCGTATCAACTGTTATCTCAGCGGCGCCTCGGCACAGGAGGAGACACCCTCCTCTGCTGACCGCGCTGCGGCCAAGACCGCCGTGACCCTGGCGACGCACTTTGCCGCCAGTCTGCGCTTCATCCATGTCTCCGTCGATCCCCTGCGCGCCGTGCCGCTGTTGGGCGAGGGCATGACCGGTGCCATGGCAGCCCGTCTGACCGAAGACCTGACCTTAAGCGCCCGCGAATCGCGTGCGGCCGCCGAGGCCCTCTATCAACAGATCACCGAAGAGGCTGGCCTGCCCAAGCTGGCCGAGGGCGAGACAGCGCCTGCCGGACGCTTCACCGTCGGGCTAGAAATCGACGAGGGTGTGGAAGAGCAGCTCTTGGCAGAGCGCGCACGCCTGGCGGACCTCACCGTCATCGGGCAGGAGGGCCGCGAAGCCGGTGAGAGCAGCCTGGTTCTGGAATCCCTCCTCTTCGACAGCGGCCGCCCCGTCCTGCTGGCGCCAGAAGACGGTCTGGCAGTGCTGCCCAAGCGCGTGGCCGTCGCCTGGAACGGCAGCGCCATGGCAAGCCGCGCCGTTGCCCTCTCCCTGCCCATTCTGAAGCAGGCCGAAGAGGTCATCGTCATTTCAGGCGAGGGCTCTGACGCCCCGACCGCCGCACAGCCCAGCGCCATGGCAAGCTATCTGGAGCAGCACGGCATCAAGACCGCCACCTGGCGCTATCAGCCGGACGATTGGCCGGTGGCCCGTTCGCTCGTCGAAGAGACCCGCAAGTCCGGTGCCGGCCTCTTGGTGATGGGCGCCTACGGCCATAGCCGTATGCGCGAGCTGCTGTTGGGCGGCGCCACCCGCGCGGCCATCAAGGCTCACGATCTGGCAGTCTTGATGGTACACTGATCTTCAGGTGAGTGAGTGATGATGAACCTGCATCTGATACGCTTGGAACTGGCGCGCGACCCCGATCACCCGGAAGGCAACCGCCATCACGGCTATGAGTTTGTGGCCCCGCTGGACGCCATGGGCCACTTGAACAAGGAAAGCTGGGATCAATCCCGCGAGCGCTGCACCGTGCATCGCTTCCACGACGGCGACGACGATATGCGCGGGCATCTGATCCATCGCGCCGGCGGTGCCGGCGGATCGCAGTGGATCTTTCACTATGACGTCGAAGGCGACCCCGACGAGGACGAGGTTGGCTTCCACTTCGAAAGCCACAGCTTCAATCAGGGCGACTATGTCTCCGTCCGCGAGATGGACGAAGAGCTGCACACCTTCCTGGTCGTCTCGGTCCGCCCGCTGGATAGCTGACCCCGCTTAGCGCAGTTCCCTGTAAGCGGCCGAGGCGACACCGACTGCCAGGGTCGACAGCACAAAGCCGATAACCGTCTGGACCGTTTGAGAGAGCCAATAGGCACCGATCAGTAGTTCCATGAGTTCGTCGCCGGTGATCACTGAACCAGGATCCAACTGCTGCTGCGCTTGAATGTCACTGAAGACGAAAGACAGCAAGACGGCAGAGAGGAAGAATACCGGCAGCAGTATCAGCAGGTACCCGAAGAATAGCGCCATGCCCTGGCCACGCGTCAGGCGCCAAGCGGCGGCCAGGCCTATACGTTCATCAACAGCCAGACCCGCGAAGAGTGGGGATATGCGGCCCAAGAGGTAAAGAATGCTGGCAAAGCCCAAAACGGAGACCACGCCGGCCTGGAGCCCGCCCCCGCCACTCAACATGGTCCCGGCGACGAAAGCCGTAAGCGCCGCCGAAAAGAGGAAGAGAAGGACGCCAAGGATCAGCAGCCAAAGCAGATAGCGTACATGCTGGCCACTGACGAGCGGCAAGAACCTCGGTGTCTCGCCTAAGAGGATTCGTCGATGCCAGGCCACCGCAAAGAGGGTCAGCACGATCATGTTGACAATCAGCAGCGCGGTTTGGCGAAAGTTCCCCCCCTCATCGCTCTGGCGCAGCTCTTCGGGGCTCTGCGACGTCAGATAGTGCCAGATGCCATAGTAGACGAGGTAGAGGAGCGCCAGCGGCAGCGCGACCGCCTTCAACCAGTCGGCCAGGCCGCCGAACCAGGCGCTGAAGGCAACCCCGGCAAGCTGCGCCGGGCGCAGGCGGGGAACAGGTGTTTGTTGCGACAAGGCTAGTCTCTCTTTCCTCGCTGCTGCGTCCAGACCGTTCTTGCGACGGCAGAACCACTCTGCCCCCGCCTCAGCTCTGCATAGCCCTTGGATGCAACTCCAATCGGCAAAGTCAAGAAGGCCAGAGAGGCAAGGGCGGAGAAAGCGGCCATCAGGAACCAGGCCAGATTGGAGGTCACGGCTCGATCCATGCTGCTCATGGCGGAAAAGAGACCGACGACCGCGGCGGAAAAGATCGCACCAATCAGAAAGAAGGCGAACAGCAAGGGCACCATGACCAGGACAAAGGCCCAGAAGAGAGCCCAGGCATTGCCGCGCGTCATCTTCCAGGCGCCAAGCAGGCCCAGGCGATCACCCAGTGCCGCCGCAGGATAGATGACCGAGACCCGCGCCAGGAAATAGCCACAAGCCAGGACGGCGGCGAGGAATCCGAGTACCTGAGGACTGAACGAGAAGGCGAAGAGCGCGGTTATCAACCCAGAGGCTGCCCCCGAAAACAGGCCGAAGACAGTGCGCAGCACGAATTGACTGAGCAGCATCAGGATAAGCGCCCAGACGAGAAAGCGCAGATGCTCGCCACCCACATTCGGGATGAGCCGCGGCCGCTCGGAGAGCAGCGCCCAGCGATGCCAAGCAACCCCGAAGAGGGTGTAGATGATGACATCCACCAGAAAGTTCAGCACCAAGGTAAAGTCGGTGATGAAGACTCGCTGATCCTCGCCATCGCCAACCATCAAGGGCGCCTGCGCGAAGGCGAAACCGATCAGGACTGTCAGCGCAAAGGGCAGCGCAGCCGCGACGAACCAGACGCCTAAGTTGCTGAACCAAAGACCGTAGGCATCGCCGGCGAGCCGCCAAGCAGACAAGCGGGTCGTCGTCGCCTTCTGTGCCATTCCGTTACCACGCTGATAGGACCGGGAGAGAGCTTCCGCCCCTCTCCTGACCGTATCGGCCTTCCAATGCAAGCCTGACGCTCAGTCGCCCTCGCCGCGCAGGACCGCGACCTGATCATAGAGCTCGGCGCGACGCTGATCGTTGAGCGGCCACCAGGAGCGGACACGGCCCACCTGCTCCAGGTCGATGATGGTGGTCAAGACCGCCTCTTCGTCCGGTGCCGTCGCAAGCGCCACCCCCCAGGGGTCGACCACGACCGAGCGGCCGACGAAGGCGACGCCTGAGACCTGCTCTTTCCCGGCCATGCCGGAGGCGGCCAGAAAGATTTGATGGTCGGCCGCGCGCGACTTCACCAGCCAGTCCCAATGATCGAAACGCGGGCTCAAGAAGGCAGTCGGCAGGATCACCAGTTCGGCACCGGCCAGGGCGTAGGCGCGAAAGATTTCCGGAAAGCGAATATCGGAGCAGATGCCGACGCCAAAGCGGCACAGGTTGGTGTCGTAGATCTGCAACTGATCGCCGGGCGTGATCTTGTCTGATTCCATCAGAGCCAGAGGCAGGTCCTTGCGCCCGCCCGCATCGAAGAGGTGCGTTTTGCGATACTTGCCCAGGATGTCGCCCGAGGGTCCGATCACCGGGGCGGTGTTGTAGACGATGTCCGGCGTCTCCCCCTGCTCATAGAGCGAACCCACGATGTACATGGAATGCTCGCGCGCCTTTTCCTGCAGGCGTTCGACGCTGGGGCCGGGAATGGGCTCGGCGATCTCCTTGTGGGCCTCAGGCGCAGAAAAGCCGCTGCCGGTCCAGACCTCCGGCAAGACTGCGATCTGGCTGCCGCGTTGGCCGGCCGTGTCCAGCATCCGAAGGCAGGTCGCCACGGTACCCGGCTTGTCGTCGTCCTGTGCATTGAACTGCAGGATCGACAGGGTCAAGGACCGCTCCGCCATCTGATAACTCCTCCTCGCTGGTCAGGCCGTTCCGGGTCGCCGGGGTAAGCATCGTTGGCGCGAGCATAGCGAGATTATCTTGAGGAAACAGCAGTTCTGCTGTTGACGAGACGATTGTACATCGCCGCCCGGCTTCCTAGGTTGCTCTCCAGCACGCGCAGGCCGCCAGCGAAGGACCGACAGCGACCATGGCCATACATGTAGCCCTGAACCACACCACCAACTATCGCTATGAGCGGCCGATCCAAATGGGGCCCCAGGTGGTGCGCCTGAGGCCGGCGCCACACAGCCGGACCAAGATTCTGAGCTATGCGCTCTCGGTCGAGCCCAAGGGGCAATTCCTGAACTGGCAGCAGGACCCCTTCGGCAACTACCTGGCGCGGCTGGTCTTTCCGGAGAAAGTCGATCACTTCTCGGTCGCGATCGACCTGATTGCCGACATGGCGGTCTATAACCCCTTCGACTTCTTCCTGGAGTCTGAGACCTATCCCTTCGACTATGACAGTCTGACCCGCCGCGATCTCGATCCCTTTCTACAGGTCGAAGAGCCGGGACCGCTGCTGAAGGCCTGGCTTGCCGAGGTCTCGCGTGAGGAACTGCGCACAGTCGACTTCCTGGTTGGACTGAATCAACGCCTGCAGCAGGACATCGGCTATGTCGTGCGTATGGAGCCCGGCGTGCAGACACCGGAAGAAACCCTGAAGCTGGCTAGGGGCTCCTGCCGGGACAGCGGCTGGCTCTTGGTCCAGATTCTGCGCCACCTGGGCATCGCCGCCCGCTTCGTCTCCGGCTACCTGATTCAGCTGACTGCCGACGTCAAGGCCTTGGACGGCCCCAGTGGCACCGAGACCGACTTCACCGACCTGCATGCCTGGGCCGAAGCCTATTTGCCGGGCGCCGGCTGGGTCGGCCTCGATCCGACCTCCGGCCTCTTTGCGGGCGAGGGCCACATTCCGCTGGCCTGCACGCCCAACCCCTCGACGGCAGCCCCCATCTCCGGCGTCGTGGAACAGGCCGAGACCAACTTCTCCTTCGCCATGTCGGTCACCCGCGTGCTGGAGACACCGCGCGTCACCAAACCCTACAGCGAAGAGCAGTGGCAGGCGATCGATGCCTTCGGTGCCAGTCTGGACCGCGAACTGCAGGAGAACGACGTTAGGGTCACCATCGGCGGCGAGCCGACCTTCGTCTCCGTAGACGATCCCGATGGGGAGGAGTGGAACACCGGCGCCGTCGGCCCGACCAAGCGCCGCATGGCCGATGACCTGATCGGGCGCCTGAAACAGCGCTTTGCGCCCGGCGGACTGCTGCATTACGGCCAGGGCAAGTGGTATCCCGGAGAGCAGCTGCCGCGCTGGGCCTTCGCCCTCTACTGGCGCAAGGATGGCGCCCCGTTGCTAAGCCATCCGCAAGTCATGGCAGCAGAGGCAGAGGACCACAAGCCGACCATGGCCCAGGCCGAGGCTTTGGCGACCGGCGTTGCCACGCGGCTTGATGTCGATCCCAGTGCCGCACAGCCCGCCTTCGAAGACCCCCTCCATTTCGTCGCGCAGGAACAGCGCCTGCCGGAGGACCTGGATCCGCAAGATAACAAGCTGGAGGACCCTTTGGCGCGGGCCCGCATGGCCCGCGTCTTCGGGCGCGGCTTGGACGAGCCGGCCTGCTTCGTCTTGCCGGTTCAGCGCTGGCAGGCCAAGGACCAGAGTCGGCGCTGGGCCGCCGAGCGCTGGTCGACGCGTGCCGGTCGCCTCATTTTGATGCCTGGCGATTCGGCCGCCGGTCTGCGTCTTCCCTTGGAGTCCCTGCCCCACATCGCCAAGGAAAACTATCCCTACGTGATCCCGGCCGATCCCTTTACACCTCGCGCGCCGCTGCCCCAGCCGGACCCACACCGCCAACCCTTCACTCAAGGCATCGGCTTCACCGACCGCACCGACCCCCTGCCGGCGGACCAACAGCCCGTCCGCACGGCGATGACGGTGGAGCCGCGCGACGGCAGGCTTTGCGTCTTCATGCCGCCGACCGAGACGGTGGAGGACTATCTGGACCTGCTGGCCGCTGTCGAGGATACGGCGGCAGAGTTGGGCCTGGCGCTCCACATCGAAGGCTATCCGCCACCCGATGACCCGCGTCTTGGCATGATCAAGGTGACCCCCGACCCGGGTGTCATCGAGGTCAACGTGCAGCCGGCGGAGACTTGGGAGGATATGCGGGCGATTACCGAGGGGCTCTATGAGGATGCGCACCAGAGCCGGCTCGGCACCGAGAAGTTCATGCTGGATGGCCGCCATAGCGGCACCGGCGGTGGCAACCACGTGGTGCTGGGTGGTGCCACGCCTGACGACAGCCCCTTCTTGAGGCGCCCGGATCTGCTGCGCAGCCTGATCACCTACTGGCAGCATCACCCGGCTCTCTCCTACCTCTTCTCCGGCCTCTTCATCGGCCCGACCAGCCAGGCGCCACGCATCGACGAGGCGCGCAACGATCAGCTGCACGAGATGGAACTAGCCTTCAGCCAGATTCCCGATCCCACCGAGGGTCAAGCGCCCGCGCCTTGGCTGGTCGACCGCATCCTGCGCAACCTCTTGATCGATGTCACCGGCAACACCCACCGCGCCGAGATCTGCATCGACAAGCTCTTCTCGCCCGACAGTGCCACCGGGCGCCTAGGCCTGGTCGAGTTCCGCGCCTTCGAGATGCCGCCCCATGCCCGCATGAGTCTGGTCCAGCAGTTGCTGCTGCGCGCCCTGGTCGCCCGCTTCTGGAAGACCCCCTACAGCGGCAAGCTGGTGCGCTGGGGCACAGCGCTGCACGACCGCTTTATGCTGCCGCACTATGTCTGGAAGGACCTGGTGGCGGTGACTGAGGACCTGCAGGCCGCGGGTTATCCGATCGACAGCGACTGGTTCGCCCCGCACTGGGAGTTCCGCTTCCCGCGCCTGGGCCTGCTGCAGCACGAGGACATCGAGATCGAGGTGCGTCAGGCACTCGAGCCCTGGCATGTCATGGGCGAGGAAGGCATGACCGGCGGCACCGCCCGTTATGTTGATTCCTCGCTGGAGCGTCTGCAGGTCAAGGTCAAGGGCCTCAGCGGCGAACGCTATCTGGTGGCCTGCAACGGCTTTCAGCTGCCGCTCCACGCAACCGGAACGACCGGCGAGTCGGTGGCTGGCCTGCGCTACCGCGCTTGGCAGCCGCCCTCCTGCCTGCATCCGACGATCCCGGTCAATGCACCGCTCACCTTCGACCTCTACGACCGCTGGACCGGTCGCGCGCTGGCCGGCGCGCAGTACCACGTCGCCCATCCCGGCGGCTTGGCCTACGAGACCTTCCCGATCAACAGCTACGAGGCCGAGGCCCGCCGCCTCACCCGCTTCTTCGCCTTCGGCCACAGCCCAGGAATCCAGCCCGAGCCACGCCCCCTGGCACAGCCGGAGATGCCGCACACACTGGATCTCCGCTGGGCCTTCGCGCAGTGAAGTCCCAGCAAACTCCCCTTTAAAGGGCATTGACGCAATATGACTCCCTCTTTAAGAGAAACACTCTTAAGGAGGAGACAATGCCCAGAGCCTATTCCTGGTACGAGTGCTTTCCCTTTGAGCGGCGGTGTGCGCTGGATTGCATTGACCGCACGCGTCGGGGATTGACCAAAGACCTGCGCCAGCTGACCCGCTTTGCACGCCTGCAGCTGTCTTGCGTCTCCGGACACGAGGACAGGGTCGTCGAAGCAGCCTTGATCAGGGGCGAGAAGGCAGAGGTCAGGCTCTTTGTGCGGACACTGCAGTTCGATCTAGCGCAGAACCTTTACCAGCGCGCCGCGCTGGAAGCTCACAGACTGTTCCCGGGGTTCAACAGGCCTGCCTTCACCGACGGGCCGGATGTCGGCGAGCGCAGATTGAGCTTTCCGTCGAACTTCCACGACTTTGCGCTCATGAACATGTGCTTGACCTTCCGGCGTCTAGCCGAGGAGGACTTTGAGCTGGGAGGCACAAGGCGAGAAGACTTCAACCTCATCCCACGCAGACCCCGCACGGCACCAAGTGGGCCCAGCTATGACCTACTGGTCACCCTGGACCGAACCCGTATCGAGCGAAGTGAGGTCGATACAATAGTCAGCCGCCTGAGGATGGGTGTTGTTCCCGACCTCGACGGCCAGTGCCGGACAATCGAGCCAAATCAGCTCTTAGGCCTGCGCAGAACGCTCTCCCTGCCCGACTTGGTCTTCTTGCATTGGGATCTGGCAAAGCCCCCTATGAGCGAAGCTGATTTCGACATGTATGAAGCACTGAAGCACTGTGATCCCGATGCCCTGGATCGTGCCTTGAAGGCCGGCGCCAACCCCAACGCCTTTGACGAGCACAACAGGGTGCCGATGGTCGCGGCCATCATCGGTACCTACCGTCTCTCCGGTCAGAAGGTCAGCCGTGACGAATCCGGTAAGCCCAGGGGACCAGAGTGCATGCAGCGCCTGCTTGATGCCGGTGCCCATCTGGATCTGGCAGCGCCAAACGAACCCACCGCGCTAGGACAAGCCGTCATCGACGAAGATGGCGAAGCCGGCGAATGGTTGATCCGCAAGGGAGCCAATGATGCCTATTGCACGCAAGAGAACGGGCTCGACGACGACTTGGAGCTTTGGGATATGGCCGAGTTTGACGCCTTCCTTGGTCAACCAGGCTCGCGACAGATTGTCGAAGCGCTAAGGCGCTATCGGACGTCGCCGGATGGTGAGCCCCCCCAGGGGCCAGAAGAGACTGATCACGACAGCCTCTGACCTTGCATAGGGTCTGGCGAGGCTCCAAGCTGCCGCTACCAGTCAGGGGAGGTTCACCATTACCCGTTACGACGCCTCCATCGCTCTCCATGAGCGGGCCCGCCGGGTGCTGCCCGGCGGGGTCAGCAGCAACTTTCGCTATCACGCCATGCCGGTGCCCTTGGCGATCGAGCGTGGCGAGGGCGCCTACGTCTTCGATGCCGACGGCAATCGCTACATCGATTACATCCTGGGCAATGGCCCGGCGATCCTCGGGCATTCGCCCAAGGCAGTCCTGGAGGCGGTGCGCGACAGCCTGGGCAAGGGGCAGACCTTCGCTGCCGTCCATCCCGACGAGGTCACGCTGGCCGAACGCCTGACAGAGATCCTACCCGCCGCCGAGCAGCTTCGTTTCGATGTTTCCGGCACCCAGGGCGACCACATCGCACTGCGCCTGGCCCGCGCCAAGACCGGGCGCAAAGGCATCGTCAAGTTCGAGGGGCAGTATCACGGCTGGGCCGACGACATCATGGGCAGCGTCGCGCCGGCACTCAATCAAGCCGGCCCCCGCGAGGCCCCTCTGGCGATCCCGCAGAGCCGCGGGCAGAGCGATCTCGCGAGCGAACTGCTGGTCTTACCCTTCAACGATCCAGGCCTGCTGGACGACACCCTGGAGCGGCGCGGCAACGAGATCGCCGCCGTCATTCTGGAGCCCATTGCCTGCAACGCCGGCGTCATCGAGCCCCAGCCTGGCTATCTGCAGCATCTGCGCGACGCCTGCGATCGCCACGGCATCGTTCTAATCTTCGATGAGGTGATCACCGGCTTTCGCGCCAGCCTGGGCGGCGCGCAGCAGCGCTATGGCGTGACGCCGGATCTCGCGGTCTTCGCCAAGGCAGCGGCCGGCGGCTTTCCCTTGAGCATCATCGCCGGCAAGCGCCAGGTGATGCAGGAGTTGACCGAGGGCGTGGTGCACGGCGGCACCTATAACGCCGTCACCTGCGCCATTGCCGCCTGCCGCGCCACGGTCGAGAGCCTGGCGGCCGACGATTCGGCGGCGCTGAAGGCCATGGAAAGGCGCGGCGAGGCGCTGATGGCGGGTCTGACGGACCTTGGGCGAAAGGTGGGCCTGCCGCTTCACTGCCAGGGCATCGGCACCATCTTCTGCACGCTCTTCACCGAGACGCCGCCGGTCCTGGACTATCGCGCCTATAAGCAGAGCGATGAGGTCCTGCGGCTGGCCTTCGTCGAAGCACTGCAGCATCGCGGCATCCGCACCACCGCGCGTGGAACCTGGTTCCTCTCGACAGCGCTCAGTGACGCTGATGTCGAAGAAACTCTGGCCGCGGCCAAAGCGGCGCTTGAAGAGGTGGGCCAACGCCAAGGCTGTCCATAGCCCTTGCGGCATCGAAGCCATGCGCCAAGCCCCGCCGACAGGCGGGACCCGCCCCGCTAGAGTGCGGGCCGACACCATCGAGGAGGCTATTGGCCCATGACCATTCCGCCGCGCGCGCTGGACCACATCGTCTTGACCGTCCACGACCTGGAGGCCGCCGGCGCCCGTTTCGAGGCGCTGGGCTTCACCGTCACGCCCAAGGCACAGCACAGCTGGGGCACCGCCAACCGCCTGATCCAGTTCCAGGGCAAGAGCTTCATCGAGATCCTGACCGTCGACCGCCCGGAGTTGTTGGAGGCGCACAGCCAAACCCTGCCGTCCGCAGCCTTCGACTTCGGCGCCTTCAACCGTAACTACATGGTCCGGCGCGAAGGCTTCTCCATGCTGGTCCTCACCGGCCAGGATAGCCAAGCCGACGCGGCCGACTTCGCCAGCATCGGCGGGCATCCGACCTTCGACTTCGAACGCCAGGCCACCCTGCCCGACGGCAGCCAGGCCAAGGTCGCCTTCTCACTCGCTTTCGCCAGCGATGCCGCCCTGCCGGACAGCGGCTTCTTCACCTGCCACAACCGCTTTCCCGAGGTCTTCTGGAAGCCCGCCTTTCAGCAGCACGCCAACGGCGCGACCGACATGGCGCGCGTGGTCATGGCAGCGCCCGACCCCACCCAGCACGAGGCCTTCTTCTCCCGTTTCACGGGCCAGCCTGCTGAGCCGGTCGAGGGCGGCCTGCGCTTCCCGCTGGTGGGCCAAGAGCTGCTGGTGGTCCAGCCCAGCCGCATCCCGGACCTCTTCCCCGGCCACCAGGTGCAGCATGAGGGTCCGCATCTCTTCGGCGTGCAAATCGCGGGGCTCAATGCCCCGCTCGCCGGCAAGGACGATGTTTTCGGCACCATCCTGGGTGCGGTGACTTGATCAGTCGACACGGGAGAGACAGTCCCTCGCGTCTATGAGATCTGGAAGATCGGCCGCGCCATCCAACGCCAACAGGAGCTGCCGCAGTTCTCGACCGGCACTCCCTGCTTCGGCGCCGAAGCGATCGACGAGACTCGTCAAACCGCGCAGTTCCAACATGCGGGAACCCTGTTCTCGCGCGAGATCGATGGCTGCCGTAAGGCTCGGGTGGGCGGTCTCCCCGCCGCCCTCTTGCAGCAGAACCAGTGCGCGAAGGCGATGGAGCTCCGGCAGCCACCAGAGATCACCGCTGTCCTCGGCAAGCGCAATCGCCTCGTCCAGTCCGGACAATGCGCCCTTGGGATCACCGTGGCGGAAGCGTGCCTCGGCACGACGCGACAGGTGGTAAGGCAACATCCAGTGGATGCCCTCGGAGAGGCAGAAGGTGGCACCCTCCTCTAGGTCGGCCAGCCCTGTTTCCGCATCTCCCGCCACGACCCGATCCCAGCCCAAGAGCATGCGGCAGTGCGGTGCCCAGGAAGCATAGCCGTTTCGACGCGCGATCTCCTCCGCTTCCAGGATGGCACTGCGGGCTAGGCTCTCTCGCCGCTCCATATGGCGCAGCATGGTCTCGAAGATCCGCACGAACATGGCGGTGTAGCTGTCGCCCAGTTCTTCCGCCAAGCGACGCGCCTTCTCTACCTCCAGGTCCGCCTGCCTGGGATCTCCCTGCAGCCAATGTAGAAAGTGCATAACCGCAAGAGAGGTCACCTGCGGGTCCTGAGCATAGCGATGCACGCCGGTCGCGCGGGTCTTGTCCTCGTAGAAGGAAACGGTCTCTTCGCCAAAGCGCAACGCCTGGCTCAAGGCCCCTGCGGTGAAGGCCGTCACCGTCGCTGCATAGGGCCCAAGCACGACCTCTTGGGACTCTGCCAAAGAACGAGAGAGCGTCACCAATTCATCGGACAGTCCGTGACGCGCTGCCTTGTCCCCTTTCCAGGATTGATAGCGCCAGAGCCCGAAGAGCGCGCGAATCTTACGATCGGGATCCTCGCCCTGCCGCGCCAGCTCCGCAGCGCGGCGATAATGCCGACCGACCAGATCGCGATAACCCTGCTCCATCGTCAGTGCGATCGCGAGGCCGAGCTCCAACTGCACCTCCACAGCCTCGGCCCTTGGTTCATCATGGGTCTCGGCATAGCAATCCAAGCCGGCACGAAAGTGGCTGGCGGACTCGCCTGCCGCACCGGCTGCCGCGGCCCGCTCGCCCGCCGACAGCCACAGACCGGCTGCTTGCCCGGCAGCACCGCCTTGGGAGAAGTGGTAGGCCAAGGTCTCCGGTTCCCGTCGGCTGATCGTCGGTCGCAGGCTGGCAAAGGCCTCCGCCGCTCGCAGATGCAGGGCACGCCGACGACTCTTCAACACGCTCGACTGCGCCGCCTCCTGCAGCAGAGCGTGCTTGAAGGTGAAGCGCTCCTCTCCCAATTGCCTGCCGCGAGTCAGAATCTCTCGCTCCACCAGGCGCTCCAAGCTCTTTGCGACGGCTGCGATGGGTTGTTGGATGACCTCGGCCAAGACGTCAGCCGTCACGCGTCGTCCCAGCAAAGCGGCGCCATGGGCGACATCACGGTCGGCACCCAGGGAATCCAGACGCGCGAGGAACGAGGTCTGTAGGCTGTCCGGAACGCCCTCTTGTCCCGTATCGCTTTCCAAGAGGCTCTTGGTCAGCTCTTCGATGAAGAGCGGGTTGCCTTCGGCCCGCTGGGCGATGCTCTGCTTGAGGTCTTCCTCTGCTGCTGTCCCGGCGATCTGGTCGATGAGACGCCCCGAGAGCGCACGCGAGAGGCGGCTTAGCCTGAGCGAGGCGACATGCGATGCCGCGGCAAAATCGGCACGCCACTCCGGCCGATGGGTGACGAGCAGTAGGATCGGGTGGCCTTGTAGCTCGGCGACGAAGTTGGAGAGCAGCGCCATGGTGGTGGCATCGATCCAATGGGCGTCCTCGACAATCACGAGAAGGGGGTTGGCCTGCGCGGCGGCAAGCAAGCGCCGACACCAGAAGGCCTGCAAGAGCTCTCTGCGTTGCAGTGGCGATAGCGTCTTCACCGAAAGCTCCGCCTTACCAGGCAGAGACAAGAGGTCGGTCAAGGCCGCCCGCGTGTTGGGCGTCTCGTCGGCCAGATGAGACTCCACCTTCTGAAGGCGTGTTTCGCCGCTATCCTGCCGCTGGAAGGCTGCCGTCTGCTCCAGCTCGCGGATCAGGGGGTAGAAGGGCGATTGCCTGTGCAGCGCCGAGCACTGCAGCCGAATGGTCTGACGGTCCGGCAGGTGCAAGACCTCCTCCAGCGCCAGCACTAGGCGAGACTTGCCAATTCCCGCATCACCGGAGAGCAAGACCACCTGACCCTCGCCTTCGCAGGCATAGCCCCAGTGATCGCGCAGCCACTGCAGTTCGCTGCTACGGCCGACGAAGGGAGAGAGACGTCGCCCGTACAGCGCTTGGAAGCGATCCTTGGACAGGCGTTCGCCAATCAACGCCCAACAGTTGACCGGATCATCGAAACCTTTCAGCACCGCCGGCGGGAGCGCGCGCAGCTCAAAGACGTCTCCGACAAGGCGGCGCGTGGCTTCATCGAGGACCGCCGAATTGGGCTCTGCGAGCGCCTCCAGGCGCGCAGCCAGATTGGGCGTGACGCCGACCACCTGGTCTGCTTCGCCAGCCCCCTCACCGACCACGACCAACCCGGTCGCAATACCAATGCGGCAGGTCAAGGGTTCGGCCGTCTCGATCCCACGCAGGGCATCTGTCGCGGCCAAGGCGGCACGCAGCGCACGCTCTGCCTCGTCCTCATGCGCTTGTGGCCAACCGAAATAGACCAGGATGCCGTCACCCAAGAGTTTGGCGACGTAACCGTTGAATCGCCCCACTGCCTCAGTAATGGTCTGATAGAAGCGGGCGAGGAGGGCTTGCATCTCCTCCGGATCCAGACGCTGCGAGAGCGCGGTGGAGCCAATCAAGTCGACGAACATCACCGTCAGTTGCCGTCGCTCTGCCTCCGGCTTGCTGTCTTCCTGCACTTCAGGAGAGACCGGCAGCGTCTCGTGCAGGCGCACAAGCGCCTTCATCAGCTTCTTGCGCTGCCCGAGGGTCAGACCGAGCTCTTTGAGATCAGCTTCACTCAGATCGCGCAGGACCTCTGCGTCGATGTCATTGGCGGCAAAGCGTTCGACCAGAGCCTCCAGGCCCACTGATCGCAGCCATGCGCCGACATCCTGCATTGCCCGCTCCCGACCCTTCCTCAACCGGGCCCCACTCTGCCTTCTCCCAATCGGTCTTGCTAGCCCACCATCGTCTTGGGATCGACAATGCGGTCGAAGTCTTCCGCCGTAACATAGCCCAGCACCAGCCCGGCTTCTTTCAAGCTCATGTCGTGCTCATAGGCATGGTGCGCGATGGCCGAGGCCTTGTCGTAGCCGATGTGCGGGCTAAGCGCCGTCACCAGCATCAAGGAGCGTTCCAGGAAGACCTCGATCTGCGGCAGATTGGGTTCCATCCCCTCAACCAGGTACTTGCGGAAGGCCTGAGCCCCATCCGCCATGATCAGGGCCGATTGGACCACGGCATTGATCATCACCGGCTTGTAGACGTTCATCTGCAGATAACCGGCGGCCCCTCCCATGCCGACCGCCACGTCGTTGGCCATCACCTGGGTCGCCAGCATCGCCATAGCCTCGCACTGGGTCGGGTTGATCTTCCCCGGCATGATGGAGGAGCCGGGCTCGTTGGCCGGAATCTCCAGCTCGTGCAGACCGGAGCGGGGGCCGCAAGACAGTAGGCGAATGTCGTTGGCGATCTTGAAGAGCGATCCGGCCAAGGTCTTAAAGGCACCATGCAGCATCACCAGGGCGTCATGGCTGCCCTGGACCGCAAACTTGTTGGGCGCAGTGACGAAGGGCAGGCCGCTCCGCTTGGCGATCGCGTCCGCCACCAAGGCGCCGAAGCGCGGATCGGCGTTGATGCCGGTCCCAACCGCCGTGCCGCCCAATGCCAGTTGATAGACATCGCCCAGGGCCTGCTCGATCCGGGCCAAGTCGTCGGTCAGGAGCTGCGCCCAGCCGGAAACCTCCTGCCCCAGGGTGAGGGGCACGGCGTCCTGCATGTGGGTCCGGCCGATCTTGACGATACCCCGCCAGGCCTCGGCTTTTGCCGCCAAGGCATCACGCAGGGCTGCCACTTCGGGCAGCAGGCGCTTTTTGGTCAAGCTGACAGCCGCCATGTTCATCGCGGTCGGAAAGGAATCATTGGAAGATTGTGAGAGATTCACGTGGTCGTTGGGATGCACCGGATCCTTGGACCCGATGACACCACCGGCCAGTTCGATCGCGCGATTGGCGATCACCTCGTTGACGTTCATGTTGGTCTGGGTGCCGCTGCCGGTCATCCAGACATGCAGAGGAAAGTGCTGGTCCAGTTCGCCACCGGCCACCTCACCGCCGGCCTGGATGATGAGATCGGCCAAACGCCCATCCAAGAGCCCCAGATCGCGGTTGGTCTCTGCTGCGGCCTGTTTCAGCAGACCATAGGCGTGGATCACCTCGATCGGCATGAGATCGCGGCCAATGTCGAAGTGCTCCAAGGACCGCTGCGTCTGCGCGCCCCAGTAGCGGTCTTCGGGAACCTCGATCTCTCCAATGCTGTCGCTTTCGATCCTCATGGCAGCCTCCTCGATTCCGCGTTGCAGGATCAGGGTTGGAGGTGGGCAGGCTAAGGTCAAGGTGAAGAAGAGGGAGAGGCCGATGCCGGAGCACCCCGATTGGTTCTACGACGACCGCCGCCAAGTGGGGCTGGACTTCGAAGACGCAGACCAGGTCGCCGCCTATGATGCCCGGCAGGGCACCGATCCTGCTGCAGACCGCGCCACCTTGGAGAGGCTTGGTCTGCAGCCGGGCGCCGTCTTGATCGACATCGGCTGTGGCACAGGCAGTCTCGTCCGTGTTGCCGCCGAGGCTGGCTACAAGGCTTTCGGCTACGACGTCTCTCCGGCCATGCTGGACTTTGCCCGCAAGGCTGCTCAGGACGTGCCAGGCGCCGTCTTCCGTCGTGGTGGATTCCTCAGTCTCGACTGGGACCAGGCGCCGGTCGATGCCGTCACCAGCAGCTATGCCCTGCATCACCTGCCGGACTTCTGGAAGCAGGCAGCCTTGCTGTGCATCTTCGAGCTGCTGAAGCCGGGCGGGCGCCTGCTGCTGCGCGACGTCGCCTTCTCCTTTCCGGCAGAGGCCTATACGGCCGGCGTCGAGACCTGGATCGACAGCGTCACCGGCAAGGCGGACAGCAGCTTCAGCCGCGCCGACTTCGTCTGCTATGTTCGCGAGGAACACAGCACCTACACCTGGATCCTCGAAGGACTGCTGGAGCGGGCAGGATTTCGACTGCTGGAATCGCGCGACTCCTCGGAAGCCTATTTCGACCGCGTCTACGAGAGGCCTTGACGCTGGGGCCTCAGCGCTCGACATGCTGATGCGCAGGGCGATGACGAGGAGCTAGGGAAGACATGCAGAGCGATAACCGTATCTTGGACGACCTCGCGCGGGTGCTCTCAGGCGCCATGGGCGCAACCTCCGGTTTTCGCGGCGATATGGAGTCGCGTTTGCGCGAACCCTTGGAGCGTCTGGCCGAGCGCATGCAGCTGGTCACTCGCGAAGAATTTGAACTGGTCCGCGAAATGGCGGAGAAGGCCCGCCAAGAGCAGGAAGACTTGGCCGATCGGGTCCGAGTCTTGGAGGCGGAACTGGCTGAATTGAAAGCCAAAGCACCCAAGCGCCGCAGCACCAAGACCAAGACCGACAGTGTCGAGAAGTGACGCAATCGTCACAAGAGATTCATGGAAATCTGGCCTCGCCGGGTCATAAGGCGTCTTGCGGGGCGCCAACAGAGAGTGGCAGGCTCGTTGTTAGGGTTGCGGAACAGGATTCGACCGCGACGGGGCTCAAGAGAAGCCAGCGATCGGGAAGTATCCAGGGGCCACGACCCGTCCGTGTGGATGTGGGGCGAGGTCTACCGCTTTCGTCTGGCGACATCTGCACCAGTCACAAGGGGAGTTAAGCACGATGGTCAGCCTCGCAACCCAACCCCACGAACACGGCAATCCCATAGATCTGATCGAAGAGCTGGTCATGGCCAACGACTGGGCCTTTGACCGCGCCAGCGAGTCCGAGATGGTGGTGGAGATCGCCGGTCGCTGGTGCAGCTATCATCTCTGCTTCGTCTGGGATGTCGAGCTGCAGGCCGTCTTCTTTTCCTGCCACTTAGACGTGAAGACCACCACCGCCAGCCGCCGCGCCGTGGCCGAGCTGCTGGCCAAAGCCAACGAGCGCCTCTGGCTGGGCCACTTCGAGCTCTCGCACGACGACGGCTTGGTGAGCTACCGCCACACTCTCCCGCTGCGCGGCACCGCCGGCATGGCCGCCGACCAGCTGGAAGATCTGGTTGACTGCGGTGTCGGCGAGAGCGAGCGCTTCTATCCGGCGCTGCAGCTTGTCGTCTGGGGCGGACGCGACCCCGACGAAGCCCTACAGACCGCCTTGATGGACACCGTCGGCGAGGCCTAGGACAGCTCAGAGGATCTAGTCCTGATAGACCAGTATGCTGTCGAGAGGTCGCTCTCGCCGGACGGTCTTTCCTTTCGGGAGCGATAGAGAATGAAGATCGACGGTCCCCTCACCTTGATCGGCTGCGGCAAGATGGGGGGCGCCATGCTGTCCGGCTGGTTGGATCGCGGGCTGGCACCCGAACAGGTCTATCTGATGGACCCCAGCGAAGCGGCCGTCGCCGACTTCGTCGCACGCGGGTGTCACCATGTCTCCGCGCCACCGAAGAACGCCCGCGTGATGGTGATTGCAGTCAAGCCGCAGATGATGGGCGGTGCCCTGGACGGTCTGGGCAGCGACAACGGCGGGCAAACGCTCTTTGTCTCGATCGCAGCCGGCGTGACCTTGGCCAGCTTTCGCGAGGCCTTGGGCGCGCAAGCTCAGATCGTGCGCTCGATGCCCAACACGCCGGCCTCGGTCGGGCGTGGGATGACGGTCATGGTCGCCGGCCCCGAGGTCTCGGCCCAAGATCGCGCGCTGGCCGAAGCGCTGCTCTCTGCCGTTGGCGAGACCGCCTGGGTCGAGGAAGAGGCCCTCTTGGATGCCGTGACCGCGGTCTCCGGTGGTGGACCGGCCTACGTCTTTCTGCTCGCAGAGACCTTGGCCAAGGCCGGGGTTGAGGCGGGCTTGCCGGAAGGGCTAGCGGTTCGGCTGGCACGCGCCACGGTCACCGGCTCCGGCGAGCTGCTCTACCGTGCAGACGAGGAACCGGCGGTCTTGCGCAAGAACGTGACCAGTCCGGGCGGCACCACCCTGGAAGCCCTCAAGGTCCTGATGGCCGAGGATGGCATCCAACCCCTCTTCGACCGCGCCATCGCCGCGGCCACGGCCCGCAGTCGCGAGCTGGGTGGCTAGATGGAGCTGAAAGGCAGTGCCGCGCGCGTCCAGGCGGCCTTGGACCAGGCCGGCCTGACCTTGACGGTTCGCGAATTCCCCGCCTCGACCCGGACCGCCAAGGACGCAGCCGCAGCGATCGGCTGTGAGGTCGCCGCCATCGCCAAGTCCCTGATCTTTCGCGCCGAGGAGAGCGACCGGGCGGTCCTCATCGTCGCCAGCGGTGCGAACCGCGTGGACGAGACGCGCGTGAGCCAGCATCTGGGCGAGACCCTGGGCCGTGCCGACGCCCGCTTCGTGCGCGAGAGGACCGGCTTTGCCATCGGCGGCGTGCCGCCCTGCGGTCATGCCAACCCCTCTGTGGTCCTGCTCGACGAAGACCTCTTCCAGCTCGACGAGATCTGGGCAGCAGCCGGCACCCCCAATGCCGTCTTTCGCCTGACCCCGAAGGAGCTGCAAGAGCTGACCGGCGGCGCGGTGATCCGGGTCAGGCCTGGCTAGTAGGCCGACAGCACTGCGACACCGGCCACGATCACCAGGATCGCCAGCCATTGGCCAGGGCTGATCCGCTCTCTGAGGAAGATCCAAGCCAGAACGACAGGCACCACGCAGAAAGTCGAGGCCACCACCACGGCCTGGGGCGCGTCTTCCGCCACCCGGCTGCCGGCCAGCAAGGCCAGATAGGCACCGCCGTCGATCGTGCCTTGGAACAGCAGCACCGGCCACCAGCGCCAAGGCACCGGGCGCCTGACCTGGGGCAGCAATAGAAGGATGGTGAGGGTCACAACGACGCCGAAGAGGCGGATCGAGAGCAGCACCTGCATCTCGCCGAAAAGCGGCCCCGCGGTCTGCAGGGCGGCAATCCCGACGGCAAAGCCGATCGAGGACAGCAGGGCAATCGCGGTGGTGAGTAAGGTGCCGCCTGCCCGCGCCTCCGCGGTCGGCTCAGCGGCACTGCCCAAACGCGCCACCACTACGACCCCGGCCAAGACAGCCGCCATGGCAAGCCATTGGATCAGGCTGGGTTCGATCCCATCCGCCAAGGCGATGATCAGGCTCCAGACCGGATAGGCGGCAACGATCGGTGCCACCAAGGAGATCGGTCCGCGGATCATGCCCCAGTAAAGCAGCCCCGTGGCCGCCACGATGCAGAAGCATGCAAGGAACAGGGCTGGCCAGCCCTGACCGGGAAAGCGCAGGATCAGTCCTTCGGACCAGGCATAGAGAGAGAGCAGCAGGAAACTGCTGCTCATCACCCCGGCCATGGCCGTCGTTATCCCCAAGCGCCCGCCGGTGAAGCGCGACAGGAAATCCCCCGTCCCCCAACCAAGCGCGGTCAGGGTTCCCCAGAGTGCCGGCGGCATGCTGTCTGTCCCTAGTGGTGCAACCCAGACGGATGGTACCCATCCGTCTGGATAAGTTGCCCCACCAGGTCAACAAATTAGTGGGCCGATTCACCAGACGTTTGGGAACCAAGCGCCTGGACCGGACCACTAGCCCGTCCGAAACCTCGATTGTCGCAGATCCTTGCGGAAGGATTCCGGACCGGCAAGCCCCAGAGCGACATGCACCACTAGCTAAGCCAAAGGAAGTCGCTGGCGGTCAATTGGTTGGCCGCGCTCAAGCCGTTGATTGCGAAGACCACATCGCGAACGCCGTCACCGTCTTGGTCCACCTCGACGCTTCTGCCGCCCGCGAAACGGCCTTCGGAATTGCCCCCGCCCGTGAAGGCGGCCCCACCAATATAGACGAAACTGCCAATCTCCAATCCCGTCTTGAAGGTCAGCTTGTCCTCGCTGCTGCTGCTTCCAAGGCTGGCGCCATCGAAATCGGAAATCACCTGGCCGGCGGAGTTTAGAAGGCCGCCAAAGAGGAAGCGATCCATGCCCGAGCCACCGAAGGCCGTGTCGTTCAGCCCCATGGAAAGCGTGTCCGCTCCGCTCTCACCGCGCATGATGTCGGCACTTCCTCCGCCGAAGAGGGTATCGTCGCCCAGCCCGCCCTCGATCCGGTCCTCGCCTTGATTGCCGGAGAGGCGGTTGTTGCCGGTGTTGCCCTGAACCTTGTTGTCCAGGATGTTGCCGACACCATTGAGGTCGCCGAAGTTGAACTGCATCCTGAGATTCTCGACGAAGGCCGTGGCTGTTCCATCCGGAAGAGTGAAATTGGTCTCCGCCCGCACCAGGTCAGTCCCCTCTGCGTCCAGCGCCACGATGCTGTCGCTCTGGGTATCGACGACGAAGGTGTCGTTTCCAAGCCCACCCGCCAGTGTGTCGCTACCGCCGCGCCCATTCAGGATATCGTTCCCCTCTGCCCCGAAGAGAAAATTCGATCCGCTGTTGCCCAGGATCGTGTTGGCGAACTCGTTGCCACCCAGATTGGCGTCGCCGATGCGATTGAGATTGAGCCGCTCGACATGCCCCTCCGGCCCGCCGTTCAGCGTGTAGTCCAGCGCGTTGGAGCGCAGCACGTCCTCGATGCCGCCCGCCGCGGATTCGCCGATCACATCGCCCAGTGTGTCCACAACAAAGGTATCGTTGGCACGACCGCCGAATGCCGTGTCTGATCCAGATCCACCATTCACGCGATCCCGATTGGCGCCACCGAAGAGCGTATCGGCACCGGAACCGCCGGCCAGGATGTCGCTTTGATCGCCGCCATAGGCCAGGTCAGCACCCAGCCCACCAAAGAGAGAGTCTTTTTCCTCTCCCCCGTAGAGGTGATCGCCACCCGCGTCGCCGCGCAGGGTGTCTACACCCAGATCACCGAAGAGCGTGTCTCCGGCACTGTTCCCTCTTACAGTGTCATCGCCGGTTGCGCCATAGAGGAGGTCGTCTCCGCTGCCACCAAAGAGACTATCGTTACCACTATCGCCGAACAGGCCGTGATCCTTGCCAAGGCCGCCCGCCACGATGTCGTCCCCGTCACCACCATAGAGTTGATAGTCGTCGCCATCGTCGCCGTACAAGCGGTCGTTAGCTTGCCCTCCGAAGAACGCGCTGTCACTTCCCTTTCCGCCGAAGATCAGGTCGCTGTTGACGTCGCCGAAGAGAGAGCTGTCGGTTCCGGTGTCGCCGAACAGCGTGTCATCGCCGGGAGAACCATAAAGGCTGGCATCATTGCCTGAGCCGCCATAGATACGATCATTGCCGAAAGCACCGATCAAGACCTGATCGGCGCCATCGTCGCCCTGAAGCACATCGTCCCCGGTGTCCCCAAAGAAGACACGATCGTCGCCGTTCCCACCAGACAGGGTGTCCGAGCCCATTCCACCATAGAAGGCCCTGTCGGCGCCACTGTCACCAAAGATGATATCTCCCCCTCCGTCACCAAAGAAGAGGCTGTCGGCATCACTTCCACCAAAGAGGGTGTCGACGTCATTTCGACCGAAGAGCCGGGTGTCGTCGCCGCGTCCACCGAAGAGCGTGTCTTCGCCATCGTTACCGATCAGCGAAAAGTCATCACCGTCATCGCCATAGATCCGATCCGCGCCGCTACGGCCGTCCAATCCGGAATCCACGCCACTTCCGCCAAAGATGCGATCCGAGCCGGGTCCACCAAAGAAACGATAGTCATCGCCCGTATCCCCAACGAGCAGGTCCGAGCCATAGCCGCCATAGGAAAAGAAGTCCACGCCGCTACCGCCATAGAAACTGTCGTCACCACTGCGCCCGGAAAAGTCATCGACGCCGCTAAGACCACGTCCCAGGTTCGCCCTTTGATCGCCATAGAGCCGGTCACGCCCGTCGCTGCCGTAAAGCGCCAGGGTTTCAACCGACACGATGTTCGCCTGGGTGAAACCGGCCGGAAGGTTCGCCCCTTCGAAGAGGATGATCGTGTCTTGCCCCGTGCCGCCGTAAAACCGGTCATCCAAGGTCAACTCGGCCGCTGAGGTCACGATGAAGACGTCGTCCCCCAGATAGCCGACCGCGTCATCTATGCCGAGCCCGCCATAGATCGTATCGTCACCGGTGCCGCCCCTTAGCGCAACATCGTCACCGTCTCCGCCAAAAATCGTGTCGCTGCCGCTGTTCCCCTCGAGGATGTAATCGTTGCCTGCATCCCCATAGACGCGATCGTCGGCGCCGAAACCCACCAGGGCCGTATCATCGCCTTCACCGCCGAAGAGGCGATCGCTACCGGCATCACCGACAACGCCATAGTCATTGCCCTCTCCGGCCTCGATCAGGTCATCGCCACTGCCGCCACGCAGCAGGGAATCATCGCCACTGCCGCCATAGAGACTGTCATCACCACTCAAACCGAAGAGCCGATCGACACCGCTGAGGCCGCTCAGGACATTGATGCGAGCATCACCGGAGAGATTGTCATTGCCGTTGGTCCCATAGCGGAACAGGGCCTCGATCGAGATCAGGCTCGCGGCCCCCGGACCTGCCGCCTGGTTCAATATCAGGGTGTCGCTGCCGCTGCCGCCATCATAGGTCTCCAGCGCCGTGATCTCGCCGGCGCTGGCGACGGCAAAGCGATCCGCACCGGAACCACCATAAAGGCTGTCGCTGCCAAGCCCGCCGACCAGCAGATCGTCCCCGTCATCGCCATAGAGCTCGGCGTCGTCACCGGCGCCGCCATAGAGGCTGTCGTCGCCCGCACCACCATAGAAAAAGGAATCGGCCCCCTGGTCGCCGAACAACAGGTCCTGGCCGCCCTCGCCGAAAACATAGCGGTCGTTCCCGTCCTTGCCTGCGACCAGATCGTCGCCGGCACCAGCGTTAATGCGAAAGTCTTCGCCGCTGCCGCCATAGATGGAATCGGCGCCGCTGGCACCCATCAGGCTGCGGTCGCTGCCCGTGCCTGCGAACAAACGGTCCACACCACTGCCGCCATAAAGCCGATCCGGCCCCGACGCGCCATAGAGCAGGTCATCGCCGCCCAATCCATAAATCCGGTCGGCAAGCGAGGTGCCGTAGAGGGTGTCGTTGACACCGTCGCTTCCAGTAATGTTGGCCATGACTCCGGCTCCCTCGAATCAGGGTTGATCGACTGATCGCTTCCTCGCTGCTTGAGAACAGTCACATTGAATCAAGGGTCTAGGCAAGGGAAACTTCTCTTAAAAAGTGCTTAGAAACTTATCAATACAATCAAATTTGCATAGCCGTTATTGCGTTTTGAACAACCCTTTTTGGTACAGCGACAGCGGCAGGGATTGCTCCCCTCTAATCCTGCATGGCAAGAGGGCGCGCGGAGGCTTAGACTGTCCGGCGGCACAGCAGAGGCGAGGCAGAGATGGGCGACGAGAACAGAGTGGTGCTAATGGACCGGGCGCAGGAGGCCCTGCGCGATCACTTCCTGGGTTGGCAGTGCCGCATCCGCCAGTACGCCATGCGCGACTATGGCGGGCGTCCCAGTGACGGCATGCGGCCCTGGGTGACGCCGGATGGCCACGACGAGAGCCTGGGCCGCATCATCGTCATCCTGAACAAGCAGGAGCCGGAGGAGACGACGGCCCAGTTCCGTCACATCTATCGGCGCACGCAAGATCCTTTGATGCGCCTGGAAGACGTAATGAAGTCCCTGCAGGGGACCTTCTATCAGAAGTCGCGCGGCTTCACCGATAGTGTTACCGCGCTCTTCGCTCCGGAATCGGAGGCCGCCGCACAGTTGGTCCACCTGGGCAAGGCAAGACTGGACTTTCAGGAAGGACGGCAGAGCTATCGTCTCCCCTGCGATGTCCGCCTCTTGGCCGAGACTGACCCGCTTTGGCAGGCAACCTACTGGCACAATGCCCTCTTCAATCCGAATCTTCCCGGGGGCGTGAAGATCCTGGCCTTCCAGCCTGACTGGGCTCACGCCAGTTCCGAGCCTCCCGTCAGGGGCTAGACCTGCAGCAGATCCCGGTTAGTGAAGCACCCGCGGCGTTTCGATTGCATCGCTCGCCTCAAGCAGAGCCTTGGCGAGCGCCTTTGCCTGCGGTGCGGAAAGGGCAAACCTGTGCATCGCACCGCTGCCGCGCGGCTTTACCTTGACCACGACTCGACCGGGCAGGACCGCCGCAGCGGCTTGAACGGCCTCGGCGTCTCGCACCAGAACCCGGTTCTGCCCTGATCTGCGAAGCGCGCGCGCGTCCATGAACTCCAAGATGTCGTCGGTGCTCTCAAAGAGAGAACGAAGCGACTCGCGCGCCAACTTGACCGCCACGGTGCCCCGTTCGGTCTGCAGTTCGAGGGTCGCTCGATCGTCGTTTGCCTCGACTGTGGCATTCCCGATGGACAGCACCTTCACGCCCGGTTTCATGGCTTGCTCCTTCGACAAGAGACACGGCTCTAGTTGTCGAGGTGGGCAGCCATTGCGGTCTTGCGCGGGCCGCTTTGTGTAGAGAGGAAGGAGGAGACCCCATCAATCTGAGGAAAGCGCGCCACTGCGGTCTCGCCGAGGCAGATCAGGATCAAAACTAGGGGCGCACGGCAGCGCAGATTGCCTTGCCCATCTCCTGAACGATCCGGCTTTCTACCTTGTCACCCCGCAGCAGGGTCATGCAGGACTCCGGCAAATCCGGCAACCCCTCGGCCGCCCCCAGGACCTGAAATCCCGGATCGATACTGCTCTCGGTGAGGTAACCAATGGCCAAGCCAGAGGCGATGGCGGCCTTCACGCTGGTGAAATTGTCGCTGAGATAGGCGAGGCGCCAAGGACGTCCGGCGGTCTCCAGCGCTGCCGTCGCTGCCTCACGCCAGGGACAGGCCCGGTCGTAGAGCGCGATCGGCAGCGGGGCCTCGGGGTCTAGGGCGAAGTCAGGACCGGCGACCCACTGAGTGGGCTCTCTGAAAAAGGGCTCATGACCCGGGAGCGGCACGGCCGAATAGACCGCGACATCAAGATCGCCGCTGCGGATCGCGTCTGGAAAGTCGGCCGTGCAGCCAGAGCGAACGAAGATCTCCACCTCGCGGTGCCGCGTCTGGAAGATCGCCAAAGCCTTTTGGAAGTAGCGCTCGTTGTAGTCATCCGGCAGGCCGACCCGCACCCGCCCACGCAAGGGGTCTTGGAACAGGGTCGCTACGCGCTCCATCTCACCCAGCGCGCGCTTCGCCGCCGGCAGCAGGCGCTGGCCTTCCTCCGTCAAGGACACACCGCGCGCGCTGCGCTGAAAGAGCTGAACCGCAAGCAGCGCCTCCAGCCTTTGGATCTGCAGACTGACGGCGGATTGCGTGCGGCCGACAAGGCGCGCCGCCTGAGTCACAGAGGCAGATTCCGCCACCGCCAGAAAGCTACGCAGCAAATCGCTGTTGATTGGAGAGGCATTGAGTGAACTCATGACCCCGATATGAATTATTCGTTTCCCTAATTGCAAGCCTCACTCTACCTCCAAGGCCAGGAATGACAGCGAGGAGCAGCGCCCGTGCCCGTTCAGAAAGAGTGTCATGAAGCCATCGCCGCGATGGTCGCAGCCGCCAAAGCCCATCTCAAAGCCGGTCTCTCGGTCCCCACGCTCGAGGCCGTCAAGACAGAGGTGATGGCGCTCGCCGAGCGTCGGGATCTCTTCAACGAGCGCGCCTTTCCCCTCCCGCCGGAGGGAGAGATCGACAGCAACTATCTGATCTACGAGGAGGCCGACGGCGGCTTTGCCCTCTACGTGAACTCCAGTCGCCCGGGCCAAGTCTCTCGCCCGCACGACCACGGCGGCACCTGGGCCGTGGTCGCTGCCGTGGAGGGCGAAGAGACCCACAGGCTCTTCAAGCCCCCTGTCTCCCGCTCAGCCATGCCGGAGCTTGCGGCAACAATCACGGTCAAGCCCGGAACGGCAGTCTCTCTCTTGCCCGACGGCATCCACGCGATAGAGGCCAAGTCAGACAGTCCGCTCTTGCATCTCCATCTCTACGGCAAGGGCTTCGCCTGGCAGGGAGAGCGCCGCGAGTTCGACCTGGAGGCAGGAGAGATGCACCGCTTCCAGCTGGAGGATCTGGAATTCATCACCGATCTTAGGTGACGGCGAAACCGCCCGGGAGCCCTCAATCTGGCTCACCGAAAAGGGGGCCGATCACCGCTGCCCTACAGACGTCCCGGCTCTGGCGCCCCTATCCTTGTTTCGGATGGCCTTTCCGTTCCCGAGGCGCTATGGACCAGAGGTAGAGAGACCGGGGGAGGACACCATTCGCGCCACTCTTGTCAGCGGCCTTTTGCTCGTCACCGGGGTCAGCGCTTGTGTAGCGCCAAGCTACCAGCTGTCTGTCGGAGACAGTAGAAGATACATTGATCGTTCTAACCCGAACGCCCTGAGCTGCGAGGATATCGCCGAACTCTACTCGCTGAATCTAATCGAGCTCGGTGAAGCCTTCGATGAGCAGATCTACAGTGACCCCCGCAGTCCGACGGCCTCCGGAGCGGTTGTGGTGGGCGCGCTCCGCTACGCGATAGTGGGCGGATTCGTGGCTGCACTGGCCAGTCAGTACGGTCATGAGCGAAAGGGCGAGAGGGTGGCTGTGATCGAGGAGGAAGGTCACAACCTAGAGGCACATGCACTGGAGAAAAACTGCGCGCCCATGGCTCCACCAATGGACAGAGTGATCGCCGCGAACACTGCCAGGTACCAGCGAGAGGTTGATCGCTGGGAGGAGGCCCGTGTCCGAAGAGAGAAGATGGATGCCACCTTCAGGGACCGCCCCGATCTGGAGTAAGCATTCTGCCAAAGGTCATCCCATGCAGCTTGTTTGGGCCAGCACCCGTACCTCACCTGGTTGGAGAGAAGCGAATCTTCTAATCAAACCTCCCTCAAAGCTGCAAAGCGCGCCTCGTGGTGTTCGATGTCGCCGAAGAGGTGGTCGAGCATGACCAGGCGCTTGGCGTAGTGGCTCAAGGGGTATTCCCAGGTCATGGCGATGCCGCCGTTGAGCTGGATCGCCTCTTCGGCCACCTTGCGGGCGGCGCGGCCGACGCCGGCCTTGGCGGCGGAGACGGCGCGCTCGCGCTCGAGCCGCGGGGCTTCCAGCTTGGCGGCGGCCAAGATGGCGAGCGAGCGAGCGTCTTCCAGGGCCATGCGCATCTCCACCATGCGGTGCTGCAGCACCTGGAAGGAACCGATGGTGACGCCGAACTGCTTGCGCGTCTTGAGGTAGTCCAGGGTGGTGTCGCAGGCGACCTCCATGGCCCCGACGGCCTCGGCGGAAAGCGCGACGATGGCCTTGGCTGTGGCCAGCTCCAGCGCCGGGAAGGCCGCACCTGCTGTGCCCAGAGGCTCGGCCGAGACCTCTTCCATGTCGATCTCGGCGGCACGATAGCCGTCGACCGTGGGATAGCCGCGCCGGGTTAGCCCCGCTGCATCGCTGGCCACCAGGAAGAGACCGATCCCGGCCTCGTCTTCGCTGTCGCCGGCGCTGCGGGCGCTGACCAAGAGCCAGTCGGCGCTGTCACCGTTCAGCGCCACAGCCTTGCGTCCGCTGAGACGCCAGGCGCCACCGCTCTCGCTGGCACGGG
Organism: Rhodospirillales bacterium; assembly: GCA_963669335.1. Classification (GTDB taxonomy): domain Bacteria; phylum Pseudomonadota; class Alphaproteobacteria; order Kiloniellales; family JACOMY01; genus JACOMY01. Next base: position 5,290,713 of record OY770023.1, read on the forward strand.
AGGTGACATGAGAGAGCTCATAGCGTGCCGTCGGCTCGCTGTGCGCCAAGGCATAGAGCCGCTCGCCGGCCGCCAAGGGCCCTAGATGAGCCTCCTTCTGCGTCTCTGAGCCCAAGGCCTCGATCAGGCCGGCCGACAAGACCGCCGTCGCCAGGTAAGGCTCCACCGCCAGCGCCTTGCCGATCTCCTCCATGATCACCATCAGGTCCACGCCGCCGCCACCGAAGCCGCCCTGTTCTTCCGAGAGCGGGGCAGCCAGAAGGCCAAGCTCGGCCATCGAGGCCCAGACGTCTCGGTCGAAGCCCTCGGACGAGGCCGCTGCGGCCTGGCGCCGCTCGAAGCCATAGCTGTCGGTCAGGAAGCGGGCCAGACTCTCCTGCAGCAGGCGCTGGTCGTCGCTTAGAGAAAAATCCATTACCGCCTCACAAGCCCAAGAGCGCTTTGGCCAGAATGTTCTTCTGGATCTCGTTGGAACCGCCATAGATGGTGATCTTGCGGTTGTTGAAGTATTCCTTGGTCAGCGGGTTGGCGTAGTCCGGCCCGACCGGCGCCTCGTTGTAGCCCTCGTCCAAGGCCTCGGAGACATAGGGCAAGGCATAGGGGCCAAGCGCGCGCCGGGTCAGGCTGTTGATCTGCTGGCGCACCTCTGTGCCCTTGATCTTCAGCATGGAGCTTTCCGCTCCCGGCGCCCCGCCGGCCTGGGTCTTGGCCAGCAGACGCAGGTTGGTCATCTCCAGCGCCATCAGGTCGATCTCAACCCGCGCCATCTCTTGCCGGAAGGCCGGATCTTCGCTGAGCGGTCGTCCCTGCTTTTTCTGATCGCGCGCGATGGTCTTGAGGCGGGCCAGCATGGCCTTACCCTGACCGACCGCAGCGATGCCGGTGCGCTCGTGGGTCAGCAGGTATTTCGCGCAAGTCCAGCCCTTGTTCTCCTCGCCGACAAGGTTCTCGACCGGCACCTTGACGTCCTCGAACCAGACCTCGTTCACCTCGTGCTCGCCGTCCAGCAGGATGATCGGCCTGACGGTGACGCCTGGTGTCGCCATGTCGATCAGAAGGAAAGAGATGCCCTCCTGTTTCTTCGCGGCGGGGTCGGTGCGCACGAGACAGAAAATCCAGTTGGCGTGCTGGCCCAGGGTGGTCCAGGTCTTCTGCCCATTGACGATGTAGTGGTCGCCGTCGCGCTCCGCCTTGGTCCTGAGCGAGGCCAGATCGGAGCCGGCGCCGGGCTCGGAGTAGCCCTGGCACCACCAGTCTTCCAGACTCAGGATGCGCGGCAGGTAGTGACGCTTCTGCGCCTCCGTTCCGAACTTCAGGATCACCGGCGCCACCATGGAGACGCCGAAGGGCACGATGATGGGCGCGCCTGCCTGAGCGGCCTCCTCGTCGAAGATGTGCTTCTGCACCGGCGTGAAGGCCGCCCCGCCGTAGTCCTTTGGCCAGGACATGGCGAGCCAGCCCTTGTTGGTCAGCGCCCGCTGCCAGCGCAGATGATCTTCTTTGGTCAGCCGCTTGCCCGCCTTCACCTTGTTGGCGATGTCGGCCGGCAGGTCATTGGCCAGAAAGGCCCGCACCTCGGCGCGAAAGGCCTCTTCCTCAGGGCTGTAGCTCAGGTCCATGGGATCCTCCTATCGTGCGTCGCTCCAGGCCTGGAAGCTGCTGCCTTCGGCGGCGAGGCGGGCCAAAAGAGGGGCCGGCTGCCAGTTCTTGGGATCTTCCTTGGCATAGTCCGCCATCATGGCGACGACCTTGTCCAAGCCCTGGGCGTCGGCCCAGAACATGGGGCCACCTTGATGGGCCGGGAAGGCATAGCCATGGATCCAGACCTGGTCGATGTCCACCGGGCGGAAGGCGATCCCCTCGTCCAGGATCTTGGCACCCTCGTTCACCAAAGCACAGAGCACGCGGCCGCGGATCTCCTCGTCCGAGATCTCGCGCCGGGTAATGCCTTTGCGCTTGGAGGCATCCAAGACCAGGCCCTCGACAATCGTATCGGGGATCGGCTTCCTGTTGCCCTCTTCATAGCTATACCAGCCGGCCCCGGTCTTCTGACCAAGGCGCCCCAGTTCATAGAGCTTGTCGGCAATGTCGACATAGCGCTCGTTGGGATCGCGGGTCGCATCCTCGCGGCGGCGGTTGAAATAGCCGATGTCGATACCGGCCAGATCGCCTACGGCGAAGGGGCCCATGGCAAAGCCGAAGGCGGTAATGGCGGCATCCACCTGCTGCGGCAGGGCGCCGTCCTCCAGCATGAAGTTGATCTGCCGCTGATAGAACTTCAGCATGCGATTGCCGATGAAGCCATCGCAGACCCCGGCGACGACAGAGACCTTGCGCATTAGCTTTCCGACCTGAACGGCCGTGCGCAGCACCTCCGGCGCCGTCTTGCCGGCATTCACGATCTCCAGCAGGCGCATGACATTGGCCGGGCTGAAGAAGTGCATGCCCAGAACATCCTGCGGGCGGTTCGTCATCGCGGCGATGGCATCGACGTCCAGGTAGGAGGTGTTGGTCGCCAAAACGGCGCCGGGCTTGGCCAGGCTGTCCAGCTTGCCGAAGATCTCCTGCTTCACCTCCATCTTCTCAAAGACGGCTTCGATGACGATGTCGGCCTCGCCGACGGCGGCCAGATCCAGGCTCGGCGTGATCAGGCCCATGCAGGTCTCGACCTGCTCTGCCGTCATGCGCCCGCGCTTGGCGCTGGCCTCATAGTTGCCGCGGATGCGACCGAGGCCGCGATCCAAGGCCTCTTGCGTGGTCTCGACCAGGGTCATCGGCAGACCGCCATTGGCAAAGCACATGGCAATCCCACCGCCCATGGTCCCAGCCCCGATCACCGCCGCCGCCTTCAAGGGGCGCGATTGGACCGAGTCGGGAAGGCTTGGGATCTTGGAGACCGCGCGCTCGCCGAAGAAGGCATGGATCAGGGCGGCCCGCTGCGGCGAGTTCATGCAGCTCATGAAGATCTCGCGCTCGCGCGCCAAGCCCTTATCGAAGGGCAGGATCGTTGCTGCCTCCACGGCATCGACGCAGGCCAGGGGTGAAGTCTGCCCCCGCGACCTGCGCTTGAGGTCGGCACGGGCCTTCTCAAAGACCTCCGGCGCGACGGCCAGCTTCTCCTCCCGATCGCGCACCCTCGAGAGCGGCATGCCCTCGTCAATGGCGCGGCGCGCAAAGGCCAGACCGGCGGCCCTGACATCCGGTGCATCGATGACGGCATCGACGATGCCCAGGCTCTCGGCCTCCTTGGCCGGAACGTGGCGGCCAGAGGTGATCATGCCCAACGCGGCCTCGACACCAGCGACACGCGGCAGGCGCTGCGTGCCCCCGGCTCCGGGAATGATCCCGAGCTTCACTTCCGGCAAGCCCACCTTCGCGGAGGGAACAGCGGCCCGATAGTGACAGCCGAGCGCCGTTTCCAAGCCACCGCCCAGAGCAGTCCCGTGAATGGCGGCAATCGTCACCTTGCTGCTTGCATCGAAGGCATCGATGACCGCGCCCAAGCCCGGCTCTTTCGGTGGCTTGCCGAATTCCTTGATATCGGCGCCGGCGATGAAGGTGCGCCCGTCGCCATAGAGCACTAATGCTTTGGCCTCGTCATCGGCCAGCCCGGCCGCCAGCGCCTCCATCAATCCAGCCCGCACCGCCTGGCTCAGGGCGTTCACCGGCGGGCTCATGACCTTGATTAGGCCGACGTCGCCCTCGCGCTCATAGGCCACCACATCGCTCATTCCAATCCTCCCTTGGGGCGGCCAACCGCCCGCTCATCTGCCAAATGGTCTAGCTAACGGTCTCGCCGCCGTCGGCGACGATGGTCTGTCCGGTGACATAGGCCGAGCCGCGCCCGGCCAGAAAGAGCGCCACGCCGGCGATATCCTCCGGTTCGCCGACCCGGCGCAGCGGGTTGCGCTCTTCGGAACGACGCAGGCGCTCCGGATCGTCCAGCAAGGCCTTGGCGAAGTCGGTGCGCACCAGGCCTGGTGCGATGGCATTGACCCGAATGTTCTTCGGTCCCCATTCGACGGCCAGGTTCCGTGCGAGCTGTGCTTCGGCCGCCTTGGAGACACCATAGAGACCGATCACGTTGTTGCCGCGCAGCCCCGCGATGGAGGAGATCAGGATGACCGACCCGCCGCCGCGGGCCGCCATACCGGGGCAGACCAGATTGCAGAGCTGAAAGACGCTTCTGACATTGGTCGCCATGATCTTGTCGAAGACCGCGTCGCTCGCCTCGCTCATCGGGCCATAGACAGGGTTGATCGCGGCATTGCAGACCAGCAGGTCAATCCCGCCCCACTCCTCCGTCACCGCAGCGACCAGACCCTCCAGCTCTTCGCGGCGGCCGATGTGGCAGGCCCGCGCGCGGGCGGTACCGCCCTTGGCCTCAATGCTCTCGACCACCGGCTGGCAGGCTTCCAGCTTGCGGCTGGAGACCGAGACCTTGGCGCCGGCTTCGGCAAAGGCCTCGGCAATGGCTCGGCCGATGCCGCGGCTGGACCCGGTGACGACGGCGACCTTGCCGCTCAAGTCGAACATGGCGTTTCCTCTCAGATCAGGCGGCTTCGCCGTAAGGCGTTTGACTGGCTTTGCGATAGCGATAGGTACCGCTGGCGCGCCCTGCCAGCCGGCCGCTTTCGTCTCTTACGGACATCTCGGCGAAGAAGAGGCTGCGTCCACCGCCGACGCGTCGCGCCTCGGCGATCAGGCGCGCGCCCTCGGCGACGCTCAGAAAGTTTGTGGTCATCGATAGGGTGACGGCGCGGCGCAGGCGTCCCGGATAGGGGCACCAACAGCCACAATAGCCGCCGACCGCGTCCATCAGGGTCATCAAGATCCCGCCATGCGGGATGCCGTGACGATTGGCATAGGCCGGGTCGATCGGCATTCCCGCCTTGGCATAGTCGGGGGCCCAGTCCAGCAGCCGAATCCCCAGGGTGCGAAAGATCGGGGTCGGCATCTCGACGGCTAGCGGGTCGTAGTCGGCCGGTGGCTCCGGCAGAGAGAGCGGTTCGCTCACGAAGCAACCTCCAACGGCGCGTCGGACAGTGTACGCGCCAGGTCTATGAGGTGCGGTGCCACCTCATCACGCATCTTCTGTGGATCCTTCAAGAAGGCCGGCCCGCCCGCATTGACGGCATAGACCTGCTCTTCATTCGGCAGGATCAACGGCACACCGACGGCATGCACCTCCTGCTGCCAGTCACCGAAGGAGCAGACGAAACCCTGGTCACGGTAGTCACTGGCGGCCTGCAGCAGTCCCTCCTCAAGGCGGGTGAAGTCAGCCGCATAACGCGACCGTAGTTCATCCAGAACGGTCTTTTGCTCAGTGGCGCTGAGCCCGGCAAAGACCGCACGACCCATGGCAGTCAAGGCCAGCGGAATACGCGAGCCGACGTCGAGCGACAGGGTGATGCGCCCGCAACCGCGCGCGCATTCGACATAGACCATGCTCATGCGATCGCGCAGACCAAGGGCGATCGCGCAGTCAACCTTGTCGGCAAGAGCACGGATCAAGGGTCTGGCCCGATCGCGAATCTCCAAGCCGCTCAGCATGGTGTAGCCCAGGCCCAGAACCGCCGGCCCCAGCTGATAGCCGCCGTCGCGCGGCAGGTGGATCAGGTAACCTAGCTCGCAAAGGGTATAGGTCAGCCGCGTGACCGTCGGCTTGGGCAGGCCGGTGCGCTGTGCGATCTCCTGATTGCCCAGCGCGATCTCGCCCGGCCGATAGGCACGCAGCACCTCCAGCCCCCGCGCCAGGGCCGTCACGAACTGGCGACCGCGATCACCACTCTGGTCCATCTCCGTCATCGCGGGCGAGTATGGAGACTTGGACGCCTAAGTGCAATTCTGCGAAACGCATTTTCGCCTGTCGAACAGCACCCGCTCTGCGCTAGGGTCCCGCGAAACCACGACGACGCGGAGGGAAGCCCCATGGCGCTGGACGCCGATACCTTTCAGCAACTCCTGGAAACGGTCGAGCGCTTCGTACGCGAGCGTCTGCAGCCGATGGAGGAAGAGGTCGACCGCAGCGACAAGGTGCCCGATAGCCTGGTCGAGGAGATGAAAGCGCTGGGCCTCTTCGGGCTCACCATTCCGGAGGCCTACGGCGGACTTGGTCTCGACATGTGCGAAGAGGTCGAGGTGGCGATGGTGCTGGGCCAGACCGCACCCGCCTTCCGCTCGGTCTTCGGCACGAACATCGGCATCGGCAGCCAGGGTCTGGTGATCGACGGCACCGAAGAGCAGAAGCAGCGCTTCCTGCCGGCCATGGCTGCGGGCGACCTGATCGGGTCTTTCTGCCTCACCGAGCCGGAGCATGGCTCCGACGCCGGCGGGCTCAAGACCGCAGCTAAGCGCGAGGGCAACGGCTATCGTCTGAACGGCACCAAGCGCTACATCACCAACGCACCACGCGCCGATGTCCTGACGGTGATGGCCCGCACGAACCCGGACGAGCCGGGCGGACGCGGCGTTTCGGCCTTCGTTGTCGAGGCCAAGTCGGCCGGCATCAGGCTCGGCAAGCCGGAGCGCAAGATGGGCCAGAAGGGGGCGCATGTCTGCGACGTGATCTTCGAGGACTGCTTCGTGCCGGCCGATGCCTTGATCGGCGGCGAGGAGGGCAAGGGCTTCAAGACCGCGATGAAGGTCCTTGACCGCGGCCGCCTACATATCTCCGCTCTCTCCTGCGGCATGGCACGGCGCCTGATCGAGGACGCGCTTCGCTACGCCCTGGAGCGGGTGCAGTTCGGCAAGCCCATCGCCGAGCATCAGCTGATCCAGGGCATGCTGGCCGACTGTGAGGCCGAGTGCACCGCGGCCGAAGCCCTGGTGCGCGACACGGCCCGCCGCAAGGAGGCCGGCGAGGCAGTGACGAAGGCGGCTGCCATCTGCAAGTACATGGCGACCGAGATGGTGGGCCGTGTGGCGGACAAGGCCGTCCAGATCCATGGCGGTGCCGGCTACATCGCCGACTATGCCGTCGAGCGCTTCTATCGCGATGTCCGCCTGCTGCGCCTCTATGAAGGCACCTCGCAGATCCAGCAGCTCATCATCGCCCGCGAAATGATCAAGGAGGCGCAGGCATGAGTGCCTGGCCGGCCAAGCAGTCCGCCCTACCCCGCGACCGCTTCCAATGGACCTGGGAGCCCATCGCCTATTGGGCCGAACGGCAGCCAGACGCGGTTGCTCTGACCGATGCCTCGGATCGCTTGACTTATGCCCAGCTCTGGGACGCTGTCGAGGACTGGGTGGCAGCCTTGCAAGCGCAAGGCCTGGAAGCGGGCGACCGCCTCTTGATCCTCTGCGAGAACTGCTGTGCCACGGTGCTTGCGACCTATGCAGCCCAACGCCTAAACGCCTGGGCCATTCCTCTGAATGCGCGGCTCTCGGCGAGGGAAGTCGAAGGCATCGCCGCGCACTCCGGGGCCAAGCTGGTGCTGACAACCGATGCCGTCTCTGCGGACGCGACCGCGCATGGCCAAAGACTGGGGGCCGAGCCGCTTGAGCCCTTTCATACCTTCGGCGCCTCGCTGGCCAAGGGCCCGGCACCGCTGCCACCGGAACCGGTGAAGGACGATCCCAAGGACCAGGTCGCCGCGATGATCTACACCAGCGGCACCACCGGTGAACCCAAGGGCGTGATGCTGAGCCATGACAACCTGCTCTTCATCGGCGGTCGCGCCTCGGAAGCCCGCTATCTGAACCCCGACGACCATGTCTACGCGGTGCTGCCGACCAGTCACGTCTTCGGTCTGGCCTCCATGCTCTGCGGCACCCTCTATCAGGGCGCGCGCCTGCGCATCTCCTCGCGTTTCGACGGGGCGGCCGTGCTGCAGGCCTTGGCGGAGGAGGAGATCACCATCTTTCAAGGCGTACCGCAGATGCATGCCCGCCTCTGCGCCCTGATCGAGGCCTCGGGCGATGCGGTCAAGGCGCCGAAGCTGCGCTACATCTCCTCCGGCGGTGCGCCTCTGGACCCAGCCCTGAAAGCCAGGGTGGAGAGGCATTTCGGGCTCTCCCTGGTCAACGGCTACGGCATCACCGAGGCCGCGGCGACCGTGACCATGACGCCGATCGACAAGCACTGTCCCGATATCTCCAGCGGGCCCACGATCGATGGCGTGGAGATCCGGATCGTGACCCCGGACGGTGGCGATGCGGCAACAGAGGAGGTCGGCGAGATCTGGGTCAGGGGCCGCCTTGTCATGCCCGGCTACTATCGCAACCCCGAGGCCACGGCTGCCGTCATGACCGAGGATGGCTGGTTCAGGACCGGTGATCTGGGTCGCCTCGATGCGCGCGGCTATCTCTGGGTCGTCGGCCGCTTGAAGGAGCTTATCATCCGCTCCGGCTTCAACGTTTATCCGCCTGAGGTCGAGGGCGAGTTGGCAGCCCATCCCGACGTCGCACTGGCCGCGGTCTTGGGCGCTCCGGGCCAGGACGGCAATGAAGAGGTGGTGGCCTTCCTGCAGCCTAGGCCAGGGCACGAGGTCGACGTCGACGCTGTCAGAGCCTTCGCCAAGGAACGCCTAGCACCCTACAAGCGGCCAGGACGCTATGAAGTGATGGCCGAACTGCCGGCAGCGGCCACTGGCAAGCTGCTGAAACACAAGTTGAAGGCCTTTCTCTAGAAGCCTTGCGGCAAAGACCGCAGGAACCTAACTCCACAAAAGTGGAACCCAACCCAAGGGCGGGAAGAATGTCCGAGCCGGAAGCACGAGGACCGTCACGACGACAGCTGCTGCAGGTTGGAGTCGCCATCGGCGCTTTGATGGCCTGTTCCAGTCTTTCGGCAATGGCAGAAACCACTGACTTTCTGGAGCTTTCGCGCCAATTGACCGGCGATCCTGATTTGGACCCAGAGATCGGCGCGGTCTACCACCGCGCGCTCAATTCAGACCCAAAGCTGGGCCCTGCGCTCCAACAGCTCTTGGATAACGGCGACGCGCGCTCGGAAACGGCAGATCAGGTGAAGCAAGCGATCCTGAGACAGTGGTATCTCGGGATCTATCGCGAGGCTGGTCAGGCCCATACAGCAAGCTTCGAGCGAGCGCTGATGTGGCCGGCCTTGGGCTTCGAGCAGCCGAGGGGGACCTGCATCGGGCCGACCGGCTATTGGTCCGAGCCACCCGCACACTGACTGGATAGCGAAGACGAGAAGCCATGAGCGAAGCGGAATACAGCGCCGACATCGTCATTGTCGGCTCCGGCGTCGCCGGCGCACTGGCAGCAGCCGAACTGGCCGAGCACGGCGCCTCTGTGCTGCTGGTCGAGGCCGGCCCCCGGACCACGCTCGAGAAGGCTCTCAAGACCTATTACCAGAGCCCGGATCGCAACTGGCCCTCAGCGCCCTATCCCGAGGCCGCGCATGCGCCCAGGCCCAGCTACAAGCATCCTGACAGCTACATCATACAGGGCGGACCCGACCCCTTCCGGGCCTCCTATGAGCGCCTCGTGGGCGGGACGACCTGGCATTGGGAGGCCACCTCTCTGCGCTTCCTGCCGTCCGATTTCCACCTGAAGAGCAGCTTTGGCGTCGGTGCCGACTGGCCCTTCGGTTATGAGGAGATCGAGCCCTGGTACGGCAAGGCCGAAGTGGCACTGGGTGTAACCGGCGATCCCGCAGACGACCTGGGGTCTCCGCGCAGCCAAGACTATCCCATGCCGCCAATGCCGCAGAGCTACATGGATCGCCGCTTTGGCGAGGCCCTGGCGGGCAGTCCCTTTGTCCAGGTGACCACACCGGCGGCGCGCAACTCAGTCCCCTATGCCGGCAGGCTCGCCTGCTGCGGCAGCAACACTTGCACGCCGATCTGTCCCAGCGGAGCCAAGTACACGGCGCAAACCCATGTCGAGGCGGCCGAGCGCGCCGGCGCAAGAGTGATCCATGATCACGTGGTGCATGAGGTACGGCTGGATGCGGATCGCCGTGTCTCCGGCCTCGGCTTCAAGCGCCCGGATGGAAGCGAAGGCAGCATCACCGGTAAGGTCTTCGTGCTGGCAGCGCATGCCCTGGAGACGCCCAAACTGCTGCTGATCTCACGCGGCGAGCAGAGCCCCGAAGGCGTGGCCAACAGCAGTGGGCTCGTCGGCCGCAACCTGATGGATCATCTCTACAAGATGAGCTGGGCTCTGGCCGATAAGCCGGTCTGGCCGATGCGCGGACCGATGACCATCACCAGCATCGAGAACTCGCGCTGGGGTGACTGGCGTGGTGAACGGCCAGGCTTTCGCACGGCGCTCTACAATGTCGGTTGGGCCTGGGCGACCAACGATCCGGTCTCCACCATCGAGAAGAGCATCGAGACCGGTCTGGAAGGCGCGGCGCTGAAAGCTGCCATTCGCGACAAGGTCTCGCGCCAGGTGATGATCGCCAGCATGACCGAGCAGCTGCCCGATCCCGAGAACCGCATCGTCCCTGACTACGAGCAGCGCGATGCGATCGGAATCCCACGGCCCAAGACCTTCTATCGCTTCGATCACTACACGCGCCGCGGCATGGCTGTTGCCGAAGAGGTTCATGAAGAGATCTTTGGGCATCTTGGCACCGATCAGCCGCGCCACTCGGGCGAGCCTCTCTCTGGCGCCCACATCATGGGCACCTGCAAGATGGGGACTGATCCGCGCCATGCGGTGGTCGATAGCGACCTCAGGGCCCACGACCATCCCAATCTCTTCATCCTGGGCAGTGCCGCCTATCCGACCGGGGCTGCCGCCAACCCCACCTTGACCATCGCTGCCCTCTCACTCAGGGCCGTGCAGCCGATCCTGGATCAGCTCACGCAGTGACTTTTTCCTAGCGGCAATCTCCCATCCCGCCGTCGATCAGGATGTAGGACAGGCCATAGCGTCGCTCGTCGTTCGGACCAAAGGCGGCGCTGACCACGCCGTCCCGCTCTTGCGGGCCCAGAGCGACGCCAAGCTCAACCTTCAAGAAGCCGTCGATGTTCTCAGGCAAGGTCGGTTGCTCTTCTTCCCAGACGATGAGGCATTGATCCGCAACCGGGTCAGCCGGGAAGGCCCCCATGCGGTTGGCTGGCTCGATGGCGCGGCTGTCCGGGAAGGTGGGCAAGAGATTGCCGCCCAGGTGGTGGTTCGCCACCATCATCGTTCCACGTTCAAAGCCAAGCGCATGCAGCTGCTGGGCCAGCTCCGCAATCGGCCAATGCGCTCGACAAATCCGACAATTCGCCTCGCGCAGCCGGTCTTCGACAAAGCGGCCGCCTAAGGCCAGGAGGATCGCCACGCCCGCGACGCCAACGAAGAGCTTGACGCGCCTCAACGGCAGGTCGTCGGCGGCGCTGCGCATGAAGAGGAAGAAGGGCAAGGTCAGAAGGATGGGATGCAGCCAGCGCGCCTTAATCTGGCTGGCGCCCAGGATCAGGACGACGGCCAGCATCAAGCCCAAACCACAGAGAATCTGCAGACCCAAGACCCGCCGCAGCCCATTGGGATCGGGGCCGCTCGCAGGTCGGAACAGGAGCTGAGGCAGGAGGATCGCGACGACGACCAGCAGAGGCTGTGGGAACTCCAGGATTGCCATTGCCAGCTTCAGCAGCCCGACAAGACGCTGCTCCAGCCAAGAGATGGTATCGGCGCCGCTCTCGGCTTTCACCACCTCATTGGTCATCGAAAAGACCGAGTGGCTTTGGTTCACCACCCAGATCAAGTGCGGCAGCGCCACCAGAACACCAAGGGCGAGACCGATCAGGCAGCGCCGGCGATTGAGCCGCGCGCGGACCTGAGGCAGCAGAAAGACGATCAGCAGAATGCAGAGGGCATAGATCAGGAAGTTGTACTTGGTGATCGTCCCAAGCCCCAAGGTCAGCCCGAAGAGCAGGGAATCGGACCAGCGTCCCCGCTGCACCATGCCGATGAAAAAATAGAGGTTGGCCGCGATGACGCTCGACATCAGGACCGTGTGGGTCAGGTCGTGCAGCGCGTAGTAGGCGAAGACGTAGATCAGCGGATAGCAGAAGAGGATCAGCGCCGCGCGCAGGTCATCCCCGGTCAGGCGTCGTGCGGCCAGATAGATGAAGACATAGCCAAGACCCAGCAGACCGTAGTTGACCAGGGTGACGGCAAAGAGCCCGTAGCCGAAAAGCTGAAAGGCCGACCAGGAGATCCAGGTGTAAAGCGGCGGCTGACGAAACCCGTAGCCCCATTGCAAGGATTGCCCGAGCAACACCTGCTCTGAGTCATCGAAACCGAGGCCGGGCGCAATCAAGAGACGGACGAAGAACTGAATGCCGATGTAGAGCGCGATCAGCAGCAGCACGCCCTCTTTCCGCACAAAGAAGGGCGCCCAAGGCTTATCAGGCTGAGGCGCCGCTCCAACCCCAAGGGCAGCGCTTACCTTCTGCAACATGACACCTCGGCCCCGCCTATCTTAACGAGGCGCCACCATAGTGAAGTTGCCTGGGCCGCGCTTGCAAAAGATCGCCTGGCTCAGCTCACTCAGGCGGTTTCGCCCCGCCCTTGGCTTTGGCCTCTTCGATGTAGCGGGCGATCCGCTCTCCGGCTTCGGGGCCATGCGCCGGCTGTTGGAACTCGGCCAGGATCTGCTTCCACATGGGGGTCGAGCGCTCCGTGGCCGTAAGGCCGCCGCCTTCGCGCCAGGCGCCGTAGTTGGAAAGGTCGGCTACCAGAGGCTCGTAGAAGGCCTCGGCAAAGCGGGCCATGGTGTGCTCGGCGGCGAAGAAATGGCCGCCGGGATCGACCTCGGCAATGGCCGACCAGCCCAGCGCATCCTCGTCCTCGTCCGGCGGGGTGCAGAGTTCGGCCAGGGTCTGCAGAGACTCGATGTCGTTGATGAACTTCTCGTAGCCGAAGGAGAGTCCACCCTCGAGCCAGCCGGCGGCATGCACGATCATGGTGGCATTGGCCATCAGGGTGCCCCAGTTGCCCATCTGGGTCTCTCCGGCGGCCTGCATGTCGGCGATGTTGGCAGCCGAACCCGAGGCCGAGCGCCAGGGCAGGCCGACCAGACGCGCCAACTGTCCAGTGCCGATCGAGAGCTTGATGTGCTCCGGCGTGCCGAAGGCCGGCGCACCCGACTTCATGTCGACGTTGGAGCTGAAGCCGCCATAGCTGACCGGCGCGCCGGCCTGCGTGATCTGCGCCAAGGTAACGCCAGCCAGGCACTCGGCATGCTGCAGCACCAGGGCACCGCCGACGGTGACCGGCGCCATCGCACCGGAGAGGCAGAAGGGCGTGATCACGCTCATCTGCCGGGCGCGGGCGAAGTCGATGATGCCCTCGGCCATCGGGATATCGATCTGGCGCGGCGAGTTGGTGTTGATGATGGTGGTCGCCCAGACCCCGTCGACGAAGTCGTCCGAAGAAAGGCCGAGGCCCAGTTGAATCAGCTCCAGGCTCTGCTGCACCTGACCGCGACCGCGGGCATAGAGGAAGTAGGGCTTGTCGCCGTTCTCCAACTGGGCGGCGATCATGGCGTAGTGGCGGAAATGCACCGGCACGTCCTGCGGCTCGACCGAGGGCGAGTGCTTGTGGATCACGTCAAAGCTCTGCTGCAGCTTGATCGCCTCGGTGAAGTCCTGGATCGAGCCGGGCCGCCGCCCACGCTCGGCATCGGTCGCGTTGGGACAGCCGGCACCGGCGGTGAAGAGCATGGTGCCCAGCTCGTAGGCCTGCTCGCGATCCGGATTGGCGGCCCTGAGGCGCCAAGACTTGGGCGCGGTCTCAAGCGCGGACTCGACGATCTCACGCCCGATCTTGACCATCTGGCTCTCTTGATCGACCGAGGCACCAGCCTTTCGGAAGAGGTCACGAGCCTCTTGATGCAGGATCTTGATGCCAAGGTCTTGCAAGACCTTGAGCGCCAGTTCGTGCATGCGATGCACCGCATCCTCCGAGAAGACGGCCTGCGGTTCAAAGGGGTGGCGGAGCTGGCGATAGTTGACAACGCGCGCCGCCGGAGCGACGCGACGGGCAGACCGTCCACGGCGTCGACCGCCGCTTTCTTCCGTTTGCGCTTCCATTACTGCGTCTCCTCCCTTGTTCGATCGGCTTCCACCTCCGAGAAGGCGATGAAGCGTGCCAGTTCTTCCTCGCTGGCATGGCGCCCGGTGAGCGCCATCAGATAGTGCTGCACATAGGCCAGGCGGGTCTCCATCTTCTCGGCCGCGCCCACCGCATAGTAGCCGATCTGCGTCAGATAGAGCACGCGTGCGCGGATGAAGTCTTCACCAGGCGGATAGCCCTGGGCCTGGAACATGGCGCGCAAGGCCTCGACGCGGGCATCGTCTGCCGCCTTGACCGCGGCGGCAACCTTTGGGTCGTTGCGGGCCCAATCGCGCACTGCTTGGTCCAGGTGCACATCAAAGATCTCGGTGGCGATCCAGCACTCGAAGACGTTCAACACGGCCGCGGTGATGCTGGCCGCCGGCCGCCCAGCCCTGGCCACGATGGCCGCCGTGTTCTTCTCCTCCCAGAGCGCCAGCAGCTGCGCCAAGAGGTCGTCACGGTTCTTGAAGAACCAGTAGAAGCTGGAACGCGAGGCGCCCAGCTTCTCGGTCAGGGTCAGGACCTTCACTCGCTCGACGCCCTCGCTCACCAGGGTGTCGAGCGCGATGGCGAACCAATCCGCCTTGCTGGTGTTGACCGTTCTGGCGGGATCACCCATGGGCTCAGCCGCGCATCCGGGCGCCGCTGGAATCATGCGGCGAGGCGGCGATCACCTTGGCCGGCAGTGGGTTGCCGACGATGTAGGTGGTAAGCGCGGTGCCAACTTCGGCTGCGGCCGGATCGATCAAGGCCATGGCCAGGCTCTTGCCGGTCCAGTGGCCATAGCCGCCGGAGGTGACGAAGCCGACCTTCTGATCGCCGTGATAGATCGGCTCGAAACCGCTGGCATCGGCGTTGACGGCCTCGACCTCCAAAGTGACCAGAACCTGCTGCGGCCCGCCGGACGCCCGGAAGGCCTCGCAGCCGACGAAGCCTGCCTTGTCCTTGGGGATCCAGCGGTCCATGCCGGTCTCGGCCGGGGTATAGCCCTGCGTGAACTCGGCCGACCAGATGCCGAAGGATTTCTCTAGCCGCAGAGAATTCAAGGCGTAGTAGCCGACCTCGCGCAGGCCCAGATCTTTACCCGCCGCCAACAAGGCCTCGCGCAGCGCCGATTGTTCGCTGGCCGCGCAGTTGATCTCAAAGCCCAGCTCGCCGGCGACCGAGAGGCGGGCCACCTTGGCGCGCACCATGCCGACATCCATCTCGGTGCAGGCCATGAAGGGCAGCACCTCGTTCGAGACTTCGACCTCGGCACAGGCCGCCAGGATCTCGCGCGCCTTGGGCCCGGAGAGGCCAAAGCCGCTGACCGCATCGGTGATGTCCAGGACCGAAACGCCGGGGTCCATGTGATCCTCGAACCAGCGCAGGTGGTACTCCCGCAGATAGTAGGAGCCCATGATCCACCAGAGCCCCTGCCCCCAGTTGATCACTGTCAGATCACCCTTGAGGCGCCCGTCCTCGCCCAGCATCGGGGCAAGCTTGACCCGCCCGGGCTTCGGCAGGCGGCAGGCCATCAGGCGATCGAGCCAGGCTTCCGCCCCCTCACCCGTCACCTCATAACGGGCGAAGGCGGTGGTATCCAGCAGGCCTGCGGTCTCGCGCACGGCCTTGACCTCGGCAGCGACAATGTCGAAGGCGTTGGAGCGCTGCAGGGTCGGCGTCTCTTCAAAGTCCAGGGGCGCAAAATAGACCGGGATCTCCAGACCCCAGAGTCCGGTCCACTGCGCACCGGCGGCCGTCATGCCATCATAGCTGGCCGGGCGCCGCAGCGGGCGACCCGCCGGCAGACGCTCGTTGGGGTAGGTCATGACGAAGCGGCGGGCATAGAACTGCCCGGTGGTCTGGCGCAGGTACTCGCGGTTCGAGGCGAAGTCTCCATAGCGGGCGACGTCCATGCCATAGACGTCCTGCTCCGGCTCGCCGTGGATCATCCACTCAGCCAGGGCCTTGCCGACGCCACCGCCCTGCGAGAAGCCGGCCATGACACCGCAAGCCGTCCAGTAGCCGCGCTTGCCGCGCACCGGCCCAACCAGCGGGTTGCCGTCCGGGGTAAAGGTGAAGGCGCCATTGACCCAGCGCTTGATACCGGCGTTGGCAAGGCAGGGGTAGCGATCGAAACCGCGCCCCAGCTCTATCGAGATGCGATCGATGTCCTCCGGGATCAGCTCCATGCCGTAGTCCCAGGGCGCGCCCTCGACGTTCCAGTGCTTGGGGTTCAGCTCATAGACACCCAGCAGCATGCCCTGGCGCTCTTGGCGCATATAGGTGTAGCCGTCGAGGTCGACATAGAGGCCCATCTCCTTATCCAGGGCCGCGACCTCCGGAATGTCCTCGGTCACCAGATAGTGGTGCTCCATCGGCGTCACCGGCAGGTCGATCCCGGCCATGAGCCCCACCTGCTTGGCCCAGAGACCGCCCGCGTTGATGACATGCTCTGCCTGGATCGTGCCCTTCTCGGTCACCACGTCCCAGGTGCCGTCCTTGCGGTGATGGAGCTCGACCACGCGATTGCGCAGGATCAGGTCGGCACCGCGATTCTTGGCGGCCGTCGCATAGGCGTGCGTGGTGCCGTGCGGGTCGAGGTAGCCCTCGTTGGTGTCCATCAGGCCGCCACGGATCCCGGTGACGTCAGCCAGCGGGCAGATCTCCAGGCTCTCTTCCGGGGTTACGAGACGCGCGGTCTCTATGCCCATGGTCTGGAAGACGGCCCAGGCGGCACGCAGCGCCTCCCAGCGGTCGGGATCGGAAGCTACGTTGACGCCGCCGGTCAGATGGACGCCGCAGGAAACACCGCTCTCGGCCTCGATCTCCTTATAGAGATTGATGGTGTAGCTCTGAAGCGCGGCTATGTTGGGATCGGCATTCAAGGCGTGAAAGCCGGCCGCTGCGTGCCAGGTCGAACCGGCCGTCAATTCCGCACGCTCGATCAGCGCGACCTCGCTCCAGCCGAACTTGGTCAGGTGATAGAGCACCGAGGCTCCGACCACACCGCCCCCGATCACCACGGCCCGATAGTGCTGCTTCATGGACTCCTCCCACTGTTCTGCAGCTGCCTTATCAGGGTGCGACAAAGGTGTCTAGACAGAAATGTCCAGAAACTGTGCTGACGGCGACGTTAGAGCAAAGCTGGCGCCCGGCGCTCAATGCGATGAACGCGCAAAACTGAAGATTCCGGTTCCGCCCAAGACCCCCAAGGTCACTGAGGCAATGCCGACCGCGGTCAAGGTCGAAAGCGGCTCAGCCAAGACGAAGAGAGCCCCTAAGGCCGCCAGCGCCGGAACCAGGGCACCGAGGGCAGCCGCACGCGTGGCTCCAATGGCGCGGACGGCATAGCCATAGACCCAGAGGCCGAGCACACCTGCGAGCAGACCTTGCCAGAGGACCTGAAGGATTAAGTCTCCGGCAGAGGCCTCAAGCAGGCGATCGCTGCCGCTCAGAAGCCAGAGCGGTAGAACCAGGATCAGCGACCAACCATTGATCACCGCCGCGGCAGTCCAGGGAGAAAGTCCGCTCTTGCGGAAGGCGACGGAATAGATGCCCCAGCAGAGTGCTGCCAGAAGCAAGAGCAGGTCACCCTTCCAGCTTCCCACGCTCAGATCCCGCACGGCATCCCAACCGATCAGCAGGGCGCCGGCCAGGATGAAGGCGAAACCCAAGAGACGCGAGGGAGAGAGCGTCTCGCCCAGGACGAAGTAGGCCAAGAGCGCCACGAAGAGTGGCATGGTTCCGGGCAAGAGGACGGCGATGTGCGAGACCGGGGCAAAGCTGGCACCCGCCATCACCAGCAAACCGAAGGGAAGACCGGCACCCAGCACCATCAGAACGAGCAGTCCAGAAGAAACCCCGCCCGGCAGCAGGCCGCTCTTGATCCAGAGCGGCATCAGGACAAGACCAGGCAAGCCATAGCGTAGCAGCCCTAGATCCAACGGCTGGAGCGTCGTCGTCACCCCGGCACGGGTGACGACCTGCCATCCCGCACCAATGACACAGGCCGATAAGGCCGCCAGAACTCCTAGCAGAACCCCTCTTTGCATTCCTTGCTCCCCTTCGCTCTTTCACGCAGTATCACAGCGAAAGGCACGGAAGGTCTTTGCGAACTGGACTGAACTTGGCCCTCGAATTAGCAGATTCTTGCGCAGAGTAGTTAACTTGCCCTACCTCAATCTGGACGCCATCGACTTGCGCATTCTGCGTGCCCTGCAGGACGAAGGTCGGCTTAGCAACACCGAACTGGCAGAGCGCGTCGGCCTCTCGCAGTCACCCTGCTTGCGTCGCGTGAAGCGACTGGAACAGGAGGGTTTTATCCGTGGCTATCGCGCCGTCTTGGAACGCGATGCCGTGGGCCTGTCGATCACCGTCTTCGCCGCCATCCGCCTGGATGTCTCGACCCAGGAAGCCGCCGATGGGCTGGAGCAGAGCCTCCTCGCCCTGCCGGAGGTCGTCACCTGCCACATGCTCTCCGGCGACAGCGACTGCCTGGCCGAGATCGTGGTGCCCAGCGTCAAGGCCTATGAGGCTTTGCTGAACGGAACCTTACGGCGCCTGCCGAACCTGCGCGACATCCGCTCCAACATCGCGCTGAAGCGGGTGAAATCCGAGACACCGCTGCCGCTGGATCACATCAAGCGCCCGGGCGGGACGGAACGAGACCCCGACTGCAGCTAGCAGTGTCATCATGACGATGAAGGATAGGATAGCTACAAGGATCTCTGCCGTTGGACTGAGCCTTGGAAATGGCCAGTTCCTGCGCATCTCAAGAGCAGCGGCACCCCAGCGAGGAGACCTGCGCCCATGTTCAGCTATTTGACCGAAGAGAATTCTGAAGAGGTTGTGATCGCCCGGCTTGAGGGCAGTCCGGATCCGCGCTTTCGCACGATCATGGAGGCAGCGATCCGCCATCTCCACGCCTTCGTCAAGGAGGTCGAGCCGACCCAAGCGGAATGGGAAGCCGCGATCACCTTCCTGACTCAGACCGGCCAGATCTCGAACGACAAGCGCCAGGAGTTCATCCTGCTGTCCGACACCTTGGGCGTTTCGATGCTGATCGACGCCATCAACCACCGGCGTCCCTCCGGCGCCACAGAGACGACGGTGCTGGGCCCCTTCCATGTCGCCGGAGCCCCCGCCTTAGAAATGGGCGCCAACCTCTGCCGGGACGGCAAAGGCGAGAGCTGTCTCTTCAGCGGTATGGTCAAGGATCTCGACGGCAAACCCATCGAAGGCGCGGTCCTGGACATCTGGTCGGATAACGCCGAGGGCTTCTATGACGTGCAGCAACCCGACCTGCAGCCGGACATGAACATGCGCGGACGGCTGACCACGGGCGCAAACGGCCGCTTCCACTTCACCTCGATCCGGCCGGTCTCTTATCCCATTCCGACCGATGGTCCGGTCGGCAAGATGCTGCAAGGCATGGGCCGCCACCCCTATCGACCCGGACACATCCACTTCATCCTCTCAGCACCAGGCTATCAGCAGACCGTCACGCACCTCTTCGACCGCGAGGATGAGCGCTTGAACGATGACTGTGTCTTTGGCGTGAAAGAAAGCCTGATCGTGGACTTCCGCGCGGACGAGAGCGGGGCCGCCAAGTGGCGCGCCGACTTCGACTTCGTGCTGGCACCTGCTTGAGCACCCATCAGTCCCCTCTAGATTGCCGCTCCAGCAGCTTGACCAGGCCGAAGAAGTCCTCCTCGGCGCCGCCGCTCATCGCATGCTGCCGCAGGAGGTCCAGGGTGACCGCTGCCATAGGCGCCGGCGTCCCCAGGGCCTCGGCCGCATCGGCGAAGAGGCCCATGTCCTTGATCATCATCTCGGTCGTGAAGGTCGGCGTGAAGTCACGCGCTTTCAGCGGCTCCACCTTGTACTTGACCAGCGGCGAGGCGACGGCGGAGTTGGCCAGCACCTCCAGGGTCGTCGCCGGATCCAGTCCTGCCTTACTGGCCAAGGCCAGACTCTCGGCCATCAAGGCCGCGGTCGAGCCGACCAGGTTGTTGACGACCAGCTTCAGGTAGCGCGCCTCCTCTCCCTGCCCGACATAAAAGCTCCGGCTGGCAAAGCACTCGAAAAAGGAACGACAGCGATCGAAGGCTGCTTCGGGACCGGAGGCCAAGACGGTCAGGATGCCTTTCTCCGCATGGCTGACCGAGCCGGAGACCGGTGCACGCAGATAGGACCTGTCACCCATCATCTCCGCAACCTGAGCCGAGGCCTCGGGCGAGACGGTGCTCATGTCGCAGAAGACGGCCTCGCTGGACATCGCCGCGGCGATCTCCTCCCCGACCGCCACCAGTATCGAGTCTCGTGGCAAGGTGGAGACGATCACATCTGCCGTGGCTGCCACCGCGAGAGACGGAGCCGGGTCAACCGTCTCGGCAAAGGGCTCCAGCGCTTTCGGATCAACATCGAACACAAGCGGCCTGTGACCGGCCGCGATCACGCGCCGGAGCATCGGCGCGCCGAGGTTGCCGACCCCGATCCAGGCGACCCACGGGCTCATGCACCACCGCCGGAGAGCTTGTCCACCCGCTTATTGAAAGCCTCGATGATCACCTGCTCCCAGACATCGGCTGAGGCGAGGGGGTCCTCGGCTTGCCAGGCCTCGATGGCCGCCCGATTGGGCGCATCGACCAGAAAGAAAGAGCCCTTCATGGTCTGGCCGTCGGCCTCTTGCACCAGAGGGCCGGAGATCACCGCGTCGACTGGATGGCGATGCTCGGCCAGGTAGGCGCGGTGGGCGTCGATCGCCGCCAGGCGGCGCGGCAACGCGTCGGTTTTGTCGAGACAGAGGATGGTAAAATACATGGTCGCGTCCTCGGCATTGGCTCCCCGCTCTTATCTTGAAGCAGGTGCGGCAAAGACTTCCAGAACCTTGAGGAGGCGATCCAGCGCGGGGCCCATCTCCTCCTCGCTGAAGGCGCAGAAGCCGAGCAGCAGTCCGTTCACCTGCCCCGGTTCAACACAGTATAGCGACAGGGGGCGGACCAAGACGCCGCTCCCCTTTGCCAACGCCGAGACCTCCCGGTCGGGGAAGTCGGGCTTCAGGTGCAAGGCCACCTGCATGCCGGCCTGGTGATCCTGAAAGTGACCGAAGGGCCGGAAGTCGCGGGCGAGGCGATCCAGCAGGAACCTGCGGCGCTCGCCATAGACCCGGCGCATACGCCTCAAATGGCGATAGAAGTCGCCCTTGATGATAAAGTCAGCCAAGGCGCGCTGCGGCATCAAGGAGGCCTTGACGCCGTATTCACGCAGCCTGGCACGGAAGGCGCCGAGCAAGCGCTCCGGCACCACCAGATAGCCGAGCCTCAGGCTATTGGAGAAGATCTTGGAGAGGCTGCCGATATAGATCGTCCGGCGCAGGCGGTCGAAGCCCGCCATGGCCGGAATCGGCCTGCCGGCATAGCGGAACTCGCTGTCGTAGTCGTCCTCGATGATCCAGCCGTCATGCTCTTCTGCCCAGCGCGCAAAGGCCAGGCGGCGCCCCGGCGACATGGCTCCCCCTAATGGAAACTGATGCGACGGCGTCAGCACCACCAACCTGGGTTTCGCCGTGCCTTGAGGGACCTGGGCACCCTGCTCGTCAATCGGCAAACTGATCTGGCCAAGCCTCAGGCTGGAGACGAAGCCACGCAAGGGTAGATAACCCGGCTCCTCGAGCCCGATGCTGTCGCCAAGCCCGGTCAAGGTGTGAATGCAGAGCTCCAGCGCATCGCCGGACCCCGCGGTGATTAGGATCTGCTGTGGCGAGGCCTCGATGCCGCGCCAGTCGGCAACATGCTGCGCAACGGCCCGACGCAAGGCCAGGCTGCCAAGCGGCGAGGCGCCGACCAGCATTGCCTTAGGGTCAGAGCGGCAGACCCGCGCCACCGTCTTCGCCCACTGGCCATGCGGGAAGAGACGCATGTCCGGATAGCCGGCCTGAAAGGGATGCGGCGGGCCGACCTCCTCTTCCGCCGCCTCGGGCTCGGGCGCACGCGGTTGCGGCCTGAGCTCGATCTCGCCCACCGGACAGACGCGATAGCCGGAGCCAGGCGTGCTGGCCAGATAGCCTTCGGCCACCAGCTGCTCATAGGCGGTCACCATCGTCGAACGCGAAACACCCAGCTCGGTCGCCGAAACCCGGGTCGGCGGCAAGCGCGTTCCCTCCGGCAGCGCCCCGGAGGCTACCTGATCGCGGATCGCCTGGCAGATCTGTTCGAAGATAGGCGTCGCCACACCGCGTGCGATCGAAAAGCCCATCCAGGGCGCTTGCTTCATGAATTGGTCTGTTAGAATTGGTCGATTTTGGACATTAACACGAGACCGAGATCCGGGCAAGGAAGGGCCTCGACGAAACGCGGAGGAGGGAATCCATGAGCCAACGCCTGAATGAACTCGGACTTCCGATCGGTGAGGCCATGCCGAATTGGACCGCTCGTCCGCGACCGCCGCGCCGTCCCATTGAAGGCCGCTATTGCCGGTTGGAGCCCCTGTCCGTGGCTGATCACACCGAAGACCTTTTCGAGGCCTACAGCGCAGATAAGGACGGCCGGGTTTGGACCTATCTGCCGGAAGAGCCCTTCGATAGGATCGAGCGATTTCGGACCTGGATGGAGGGCGCCGCGCAAAGCGCCGATCCGCTCTTTCATACGATCATCGATGCCGCGACCAACAAGGCCGTCGGCTTTGCCTCCTATCTACGCATCCAGCCCGAAGTTGGGGTGATCGAGGTCGGTTACATCTCCTACTCGCTACGCCTGCAGCGCACCCGGGCGGCGACCGAGACCATGTTCTTGATGATGCGTCGCGCCTTCGACGAGCTGGGCTATCGTCGCTACGAGTGGAAGTGCGATTCTTTGAATGCCGCCTCGCGCGCTGCGGCCGAACGCCTGGGTTTCTCCTACGATGGTTTGTTTCGCCAGGCGCAGGTCTATAAGGGACGAAACCGGGACACGGCCTGGTTCTCGATCCTGGACGGCGACTGGCCGGCCTTGCGCAAAGCCTATGAGATCTGGCTGGATCCCTCTAACTTTACCGTCGAAGGCACACAGAGGCAGCGCCTGGCCGATCTGATTGCCGCCGAGCGCCAGAAGGGAAATTAGATGCGCCTTTTGGTCTTTCAGCATGTGGCTTGCGAACACCCTGGTTCGCTGCGCCGTTTCCTGGCCCGCGATGGCATCCAGTGGGACGCCGTCGAGTTGGACGAGGGCGAGGCCATCCCCGATCTCGCCAGTTATGACGCGCTCTGGGTCATGGGCGGACCGATGGATGTCTGGGATGTCGAAGCACATCCCTGGCTGATCCCCGAAAAGGCGGCGATCAGAACCTGGGTCTGGGACCTGAAGAAGCCCTTCCTCGGCCTCTGTCTGGGCCATCAGCTCTTGGCCGACGCTCTGGGCGGCACCTGCGGGCCGCAGACGCCGGGTGAGATCGGCGTGATGGAGGTGGAATTGACGGCCGAGGGTCTGGCTGATCCCCTCTTTGAGGGCCTGGCCCAGCAGCAGACCTGCCTGCAATGGCACTCGGTCAAGGTGGCGCAACCGCCGGAGGATGCGGTGGTCTTGGCCAGTTCGCCGGTCTGTCGGGTGCAGGCAATGCGCGTCGGCGAACAGGCCTGGTCGATGCAGTATCACGTCGAGGTTGAGGCCGATACGGTCGCCAACTGGGCCGCCATTCCAGCCTATCGCGATGCCTTGACTGCCGCCATGGGCGAGGGCGCCGTGGAGCGCATGGACCAAGCCGCCGCTGCCAAGATTGACGCCTTTCTGGCCAGCGCCGAACGGCTCTACGACAACTTCATGCGCGCAGCCAGGTAGAGGGCGCTGACGAAGCCACATCCGGTTTGATTTCTGATCTCCGCTGCAGCCTTCTCTTGGTCAGGCTTGCAGGAGCGCGAACCGCTGCTCTAGGGTCACGCAGTAAAACAGCGGCACGGGGAGCCCAGTGGCTGCAATCGGCGACAGCGAGCAGGCCTGCTGGTTTTCGGCGGGGTCAGCTGCAGTCACGGAATGCCATGACTGCGGACTGGAGCAGCGTGTGCCTAAGCTGGACTACGGCGACGTCTTTTGCGCCCGTTGTAACAGACGCCTCCAGCGCATCGTCCAGAAGTCTCTCACTAAAGGTTTTGCGCTGGCTTTGGCCGGGCTGACGATGCTGGGCATCGCGCTGACCATGCCCTTCATCACCGTCGATTTCGCTGGCCGCCTGCATCACTCGGACCTGATCACCGGGATTTGGGAGTTCACCACGCGCGGCTTCTACGAACTGGCCTTCTTCGTCCTGCTGAACACCATCATTGCCCCGGCAGTGACCTGGACCTTGATCGCGCTCATCCCTGTGCTGCTGCTGATGAAGAAGCCGCCGCGCATTGTCATCCCGATGGTGCTATGGATCGAGCGCCTGGCGCCCTGGGCCATGGTCGAGGTCTATCTGATCGCGCTCTTCGTCTCCTACACCAAGCTTGCTGACCTGGCTTCAGTCTCCTTCGGGCCGGCGGTCTATGCGATGGCCGCAATGATGATCGTGACAGTGATGATCAGCGCCCGCGTGGATCATGGTGAGTACTGGGTGGCCCTGGAGCGACGCGGCGTCACTCATCGCCCGCCGCCCAGCGATGTTGGCCGGAAGTATTCCTGTCATGGCTGCGGGCTGCTGCTGCGCCTCTGGTCACGCCCGAGAGGTCATCTCGCCTGTCCGCGCTGCGGTACGACGGTTCATCATCGCAAGCCCAATTCCCTGGGGCGTCCCTGTGCCTTACTGATTGCCGCTGCGGTGATCTATATCCCGGCCAACACCTTCCCGGTGATGACCGTCATCTCGCTGGGCAAGACCTATCCCAGCACCATCCTGGGCGGTGTCATCGACCTGATCCACTTGGGGTCGTGGCCGCTTGCGCTGATCATCTTTATCGCCAGCGTCGCGGTTCCGGCCTTGAAGATCTGCGCGATGATGTTTCTCTTGATCACGACCCAGCTCAGCACGCCCTGGCGGCTGCACGACCGCACCCGGCTTTATCGCCTGGTCGAAGTCATCGGACGCTGGTCGATGATCGACATCTACGTCGTCTCGATCATGATCGCATTGGTGCAAGTGGGACAGATTGCGACCTTCTATCCCGGCTTTGGTGCTACCTGTTTTGCCACTGTGGTGGTCCTGACTATGCTGGCGGCCATGTCCTTTGATCCCCGCGTGATGTGGGATCGCGCCGGATTCAACCAGGGCGAAAACCCCGAGGCAGAATCGCGGCGCGGGCGTCTGGGTTCGGAGGCGGCGGAATGAGCCTCTTGGACCAAGACGACGACGATCTGCCGCTGGCCAAAGGCGGACACCAGCGGCGTTTCAGCCTGATCTGGCTGGTGCCCATCATCGCGCTTGGCGTCGCGGCCTTTCTCGGCTGGCGCACACTCTCGGACCAAGGGCCCTACATCACCATCGACTTCGATACCGGCGACGGGCTGGAAGCGGGTCAGACGCAGGTCAAGCACAAGGATGTGACCTTGGGCCAGGTCGATAGCGTGACCCTGAGCGAGGACCTCAGAACCGTCATCGTCGGCGTCAGGATGAACGCAGAGGCAGAGGACTATCTGGGTCCTGAGACACAGTTTTGGGTCGAACGCCCGCGCATCGGTCCTTCAGGCGTGTCCGGTTTGGGCACCCTGGTCTCTGGCGCCTATGTCGCCTTCAATCCCAAGCCTGGAGAGCTCACCACCAAGTTCGACGGCTTGGAACAGCCGCCGGTCCTGCAGTCCAGCGATCCCGGAACCGAGTACCTTCTGACCACCAAGAAGCTCCAGTCGATCTCTGCCGGTTCACCCATCTTCTATCGTGGCATCCAGGTTGGCGAAGTGCTGGGGTATGAGCTGAAGGACGAAGAGGATGACATCCTGATCCACGCCTTCGTCCGCGATCCTCACGACAAGCTGGTGCATGTGGGCACCCGGTTCTGGAACGCCTCGGGTATCGCGCTCACCACCGACGGCGGCGACTTCCGCCTGCAGATCGAGTCGTTGCAGGCCGTGCTTGCCGGTGGCGTTGCCTTCGAGACCGGCGAGGTTGGCAAGACGACACCGGTGGCTGAGAAGAACGAGCGCTTTCGGCTCTATCCGAACCAAGAAGCCGCCAATGAAGCTGGCTTCAGCCGGCGCCGCCGCTTCCTCCTCTACTTCCCCGACAGCGTCCGCGGATTGGAACGCAATGCGCCAGTGGTGCTGCGCGGCATGAAGATTGGCGAGGTCGTGAGCGTGCGCCTGGAATTCGATGCGTCGACCAATCAGGTCCTGGTCCCGGTGATCATCGAGATCGAGGCCGATCGCTTCAAGATCGTGGGCGGGCAGATCGACGAGATCGCCGCCGTGCCCTATGAGATCGCCGATGCGCTGGTGCAGCGGGGATTGCGGGCACAGCTTCAGCTCTCCAACATCATCACCGGATCGATGATGGTGGCACTTGAGTTCTTCCCGGACGAGCCGCGTCAGAGCTTAGGCAAGGGCAGTCGCTATCCGATCATCCCGACCAAACCGACCGCACTGACCGAGGTCACGCGTTCCATTACCGAGATCCTGAACAATGTGGCCCGCCTGCCGCTGAACGCCCTGGTCGAGGATGTTCGCAACACGGTGGAGGCTTATGGCGCACTGGCACGCTCGCCCGAGATCCAAGACACCTTGAAGCAACTGGACAGCGCCATGGCCTCGGCCAAGAAACTGCTGAACACCACCAGCCGCGACATCGGGCCGGTCATGACCGCCGCCCGCAGCTTCCTCAACAACGGCGCGGTCGCCCTGGATCGCCTGGCCAAGACCTTGACCACCTTGGAACCCAACTCGCCGCTGCAGCGTGATCTGCGCCAGTCCATGGTGGAGCTGCGCGACGCGCTGCGTGCGGTCCGCGTCCTGGCCGAGTTCCTGGAGGCGCAGCCCGGCGCCCTGATCCGCGGCAAGGTCGACCTTGATCGGGATTTCGCACGATGACCGCTTCCCT
Source organism: Rhodospirillales bacterium (assembly GCA_963669335.1). Classification (GTDB taxonomy): domain Bacteria; phylum Pseudomonadota; class Alphaproteobacteria; order Kiloniellales; family JACOMY01; genus JACOMY01. The sequence goes on from OY770023.1 coordinate 5,317,698, forward strand.
GCGCTTCGCTCTTCTGCTCTTGACCTCTCTTGTTCTGGCCGCCTGCGGATCGACACCGCCGCCCAAGGTCTACACCCTGGTGCCGATCCCGCCGGCTGCGCCTGGACCCTTGAGCAATCTGGCCCTCTCGGTCGAGGCGGTCGACATTCCCCGCTATCTCGATCGCCCACAGGTGGTGCGCTACAACGCGACCTATCAGCTGGAGGTCGCAGAGACCGCCCGCTGGGGCGAGCCTTTCGGCGCCATGGTGACCAGGGTCTTGGTCTCTAACCTCTCCAGACGCCTACCAGGTGCGCAGATCTTCCAAGAAAGCGATGCAGCCAGCGTGCCGCCACAGTACCGCCTGGAGGTCACGGTCAATGCCTTCGAGGCCAATCCCTCGAACCAGGTGGTCTTGAACGCGCGCTGGGTCGTCCGTCAGCCGGATGACGGAACCGTCATCACCAGCGACGCGACCGAGATCATCACCCAGCCGGCCGAGCCCAGCCTACCGGGTATGGCCGCCGCCATGAGCCAGGCCCTGGCCCAGATGAGTGACCTCATCGTCTCCAGCCTGCCAGGTTTCTGAGCGCGCTGGGGGCTCCTGCCTCAGCCATAGGCGATCACATTAACGTTGGTCGCCAGCACGCCAGCCGAAAGCGTGACGCCATTGGTCAAGAGCAAAGTGTCCACACCCGCCCCGCCGTCAAAGGTCTCGCCGGCGGCCAGATGGTCTTGTTGCTCGACGACAAAGGTGTCGTTGCCTCCACCACCGTAGAAGGTATCGATACCGCTCCCTCCGAAGAGGAAGGCATCTTTCCCATTGCCGCCGAAAATGATGTCGGCACCGGTGCCGCCGTAGAAGTAGGAATCTTCACCGATCCCGCCTGAGAGGCGATCATCGTCGCGCCCGCCGAAGAGGAAGGCATCGTCGCCCTGACGGCCGCTCAGCCCGTCTTGACCCGCACCGCCGTAGAAGAGCGAGTCGGCGCCGCTGTCACCGGTCAGGAAATCATCGCCGAGTGAACCCTCGAAGAGCTGATCGGCACCGCTGCCGCCATAGGCGCGATCATCGCCGGTACCGCCATAGAACGCGCTGTCTTGGCCTGTATCGCCATAGAGCAGATCGCGGGCATTGCCGCCAAAGAGGCCCTCATCGTCACCCGCACCGCCGAAGAGGGAATCCATGGCGTTGCCGCCGTAAAGCTGGTCACTGTCTGAACCACCGAACAGCAGATCGCTGCCATTGCCACCATAGATCTCGTCTTTGCCGCCGTCGCCGACCAGTGAGAGGTCGTCACCGCCTCCACCGACGATCCGGTCGTCGCCAAGCCCGCCGAAGAGGAGGGAGTCGTCGCCAGCCCCACCGAAGATACGATCCGCATCGCCGCCGCCATAGAGCGAGGTGTCGTCGCCATGGCGCCCAGAGACCACATCCGCACCGTTTCCACCGAGCAACTCAAAATCGTTGCCGCTGTCCCCTGCAAGAAAGTCGTCACCAGCACCGCCTCGAAAGGCACGATCATTGCCGCTTCCGCCATAGATCCTATCGTTGTCCAGCCCGCCGCGCAGAGTCCGGTCACCGCCCAGACCGCCAAACAGGAGATCCTCCCCGCTGCCGCCATAGAGCGCGCGGTCGTTCTCATTCCCGCCAAAAACCAGATCGTCACCAAAACCTCCGAGGAGGCTTGTGTCCCGACCGGTACCTCCGTAGAGGCGATCGTCCCCCTCGTCTCCTGAGATCGTCCTATCACTGGCATCCTCGGCAAAGATGGTGTCCTGGCCATCCCCGCCCCAAAGGAAGTATTCGCGACCGGAGCCACCATAGATCAGGTCGTTGCCCTCACCCCCTTCAAAACTGAAGTCATCGCCCTCCCTCCCGAAGATGGTGTCGTCACCACTGTCACCTTTCAGAGTTCGATCAAAGCCTGTACCGCCATCGATGACGTCGTTTCCGGAACCACCGTAGTGGATGAGATCAGTGTCACTCCCGCCGTAGATCGTATCAGCGCCCGCATCGCCATAGAGCCCTGATTCGATTCCCTCCTTCCCGAAGATGAGATCATCACCCGCATCGCCGAAGAGCTGGGCATCAAAACCTCCGTCGCCATAGATCCTGTCATCGCCCGCATCGCCATAGAGCTGGAAGTCGCCTCCCTCTTTCCCGAAGATGAGATCATTACCCGCATTGCCGAAAAGCTGGACATCAGAATCGCCGTCACCGTAGATCCTATCAGCGCCGGCATCGCCATAGAGGAGGGAGTCTTTCCCTTCTCCCCCGTGGACCAGATCATCGCCACTTCCGCCGAAGAGGCTCCGATCGATCTGCAGTCCTCCGAAAATCGTGTCGGCACCCGATCCGCCGTCGAAATCACTGTCCGGGCCCTTGGCGCCAAAAAGTACGTCATTGCCAAGCCCGCCAAGGAACGAGACGTCGGCAGTCACTCCGCCGGCGATGGAATCATTGCCTTCGTCGCCGTAGAAGCCTGTGTTGGGGCCACCGCCGGCGTAGAGGCGATCATCGCCCAGGCCTCCAAAGAAGCCCTGGTCGATTCCGCTGTCACCCCTCAGCGTGTCGGCGCCGGTCTCGCCGAAGAAGGCGCTGTCCGCGCCGTTCTTACCCCAGAGCGTGTCGTCACCGGAGCCGCCGAAGAAGTCTTTGTCGTCGCCCTGACCACCATTCAGGAAATCATCGCCCAAGCCGCCGCTCAAGCTCAAGTCATCGCCAGCATCGCCAAAGAGCGAGTCTGGCCCTTCTAGGCCATAGAGACGATCATCTCCACTCAGCCCAAAGATCTGATCGGCAGAGTTGGTCCCGAACAAGACATCGTTGGCCACCCCTGTCCCGAAAATGATCGCCATGACAGCCTCCTCGACTTTCGGAGTTTGGATGCCCTAGCGGATAGATTACCACAGATAGCCAATGCCAACCAGGTCATCGCGCTACCGTGAAGCCTAGAGATTGGGAGCAACTCGACGATGAGACAGCCAGGCGAGATGGACCAGACTAACCTTCGCCCTCGCCGCGGCCTTGGAGGGCCGCACGCGCCATCTTCGACATGCGGCGGCGTTCCGGCAGGTCGCCGATGGTCTCTCCCATCCACTGGAAGAAGACATAGAGGCCGGGGATCAGAATGATGCCCAGCACGGTGGCGAAGAGCATGCCACCCAGCACGGGAATACCGATGGAAACGCGGCTGGCAGCACCGGCACCGGTGGCCACCACAAGCGGCACCACACCGATGATGAAAGCAAAGGCGGTCATCAGCACGGCCCGGAAGCGCATATGGGCGCCTTCCATCGCGGCCTCGACCAGGGTCTTGCCGGCCTCGCGCTGCTCCTTCGCGAACTCGACAATGAGAATGGCATTCTTTGCCGCCAGTCCCACCAGCAGCACGATGCCGATCTGGGCATAGAGGTTGCTTGGCAGGCCGGTCAGCACCAGTGAGATGGTGGCACCGAAGGCGGCGACCACGACCGAGGTGATGACCGAAAGCGGCACAGACCAGCTCTCATACTGCGCCACCAGGAAGAGATAACCGAAGATCACGGCCAGGGCCAAAATGGCGCCGATCTGCCCGGCCGCCTTCTGCTCCTGATAGGACATGGAGGACCACTCGAAATCATAGCCATCCGGCAGGGTCTTGGCCGAGACCTCGGCCATGGCCGCCATGGCTTGTCCCGAAGAATAGCCCGGCGCGGCGGAACCGTTGATCGTCGCCGCGGAGAAGAGGTTGTAGCGATAGAAGAGCTGTGGGCTGAGGGTCTCTTCAATGGTCGCCAGGGTCCGGACCGGCACCATGTGGCCGCTGTTCGACTGCACATAAAGGTTCAGCACGTCGTCCGTGGTCCGCCGATACTGGGCGTCGGCCTCAATGTTCACCTGGTAGGTCTGGCCAAAGAGGTTGAAGTCGTTGACGTAATAGGAACCCAGCTGCGTCTGGAGCACCGAGAAGAGTGAAGAGACGGGCACGCCCAGGCTCTCGGCCTTTACCCGATCGACGTCGAGGTAGAGCGCCGGCACATCAGCCGAGAAGGTCGTATAGGCACTGGCGATCTCCGGCCGCGCATTGGCCGCAACAATGAGCGAGCGTGCGGTCGCAGCTAGCTCTTCGGGCGTCTGACTGCCCAGGGCCTGCAGGCGGTAATCGAAGCCGGCGGCCGTGCCCACACCGGGGATCGGCGGCGGTGGGAAGGTCAGGATGTTGGCTTCCGGAATGCCGAGGTACTCAGCGCTCAGTTTCTGAAAGATGGGGCGCAAGGGCGGGCGATCATCCCAGGGTTTGAGAACGATGATCGCCAAGCCGGCATTGGTGGCGAAACCGCCAGCCAGCATCGAATAGCCGTTGACGACGATGACGTCCTCGACACTCTCTTCCTTCTCCGCGATCTTCTCGACCCGATCCATGACCTCCACGGTGCGCGGCAGAGCGGCGGCATCGGGAAGCTGTACGTTGACGAAGAGCACACCCTGGTCTTCGTTCGGCAGGAACCCGGTCGGATGGCTGGTGTAGAGCATTCCGGTCGCCACACCGGTGCCGATCATCAAGAGGCCGGCGATCACCGCGCGGCGCGCCAGCCAGCCGACGATCCGCGTGTAGCCATTGCGGCTCTTGTCCAGCACGGTGTCGAAGGCACGGAAGAAGATGAACTTCTTGCCTGAGCCCGGCGGCCGCAGGAAGAGCGCCGCCAAGGCCGGGCTCAAGGTCAAGGCGTTGATCGAGGAAAGGATCACCGAGGTGGTGATCGTCACCGCAAACTGACGATAGAGCTCGCCGGTAATGCCGGGCAGGAAGGCCGTGGGAGCAAAGATGCCGACCAGCACCATGGTGGTGGCGACGATCGGGCCACTCACCTGCTCCATCGCGGCATGGGCAGCCTCGCGTGGACCCAGACCCTCTTCTTCCATCAATCGTTGTACATTTTCAACCACAACGATGGCGTCATCGACCACAATGCCGATCGCCAAGACCAACGCGAAGAGCGATATGGTATTGGCCGAATAGCCCAACATCAGCAATACGGCAAAGGTGCCGACCAGCGAGACCGGAATGGTGAAGGCTGGGATCAGGGTGGCCCGCCAGTCCTGCAGGAAGATGAAGGTGACGACCAGCACGATGAAGCCGGTCAGCACCAGGGTCATGATGATCTCGTTGATCGAGGCTTCGACGAAGAGGGTGGAATCGTAGACCACCTTATAGTCCAGGCCCTCAGGGAAGCGGCCCTTCAGCTCTTCCAATTCCGCTGCCACACCCTCGGCCACGGCCAGCGCGTTGGCACCCGGAGCCTGATAGATGGCCAGGGTCGCCGTCGGCTTGCCGTTCAATTCACTGGTCGAGCTATAGGACTGCGCACCCAGCTCGACACGGCCCAGATCGCGCACCCGCACCACGGCGCCCAGATCGTTGGTCCGCACCACGATGTTGCCGAACTCCTCAGCCGTCTTCAGGCGCCCTTCTGCAAGGATGTTGTACTGCAGCACCTGGTCATCGGCGATCGGCGGTGCACCGATCTGTCCCAAGGAAGCCTGGATATTCTGCTCGGAAATCGCGTTGGAGACCTCGGTCGGCGAGATGTTGAGTGCCGTCATCTTCACCGGATCGAGCCAGACCCGCATGGAGTAGATCAGCTCTCCCAGGATCGCCGTACTGCCGACACCGTTCACACGCGCCAGCGCATCCTGGACGTTGATCGACGTGAAGTTGGAGATGAAGAGGTTGTCGTAGCGATTGTCGGGCGAGAAGACGTTGACGATGACCAGAAAGTTCGGCTGCTGCTTCTGCACCGATACGCCTAGGCGCTGCACCGTCTCCGGCAGCTGCGGTGTCGCCAGAGAAACGCGGTTTTGCACATTGACCTGGGCGATATCGGGATCCGTGCCGATCTCGAAATAGACAGAGAGCGTGTAGTTCCCGCTCGAGTTCGAGGTGGAAGACATATAAATCATGTCGTCCACGCCGTTGACCTGGCTCTCGATGGGAGAGCCCACCGTGTCGGCCAAGGTGACGGAGTCGGCACCGGGGTAGCTGGCGGTCACGTTGACCACCGGCGGCGTGATTTCCGGATACTGCGCCACCGGCAAGGCAAAGAGCGCCAAGGTTCCGGCCAGCACCATGATGATGGCCACAACCGCGGCCATACGGGGTCGGCGAATAAAGGTGCCGGAGATCATCCCGCCTGCCCCGCCGCCCTAGTTCGAGGTCGCGCCACTGGGCGCATCCTGTTGGGAGCCATCTTGTTGGGGCGCTGTCGACCCGCCGTCCGTCGCGGTTCCGCTCTGTCCGGCCTCGCTCTGACCCGCTTGGCCACCGCCACTGCCGGCAGCCGGCTCTGACTTGGCTGCACTGGGCGCGACCTGGACGCCGTTGTGGATCTTCTGGATACCTTCAACGATCACCATCTCGCCCGAGACCAGACCTTGGTCCACCGCCCAGCCGTCTTTCACGCGCTCGCCTACCTTGATGTCGCGCCGTTCTGCCCGATCGTCCTTGCCGAGCACGAAGACAAAGCGGCCCGTGCGATCCTGCTGGACTGCCTTGGCCGGCACCACAGGCAGGGTCTTGGGATGGGCCTCACTTGTCGTGACCCGCACGAACTGGCCAGGGACCAAGAGCTGCTGCGGATTCTGGAAGTCCGCCCGAATCGCAATCGTCCCGGTGTTGGGGTCGACCTGATTGTCCACGAAGGAGAAGGTGCCCGGGTACTCATAGGGCTGACCGGTCGGCAGGGTCAGGTGGAAATCGAAGACCTTGTCGCCATCCTTGACCTCATCCTTGATCAGTTGCTGCCGCACCTCGACATAGTCTGCATCGGAGATCGAGAAGACCACGCGGATCGGATCCAACTGGACCACGGTGGCCAGAACGGCGCTGCTGGGGTCGACCAGGTTGCCCTGCGTCACCGCCGTCTTGCCGATCTTGCCGGCGATCGGCGAAGCGATGTCGGTGTAGGAGAGGTTCAGCTTTGCCTGCTCGACCTGCGCTTTGGCCGAGGCGATCTGCGCCTTGGCGTCGCTCTCGGAAGCCACGGCCTGATCGCGGGCCGCCTTTGACTGGTCGTAGCGCGCTTGCGAGGTGTTGCCCCTTGTCAAGAGCGCTGCTTGGCGATCGAACTCAGCCTGGGTATCGGCGACCTGGGCTTGCGCGCCCTGCAAGGTCGCTTCGGCCTGCTCCTCATCGGCAGTCGCCTGGTCGAGGCTCGCCTGATACTGCGCCTTCTGGATCTGATAGAGCAGCTGGCCGGCCGTGACCATCTGGCCTTCCTTGAAGAGGACCTTCTCCAAGAACCCCTCGACACGGGCCCTCAACTCGACCTCTTGAATGGCCTCAATGGTGCCGACGAAGACCTGAGAGACGTCGACCTCTTCATTGACGACCGGTGCCACCAGAACTGCTGGCTTGGGCGCACTACCCTGCTCTTGCGCGTTTGCTCCTTGAGCCACGAGCAGCATTGCTCCAGCCAGGATTCCCGCAGCCACAGTCTTCTGAGCGGCCAGCATCGATTGCTCCCCATGTCGATCCGGCGCATAGGTTAGCAAAGCCACCCCCTAGCCGGGCAAGGCAAAGATGGCCGCAGCAGCAAAATTCGCAATCAAGACGGTCTAGCCCACCCTCCACTTTTGAGCCTGATCAATTGCCTTTGCCCGCCTGAACAGTGTACGTCCAAGGCCTGTTCGGACGGGGCCTGCTCTTCGGGGAGGAAGGATTGCGCCCTATCCGAGACACTTGGCAGAATCCTTGGGAGAAGGAACAGAAACCAATGACGGAGACCTCGATCTTTCCGGTGCGCGACGAGCTGGCGGACAAGGCCTGGGCAACGGAAGCGTCTTACGCGCGCATGTACGAGCAGTCCGTGAAGGATCCGGAGGCCTTCTGGGGCGAGCACGGCAAACGCATCCATTGGTTCAAACCCTTCACCCAGATCAAGGATGTGTCCTACGCAGCCGACGACGTGCACATCCGCTGGTTTGCCGACGGCACCACCAACGTCTCCTACAACTGCACCGACCGCCATCTGGCGACCAAGGCGGACGACACGGCAATCATCTGGGAAGGCGACGATCCCAAAGATCACAAGCACATCACCTATGGCGAGCTGCACGGCTATGTCTGCCGCATGGCCAATGTGCTGAAGGCCAAGGGCGTCAAGAAGGGTGACCGCGTCACCATCTACATGCCGATGATCCCGGAGGCGGCCTATGCCATGCTGGCCTGCACCCGCATCGGCGCAGTCCACTCCATCGTCTTCGGCGGCTTCTCACCCGACGCCCTGGCCGGGCGCATCACCGACTGTGAGAGCGACTTCGTGATCACCGCCGACGAGGGCCTGCGTGGCGGACGCAAGGTTCCACTGAAGGCCAATGTCGATGCCGCGCTGGAGATGGCAAAGGGCGTGCGCCACGTCCTGGTCGTGCGCCACACCGGCGGCGGCATCAAGTGGCAGGACGGCCGCGATATCTGGTACCACGAAGAGATGGCCGGCGTGGATGCCGACTGCCCGGCCGAGGAGATGAATGCGGAAGACCCGCTCTTCATCCTCTACACCTCCGGCTCTACCGGAAAGCCCAAGGGCGTGCTGCACACCACCGGCGGCTATCTCGTCTATGCCTCCATGACCCACCAGTATGTCTTCGACTACCACGATGGGGACATCTACTGGTGCACGGCCGATATCGGCTGGGTCACCGGGCACAGCTACATCGTCTACGGACCGCTCGCCAACGGTGCCACGACCTTGATGTTCGAGGGCGTGCCGAACTATCCCGACACCTCGCGCTTCTGGCAGGTGGTGGACAAGCACAAGGTCAACATTTTCTACACCGCGCCGACCGCTATCCGTGCCCTGATGCGCGACGGTGACGAGCCGGTGAAGCGGACCAGCCGTCAAAGCCTGCGGGTGCTGGGCTCGGTCGGCGAGCCGATCAATCCCGAAGCCTGGCTCTGGTACTACAACGTGGTCGGTGACGAGCGCTGTCCGATCGTCGATACCTGGTGGCAGACCGAGACCGGCGGCATCTTGATCACCCCGCTGCCCGGCGCCACACCGCTGAAACCAGGCTCCGCCACCCGCCCCTTCTTCGGGATTCAGCCTCAGATCGTCGATGCCGAGGGCAACCACCTGGAGGGCGCCTGCGAGGGCAACCTCTGCATCACCCAGTCCTGGCCGGGTCAGATGCGCACGGTCTATGGCGACCACGAGCGTTTCGTTCAGACCTACTTCTCGACCTACAAGAACCGCTATTTCACCGGTGACGGCTGTCGCCGCGACGCGGACGGCTACTACTGGATCACCGGGCGGGTGGACGATGTGATCAACGTCTCCGGCCACCGCATGGGCACGGCCGAGGTCGAGAGTGCACTGGTGGCTCACGAGAAGGTCGCGGAGTCCGCCGTCGTCGGCTACCCGCACGACATCAAGGGCCAGGGCATCTATGCCTACGTCACCCTGGTCGCCGGCGAAGAGCCCACGGAGGAGCTGCGCAAAGAGCTGGTGAAGTGGGTGCGCCAAGAGATTGGCCCGATTGCCACGCCGGACCTGATCCAGTGGGCGCCGGGCCTGCCCAAGACCCGCTCGGGCAAGATCATGCGCCGCATCCTGCGCAAGATCGCCGAGAACGAGTATGGCAGCTTGGGCGATACCTCGACCCTGGCCGAGCCGGCTGTGGTCGAAGATCTGATCGAGAACCGTATGAACCGCAGGTAGTCCCCCGCGGCTCAACAGGACAACATCGTAGCCTATGCGTGCGAAGGCGCAGGCCCAGTGTTTGGGGCCTGCGCCTTCCGCTCATTCGGACAGCCTCTTAGAGTGGCGGTATAGGTTGAGCTAGCGTGCTTAGTGACGACTAAGCAGCCTCCTTGTATTCAGGTTCGATCCGGTCGACCATATCCTGCCGTGCCTCATCGCTCTCTGGCGGCCCGCCGCTGTTGCGTCGCGAGAGATCATCGGCGAAGCCATGATTGACATCCCGGTGTTCTGCCTCATCGGCGCGCACCGCGATGATCACATCGCGCAAGGTTGCGTCCGCTTTCAGCCCCCAATAGTCGATTGCGATCTGTGGGGCAGGAACGTTCTGATGCCGACCGGCATCAACCTCTGCAAGGTACTGCGTGTAGCTGACGACAGCCTCTTCCTCAAAGTAGCCAACCACGCGATGAGCCGTTCGCGGGCTTAGCAGGTAGAGGAAGAAGTAAGCATTGTAGAACAGCAACTGCGTGACCATGATCACGGCCCGCTCAAAACGGTTGGGTTGAGCGATCTCAATGAAGGTCATCAGGTGCATACGCTCGTTGTCTGCCTCATCCAGCAGGGTCTTGATCCAACCGCGGTCATCGCGGATGCGGCGCAAGGCTGAGAGATGCTGCAGCAGGCCGCCAACCATCCCCGGGACTGCGGCTACTGTCTCAAGAACGACGGCCCGGTGCCCGTAACGTTTGGCGAAGAACTTGTCGGCGACAAAGCGCAACAGCTTGACGAACCCAAAAGCGACCTTGTCGCCCAATACTCGCGGCTCATGACGCAAGTCTAGCGCTCGCTCATCTTTTAAGCTTATTGAAGTCATACTTTCCTCCTTTGAAGGAAACCGCATGACTTATGTAATCTCACACAATTGGGTTTGTGAGTGGCGAGAGGTCGCGGTCCGCGCGGGGGGACCGCCCTCTGGCCGTGATCGACTCCGATCCGGTCACTGATCCGCGCGGTAGAGCGCCTTGGGCCAGCGACGATGCAGCCAGAACCACTGGCCCGGATCGTCGCGCACCCAGGCCTCGACCTGTGCCGTCATTGCTTGGGTCAGCGCCAGGACATCGGCATCACGATCGCCACTGTCGGGCAGTTCCAAAGGTTCTTCCACGGTCACCCGGAAACGCGCGCCCTCCAGCCGCTGGGTGCGGCAAGGCACGATCGGCAGCTTCAGGTGCAGGGCCGTGCGGGCCATGGCCGGGTTGGTCTTGGCGTCCTGCCCGAAGAAGGAGACTGCCAGACCACTGTCGTAGCGCTGATCGATCAACTGCGCCACGTACTGACCCTGACGCAGGGCATGGGCTGCCTGCATCCCGCTGGAGAAGCCGCGGTCGAACATCTGCGCCGCCCCGCGCCACCGCTTTAGGGCATGGTCTAGGATGGCGTTGTTCGGTCCGCGCGCGAAGATGTTCAGGCGATGGCCACGGCTGGCGACATAGCGCGGCACGATCTCGAAGTTGCCCAGATGCGCGCCGATCAGGATCGCCGGCTGCTTGCGGGCCACCAGGTCGAAGATGATCTCTTCGCGAACGACCTCGATGCGGCCGCTGTCGGCCTCGGTGATCTTCGGCAGATGGGGATACTCGAACAGCAGCCGGCCGAAGTTGTCCAGCATGCGGGTCGTGACCTCCTGGCGCTCGCTCTCCGGCATATCGGGAAAGGCGATGGCAAGCCCGCGTTCCGAGCGGCGACGCAGCCCGGCGATGCGCGGCCCGACCTTGCGCACCATCCAACCGCCGAGCGCAGAGGCGCGATCCACCGGCAGCAGGCGTGCAATCCCCAAGAGGATGAAGACCGGCAGTGCCTCCAAGGGATCCTGGATTACCCGCCGCACCAGCGGGCGCCGTCCACTAGCCATGCTCCCCTCCCTTCAGGACCGAATTGACAAGACGTTCGAGGGCTTGAGGCTCCTCCCAGGCGACCGCCACGGGGAAGACGGCGATGCCCTCCCTCTCTTCTTTGCTGAGCCGCACCAGATCCTTCTCCGTCGTGATCAGCCGCGCGCCCCGGGCTTCGGCATCCCGGCGCAGCCGCGCCAGATCCTCGGCTGCGTAGCGATGATGATCGGGGAAGGCAAGCGTGCCGGCGAGGTCCACACCAGCCACCCTGAGGCTTGCGAAGAACTTCTCAGGGCGCCCGATTCCGGCGAAGGCAAGGTATTGCCCGTCTCCCTCCGCTCGCCCCCGTGCCTGGAGACGCGCCTTGAAGCACGGCAGGGATTGGGGCAGGTCCAAACGGCTTGCAGGCTCTCCGCCTTCCAGCAGAACGACGGCATCGGCGCGGGCAAGCCCTTCAGTCAGCCTCTCGCGCAAGGGACCGGCTGGGAAGACGCGGCCATTGCCGAAGCCATAGGCTGCGTCCACGACCAACAGGGAGAGATCTTTCACCAGGCTAGGGTTCTGAAAGCCGTCATCCAGGATCAGGGCGTCGGCCCCCTGTTTCAGCGCTAGCTCTGCCCCTGCGCGGCGATCCCGGGCCACGATGGTTGGTGCCTTGCGCGCCAAGAGCAGAGGTTCGTCACCGACGTCGCTCGACCCATGGCGATCCGGATCGACGAGCAAGGGGCCGGCCTCTCGCCCACCGTAACCGCGGGTCAGAAAGCAAGGCCGGAGGCCGCGTCCCAAGAGCATCTCGGCCAAAGCAAGGGCCACCGGTGTCTTGCCGGCCCCACCCAGGACCAGATTGCCGATACAGAAGACCGGCACGGGAAGTCTGGTTCCTGCAACCCTCTCCCGCCGTCCTCGCCCGATCGAGGCATAGGCGGCCGCGATGGGCGACAGCAGAGTCGGCAAGATCCCCGACCGACGCCAGAACTCAGGCGCGCGCACTCTCGCCGCCTTCGTTTCTCTTCTTGCGGCTCTTGGGACGACGACCGCTGTCGGGACCGGGTTCCAGGATCGGCCGTCCGCAGCGGCGGTCTGCCTCCTGCGTCAGCTGGATCAGGCGCTCTTCGACCTGGCGCCGCGTGTCCTCCAAGGCCTCAAGGCTGCGCTCCTGCGGTACCGCGATGGGCGCACCGAAGAGCAGCACGCCGCGGGTGAAAGGCCAAGGCAGCACAAAACGATCCCAGGTCTTGAGGTAGCTGGCCCGACGCTGTGCCAGTGCAAAGGGCACCAGCGGGATGTCGGCGGCCTTGGCGACCCTGATACAGCCGCCCTTGACGCGCAGGAAGGGGCCCTTGGGCCCGTCCGGTGTGATGCCGATGACATGTCCCTTGGCCGCCGCCTCCGACAGCGCCTGCAAGGCCTCTTTGCCGCCTTGTGCCGGCGAGGTGCCTGATCCGCTGATGACCTGCGTGCCCAGCCGTTCCACGGCCCGCGCCACAAGCAGGCCGTCGCGATGGCTGGAGGTCAGGACCGTCAGGCGTTCCACCGGCCAGAACCAAGAGGGGTAGGTCAGCGCGATCCGGCTGTGCGAGAAGCAGCCGACAAAGCCCTTGCGATTCTCCAGCAGCTCTCTGGTCTCGTCCGGTACCTCCAAATGCCAGCGCGTCGTCAGACGAAGAAAACGGAGATAGAGTGCGATCAGCCAGGAGAGCAGGCCGCGCACCCAGGGTCGGTCCAGCGCCCGCCGCTTGGGCTTCGCATCCTGCGCCACGAGTCCGCCCTAAGCTCCGGCAGTGGCCAGGTCGCTGCTCGGGCTTGCCTTGACCTCTCCCATGAGCTGCTGACTGCTCAGCTTGGCATAGACGCCCTTCAAGGCCAGCAGCTCCTGGTGCGTACCCTGCTCAACGACACGGCCGCCGTCCATGACATAGATGATGTCCGCGTCCACCACGGTTGAAAGGCGATGCGCGATGACCAAGGTGGTCCGCCCGACCATCAGCACCTTCAGAGCCCTCTGCACATGGCGTTCGGACTCGGTGTCCAGTGCGCTGGTCGCCTCGTCTAGCAGCAGGATCGGGGCGTTCTTCAACATGGCCCGCGCGATGGCGATGCGTTGGCGCTGACCACCTGACAGCTTCACCCCACGCGGCCCCACCTGGGTCTGATAGCCCTGCGGCAGCTTGGAGATGAAGTCATGCGCCCCGGCATTGCGCGCCGCCTCTTCGATCTCTTCTTGAGCGGCGTCAGGGCGGCCATAGGCAATGTTTGTGTAGACCGTCTCGTCGAAGAGGATCACCTCCTGGCTGACCAGCGCCATCGAGTGGCGCAGTGACTCGATGGTCACCTGGCGCACGTCCTGGCCGTCGATCACGACCGAACCGCCGTTCACGTCAAAGAAGCGCGGCAGGAGATTGAGGACCGTGGTCTTGCCGGCCCCCGAGGCGCCGACCAGCGCAATAGTCTTGCCGGCCGGTGCCTTGATATTCAGTCCATTCAGCGCCGGTGCCTTCTCATGGTAGGAGAAGAAGACCTCATCGAAGGCCACCTCGCCGCCCTTGATGGTCAGGGGTTTAGCGTCAGGTGGGTCGAAGATGGTGGGTTCGCTGTCCAGCAGTTCGAAGATCCGATCGGCCGCCGCCAGCCCCTCTTGCAACTTGGTGTTCAGCTTGGCCAAGCGCTTCAGCGGCTCGTAGGCCAGCAGCACCGCAGTGATGAAGGCGAAGAAGGAACCCGTGTCGCCGCCCTGCCGCAAGACCTGATCAGCGCCATAGAGCAACACGGCCACGATCGAGAGGCCGCCGGCGACCTCGGTCAAGGGATTGACGATGGCGCGGGTGACCGCCGCCTTCTGCGTCAGACGGAAGACCTCGTCGATCGTGCGGTCGGCACGCTTGGTTTCGTAGGCCTCCATGTTATAGGCCTTGACGTGGCGCACGCCCTGAAAGGCTTCGTCCAAGAGGGTGTTGAAGCGGCCCATCTCCTCCTGGTTTCTGGCCGAGACGCGACGCATGCGCTTGCCGATCGCGATGATCGGCATGGCCACCAAGGGAATGACCACGGTTGCCAGGAAGGCCAGGAACCAGTCCTGGTAGAACATGACCCCGATCAGCGCGATCGCGGTGAAGAAGTCGCGCCCGAAGCCCACCATGGAGTCGACGACAGAGCTGCGAATCCGGTTCACGTCGTTGGTGAAGCGCGAGATCATCGTGCCCGGCGCATTATCGTTGTAGTAGGCCAGGTCCATCGACATGAGCTTGCGGAAGAGCTCTTGCTGAATGTCGGCGACCACCCGGTTGCCGACATGGCTCATCAAGACCCCCTGTCCGAAGGCAGCAAAGCCCTTCACCGAGAAGATCACGACGATCGCAAGGGCCAGGGTATAGAGCGTCGCCTCGTTGCGGGACTCGAAGACCTCGTTGGCCAGCGGCTCCATTACCTGCGCCATGGCGGCGGTGGTGCCTGCCATCAACAACATGCAGACCACGGCAACCAGGATCCGCCTGTAGTGACGCTTCACGTAATCGCGCACCACGCGCTTGACCAAGGGCCAGGTCGCGGCGTTCAGCTTGATACGTTTTCGGTGCTCTTTGGCCACGCCAGTCGCTCTACTCTCACCAATTGTCGCGCGCAGCACGACCTTGGCGGCTGCCATAGCACGATCGCAGGTGGCCTGTCAGGCAAAGGGCGCAAGGTATCCCATGAACTGCTGGGCGCATGCCTGCCATGAGAAACCCTCGGCATAGGCGCGCGCTTTTGCCGGATCGATCTCAAGTGCCGCCTTCGCTGCCTTTGCAAGATCCTCGTCCAGCACGCCGGGCCCCTCGCTGCCCACCACGTCCAAGGGGCCGGTGACGGGATAGGCGGCAACCGGAAGGCCACTGGCCATGGCCTCCAGCAGCACCAGTCCGAAGGTGTCGGTTCGACTAGGGAAGACGAAGACATCGCCCAGGACATAGTGCCGCGCCAGAGTCTCGCCCTCCTTCGAGCCGACGAAGTGGGCCTCGGGATAGCGCGTCTTCAAGCTCTCCAACTGCGGGCCGCCGCCCACCACCAGCTTGCTGCCCGGCAGGTCGAGCTTGAGAAAAGCCTCGATGTTCTTCTCCACCGCCACCCGGCCGACATAGAGGAAGACCGGCTTGGGCAGATCCAGGATTGGTGGTTCATCGGGTCTTGGGCGGAAGAGGGTGAGATCGACGCCCCGGCTCCACTGTTTCAGCTTCTCGAAGCCGCGCTCGCCCAATTCGCGCTTCAGCGAGGGGGTTGCCACCATCACCCCGGCTGAGGGGCCGTGGAACCAGCGCATGAAGCGATAGCCCCAGCCGAGCGGAACCGGCGCCCGCGCCGAGAGATACTCCGGAAAGCGGGTGTGATAGCTGGTGGTGAAGGGGATGCCGCGACGCAGGCAATAACGCCGTGCCGCCATGCCGAGCGGTCCTTCGGTCGGAACGTGGATGGCTTGCGGATCGGATTCCTCCAGCAAACGGCTGACCCCACGACCAGGCGAGAAGGCCAGGCGGATCTCCGGATAGGTTGGACAGGGAAAGGTCTTGAAGTCGCTGGGCGAGATGACCGTGAAATCATGCCCTAGCGTCGTCAGCTCATCACGCACACGGTTCAAGGTGCGCACCACGCCATTGATCTGCGGGAACCAGGCATCGGTTACCATGGCAACGCGCATTCGCCGATCTCCCTAGGCCGCTGCTTCGATGGTCGAGTTCTCGCGCTCAGGCAGCATAGAGAGCTGCCGCTCGTCCGCCCAATGCAGGATCTCTAGCCGGCCGTCGTGATGCTCGACCAGGGCCGTACAGCTTTCGACCCAATCACCGTCGTTGCAGTAGAGGATACCGTCGATGTCGCGGATCTCTGCATGATGGATATGCCCGCAGATCACGCCGTCGACGCCGCGCTTGCGCGCTTCGTCCGCCACCGCCCGTTCGTAGTTGTCGATAAACTGCACCGCGTTCTTGACCTTCAGCTTCAGATAGGCAGAGAGCGACCAATAGCTGAAGCCCAGCCGCCGCCGCAGCTGGTTCAGCCAGGTGTTGAATGCCAGACAGGCATTGTAGACGCGATCCCCCAGATGGGCCAACCACTTGTGATACTTGACGATCCCGTCGAAAGCATCGCCGTGGATCACCAGATAGCGGCGCCCCTCCGGCGTCTCGTAGATATGGTCGTGCACCACCTCGACGCCACCGAAGTGCACACCGCAGTAGTTCCGAAAGGCCTCGTCGTGATTGCCGGGCACATAGTAGATCTTGGTGCCCTTGCGCGCCTTGCGCAGCAGTTTTTGCACCACATCGTTGTGGGCCTGCGGCCAGTACCAGTTCTTGCGCAGGCGCCAGCCGTCGACGATATCGCCAACCAGATAAAGCGTGTCACACTCACTGTGCTTCAGGAAGTCCAGCAGATAGTCTGCCTTACAGCCTTTGGTGCCGAGATGAATGTCCGACAGAAAGATGGTCCGGTAGTGGCGCAAGGCCGTCGGCTTCGGCCTAACACCCCGGTCGTTGGCTGCCTGAACCATGGCCTTGGGCTCACCTCTTGTTCAAGACTGTGCAAGTTACGGGCGTTTTCGGCGCCGAATCGCCATAAATCGTGGCTTATTGCAAGAGCTATAGTCGTGTGCAGCAGGAGTCGGCGAGCCTTGTCTAGGGCTTGTCTTTAAAACTTCATAAAATGGACAAGGAGAGGAAACAAAAAGCCGTGTTTCAAGCCGTATGACGACAGTCAACAAGCCCACTCTGCCCAGACTGCTGGTGATCTTCAACCCGGTCGCCGGACGTCGGCGTCGGCAGAAGGTGAACCGCTTCATCGCGACCTGCGCTGCCGGCGGCGTCAAGGTGGAGCTGCACCAGACCATCGGCCCCGATGACGCGCGCAGCGTGGCCGCGCGGGCCAGCCGTCAACACTATGACGCCGTCGTTGCCGCCGGCGGCGACGGCACGGTCAACGAGACCCTCAATGGCCTGCTGGAAACGCAGGACGAGGCCCCTTTGCCGCTGGGCGTGCTGCCTCTGGGGACCGCCAATGTCCTGGCCCACGAGCTGGCTTTGCCGCGTCGGCCGGAGGAGGCGGCAAGGACAGTTCTATCGGGGGCGCTCCAACACGTGGCCATCGGCCTGGCCAATGGTCGGCACTTTGTCCTGATGGCCGGTGTCGGCTTCGACGCGGCCGTCGTCGCCGGTGTCAATTCCACCCTGAAGCGGCGTATCCACCAAGGCGCTTATGTGGTGAGCAGCCTGCAAATGCTGCGTCGTTTCTCCTTTCCACACTACCGGGTCACCGTGGGTGAAGAGACCTTCATCGCCCGCTCCCTCATCGCCTGTAAGGCCCGCCACTATGGCGGTCCCTTCGTGCTGGCCCCCAAGGCGGATCTGGGCACGCCCAGCTTTCAGATCCTGCTCTTCGAGCGCGGCGGCATTCTGAATACCTGCCGCTATGGGATCGCGCTCTTGCTGGGCCGGCTGCATAAGGCCAAGGGCGTGCGCCTCTTGGAGGCCGCCGCCGCCAGGATCGAGGGCCCAGAAGGTGAAGCCGTGCAGGCCGATGGCGAACTGGTCACCGAATTGCCGCTGACCCTAGGCATCTCCGCGACTGGTCTTAACGTTCTTGTACCACGCTCTTAGGGCTTAACGAGGCGGCCACCCCTCTGTGGCTGGGGAACACCCGTCGTTCCCGGAAAGGTCAGGGGCAACCCCGCCTCGACACGCGCGGCCAGAAAGGCGAAGGCCTCGGCCTCCAGCGCATCACCGCCCCACCCGACGCTCTCGACCGCTTCGACCGGCTGTGGCAGGCGCTCCGCCAAGGCCAGCATGATGGCTGGATTGAGCCGCCCGCCCCCTGTCACCAACCAGCACAACGGCGGTGCTGGCAGCAGGGGCAGAACAGCCGCCACCGCGGCAGCGGTGAAGGCGGTCAAGGTCGCGGCTCCGTCTTCCGGCGAGAGCGCTTCCAGACCAGGCACTCGGAAGGCATCGCGATCCAGAGACTTAGGTGCGGGTCGCGCAAAATAGGGATGGCGCAGCGCCTCCGCCACCAGGCGGTCGTGCACCCGCCCAGCCCTCGCCGCCGCCCCCTCGTCATCGAAGGGACGCCCCAGGCGCGCCAGCATCCAGTCGTCCAGAAGCGCATTGCCTGGCCCACAGTCGCAGGCAAGCAGCGCCTCCTCCTCCTCGCCGATCCAGGTGACGTTCGAGACGCCACCGATGTTCAAGACAGCCAAGGGCTTCGCGAGGTCGCGTGCCAAGGCCTGTTGATAGACGGGAACCAGCGGCGCGCCCTCGCCTCCCGCAGCGACATCCGCACTGCGGAGATCATAGGCCACCGGGATTCCGGTCAGGCTGGCCAGTAATGCCCCGTCGCCGATCTGCCAGGTCCGCCGTTCCTCCGGCGCATGCAGGATCGTCTGTCCGTGGAATCCGATCAGCCGCACAGCCGCTCGCTCCAGCCCGGTTTCGGCCAAGAGCACCTCGACGGCCTCAGCGTGGCGCTCCGTCAGGACCCGCTCCACCCGTTGCCAAGGGCCCTTGCCGCCCAGGCATTGCCTGAGCTCTGCGCGGAAGGCGGCATCATAGGCACGTGTCAGACTGGGCCCGCGCTCAAGGATCCGCGTGCCGTCGCTTCTCAAGAGCGCGGCGTCGATCCCGTCCAGCGAGGTTCCGCTCATCAGGCCGATGATCCAGTCCCTCTGCATGGCACCCCTCCTGCTATCTGCGCTTTCGACCTTGGCAGCACCCGTGCTATCAGCGGCAGCCTTCTGACGAAACCAGAAACGAAAGCAAAGGACGATGACCCGTCTCAGATCCGATTTCCTTGCCACCCTCGAGGCACGCGGCTTCCTGCACCAGGCGACCGACCTGGAGGCCCTGGATGCACTGGCTAAGGAGGAGCGGATCACGGCCTATATCGGCTTCGACGCCACGGCCGACAGCCTGCACGTCGGCAGCTTGCTGCCGATCATGTGCCTGCGCTGGCTGCAGAAGACCGGGCACAAGCCACTGGTCTTGATGGGTGGCGGGACGACCAAGATCGGCGATCCCTCCGGCAAGGACGAGAGCCGGCAACTGCTGACAAACGAGATCATCGAGGCCAACATCGCCGGCATCAAACGCAACTTCGAGCCCTTCCTGACCTTCGGCGAGGGCGAGAGCGATGCGGTCATGATCAACAACGCTGACTGGCTGGACGGTCTGGCCTATATCCCGCTGCTGCGCGACGTCGGCCGGCACTTCACCATCAACCGCATGCTGACCTTCGATTCGGTGCGGCTCCGCCTGGAGCGTGAGCAGCCGCTGACCTTCCTGGAGTTCAACTACATGATCCTCCAGGCCTATGACTTCCTGGAGCTGAACCGCCGCTTTGGCTGTCGCCTGCAGATGGGCGGCTCGGACCAGTGGGGCAACATCGTGAACGGCATGGAATTGGCGCGGCGGGTCGACGGCAAGGAGGTCTTCGGCCTGACAACACCGCTGATCACCACGTCCTCGGGCCAGAAGATGGGCAAGAGCCAGGCCGGCGCCGTCTGGCTCTCCCCGGATCGGCTCAGCGACTACGACTACTGGCAGTTCTGGCGCAACTGCGAGGACGGCGACATCGGCCGCTTCCTGCGCCTCTTCACCGAGCTGCCGCTGGACGAGATCGCCCGGCTGGAGGTGCTTGAGGGCGCCGATATGAACGAGGCCAAGAAGATTCTTGCTAGTGAGGCCACCGCCATGCTGCGTGGCCGCACAGCCGCCGAGCAGGCGGCCGAGACGGCCCGGCGCACCTTCGAGGGCGACGGTCTGGGCGAGGACCTTCCAAGCGTCGAGATCGAGCGCGGGCGCTTGAGCGAAGGCATCGCCCTTTTCCAGCTCCTGCGCGAGGCCGGCTTGGTGGCCTCTTCCAGCGAGGGACGGCGTCTGATCAAAGGCGGCGGCGCGCGTGTGAACGACAGCCCGGCCGCCAAGGAGACGCTCGCCGTCGGCTTGTCGGATCTGAACGAGCAAGGGGTGATCAAGCTCTCCGCCGGCAAGAAGCGCCACGCCCTGGTGAAACCGATCGATTGAGGGATGCTAGGCTTCTCCTCCCTCCACCGCTAGACTGTCGGCGGAGGGGAGAGGAGCTCCATGAGTGCGATTCGGGCCTGGTTAGAGGCGCAGGGTCTCGCCAAGCACGCCGACCTCTTTGAAGCCAACGACATCGGTACGGACATCCTGACCGAGCTGGAGGAGGCTGACCTCAAGGATCTCGGTCTCTCTCTGGGCGACCGCAAACGGGTGATGGCGGCGCTGCGCAAGGCACAACAGGACGAGGCGACGCCGGCACCTTCGCCGCGGGTTGCGGCCCGACGGCAGGTGACGGTCCTCTTCGCTGATCTCAGCGGCTTCACACAGCTCTCCAACCGCCTCGATGCGGAGGAGGTGCATGCCTTGTTGCAGCGCTTCTTTGCCGAGGTCGATGACGCGGTCAGGGCCTATGGCGGCTCGATCGACAAGCATATCGGCGATGCCGTCATGGCGGTCTTCGGTGCCCCGGTCGCACACAGTGACGACCCGGAGCGGGCCGTGCGTTGCGCACTTGACATTCATCAGCGCCTCTCCGTCTTCGAACCGCCGCAGCAGAGCCATATCGGCATCGCCAGCGGCCAGGTCGTCGCCAGCGAGACAGGCAGCAGCGCCTTTACCGAGTACACCGTGACCGGCGCCTCGGTGAATCTGGCCTCGCGCCTGCAGGATCAGGCCAAGGGCGGCGAGACCCTGATCAGCGACGAGGTGAGGCGCGCGATCGGCGGCCGCTTGCAAAGCGAGGCGGTCGGCGACCTGACCGTGAAGGGCATGGAAGCGCCGGTCACCACCTGGCGCGTTACGGGATTCTCGGCCGGCAGCAGCGGCGAGAATAGGCAACCCTTTGTCGGCCGTGAGCGGGAGCTTGCCAACCTTGAGGCCTTGCTGCGTGTCTGTCGTGATCGCCAAAAGGGCCAGATCGCGATCCTTCGAGGCGAACCCGGGATTGGGAAGTCGCGGCTGGGTGATCATCTTGAGGAGGTTGCCCAGAACCTGGGTTTCGCGCAGCACTCGGCGCTGATCCTCGACTTCGGCACGGATAGAGGACGTGAGGCCCTGCCCGCCTTGCTGCGCAGCCTGCTGAGTCTGGATGCCGCCAGCACGGCCGCGGTGCGCGATGCCGCCATCGTCGACGCCCTTGGCCGTGGCCTGCTCGCCCAGGAGGACCGCGTCCATCTCTATGACCTCTTGGACCTGCCGCAACCGACCGAGCTGATGGGCCTCAATCAGGCCATGGATACGCGCACCCGCAGCCGCGGCCAGGCCAGGACGCTGGCCAATCTGGCCTTGGCCCTGGCCAGCGTTCAGCCACTCTTCCTGCGTATCGAAGATGTCCATTGGGCCGAATCGGAACTCTTGAGCCAGCTCGCAATCCTGGCGGCGGCCGGTGCGGAAGCTGCCATCTTCCTGCTGCTCTCAACCAGGGTGGAGGCCGATCCCCTTGACACCGCCTGGCAGACATCGACTGGCCTCATGCCGGTAACCGCGTTGACCTTGGGCCCTTTGCCGGAAGCCGCCGCATTCAGCCTGGCGCGCTCCTATCAGATCGCCGAGGAGGGCTTTGCGCGCAGCTGCATCGAGCGGGCTGCCGGCAATCCCCTCTTTCTTGACCAGCTGCTGCGCATGGTGGGGCAGAGCGTAGAGCAGGGCATTCCGGGTTCCGTGCAGAGCATCGTGCAAAGCCGCATGGATCGCCTGAATACAGACGAGCGCGCTGCCTTGGAGGCAGCCTCCGTCCTGGGGCAACGCTTTGCCGAGCCGGCGCTCGCCGCCCTCCTGGAAAGCAATGATGCACGCTGCCAGCCGCTCTTGGCGCAAGGCTTGATCAAGCCGGAAGGCGACGGTTTCCTCTTCACCCACGCACTGGTCCGCGACGGCGTCTATGCAACCCTGCTGCAGGAGCGCCGCCGCAGCCTGCATGCCAAGGCGGCTGCCTGGTTTCATGACCGAGACGCCAGCCTGCATGCCCGCCACCTGGGCGCTGCAGAAGATCCAGTCGCGGCCACTGCCTTTCTGGAGGCTGCCCGGCAAGAGATCGAGCGTCATCGCCTGAGGCCGGCCCTGCGCCTCTTGGAGGAGGGTCTGGCTCTTCCGGCCGATCGCGCGCGACGTTTCCACTTGACCACCGCCAAGGGCGAAGCGCTGCGCAACCTGGGCGACAGCCAGGCATCGCTCGGCTGTTTCGCAGAGGCCATGGCACTGGCCGAGGGCAAGAGCCAGCGCGCCGAGTGCCATTTGGGATCGGCCGCGGCGATGCGCATCCTGGACCGCTTTGACGAGGCCTTTGCCGCGCTGGAGCAGGCAGAAGCCCTCTTCGATCCGGAGCGGGACAAGCTGCGCCTGACCGCACTCTGGAGCCTGCGCGGCAATCTGCTCTTTCCCCTGGGTCGGCCAGAGGAATGTCGACATGCCCATGGCCGGGCTTTGGAACTGGCCCGCGACGCCGAGGCGACCGCGGCCGAAGTGCAGGCCTTGGGTGGTCTTGGTGACGCCTTCTATGCCGATGGCCGGCTTGAAGACGCGCAACGTCACTTCGCCGACTGCGTCCGCCTGGCGCGCAAGCACGCCTTGGGCCAAATCGAGGTGGCCAATGCGCCGATGCTGGCCTGGAGCACGCTGCTGGTCGGCAACTATCGCGATGGCGCCGCAGAGGCAGCATCGGCGCGCGAGAACGCGCTGGCCGCCGGCAACGAACGCGCGGCGATCATCGCCCTCAATGCCATGGCAACGGCGACCAGCGACAGCGGCGACATGGCAGCCGCCGAGGCCCATTCCCAAGAGATTGTGCGCTTGAGCGAGCGGCTGAGATCCGGACGCTTCAAGTCCTATGGCCTCAACCTGCTGGCCGAATTGAGCTTCTATCGGGGTGACCTGGTCGCCGCAAAAGCCCTGGCCGATCGCGCCTGGGAAGAAGCCCAGACCTCGGCCGTTGGCTTCTGCGGCCCCTGGATCCTGGGAATCCGCGCGCGCATCCAAGGCGATTGCGAGGCCGCCCGTGCGGATCTGGCGCAGGCCGGCGAGATCCTGGCCGCCGGTGCCGTCGCACACAACCACTTCTTCTTCCGCCGCCACGCCATGGAGTTTGCTCTGGAGCAGGGGGACAGCGAGGAACTGGAACGACAGGCGCAAGCCTTCGAAGCCTATCTCGACGACCACGGCACACCCTGGAGTGACCTCTTCCTCCGCCGCGCCCGCCTCTTAAGTGAGGGCGACAGTGGCAGCCAAGCGGAGCGTGCCAAGATCCTGCAGCGCACTCAGAGCGAAGGTCTCGCGATCTGGGCGCGCGCTTTGGAGGGTTAGGACCTTAGAGCCATACGAAGTCGCTGGCGGTCAGCGCTGCAGCCGAGCCCAGGCCGGAAACTTCGAAAGCGATGTCGCTGGCGCCGTCGCCGTCCTGGTCCACCCGGACCTGATTGGGACCGGCGAAGCGTGCCTCGCTGTTGCCGTTGCCGCTGAAGCCGGCCGCGCCGACGTAGACGAAGCTGCCGACCTCCAGACCCGAGGCGAAGACCAGCTTGTCCTCACCGTTGGCGCCGTTCGCAAGCACACCATCAAAGTCTTCGATGACCGGCCGCTCGACCGCGCCGATGCCAAGGCCGTTAAAGCGGAACCAGTCTTCGCCAGCACCACCGAAAGCCTGGTCGCCGGTCGTGAGAAAGAGGGTGTCGGCACCGCCACCACCGAACAGGGTGTCGCTCTCAGCACCGCCGAAGAGGCGGTCTGCGCCGTCGCGTCCGCTGAGGGTGTCGTCGCCGCCGAGGCCGCGCAGCGCATTGTCGCCCGTATTGCCTTGCAGCGAGTTGTCTAGAATGTTGCCGGCCCCATCGATGTCGCCGAGGCCACCCTGCAGACGCAGGTTCTCGATGAAGGCGCCGGCACTGCCCGAAGGCAAGGTGTATTCCACCAGCGCACGCACCAGGTCAGTACCCTGACCACTGCCATCGCGCACGCGGTCGCCCGCATTGTCGACCACAAAGGTATCGTTCCCAAGCCCGCCGATCGCCAGGTCAACACCGCTGCCGCCATTCAGACGGTCGTTGCCGTCCAATCCGCGCAGAGTGTTCACGCTGGTGTTGCCCATCAGGATGTTGCCGATGTCGCTGCCGGCGAGGTCGGCATTGCCGACGCCGGCGTTGATCACGCCGCGCTCGATATCGCCGCCCGCACCGCTGCTCATGGTATAGTCCAGCGCATTGGAGCGAATGACGTCGTCTGTACCGCCGCCGGCCTCTTCCAGAACCAGGTCGCCCGCCTCCTCGACGATGAAGGTGTCGTTCGACGAGCCGCCGGCCATGGTGTCGGCGCCAATGGCACCGTTCAGTACATCGCGGCCGCTGCCGCCGTCCAGATTGTCATTGCCACTGCCACCGACGAAGCGGTCACGGCCATCACCACCTTCTAGGGTGTCGTTGCCGGCTGCCCCGAAGAGGCGATCGTTGCCGGCGTCACCTTGCTGCGTATCGGCGCCGTCATTGCCGCGGAGGGTATCGACGCCATCGCCGCCGAAGAGACGATCGTTGCCGGCTTCACCGTTCAGGGAGTCGCTGCCAGCACCCCCCTGTGCGATGTCCAAGCCGGAGGATCCGAAGGCCGTGTCGCTGCCAGAGCCACCGTTCAGGAAGTCGCTACCCTCTTCACCTTCCAGGACGTCGGCGCCGCTACCGCCAAAGATGCTGTCGTCGCCGCTACCACCAAAGAGGCTGATGTCATCGCCGACACCGCCGTAGAGCGAGTCTTGCCCGGTCGCGCCGAAGAGGCGATCCAGGCCGCTCTCTTGAGGAAAGGCTAAAGCACCGCCCAAACGATCGTTTCCGGCCCCACCATAGAGCCGGTCATTGCCAGACATACCGCCCAGATAATCGTTGTCGTTACCACCAATGACCGAATCGTTGCCGAGACCACCGTACATGAAGTCTGTAGCCAGGCCGCCGAACAGCCTGTCTACGCCAAGCGCTCCATAGGCGATGTCCGTGCCGGCTGCACCGAAGAAGCGATCGTTGCCGTCGTAGTTGCCGGCCGCATCGCCAAGCGCATATTGGTCGGCGAAGATATCGAGCCCATTACCGCCATAGACGGTGTCATTGCCATGCCCGCCCGCAACGTTGTCGTCGCCAATGCCACCGAAGATGACGTCGACCCCATCGCCGCCGTTGGCTGCATCGTCGCCGGTACCACCAAAGAGGTTGTCTCCGCCGGAGCCACCGTTCATGGCGTCGTTGCCGTCGCCACCGAAGGCCTGATCGGCACCGCTGCCAAGCGCTATGCCGTCATTGCCGCTGTCACCGAAGGCGACATCCGAACCGCCTCCAACAAAGAATATTTGTTCGTCGATCAGGTCGTTACCACTGCCGCCGTAGACTCTATCGTTGCCTGAATCACCATAGAGCGTGTCGACGCCGTCTTGACCGAAGAGGGTGTCGTTACCGAGTAGGCCATAGATGTAATCCGTGCCGCCGCCGCCATAGAGCGTGTCGACACCAGCGCTGCCGGTAACGTCCGCCATCGGATGATCCTTCCCTCTTGCCTCGCTCGACGCTTAGAGCGGATCCGAGTGGTACCACTCGGATCCGACCGGCTCCAAGCGCCGTGTTCGAATGCACATTTAGGATGGAAGAACAAATTTTCTAGGACTTTTTTGTCAGGGTACGAATTATTGCATCCTGCCAGCCTGCGTAGCGCGCGTCGCGCAGCTCTTCGCCCATAGCGGGCTGGAAGCGGCGCTCCAAGGCCCAGGTCTCGGCAAAGCCCTCCGGTCCCGGATAGAAGCCGGCGCGCATGCCGGCGAGCCAAGCCGCCCCCAGTGCGGTGGTCTCAAGAATCTGCGGTCGATCAACGGGTGCGCCCAGCATGTCGGCCAGGAACTGCATGGTCCAATCCGACGCCGTCATGCCGCCATCGACGCGCAGCACGGTCTCGCCGCCGGTACCCTGCGGCCAGTCGCGCAGCATCGCCTCCAGAAGGTCACGTGTCTGAAAGCCAACACTCTCCAGTGCTGCACGCGCCAGCTCTGCCGGCCCGGTGGCTCTGGTGATACCAAAGAGCGCGCCTCTGGCCGTCGCATCCCAATAGGGTGCGCCAAGACCGGTGAAGGCCGGAACCAGATAGAGCTGCTGTCCCGCGTCCGCTCCCTCGGCCAGGCCCTGCGTCTCGCTGGCATTGCCGATCACGCCAAGACCGTCCCGCAGCCACTGCACCACAGCGCCGGCGACGAAGATCGAGCCTTCCAGCGCATAGGTCCGCGCGCCCCCCATCTGATAGGCCACGGTGGTCAAGAGCCGGTTTTGCGACGGAACCGCCGTCTCTCCAGTGTTCAAGAGCGCAAAGCACCCGGTGCCATAGGTCGACTTCATCATCCCCGGCTGGAAGCAAGCCTGACCGATCGTCGCCGCCTGCTGATCACCCGCCACGCCCTGAACCGGAAGCGCGCGTCCGAAGAGACCCGCCTCCGTCGTGGCGAAGTCGGCCGCACAGTCCTTCACCTCCGGCAGCATGGAGGTGGGGATGTCGAAGATCCGCAAGAGCTCCTCGTCCCAGGTGCCGCTGTGGATGTCGTAGAGCAGGGTGCGCGAGGCATTGGTTGCATCGGTCGCATGCACCTTGCCATTGGTCAGCCGCCACAAGAGCCAGCTGTCCACCGTACCGAAGGCCAACTCACCGCGCGCGGCCTTGGCGCGCGCACCCTCGACATTGTCCAGGATCCAGGCGATCTCGGTGCCGCTGAAGTAGGGGTCCAGCAGCAGGCCTGTCTTGGCCGTGATCAGGGGCTCCAGGCCCTCGTTCTTCAGGCGCTGACAGTGGGCGTCGGTGCGGTGATCCTGCCAAACGATGGCGCGATGCACCGGTCGGCCGCTGGACCGCTCCCAGACCAGAGTGGTCTCGCGCTGATTGGTGATGCCGATGGAGACGATGTCTTCAGCCCCGGCATCGACCTTGGCCATGGCCTCCTGGCAGACCTCCAAGGTGCTGGTCCAGAGGTCTTCGGGGTCATGCTCGACCCAGCCGGAAGCCGGGAAGTGCTGTGGGAACTCCTTCTGTCCCACTGCTGCGATCTTCAGGTCAGCATCGAAGAGAATGGCACGGCTGGAGGTGGTGCCCTGATCGATGGCCATTACGTAGCGCGTCATCCTGCCAAGCCTTCTTGCCATTGCCGCTTAAACAGAAAAGAGGCCGGGACACGACTGCCGCATCCCGACCCCTCAGATTTAGCCGATAGGCAGGGGCCAGCGCTAGGCCAACCCCATACCCGTCGGTGCTTAGTTATCCCGAGCCGAGGCTTCCCAGGTCTTCAGCAGCTCGTCGTAATCGACGGTCATCGGCTGGGGCTTCTCGTTGTCGAGCTTGGCCTTGGGCGCGCCCGGAAGCTCCAACCAGTAGCTGGCATCACGCTTCTCGTTCAGCTTCGGACCACAGTCACCCTGGACACCGGCGCGCTCCAGGCGCTCCATCACCTTGTCCTGGGCCTCTGCCAGCGCATCCATTGCCTCTTGCGGGCTCTTGGCGCCGGAGGAGGCATCGCCGATGTTCTGCCACCAGAGCTGAGCCAGCTTCGGATAGTCAGGCACGTTGGTCCCGGTCGGGGTCCACTGCAGACGGGCCGGCGAGCGATAGAACTCGATCAGACCGCCCAGCTTCGGCGCACGCTCGGTGAAGGAGGGATCCCAGATGTCGCTCTCGCGGATGAAGGTGAGGCCAACATGGCTCTTCTTCAAGGAGACCGTCTTGGAGACAGTGAACTGGGCGTAGAGCCAGGCCGCCTTGCGACGATCGACCGGGGTCGACTTCATCAGGGTCCAGGAACCGGCATCCTGATAGCCGAGCTTCATACCCTCTTCCCAATAGGCACCTCGCGGCGAGGGGGCCATGCGCCACTTCGGCGTGCCGTCCTCGTTCACCACCGGCAGACCTTCCTTCACCATGTCGGCGGTGAAGGCGGTGTACCAGAAGATCTGCTGTGCGATCTGGCCCTGTGCCGGCACCGGACCGGCCTCGCCAAAGACCATGCCCGCAGCAGCCGGCGGAGCATAGGCCTTCAGCCAGTCGATGTACTTGGCGACCGAGTAGACCGCGGCCGGGCCATTGGTGGCACCACCGCGCTCGACCGAAGAGCCGACCGGACGGCAGCCCTCGACACGGATGCCCCACTCGTCAACCGGGATACCGTTCGGGATGCCCTTGTCGCCAGCGCCAGCCATGGAGAGCCAGGCGTCAGTGAAACGCCAGCCAAGCGAGGGATCCTTCTTGCCGTAGTCCATGTGGCCATAGACGGTCTGGCCGTCGATCTCACCCACGTCCTTGGTGAAGAACTCGGCAATATCCTCATAGGCCGACCAGTTGACCGGAACGCCCAGGTCATAGCCGTACTTGGCTTTGAACTTGGCCTTGATGTCCTCGTCCGTGAACCAGTCGTAGCGGAACCAATAGAGGTTCGCGAACTGCTGGTCGGGCAGCTGATAGATCTTATCGTCCGGGCCGGTGGTGAAGGAGATGCCGATGAAGTCGCCAACCTCCAGATAGGGGTCGGTGACGTCCTTGCCCTCGCCTTCCATCCAGTCCGACAGCGGCACGATCTGCTGATAGCGGAAGTGGGTGCCGATCAAGTCGGAATCGTTGATGTAGGCGTCATAGATGTTGCGGCCCGACTGCATCTGGGTCTGCAGCTTCTCGACCACGTCGCCCTCACCGATCAGGTCATGGTTGACCTTGATGCCGGTGATCTCTTCGAAGGCCTTGGCCAGGGTCTTTGATTCATACTCATGCGTGGTGATGGTCTCGGAGACGACATTGATCTCCATGCCCTTGAAGGGCTCAGCGGCCTTGATGAACCACTCCATCTCCTTCATCTGGTCGTCCTTCGACAGGGTCGAAGGCTGGAATTCCGAGTCGATCCACTTTTTGGCCGCCTCCATGTCGGCTACCGCCGGCCCGCCAAGGCCGACCAGCAACGCGACGGCGGATGCCGTGGCCATTGCACGAAGTCGAAGCATACTTGGGTCCTCCCCTAGGTTCGCTACACAGTTAACATTCAACCCGTCTTCTCTCCCTGACGGGTTCTCAGACGTCACACCCAGCGGAAGACCGCAGCGGCATAGACGAGTGACACGGCAAGGCCGCCCCAGAGCGGCGGCCCAAAGGCCCAAAGCCAGGCCAAGCAGATGAAGGCAGAGCCCAGCAAGGACACGAAGAGGCGATCGCCAGGCGTGGTGGCAAAGCGCAAGACGCCCACTCTGGGTGCCTGCGGCGAGAGCGCGGCCCAGAGGGTCATCACCACCAGGATCAGAAAGATCGCCAGAAAGAAGCCGGCAGTGGGCCAGGTCCAGGCCATCCAGTCGAGGTTCATCGGCTTGGCTCCTCTTCTAGACCCGCCCCAGGGCAAAGCCCTTGGCGATGTAGTTGCGCACGAACCAGATCACCAAGGCGCCCGGAACGATCGTGAGACTGCCGGCTGCGGCGAGCACGCCCCAGTCCATGCCGGAGGCGGAGACGGTTCTGGTCATGGTGGCCGCGATCGGCTTGGCGTCGACGCTGGTCAAGGTGCGCGCCAGCAACAGCTCCACCCAAGAGAACATGAAGCAGAAGAAGGCAGCCACTCCGATCCCGCTGGCGATCAGCGGCATGAAGATGCGCACGAAGAAGCGCGGCCAGGAATAGCCGTCGATGTAGGCCGTCTCGTCGATCTCCTTGGGCACGCCCGACATGAAGCCCTCCAGGATCCAGACTGCCAGCGGCACGTTGAAGAGGCAGTGCGCAAGGGCGACTGCGATGTGCGTGTCGAAAAGCCCGATCGAGGAATAGAGCTGGAAGAAGGGCAGCGCGAAGACGGCGGCCGGGGCCATGCGGTTGGTCAGAAGCCAGAAGAAGAGGTGCTTGTCGCCCAGGAAGCGATAGCGCGAGAAAGCATAGGCCGCCGGCAGGGCCACGGAGACCGAGATCACCGTGTTCATGACCACATAGATGATCGAGTTGATGTAGCCCGAATACCAGGAGGGATCGGTGAAGATCACCCGATAGTTTTCCAGGGTCAGGTTGGCGGGGAAGAGCGTGAAGGTCGAGAGGATCTCCTCGTTCGACTTCAGGCTCATGTTGACCAGCCAATAGATCGGCAGCAGCAGGAAGACCAGATAGGCCACCATGATCGCGCCTGAACGGGTGACGCGGAACCCTGAGGACTTGCTCATGCCTCTTTCTCCCCGCGCGGCTGATCCACGCCGACGTTGGTCATGACGGTATAGAAGACCCAGGACAGCAGCAGGATGATCAGGAAGTAGACCAGAGAGAAGGCAGCCGCCGGCCCCAGATCGAACTGTCCGATCGCCATCTTCACCAGGTCG
This sequence comes from Rhodospirillales bacterium, assembly GCA_963669335.1. GTDB lineage: Bacteria > Pseudomonadota > Alphaproteobacteria > Kiloniellales > JACOMY01 > JACOMY01. The sequence goes on from OY770023.1 coordinate 5,348,613, forward strand.
ATGGAGAGGTAGGTGGTGCTGTTGCCAGGCCCGCCGCCGGTCACCACGAAGGGCTCCGTATAGATCATGAAGCTGTCCATGAAACGCAGCAGGATGGCGATCAAGAGCACGCGGTTCATCTTCGGCAGCTCGATATAGCGGAAGATCTTCCAGCGGCTGGCGCCGTCGATACGGGCTGCCTGGTAGTAAGCATTCGGGATCGAGACCAGCCCGGCATAGCAGAGGAGTGCCACCAGCGAGGTCCAATGCCAGACATCCATGACGATGACAGTGATCCAGGCGTCGAGCCAATTCTGTGTATAGTTATAGTCGATACCCAAGGCATTGAGGGTTGCACCGAGCAGGCCGATGTCGACGCGGCCGAAGATCTGCCAGATGGTGCCGACTACGTTCCAGGGGATCAGCAAGGGCAAGGCCATCAGCACCAGGCAGGCGGAGACGGCCCAGCCCTTTTTCGGCATGGAGAGCGCCACAATGATGCCGAGCGGCACCTCGATCGCCAGGATGATGAAGGAGAAGATGAACTGGCGCAGCAGCGCATTGTGGAAGCGCTCGGACGCGAGGATCTGTTCGAACCACTCCAAGCCGGCCCAGAAGAACTGATTATTCCCGAAGGTGTCCTGGATCGAGTAGTTGACCACGGTCATCAGCGGGATCACGGCGCTGAAGGCGACCAGGATCACGACCGGCAGGACCATGAACCAGGCGCGGTGGTTGACGGGCTTGTCCATTATGCGGCCCTCCCCTCGACCAGCCAGCCGTCGGCATAGACATTGACGTTCTTGGGATCGAAGCGAACCCGGTTCATCTCTTCCGAGAGCCTTTCGCCCTCGCCGACGATGACGTTGATCTCTTGGCCCTGATAGTCGGTGCGGACGATGCGATGGCGGCCCACATCCTCGATCCGTTTGACGGTGACCGGCAGCCCCTCGCCGCCATCCGCCAGGCTGGCGAACTCCGGCCTGACCCCGATCTCGACGCGCTCGCCGGAAACACCTTCATAGCTCTGTCCCAGCGGCACCAGATTCTGGCCCAACTTGGCTTGATTGCCCTCGACCGTCGCCGACAGCACGTTCATGCCGGGCGAGCCGATGAAGTATCCAACGAAGGTGTGTTGCGGACGTTCGAAGAGGTCTTCCGGCGCGCCGATCTGCACCACCTCGCCCTCATACATCACCACCACCTCGTCGGCGAAGGTCAAGGCCTCGGTCTGGTCGTGGGTCACGTAGATCATGGTGTGGCCGAACTCGCGGTGCAGCGCCTTCAACTGGGTGCGCAGCTGCCACTTGAGCTGCGGATCGATCACCGTCAGCGGCTCGTCGAAGAGGATCGCTGCCACGTCTTCGCGCACCATGCCGCGCCCCAGCGAGATCTTCTGCTTGGCGTCTGCGGTCAAGCCGCGGGCCTTGCGCTTCAGGGATTTAGAGAGATCAAGCATCTCGGCGACGTTTCTGACCCGCGCCTCGACCGCGGCCTTGTCGATCCCGCGATTGCGCAGAGGAAAGGCCAGATTGTCGAAGACCGACATGGTGTCGTAGACGACGGGGAACTGGAAGACCTGGGCAATGTTGCGCTGCTCGGTCGGCAGGTTGGTGACATCCCGCTCGCCGAAGAGCACAGCCCCTTCTGAGGGGATCAGGAGCCCGGAGATGATGTTCAGCAGGGTGGTCTTGCCGCAGCCTGAGGGGCCCAGCAGCGCATAGGCCTTGCCGTCCTCCCAGGCATGGTCGATGCGCTTCAGCGCATAGTCGGCCGGCCCCTTGGGATTGTCGTAGTAGGAATGCGCGAGATTGGAGAGCGTGATGCGTGCCATGGTCTCCTCCTCAGGCCGCAGCCGCGTAGGCGGCATTGACCGCCAGGCGACCATCTTCATGGAAGAGGTAGAGGTGGACCGGATCCACGAAGACCTCGACCTGCTGTCCGACCGCCGGCGCCCGGACACCATGCACCAGAGCGATCCAACGATCCTTGCCATGGTCGAGATGGACGAAGCTCTCCGATCCGGTAAGCTCGGTGATAGCGACATCGGCCTGGAAGGAGAGCGCGCCTTCGCTATGGCGTTCGATCCGCAGGTGATTGGCCCGGAACCCAGCGCGGTAGCTGCCATCGGCCAGATCGGCGAAGACACCCTCTGCCGCCGCACGCTGCCCGCCGGGCAAGGTGACTTCGCCGGCAGACTTGGTGAGATCCAGGAAGTTCATCGGTGGGTCGGAGAAGATGTCGGCCGTGGTCGCATCCTTGGGCTTGCGATAGACGCTGGGGGTCAGGCCGAACTGCGTCACCCGCCCCTCCCAGAGGGTTGCGGTGTTGCCGCCCAGCAGCAGGGCCTCGTGCGGCTCTGTCGTCGCGTAGACGAAGATCGCGCCTGATTCCATGAAGAGGCGCGGAATCTCGGCCCGCAGCTCTTCGCGCAGCTTATAGTCCAGATTGGCCAGCGGCTCATCCAGCAGGATCAGCTCAGCCCCTTTGACCAGCGCGCGGGCAAGCGCCGTTCGCTGCTGCTGACCACCCGAAAGCTCCAAGGGCTTGCGCTGCAGCATCGGGGTCAGCTTCACCAGTTCGGCCGCGGCCTCCACCTTGGCCTTGATCTCCTTTCGCGGGATCCCCTGCAGGCGCAAGGGCGAGGCGATGTTCTCAAAGACCGTCAAGGTCGGATAGTTGATGAACTGCTGATAGACCATGGCGACGCGGCGCTCTTGCACCTTCACGCCGGTGACGTCGCGATCGTCCCAATAGACATTGCCGCTTGTCGGGCGGTCCAGCCCGGCCATCAGACGCATAAGACTGGTCTTGCCGGCCAGGGTCGGCCCCAGCAGTACGTTCAGGCTTCCACGTTCCAAGGTCAGGCTGGTCGGGTGAATATGGGTGGCCCCATCCACAACCTTGCTGACCTCTTCCAACCGTAAGGTCATTCCCTCCCCCTCGAGACTAAGCCGCGGCCTGGACCGGGCGGTTGACCCGCATCCAGTCGTCCAGCGCACGCACCTCTTCAGCCGAGAGCCTCAGCCCCAGCTTCGAGCGCCTCCACAAAACATCGGCCGCATCGTGGGCCCATTCCTTCGCCATCAGATGCCTGAGTTCGGCTTCATAGAGGTCGGCACCAAAATGGCGACCCAAGGCCGTCAGGCTATCCGCTTCGCCGAGCAGAGGCCAAGCCTCTGTGCCATAGCCGCGGATCAGCCGACGGCAGCTCTTCTCACCCATGAAGGGATAGTCGCGCGCCAGCTTCTCCGCCAGCTGATCGGCAGCAGTCGGATCGAAATCCCCACCCGGCAAACCTTGCCCGGCCGTCCAGGTCTCTTTCATCTCAGGATAGAAGGGCGCCAGCTTGGTCAAGACCGCCTCCGCCAGCTTGCGGTAGGTCGTGATCTTGCCGCCAAAGACGTTGAGCAGGGGCGCCGTGCCGTCACGCTCCTCAAGCTTCAGAACATAGTCGCGCGTGGCCGATTGAGCCTTGTCGGCGCCGTCGTCATAGAGCGGCCGCACGCCCGAGTAGGTCCAGACCACCTGATCGCGGGTGACCGGCTCATTGAAGTACGCGCTGACCGACTGGCAGAGGTAGTCGATCTCTTCGTCGGTACAGACCGCCTTGCCCGGATCGCCCTTGTGGTCCTGATCGGTGGTGCCGATCAAGGTGAAGTCTTCCTCATAGGGAATGGCAAAGCAGATGCGGTTGTCGGCGTTCTGGAAGATGTAGGCGCGCTCGTGCTGGAAGTGCTGTTTCACCACGATGTGGCTGCCGCGGACCATGCGTACCTTATCAGAAGAGTTGGCACGCACGCGCTGGCGGATCACCTCTTCGACCCAGGGGCCGGCGGCATTGATCAGGCCGCGCGCCCGAACCTGATAGCGGCGTCCCTGCTCCAGATCTTCCACCGTGACCAGCCAGTGATCCCCCTCGCGCTCTGCTGAGAGACAGCGGCTATGGGTCACGATCTCGGCGCCGCGGTCGGCGGCATCGCGGGCATTCAGCACCACCAGGCGCGCGTCCTGCACCCAACAGTCGGAATACTCGAAGCCGACGGAGAAGCTGTCTTTCAGGGCAGCCCCCGCCTCGTCACGACGCAGGTTCAGGCGCCGCGCCGGCGGCAGAAGCTTGCGTCCGCCCAGATGATCATAGACGAAAAGCCCCAGGCGCAGCAGCCAGGCCGGCCGAAGCCCCTTGTGATGGGGCAACACAAAGCGCAGCGGCCAGACGATGTGCGGCGCCGCGCGAAGCAGGACCTCGCGCTCCTTGAGCGCCTCGCGAACCAGCCGAAACTCATAGTACTCCAGATAGCGCAGGCCGCCATGGATCAGCTTGGTGCTGGCCGACGAGGTGGCGTGCCCCAGGTCGCCCTGCTCACAGAGGAAAACCGATAGGCCACGGCCCACTGCATCGCGGGCGATACCACAGCCGTTGATGCCGCCGCCGATGATGGCGATGTCGTAGACCTCTGCAGCGGTCATGCGCTGCACTCCTCCCAAAGCGATCATTTCGTTCGCCACAAGGAACGAATTCCCCAGGCTCTTGACCGCCAAGGTTTTCGCTTTTTTTCGATCCTGTCAAGAGAATGTTCATATCAGCGCGATTTTTTCGCATTGCGCGCGTTTTCGCGCAGATCGTCCAAAATCGCTCACCAAACACCCAAGATCGCTCAAACTTGCCCGTCCCTTGACAGATTCCCAAACCATACGAACACTGCTTCAAGGGAGACCGCTACCAAGATCTGGGCCGCGGGGCTTCCGCAGACTGGGAGCAAAATCAGCCATGCCGCTTGCTTTTCGCCAACAAGAGATCGTTGATCTGGCGCGCAGCCAAGGCCGTGTATTGGTGGATGAACTGGCGCAGCGTTTCGGGCTGTCGCAACAGACGGTGCGCCGCGACTTGAACGAACTCTGTGACCAGGGGCTCTTGGCGCGGGTGCATGGTGGCGCAGTTCTGGCAACTGCGACGGAGAACCTGGCTTATGAAGCCAGGCGCGCGATTTCAGCAGATGAAAAGGACGCAATCGGACAGAGTTGCGCGGCGGAGATTCCGAGCAACTGTTCGCTCTTCATCAACATCGGCACCACAACCGAGGCCGTGGCCCGCTCGCTGATCCATCACCAGGGCCTCTTGGTCATTACCAACAATCTGAACGTAGCCAGCATCCTCATGCCCTCTTCTGGCTGTGAGGTCATTGTTGCCGGCGGCATGGTTCGGCGCAGCGACGGCGCCTTGGTTGGCGAGGCGACGGCGGACTTCGTCAAGCAGTTCAAGGTCGATTTCGCCGTGATCGGCGCGTCCGGCATCGACGAAGACGGCTCATTGCTGGACTACGACTATCGCGAAGTCAGGGTGGCGCATGCCCTGCTCGAAAACTCGCGGCAAGCCTATCTGGTCTCCGACCAGAGCAAGCTTGGCCGCAGCGCACCGGTGCGCATCGGCCATTTCCGCCAGCTTGCCGCCTTCTTCACCGATCAACTGCCCTCACCACGCCTGCGTCAGCTCTGCCAGTCCCTGGGGGTCGAGGTGCATGAAACCGGAGAAAGCCCAGAGGCCAAGCCGGATCCCTTCAAGGACGACCCGATTTAGGTCAGGCTGACGTCGGCCTTGGGCCGACAGAGGCTTGTCGCTTTTCCATAGGTGTCTTCGTCTCGACCACGCCCGAAACAAACAGAACGGCGCGCACATGCGCCCCTTAGGGCAAAGACCCTCCGGCTTGTCTTGGCTGCAACACTGGCCTTAGCGCCGACGACGGCGGTCTGGGCGGATGTCAATCCTTGGATCAGGTCCACGGCAGATGACCCCGGGCGATGGGACAATCCAGACCAAGGGACCGCGACCCCCTGGCTGCATCCGCCGCCCTGGACCCCGGATCAAGGCTGGGGGCTATTCGAAGGTAACCTGGGCGCCAAGAACATCACCGGCAGCTGGGGCGGACTGCGCGACAACCTGGTGCGGGACGGAATCGACATCAAGTCGGCCTACCTCGGTCAGTTTGCAGCCAATCCGGTGGGCGGCGAAAGCCAAGGTCAGTCCTGGCGCGGCAACCTGTCGGTCGACCTCTTCGCTGATCTGGATCGTCTCTTCGATATCCGGCGAAGCTACGTCACTGCCTCTCTTTCTTACGATTCCGGCACCACCAGCCTGACGCCAAGCCATATCGGCAATGTCTATCCAGTCCAGCTCTCTACCTCGTTCGACAAGCACTCCCTGCGCCTGGTGCATCTTGCCTTCGGAACGCAGCTCTTCGATGGCACGGTTGCCGTCAATGGTGGCCGGGTCATTGCCGGCGAACAGTTCGCCACCCTGGTCAGCGCTTGCAACTCGCTGAACCAAGGCATCTGCGGCAACCCGATCGCCGGCGCCAGAGACGTCACCTTTCCGACCTACCCAAACGCGGTTTGGGGCGCCAATCTTGAGTACAAGCCAGAGCTCAGCTGGTACGCCAAGACCGGCGCCTACCTGGTCCAAAGAGATCTGCTGAGCGCCAGCAACGGCGGCGTCGACTTTGGCTTGCCCGAGGGCGCCGGCCCCTTGGTTCTGGGCGAGATCGGCTATCGTTCCGGCATCCAGCCCATCCCGGCAGGCAGCGGACCACCGTCCAGCGTCAGGGTCGAGGGCACCTATAAGATTGGCGCCTACTACGACGGCGAAGCGCTCTCCAACCTCTCGAGCGGCGAGATGCAGCGCCATACCTGGGGCCTCTACGCGATGGGCGAACACCACGTCTACAAGGAGAAGAAGGACAAGGACGAAGGGCTCTGGGCCTGGATGGCGCTGAGCTATGCCCCGCCGGACGTCAACCAGATCGAGTTCATGGTCGCTGGAGGATTGAGCTACAAGGGGCTGATCGACGGCCGCTCCAAGGATGCCCTCTCGTTCAATTTCGCGAGCGGTGTCTTCTCAGACCGGCTGGAGGACCAGGGTGCGGAGACGCTGCTGGAGCTTGACTACCGCCTGCACGCCCTGCCGTCGGTTTATCTGGAGCCAAACTTGCAGTACATCATCAATCCGGATGGGCGCAGCAGCATCGACAATGCCCTGGTCGCCGGCATTGCCCTGGGTTTCAACTTCTAGAGCCAGCCGCGTGATCTCTAGACCGGATCCTTCTCTTCGGTGCGTTGTTCCTCGTCCTCCTTGCTCTCCGGCGTCAGCAAGCCGCCCGAGACGATCATCTTCATCGCCTCTTCAACCGTCATGCTGAGCACCACGGCATCGTCGGGCGAGACAAAAAGCAGGAAACCGGACGTGGGGTTGGGGGTGGAGGGCACGAAGACATTGATGACCGTCTGCTGCGCACCTGCCTCCAAGAGCTGGCTGTTGCCTCCGGTCACGAAGGCGATGGCGTAGACGTTGCGCCTGGGATACTCGATCAGCACGACCTCGCGGAAGGCCATGGACTGCTGCGAGAAGAGCGTCTCGAAGACCTGTTTGATGGCCTTGTAGATCGAGCGGACGATGGGCACGCGGTTCAGCAGGGTTTCACCGGTGTTCAAGGCCCAACGGCCGACATAACCGGCGACGAACATGCCCAGCAGGATCAGCACGATGAGGACGATGACGATACCGATCCCGGGAATGGCAAAGGGCAGATAGGTCTCTGGATTCCAGCCCTGGGGGATCAGCGGTCGCACACGCTCGTCGAAGAAAGTAACGATATGCCAGGCGAGCCAGACCGTGATGGAAATCGGGGCAGCCACCAACACGCCGGTGACCAGGTAGTTTCGTAAACGTGCAAAGAAGGGGCTGCGTTGCTTGGGCGCGCGGTGCAGCGGGCCTTCCTTTGCGGTGCGCTCCAGCTCTTCCAACTGTTCAGAGACCCGGGCTTCGGCGGCTTGTCGCGTCCCGTTAACAGCGCCGCTCTCCGTATCCGGGCCGACGATGCCGCCGGACATGATGAGCTTCAGGGCTTGATCCACGGTGATGTCCAGTCGGTGCACCTCTTCATCGGCCAGGAAGATCAAGAAACCACCCGTCGGATTGGGGGTCATGGGCACGAAGACGTTGATCACCCGGTCTGCCGTCAGCTCCTGCACCTCGCCCACCGTGGTGCCGGTAACCAGACCGATCGCCCAGGCCCCGCGGCGCGGAAACTCCACCAGAGCCACTTCGCGAAAGGCCGTGCCTTGGCGCACCAGAACGGTCTCAAAAATCTGCTCCGTCGCACTGTAGATTGAGCGCAGAAAAGGAACCCGCGCCATGACGCGCGCGCCCTGGGCGCGAATGCCCCGGCCCACCATCCCAGCCGTCATCATGCCCAACAAGACCAGGAAGATCAGCACGATCAACAGACCCAGGCCCGGCACAGAGAAGGGCAGATAGGTCTCAGGGTTCCAGCGCGCCGGTATGATCGGCATCACCGAGTTGTCGACGAAATTCAGGAACCAATGCGCCAACCAGACGGTGATGCCGGCCGGAGCGGCGACCAGAACGCCGGCCAACAGATTGGTCCGCAGGCCAGCCAGCAGGCCGCGCTTCTGTACCGGAGGTTCCTCCTTCTGCTTGCCCCCAACCTCGGCATAGACTTGGTGCCGCGCCCGCTCTTTCAGCTGCCCTGCTCTCTTGTTCGGCCTGGTCATTCGCGGGCTAATCGAGAAACTCCTCCAGGGCCGTCAAGAGCTCGGCCGGTCGCTCCTCCGGCAGGAAGTGGCCGCCGTCAATCGCTTGGCCTGAGACCCTCTCGCCCCGCTCTCCCCAGACCTCCAGCGGGCGGAACTGCTTGCCGACGATCGAACGCGCGCCCCAGATGACCAGCAGTGGACAGCGGATCTTCTGATCCAGGTCCGCGCGATCATGCTCCAGATCGATCGAGGCGGCCGCGCGATAGTCCTCACAGGCCGAGTGCAGATTGGCCGGATCGCGGAGGGCCGCCTTATAGGCCTCAACGGCGCGCGGATCGAAGGCACCGCCGCCCCAGGCAAAGAGGGTCCGATCCATATAGGCGTCCAGGGTGCTGGCGATCATCCGCTCCGGCAGGTCGGCCGGCTGGATGAGAAAGAACCAGTGATAGTAGGCCGTGGCGAAGGCCTGATCGGTGGCCTCGAACATGCTCAAGGTCGGACAGATGTCGATGACGCAGGCCTTGCTCACCCGCTCTGGGTGATCGAGGCAGAGGCGATGCGTCACCCGCGCGCCGCGATCGTGGCCCACGACCTGAAAGCGCTCATGCCCCAGGGCCGCCATGACCGCCACCTGGTCTCTTGCCATCGCGCGTTTGGAATAGCCTTCGTGCCGCTCGCCGTCCGCCGGGTTCGAGGACTGGCCGTAGCCGCGCAGATCGGGGCAGATCACCTGATAGCGTTCAGCCAAGCTGGGCGCCATGGCATGCCACATCAGATGCGTCTCTGGGTAACCATGCAGCAAGAGCAACGGCGGGCCGGCCCCACCGATACGCAGAAAGATCTCTGCCTCTTCGGTGGCTATGCGCCGCTCCTCGAAACCTTCGAACATGCCTGCCCCTAACCCCCAGTTGCCGCAGCGCACAAACGGTGTCTTCGGCCTACCAGCCCGCTGACTATAGCCACCTTTCAGACGAATGCGACGGGGATACTGTCAGAGACACGATTTTTTGCCTTCTCTCCCAGCCCAGGCTTCGCTAGGCAGCTTGCAAGGAGAGAGGGCTGAGACCTTGGCAGAACGAACTATTGAAACCCTTGAGATGCACACCGGTGGCGAGCCGACCCGCATCATTCTTCAGGGCTATCCCGATCTCGCTGGTGCCAGCCTTCTGGACAAGCGGCGCGATGCGCGCGAGCGGCATGACCGCTTGCGGTGCCTCTTGATGCGCGAACCGCGCGGCCACAAAGAGATGTATGGCGCCCTGCTGGTGCCGCCCGATCACCCTGAGGCCGATCTCGCGGTGCTCTTCCTGCATAACGAGGGCTACAGCACCATGTGCGGCCATGCCGTCTTGGCGCTTGGACGCTTTGCTGTGGACCAGGGATTGGTCGCAGCACAAGAGCCGGAGACCCTGGTCAAGATCCAATGCCCCTGCGGTCTGGTACCGGTCCGCGTCTCGGTCATAGAAGGCAAGGCCGGTGCCGCCCGCTTCACCTCGGTCCCTAGCTTCGCCTTGGCCCTAGATCAGAGGATCGAAACGCCCTTGTGGGGCGGCCTCACCTTGGACATCGGCTACGGCGGCGCCTTTTACGCCATTCTTCCTGCTGAGCGCCTGGGACTGGATCTGGACAGCAGCGCGCTTCCGGACCTGGTTCAGGCCGCAGCCGAGGTGACGCGCCTTACGGCGGCACAGCACGACATCGTGCACCCGGTTGAAGCCGACTTGGGCTTCCTCTATGGCACCATCCTGACCGATGGCGGAGACGGCCTTACCGGCGGGGCGAGCCGCAATCTCTGCGTCTTTGCCGGCGACCAGGTCGATCGCAGCCCAACGGGATCCGGCGTCACGGCACGACTGGCCGTCAGCCACGCGCGCGGCGCAGTAAGGCTTGGCCAAGTGGCCCTCTTCGAAAGCATCACCGGCAGCCGCTTCAAGGCGCAGATCGACGGCGAGACCAGGCTGGAGGACCATCCAGCGGTCACCGTTGAGGTGGAGGGCAAGGCCCACTACTGCGGCCGAGCCAGCTTTACCCTAGAGGCTGATGATCCCTTTCCGGACGGCTTCCTGCTCTAAACCAGGCGATAGCCGATCTGGACGCAGCCGTCATTCGAACGCATGGCGACCCCACGCGCACCGCTCTGTAGCAGTGGTTGCTGTGCCTCGCGATCCTCGGGAGCAAGCCAAGCGAGGCCAGGCTCGTCCGCCGAGACGAGGATGGGATGGGGTGGTCGATAGAGGGTGTAGCGGACCAGGCGTCTATACATGACGCTGATGTCGGCCACCTGATAGCCCTCTGCCAACATGTTCTTCCAGGATGCAATGTTTCCGGGGGCGGCAGTGGCGTAGACATGCCAGGTCTCAGGCGGGCGCAGCAGCGAGAGCCGCCGCTGCAGGAGGCGCCGGTGCAGGCGATGGCCGCGAAAGTCAGGATCAACAGCGACCCCCTGCATCATCGCCAAGGGTGTCTCCTCACCAAGCCCCAGGCGTTGGCGTGCGTGGTCCTCGGCGTCAAGGCCTGTTAGCAGGGTGCCGAAGGCGATCAGACGCCCCTCCAGCCGCCGGCCGAGCACCACGCCGCGCCCGGCGATCACCGACTGGAAGAAACCGGGCGGTGCCGGTTTGAAGAGGTCATGGTCGACCAGGTCGCTATAGGCACGGGCCTGCAGCGCCTCCAGCTCCTCCACCTCTTCGATCCGTATCGGCACCCAAAGACCTAAGCGTTCTTCCCGATCGACGCCCACAGCCTCTAGCTACCAATGACTTCAGCGTAGTTCAGCATCGAGAGCGGCGGGTAGAGATCCAATTGCTTGGCGACCGGCACGTTGATGATGAGTGAGAAACGCTTAAGGGTTTCGACCGGAATGTCTGCTGGACTGACGCCCTCGACCAGGATCTGCTCCACCTTGCGCGCGGTCAGTTGACCGACCGAATAATAGCGGCAGATCAGTCCCAAGAGGCATTCCCCTTTGCGGACAAGCTGCTCGGTCGTACCGAAGGTCGGCAGACCAAGCTTGAGGGCAGCCGGACGAATCAGGTCCAGCTGCGAGCCCAAGAAGGTATCCGGCGGATAGATCAGCCAGTTGGCCCCCTCCTCTTTGATCTCCTTCAAGAGCTCCTCATAGCCCTCGGATGTGGGCTTTCCCTCCGCATCGAGGGCGAAGCTGCGCTTGACCAGGCGGAATCCCGACTCCTTGGCCAACTGCTCCAGACGCTCGACGATGGCAACGGAGTTAGCCTCGGTCGGGGTGAAGAGAACACCCAGGGCCTCGATCGGACGATAGGACTGGATCGCCCGCAGCTGCGCGTCCGGCGGCACCACGTGATAAGCCCCAGTCAGATTTCGCCCCGAGGACTCGAAGTCGGGCACCACCTTGGCCCGGACCGGTGCCGCCACGATGGTGAAGACCACCGGGATCTCGTCGCTGAGGTCAAAGGCCTCTTCGTCGTCGTACTTGCCGACCGTCGCCAGGGTGACCGGCGTTCCCCAGGTATAGACCAGGTCCGGCTTGATCTCCTCGATCTCCTTCAGAAAGTCTTTGACCTTCGAGGGATCGCGCTCGGCGTTGCGATGGATGATCTCCACGTCGATGCCGCGTTGATCCAGATAGTCCTTGAAGCCGCGCTCGACATCGGTCTCGCCGCGGTAGGTCATCTGATAGATCTTGAAGGGCCCCTTCTTGCCGGCACTCTGCGCGTGCACGCCAAAGCCTGACAGGATCGCCGCGCTGCCGGCAAGCCCGGCCAGGACTGATCTGCGGCCTACATCTCTGAAGCTCAACATCGCCTCTTATCCTTCCTCCCGCTGCCGTCCTGTGGTCACGAAACCGAGAGTTCCCCCGCTTTTCTGCTACCGAGGAGGTAGAGCAGGCCGCCAATGGCGGACACGGCGCCCACCACGATCAATGCCACCTGGAAGCCATAGGCCCCCAGGACGACGGCTGTCAGGGCCGGCCCAACGGCATTGCCGCTGCGTTCCACCAGGCGGAAAACACCATAGACCATGCCTTCGGGTACATCTGGTAGATGACGTCTGCCCAGCTCGCCGACAAGGGCGGACTGCGGTGTGATGGAGAGCGCCTGCGCCAGGCCCAACTGCGCCACCATGATGGCCTCGCCCCAGGGCTCCGGCCAGATCATGGGATGCAGGATCGCCAGGGCCGACAGCAGCGCGCCGATCAGAACGAATCCCGGACGATAGCCGACCCGGTCGCTGAAGCGTGAGACCAGCGGCACCAATAGGATCATGGCCAGCGCATAGAGGGTCAAGACGCGCCCGATCGCAGCCTGGTCGAAGCCCTTATCGGCCATCGACAACGGCACCAGATAGAAGATGAGGGCCGCCAAGATCAGTTTTGCAGGAAAGGCACAGCCGAAGAGCAGCATGGCCAAGTCCGGCTTGCGCAGAACCTTGACGATCAGAGAGAGGCTTGGCCGCGCCTGGCCCGAAAGGCGATCGCGCCGGATCTCTTGCGGCATGGCAAAGCGGGTCGCGATCAAGGCCATGAGGGCCAAGGCGGCCGAGACCATGAAGGCCTCTCGCTCACCGAGGCGATCGGCTAAGATTCCACCGACCGGCGGCCCGCAAAGTGCTGCAACAAAGATTGACGCAACCAGGATGGAAAGGCCGCGCGCTCGGTTCGAGCGGTCTGTGCCGTCGATGATTGCCCCCTGTGCTGAGACGAAGACCAGCGCGTAGCCCACAGCGGTGATGCCGCGAAAGACCAGCAGCTGCAGCAGGTCGCCGACATAGGCAGCGCCGGCAAAGCCGATCACCGCCAAGACGATCCCGATCCTGAGCGCCCGTCGCCGTCCGGTGCGCTCGGTGAAGCCATTGAGGAAGGGCTGCAGCACCGCAACGATGGCCATAAAGAGCACAATCGGCAGCGAGATCACCACTTCGCGAGAGAGACCCGCAAAGGGCGAAGCCAGAGACGAGATGAAGCTGGGCAGGAAGGGACGGGTCAGTTCCTCGGCGAAGAAGAAGAGGAACAGTGGCGCCCGAATGGCGGCCAGGGTCGGCGGCGGTTCCTCGCGCGACGCGGTCAGGCGAAAGCGCTGGTCAAGCTGCCTCAGTTCCTCGACCGCAGCCAAGTCAGCCTGCGCCTCGGCACGCTTGGCCAAGTCGCGTTGGCGCTCTGCCAGGGAATCCAGGCGCTGATCCAGCATGCGCGCGGACTCCCCGAAGGGGCCTGGCGCCTCAACCTCTGCATGACGCCTAAGATCCCCGCGACTGATGGAGACCAGCCTCTGTCCCAGACCGCGCAGCGCTCGCCCGGTGTCGGTGCTGAAGACCATCGCCAGCATCTCGAAGGTCACCAGCATGGAAGCCAAGAGGACGATTGCTACATCCAGCCAGATGTTGCGAATGGTCCTTTCGATCAGCGCCCGCGGGATCGTGACGACGACGCTGGCCAGGGTTTCGCCGGCGACGACAACCGGTGTTTCGACGCGCACAGGATTTGTGCCGGACCGCACGGTAGCGGACTCCACCTTCGCCAGACTGGTCCCGGTTGCCAGTCGCACCTCGATCGACGAGAAGTCCTCGCTGGCTTTCAGCTGTTCTTCCAGGACGACCTTGGTCCCGACCACCTTGTCCAGGGGAATGCCGTAGTCGACAGCCTCTTCCAGAAGGCCCGAAACGGACTTGCCGATCACACTGGCCTTACGGTTCAGCTCCGGCAGCAGCAGCCGCTCGGCACTGTCGAGCGCCCGCCAGGAGATGAAGGCCAGGGCCGCCACCAGCAGAAATGCCAGCATGATCAACAACGGCCGATCTAGACGACGCACGATCCTCTCCCCTTCCCGACCTCAGCTCTGCCCCACATAGCGCCCCCCGATCTAGGTCTTGCTGCCTTCCAGCTTGTTCAAACGCTCTTCAACAGCACTCTGTGCGCGGTCGACCTCAAGAAAGGCCCAGCTTGCGCCGGCAGCTTCATCGGCGCTCGCCAGGTGCCCCGCCTCTTTGGCGCGCCGCTGCGCACCCGACAGCAGGATCGCCAGAGACAAGACAGCCATCACTAGTGCAGTCAGCAATGAATAGATGGCCGCATTGCGCACTGTGATCGCCGTGCTGTCGAGGTTGGCGTCCAGCACCTCGAGATTGACCAGAATGCGGACACTGCCGGCCTCTCCGCCGAAGTCGTTCAAGACAGGAACCACGAGGCGCTGCTGCGGATCGTCCAGCATAGGGATCAGCTGGCCAACACGGGCCGGATCGCTGGAATGCAGGATCGTGCCATCCGACCCCAGAATGTCGATCGCCGAGAGACTGGGGTCGACCTCCAACTCCCGCTCCAGCAAAGGTCCGAGAGTCTCTTGGCCGGCCAGGGGAATGCCGAAGGAAATGCTGGTCTCGATATCGGCGACGATGCCGACGCCAATCGCGTGCAGGCGTGAATCCACCTGCGTCAGATAGGCGGCCTTGACCGAGCCATAGTTCAGATAGGCACCCAAAGCCAAGGCAGCCGCCACCACACTGGCGATGGCAAAGAGGAGAACCAGGCTGAGGCGCTGTAGCATTATCGCGTCGGTTCCTTGGAATCGCGTGACTGAGCGATACACTCTGTCACGTAACTCTGTCACGTTACTGGCGAGCCGTGACAGAGCCTTGTAGCATCATCGGCGGTAACAACACCATGGATGGCCCCCTCATCGCGACCGCGACCGCCAGGAATCGCAATCGGCAATGATCTATGCACTGAGAATCGGTTTTTTCGCAGGGATTGCCGCCCTCCTGGTCCTGTCCGGCCTGGCGGTGCTGGCCGGCCATGCCGTGAAGCAGGGCTTTGAAGAGCTGGAGATTGCGCGCTACCGCTATCTGGTCTCTTCCCTCAAGTCGACCGTCGAAGCCAACCTGAGCCTGGGTCTGCCGATCCAGGACCTGCCGGTGCTGCAGAGCAAGATCGAGCGCGACCGTGCCGACGAGGCGAACATTCGGGCGATTGAGATCGTCGGGCCCAACGACATCGCGCTTTACAGCACCGACCGCGGTGCCATCGGGGATCGCATCCCCTCTGCCTGGCGGCGCGCGATCGACGACGATCGCCGCCCGACCTGGGTTGCCTTCGACCGCGGCGAGGTGGCGATCGGAGAAGCCGTCACCAACGACTTCGACCAGGTGGTCGGCCATGTCGTGCTGGTGATTGCCCATGATCAGGTGAGCCCACCGGCCAAGCTGGTCCTGCGTATGGCCTGGCTCGGCTGGCGCCCCATCCTGATTGCCACCCTGGCGACAAGCTTGCTGATGACCCTCTTGGTGATGTCGCGGCAACGCTTTGTTCAGAGGGCCCTGACGATCTGGAAGGGATCCTGGTCCCGCGAACGTGGCCAAGCTCGGAGCGCCAAGCCGGAACCCTTCGGCCCCTCGATGGAGACGGTAAGCCGAAACGCACGCAACACCTCGGAGGATGCTGCCCAGGCCCTGGATCGCGCCAAACGTCGATTGATGGAGATCGACGATGCGGTTTAGGGAAGGCCATCTGGCGACCAGGCGCTCGGACTTCTACGCGGCAACCGCAGGGGTCCTGCTGGCGGTGATCGTGGCGATCGCCGGATATCTGATCGTCTCCGACATTCAGCGCCAACAAGCCGGCGAACTGCGCGATGCGACGGAACGCCTGGGAACCTCGATCGGTCGCTCCGTGGCGCAGAGCGTACAGCTAGCCCTGGGCTACGGTATTCCCTTCGACGAACTCTACGGCGTTCCCGACTATCTGGCCGAGGTGCTAAGAGGCAATCCCGAGCTGGCCTCGATCGCCATCGAGAGTGCGGACGGTAAGCAGCATTTTCGGCTAGAGAGCCCGCCGGATCCGATCGATGAGCCCTTTCTGGAACCGATCGAGGTGACGGTCTGGATCACGCATGAGTACAAGCGTGTGGGCTATGTGATCATCGGGCTTAGTGGCGAGAACACCTGGGGTGTCTTCCTGCACCAGTACCTCCTGCTCTTGGCGGCTGTGCTGGCCGGCGGTCTTGGACTGGCGGCATGCCTGCGCATCTATCTTGCCGAAAGCTGGGAGATCCCCAGGGCCCGGCTTATGGCAAGCCTTGGCGCCAATGCCCGGGGCGTCTTTGCCGACTTCACCCGCCTGGCGCCGACCAGCCCCATCATCCGCGTCTCCTACCTCGCCGAGCGCGCGCGCGCCAGCGTTCGCAGTCGGGCACGAGAGGTCACCTATCTGGCCGAAGAGCTGCGGTCGATCGACATCGACGGCAGTGTGACCCGCAAGGTCGATCAGGCTATGGGAGAGGTCACAGGGCGCTTCGGCTTCGATCGCCCGACGCGCCTGGAACTGGATCCCTGGTGGCCCGGCTGGCTGGCCTTGCCCCTTCTGATGGCTGGAACGATGACCATTCCTTTGGTCGGCGGCTTCGCAGCCGATCGGGTGGGCTTCAACCTGCTGGCCAACTCTGCCGGCGCCACGGCACTCGCCCTGGAGGGCCTGGGCGGGCTCTTGGGTCTGCTTGCCGCCCGCTTCCTGCTGCTGCGTGGCGCGCTTCGCAGTCTGCTCCATCTGGTGACCCTCTTGGCCGCGGCTGCGGCCACGGCCTGGACCTTCGATCTGCGCGACCTGACCCCCTTCCTCGCGACCCGGCCGATCGCCGCCTTTGCCATCTGGTTCACCCTCTTCTCGGCCATGCAGGCACCGGGCCGCATCGCACGCACCCCTTGGTACTGCGGCTTTCTCCTCTTGGCAGGCATGGTCTTCGGACCGCTCTTGGGCAGTCTCTTGGCGGATGGCATCGGTCGGCGCGCGGCCTTCCTGACCAGCGGTGTCCTCATCCTGCTGGCGGGCTTGCCGCTCTGCTTCTTCACCCACCCGGCGCAGCGACTGGCCCAAGGCCTGGCCGGCCTGTGGCGCCAGGGCCTGACGGTGGGATCGACCATCGCGGCAGCAGCCGGCATCATTGCCTTCTATGGCGGGGCGGTTGTCGATCGGCATGACTATGCCCTGCTGGCATCCTTCCTGGGCTTTCTGGGCAGTGGCTTCGGGCTTGGCCTGCTCTCGCATCGGCGCCGCCTTGCCCCCTGGTGCCTGCTCCTGGCCGTTGCCGCCCTTTGGCTGCCCTATCCCATCAATGTTCTGCTCTGCCCGGCCTTGTTCTTCCTCGGCCTGGCCTTGGGCCTGCAGGTATCGCAGGGTTGGCGTCGGGCGACCGGCCTGCACGGCCTTGCCGCGGCACTGCTAGGGCTCGGCCTCGGTCCACTCTTCGCCTTGGCTGCAATCGGGCTCGGTCTCGCGGCACCCATTTGGATCAGCGCCCTGCTGGCCGTTCCGCTCTTGATCAGCCTGATCGCCGGCCGGCCGCGGTCACCGGTGGGCAGAGGGCTGGGGGCCGGCTGATGCTGCTGCGCACACGCCTCACCCTCTACCTCTCCCTGGCCTTCCTCCTGGTGGTCGCCAGTCTGGTCGTGGTTGGTCTGCGCCGCGAGGCCTTGCTGGAATCACGCCTGGCGTCACTCGCGATCGTCGGTCAGGAAGCGGTCTGGGACGGCCTGGTGGGCGAGACTGTCGCCGAGTTGTTTGAAGAGGGCGCCGAGTTGATCGGCGATATGGAGCGTCGCACGCCGCCGACCACGTCAGAGCAATTGCGCCGCTGGTTCGACGCGGCTGAGCGCTCCTCCTCAAGCCGCTACACAATCATCCAGGTCACCAACTCCAGCGGCCAACTGATCTACAGCTCGCTCGGCACCTTGGATCAAGAGCCCTTTCTCGATGCCGGCTCGCTGGACCGCGTGGTCGAGACCCTGCGGCCTGTCAGCGGTCTGCAGCAGACCGCACCCGACAACTTCATGGTCCTTGCGGCGATACCGCTGCAAGCCTTCGGCAAGCCTGTGGGCGTGCTGACACTGGGGCGCGACGCGATTGAGAGCCTGCACCGCTTTGGCTTTGAGGTCGAGGCCAGCGCCTTTCTGCTCAGCCTGCGCGGCCGCATGGTCGAGGGCACCCAGATTGCGCTTTGGCAGGCCGTCCAGCCCCGCGTGCCGCCGCGCGACAGCAGCTTCAGCACCGCCTATACCGAAGATCGCAGCTATACCGTCACCGGCGTCCCCGTCGAGAATGCGGACGACCAGGTGGTGGGCACCCTGGTGTCGATGCGCGATTCCACCAATGAACTGGAGGAGATCGAACACCTTGGCGCCTTGATCCTGGGTGGCGTCGGCCTCTTCATGGCCTTGGTGCTGACCGCTCTCTACATCTATCTGCGCCACGCCTTCCGCCCCTTGGAGGGCGCCATCTCGGTCTTACGCGCGCTCTCCAGCGGCAACACCGAGGTCACCCTGGAGGCCACCGGCTCGGGCGAGATCGGACGCATCGCCGACGCCGTCTCCATCTTCCGGGCCAATGCCATCACCCTGGAACAGCAGCGCCGCCACGCCGAGCGCAACCGCCGCCGGCAGGAGCGCCTGATCCGCCAACAGCTGGCCTTGCTGGCGGCGACCCTGGAGGGCGGCACCAAGGACGAGGCGCTGGAGGACATGCGCAGCCTGCTGGACGAGCCCCAGGACGGCATCGGGGACAGTACTCGGGGCGGTACCGGGGGTGGTACTGGGGGCGGCACCCGGCGCGCCACGGCCACGATGGCGGTCAACGAGGACGAACAGCTGGGCCTCTTGACCCAGGTCCTGCGCAGCATGTCCAGGCGCATCACCGACCAGCATCGCCGCCTGACCGACATGGTGGCGGAGTTGCAGGAGGCCATCGTCACCAAGACCAAGCTGGCCGGCCTGCAGCAGGAGCTGGAGATTGCCCGCCGCCTGCAGCACTCGATCCTGCCGAAGAGCATCCCGCCGCGCGACGACATGGAGATTGCCGGCTTCATGGAGCCGGCCTTGGAGGTCGGCGGCGACTTCTATGATTTCTTCTATGTCGACGAGGACCACCTGGGCCTGGTGATCGCCGACGTCTCGGGCAAGGGCATCCCGGCCGCCCTCTTCATGGCGATTTCCCGCTCGCTGGTGAAGGCCGCCGCCCTCTCCCTGAAGGAACCGGGCCTGGCGATCGACCGGGTGAACGCGGTGATGGCCGACGAGAACGACGAGATGATGTTCGTGACCCTCTTCTATGGGGTCTTGGACCTGAAGAGCGGCCGCCTGGACTTCGTCAACGCCGGCCACAACCTGCCCTACATCCGCCACGCCGACGGCCAGGTCGTCCCGGTCGGCGAGATCGGCGACATCCCCTTGGCCGTGATGGAGGATTTCGACTTCGCGCGAGACCAGGTCACCCTGCAGCCGGGCGACCTCCTCCTGCTCTACACCGACGGCGTGACCGAGGCCTTCAACGCCGCCGAAGAGGCCTACGGCGAACCCCGCCTGGAGGCCACCCTGACAGCCCTGCCCGCCACCGCCGAGGCCGCCGAGGTGCTCAGCCAGGTCAAACAGTCCGTCAGCCGCTTCGTCGCCGAGGCCCCGCCGTCAGACGACCTGACCATGCTGGCACTGAAGTGGACGCCCGGAAATCAGGCGCCTGGCGGCTGAGGCTAGGCTGGATCACGGCGCCCGCAAGCCCTTGGCTAGACGGCACCGCCCCTCTCCCCCGCCCGCGCGCCCTTAAGCATAAACTGGACTGGGCGGTCGGGCGTGGGCGAGGGCCGGCGCCCTGTCCCGAAGAGCGAGCCTAAGAGCCCTTGACAGCCCAAGCCACGAGCCCCTATATCCCGCGCCTCTGATTGCCGGTCCCAAGGGGACCCTGCGCAAGGGCGGCGGAGTAGCTCAGCTGGTTAGAGCAGCGGAATCATAATCCGCGTGTCGGGGGTTCAAGTCCCTCCTCCGCTACCAAACTTATCATAAAATCAATGACTTATGGCACCGCTTGCCGCTCACTCTTTGCTCAGATAAACTTAGACACAGTTAGACACTGAATCTAAGTCATTGGAATGTCCGGAGAATCTGCCAACAGGAAGAAAACCGTTCGGCACCTTCGCCGTGGACTGAGCATCTACAAGACGGGTCGCTCGCCCTACTGGCACGCTCGCATCTACGATTCTCGTACGAAACGCTATGTTGTGCGGTCGACGAAAGAGACCGCGCGCCTCGATGCGATCGAGGTTGCGGAAGAGCTGCTAGCAGACTTCAGATCGAAGCAAGACACGACGCAAGCGATCACGAAAGACCGGTCGTTTGAACACTTCGCGCGCATCTACACAAAGATGCAGACGGCGCAAGCCAAGTCCAAACAGCAGCTTCGAACCCTCAGCGATCACAACAAGCTGCTCTACCGCGAGGGCGACGGACTGGTCTCATACTTCGGTAAGCATGACGTCAGCGCGATCACGACGGGCATGGTACGAGACTACCTCGTTTACCTTGATGAAGAGCGTGGCGAGCCTCTAGCCAACTCGACCAAAAATAAGCACAGCATGATGGTCCGAAAGGTCCTTCAGGTCGCGCTTGAAGACGGATTGATCGACCTAGTGCCGCAGATGCCCAAGAATCGTGTTCAAGACTCTCCGCGGCTGACGTTCACGGGCAGCGAGTACAAGAAGCTGATCACGACTGCTCGGAAGATCGCGGACGATGGCACAACAAAGGTACGTGGCGTGCTGGTGACCCGCGAGCACGTCGAGATGTGGACGTTCATGGTGCACGCGTTCCTGAGACCGTCGGAGACTGAGCTGTTTGGCCTGCGGCACTGCGACGTCACGTTGAAGGGTAAGCCCATGAGCGAAGACGATCCGCTGCATCTGGAGTTGGAGATTCGCGGCAAGACCGGTCTTCGCTTCGCAGCGACGATGCCGCGTGCGTACTACACCTATCAGCATCTAATCGAAGAACGCGGGGTCTACGATCCCGACGATTACGTCTTCATGCCCGAGTACAAGAACCGGACGACGGCAGTGAACACGGCACGGCGGATCTTCAATCACTTTCTGGAGGTGACGGGACTGAAGACCGACAAGGATGGGAACGAGAGGTCACCCTACTCGCTACGGCACTACGCATTGCAGGTGCGGCTGCGAAGCTCGAAGGGCAAGGTGAACATCTACTGGCTGGCGAAGAACGCGGGCACGTCGGTGGATCAGCTTGAGCGGTTCTATCTCAAGAACATGGCGTTGAGCCCGGAGCAGGTGCGGAACTTGCAGTCGATGTAACGGTATATGGCAACGCTCGTTCGCCATACTCGTTGCGTCACTACGCGCTACAGACTCGCTTGCGGAAGTCCGAGGGCAAGGTCAACATCTACTGGTTGGCAGAGAACGCGGGCACGTCGGTGGAGCAGCTGGAGCGGTTCTATCTCAAGCGGATCGAACCGACAGGCGAGCGGGTGCGGAACATTCAGTCGTTCGGGGGTAAGTAGCGATCAAAAATAATTGGCGCCACAGAAACTCATTGAAGGTCTACCCAGTTAGTGACCTAGTTATCGCAGGTATCCACCAGCCGCCTGCTAAGAAATATCGCCCTCCGTCGGTTCGCATCCAAGAAACAAAGACTGAAGGTAAATAAATGGTAAATATAACTGAAAAGCTTTCTACCATTCTGAAAAACAACACGGGAGCTCCATTTCTGTTTGTGGGCTCTGGCTTTTCAAGGAGATACATTGGTCTTGAGCAATGGGACGAGCTTTTACGAAAATTTTGTGACGAATTGAGAGATTTTGGATACTATGCGTCACGAAGCAACAATGAAATGCCAACAGCAGCAGGATTGATTGCAGATGATTTTAACGAGGTCTGGTGGAAATCAGACTCTTATAGAGAATCTAGATCAAAATATCGGAATAATATACTCACGAGATCATCAGCTCTTAAGCTGGAAATATCGCGATACTTGACTGAAAAATCATATGATAGCGGCGCTGATGGAGGCTTGAGCGCAGAAATCGCTTCGTTGCCGAGATTGAATGTTGATGGAATTATAACAACTAACTGGGATCTTTTTCTTGAAGAAATATTCCCAGATTACAAAGTCTATGTTGGACAAGAAGAACTCTTATTTTCTAACCCACAATCTATTGCTGAAATCTACAAAATTCATGGATGCGCAAGTCAGCCTGATAGCCTTGTTCTTACTCAACACGACTACAGTGTATTTGACTCCAAGAATGCATATCTTGCTGCTAAGTTAATCACCATTTTTGTTGAGCACCCAGTGGTGTTCATAGGTTATTCTCTTGGCGATCCAAATATTCAAAAAATCATATCATCGATAATTAGCTGTCTAAGGCAAAATCAACTCGATCAGTTTGGTCAAAATTTGATATTTTTGCAACGCTGCAAAGATGGGGAAGAACCTGCTCTAAATTCTACGATAATGACAATCCGAGATACTAACTTAAATATTACCGTCGTAAAGACAGATAATTTTCTGCAAGTATATGATGCAATTGAAGATTCAAAGAGAAAAATCCCAGCAAGAATTCTTCGTTACTGCAAGGAGCAAATGTATGATTTAGTGGCGGAAGCAAAACCAAGTTCAAGACTCGCTGTCGTTGATATTGATCAAATTGAAAACAAAGATGATATAGAATTTGTAGTTGGCGTTGGGGTTGCTGCCGTACAAGATCGCATATCAAAAAAGGGATACTCTAGCATTTCGCTTGACGAGGTTTTCCTTGATGTCCTTAACGATGACACAACTTATGACGCGGACAATTTGCTAACCGAATTTTACCCAACATTGTTCAAGAGACCTAATAAGTACATCCCGGCTTTTAAATACTTAAGACTTTCTGGAATTAGTAACATAGAATCACTGAGAGCCTCAAAGCATGAATCAATTGAGAAAATGATCCGAAAGTCGAAGGCTGCCCCGCTGAGCAGCTATCAAGGACATTACGATTCCCACTATAGAGGGAAAACAACTGCGGAGATCATTCAAAAAGCACCAGTCATTAAGGCCTCCATAATGATCATGTTCCAGAACGAAGATCAAATTGATGTGGAAGTAGTCAGAAATTTCTTGAGAGATAATTCTGACGAACTAAAACCTCATAACCCAAGCTCAAGCTATTTCCGAAAGTTGGTATGTCTCTATGATCGATTGAAGTATGGATTTCCGATAAACAACTCGTAAAGAGTCGAAAGCATGAATATTTTTGTTAACGCAGTGTGAAATCAAAAACAAAAATGTGGATACGCCTATTTTATATACTTTCCCCTTATTCACAGCAAAGACACATTACGCCTTCCATCCAACGCCCGATACACCGTCATTCGTGACACCCCCATAGCCGCCGCTATCTCGCTGACGCGCTTACCCTGCCGCTTTAACTCAATGATCTTCTGGTCATCGACCTTCTTCCTCCGACCTTTGTAGACGCCGCGTGCCTTCGCCTTCGCAATGCCTTCGGCTTGCCGCTTGCGGATAATGTTCCGCTCAAACTCAGCGAACGCACCCATGAGCTGCAACTGCAACCGACTGAAGGCATCGTCTGTGTCACCGGTGAAGGTCAGACGCTCGGACAGGAACGTGATCGATACACCCTTGTCGTTGAGCGTCTGGATTATGCTCTGCAGATCTCGAAGATCCCGCGCGAGGCGGTCAATGCTGAAGACGATCACCTCGTCCCCTTCCCGCACGAACGCAATCATCTCCTGGAGAGCGGCACGATCCGTGCTTTTGCCGCTGACCTTCTCTTCGAAGACGCGCTCGACGTCACCTAGGTCCTGTCGATCGAGGTTCTGATCAATCGTGCTGACGCGCCGGTATCCGACTTTCATATGAACCCTCCTGCTTTGTCACACTGGGGTCTAGGTCCAACGGCGGAGTGTCACATTGGCAAGCAGGAAGGTCTATTGTGACGAATCCATTGGCACATCGGTTTGGCACACCTAAGTCTACTCTAATGTGCTTCAGGTGTTAACAGGACGGGTTGAAAAATTGAGCGTCAAAGAGCCGGCACCGTATGACAACCTCATGAACGATCATGGGGAGATGGTTAGTGTGGCTGCCCGCCTCCCGGGGACAGGTGACGACGAAACATTCAAGCTTGTTCAAGTGTCGAAAATCATCGACGATCAGCGATATCAGCCATACTTCAAGACGCTGAAGCTCAAATTCGACAGCAAAGAAGAGGTAATCGACTTCCAACGTCGATTTGAGCTGCCTCTCACAGCGACCGCAAAAAGTGTGATTTACCCTTTCAAACCTTCACTGTGTGGCGGCTCAATTACGGCACTGGGCTACCTAACTGAGGTTCCTACACCAGCGAAAAAAAAGCGCGTTGCATCACCTTCCTGGAAGGGCATGCCAGAATTTGTACAACCGGACAAACCGGTCTACTACTCAATCGACGTGCATTTTCGTACGGAGAAGGCGTTCGACACCTTCGCGCAGAAACTCGATCGAGCAATAACACTTAAAACGAAGAGCATCTTCTATACCCCCCACAAGCGCACGAAAAATCGAATGATGCGCTGGATTGAGCATGGCGCAAAGACCAGCCCGCGACATCCGGTTTACATTGTGTCCAAGGGACGAGCTGACACTATGTACACTTCTCAGGCGCTCGCTGAGATAGACGTTCCCCACTTTATTGCGATCGAGCCTCAAGATGAAAAAGACTACGAAGCCGCGCTGGACAGATTTGAAATCAGACCACATGCGACTTTGTTGATCCTGCCGTTCAGCAATCACGGCGACGGTCCAGGGAGAGCCAGAAACTACTGCTGGGACCATGCTGTTTCAATCAACAGTGAAAAGCACTGGGTTCTTGATGACAATATCAAGGATTTTTATCGCTTGAATCGCAATTTAAGGGCGCGCGTTGGCTCTGGTGCAATTTTCCGTGCTGCAGAGGACTTTGTTGCGAGATATGAGAACGTCCCAGTTTCGGGCTTTCAGTACAGATCGTTCATTGCCCCTGATTCAGCCTATCCACCTTTCGTAACGAACACCCGAATCTACTCCACTTTGCTGATTGACAACAAATGCCCTTTTCGTTGGCGAGGACGCTACAATGAAGACACCGATCTTTGCTTGCGCGTCCTGAAAGATCCGTCCGAACTCTGCACGATCCAGTTCAACGCATTTCTGCAGGACAAGGCAGCGACGCAGACTGTCCGTGGGGGCAATACTGAAGAGTTCTATCAGCCCGAGTTTCGTACGGAAGACGACGAGAACTACAACCCCGAGGGCACGATAAACAAGTCCATGATGCTCTACAAATCACATCCTGACGTGACGCGTCTCTCATGGAGGTACCGTCGGTGGCATCACGAAGTCGACTATTCAGGCTTTCAGAAAAACCAGCTCAAGCTGAAGTCAGGTACGAAAATCCCCGAAGGCATAGAGGAGTACGGAATGGAGTTCATTGAAGATTATTGCTCTTAGCACGGCCGCGATCGGCGAGCGGATACAGTTTTGGGCGAGAGCCTCTTGACCGACACCACGCCATCATCCACTAAGGTACTGAAGTTGGACGAAAAATCTGGAGTTTCAAAATTGAAAATTAGCGACCCTAAGGCTGTTGCCGGTGAAGTGCTTGCTCCCGTTGAGCAGCAACCACACGAAGTGGAGATGAATGACCTGAAGCCGGAGACGCAAAGCTTTGTGCTTCAAATCGCAGAAAACTGGCGTCGTGTCGTCTCATCAATCATTGAAACAGGTCAGGCAATCACCGCAGCAAGGGGGTCGCTGAAGAAAGATCCCTCAGAACTCGACCGGTTCGATAGCTACCTACGTACGCGCCTCGGGATAAGTACCTCTGAGAGGTCGAAACTTGAACAGATCGGCGCGAAGATGGTTTTTCGGCAAGAGCAGAATGCAGACCGTTTACCAAAGGCCGTGGCCACACTCTACCAGTTGTCTCAGCTGGGTGATGACCAGTTGCAAGCCGCCATTGCGTCAGAAACCATCTCGCCGTCAATCACTCTGGCAGAGGTCAGAAAAACGTTCTTCGCTCCAAAAGCAAAGAAATCAAAACCTGTACTGACAATCTCTATATCGGGGAACCCCAAGAACATTCCCAGCGAAAAAGTGGTCGAACTGAACGCTTTGCTGGATGAGTTCGAAGAATTTATCAAGGTGAAACGGACTGGATTGTGAGAATCTCCAAATCTGATCACGCAATGATCGTGCCATTTCTGGGATACTCGTACCCGTCTTTCCGACTTCGCTCAGACAGATCATTTACCATCCTAGGCATTATCGATGCCCAGCAATTCATTGTCGAAGGCGCGTTCACAGGTCCAATTCCAACAGCTGGGCTGTATGGCGCAGAAGCGGCAAAAGAGGCGTGGTTTGAGCCATCTACATCGACACCAGCGCCACCAGACTCACATGCTTCTCACACTGCACGACAGGTTCCGGATGTTTCCGTTCTCCATTTTCGGGAAGACGTTGATGCGAACCTGAGTTGGGGAGAGTTAAAGGCTCTCTTCAATTTATCAAGAGGGGCAGAAATACTGTTTACGCCTTACGTGCAACACGCAAAGTCTCACGCCGACGAGAATTGCATCGATGTGCACATAGCATACGATAATCTCGAGCTCAGTCTCCCCGCGGAGGGGGCTTCGGGTGAGACTTATGTTCTCAGGAAGAGAATAATCTCAGCTCTTCCCAATCAGAATTTCGAGTGTTCGATCACAGAGGAAGACGTGATGATTTTGGAGTCCCAGGAACGTGAATTCTACTTTCTTACAAGCCTCGAAAAAGTGGACCTCAGCGATGAAGGAGTTATCGCTAAAGCAGCGGCAATAGAAGGACTAGCGAAGGGCATAATAGAGGTCTGAACTTCGTTGGATTTCCCCTCGGTACCAAGTGATTGGTCATATTCTCATCCGTCGCGAGTGCCGAAGAATGACCAAGTGAGCAATTTTGGCAACTGGTTCGAGGCAGCGAAGATCAGATCAGCTTCTTGGTCAAATTTTTTCACTTTTTTTGCCCGTGAGAGCGGCCTGACCCGGCTCATATATATAAATATCTGCAGTGGCATCATGTCGATCGAGGCATAATCCTGCAGCGCGTTCTCCGCGTTCGAAAGACCCGATTTCCACTATGAATCATCATCACCACAAAGCGTCTGTTCAGACGCTAATGGCCGGGCTTTGCCTAAATCAAATATCAATTATCCAATGGAGACCAAATTTGTGAACATTGAATGCCAAATCAAACCAAGATCGACAGCTCAGGTAAACGACTTCTCCAAAGTCATCCTCCAACACCGAGATCGGATGATCCAAGAAGCCAATCCTGATTCATCCAAGCCTGGATTATTCTTTGCGACCTTAACCTTCAAGGATCATCCACAGCTCGATCCCGACGTTAGGATGACCAAGGGCACCAATTCGTATCAGCATTATGATCCAGCCAAGATTGTAGAGGTTGTCCATGGATACCAATCCAATTTCTACTATCACCTCCTTGGGAAATCCGTTCCATCATTCCACTATCCGAAACGCAGGAAGCACTATCCTGTTTCCTTATCGTTCATGGATCTAAAAGGTTCCAAATTTAGTCGATCCAGTTTCCTTCAGATACCCCATACCCATTCCGTCTTGGTAGTACCCTCCAAAACGCTTCCTAAGTTTGAGGCCTTGGCAAATGATAGATTTGGGATCTGTGCCGACAGACCCAAAACGAAGTCGATTAAGACCATTGACTGCCAGAAGGTAGCTTGGCAAGAAGCCGACATTTCTCGGGTACTGGACTACTCTTCAAAATTCTACCGATCAGGTTATGCCCAGCGCTTTCCGGAGGACGTTCGGTCACTAATTTTCAGCATGTATGGATAATGATCTGACATCGGTTTTGTTCTCAGAGGTTAGATGTCTGTTGGAGTTTCCTTGGTTGTATGATTCCGCGCTGATGGCCACAGCGGTGTCTGATAATGATACTGGATGGTCTCTCCTTTCTCAGGTGCTTGTATCATCGTGGCTCCCTACTACAACGGCTTCAGCACAAGCAAGCGACGAAGTCTTTACCTCATTTACTGGTAACTTTTTGGCTAGAAGTTCAATATATATATCCTGCAGCGATAAATGGTGCGGAAGGGCGTGATAGATTAATCACTGAGATAAAGGAATTCTAGCTCTCACTAATTTTGCCAATTAGCGACAGCAATTAGCGTTTCGGCATAAATATATACATATAATCTACGAAAAGGATACAATTTTCTGCAATTTTTACTCGCTAGTAAGCGTTTTCACGTATACATTTCTGTGACTTATTGATTGCTAGTTAACAAGGAGATACACCGCATGCCCGTCCGCTATTCCCAAACCTATCGACCTGTCTGCATCAACATAGACGCAGATTTGCTTGGTCATCTCGATGAGTACAAGTCACGATCAAACTCGCGTACGCAGCACATTCACGAAGCGATCAAGATGTATGTCGACCATCTTGAACGCATTGGTGCTGAGAAGTCAGTTTGGCATGTTCAGACGCTTTGAGTGATTGATTGGCGACTTTTTTTCCTCCGCTTCAGTCGACGCCTAGAAGGTAGCGGTGCCTCAATAATCACAATTTTCCCGAATAGGCTTGAAGAAGTCAGCCGTAGCGTTTCGGGTTGTGC
This sequence comes from Rhodospirillales bacterium, assembly GCA_963669335.1. Classification (GTDB taxonomy): domain Bacteria; phylum Pseudomonadota; class Alphaproteobacteria; order Kiloniellales; family JACOMY01; genus JACOMY01. The sequence continues at coordinate 5,377,600 of OY770023.1, forward strand.
TGTCACTTACAGTCAAGCTCATCATCCACTGCGTTCCTCGCCTCACTCACTAAGTCAGGCGCCTCGTCCGCCGTCAAACGCCAGATTTTTAACACTGAGACGACGATCGCAAGCATGATGGACGATGCCTTCTGCCAGCTGAAGATGTGCGGCTGCTGTCAACTGTGCCTCCAGAGTGACGAGACGCATCTGGACCCGCATTCGGCGCTTCAATGGATCTCCTGCTTTTGGAGTGCACACAACCCCAACTACGAAGCCCTCTTCGCATGATCACCATGGCCAACAGTGTGTGAGCTTCGCGATTCTGTCAAACTCACATCCGATCACTATGTGATCGTCAACACTCTCGTCCAAACCTGATCTTGACCTACGGGCGGCTCTGAAGCTTGGGTGTCTGAGTTGATGAGGACAGGTTCATTCAATGATAGATCCCATGACTACACCAAAAGAGAAGTATCCCATTAAAGCGCACTGGATCTTGTTGACCTCCCCGACATCAGCTTTACCGGCCTCGTTAAACGCCTCTACAAACTGCCCGGTCGCATTACTCCTCCACGCGTCTATTGCCGACAAAGCAAATTGGGACATTTCCAACCCTGGGCCTTTCTTGATTTGATTCTGCTCTAAACATGCAGATAGTCGTGCCCTTACTCCGCCAAATACTTCCGCAGTCTCGGGGTTTTTCAAGCGCTCTAGAGTTTCTGTTTCGGCTTCCTGCCCAATTGCTATGCTAGCCATTACGGAGCTCAAAACACATCCGAGGATTGCATGCCTCATCTGGAAGAGTGTCAGTTTCATGTAATGAGATCCCCTCCTTCTCCATTGATGTGAGATTTTCACCCTACTGCCTCAGGGTGTAAACTAATGACGATCGTCTATCGATCGCTTCATCGCACTAACGAGACTGCCTTCCTCGTCTTCCAATATGCGCAAGAGCACTGAAACCTATGCGACAGTCGTCAGCATGGCAATCACGCATTTATTGACCGAATAAGTCCACCTGCCTTCAGCCGCGCTTCCAGCGTGTCCAGAGGCATCTGATCTTCATCCGAACGTTCATATGGTCTCCTGATGTAGGCAGTGCCGGCATGTAGGCCCGAACCACGGAGAGGCAGATGGCAACCACTGTCTGCATCCGCCAACTTCAGAGAAGAGTGGCAAACATGGCCCGGTGTACCTGCTTGCCCGGGCCTACAACGTACTAGCTCCCCGCGCACACTCAAATGATTCCGAGGGTATAGCCCCGTGGTCGCTGAACTTGCTGCACCATCGGCTGACTAAAAAGGGCGACCGGCTCGTGGGCCACGAACACCAAGACGTCTTTTAGCTGGCCGAGTCCGCACTGCCTGACGCGGTGTTCACGGTCACCCCCAACCAAACAGACGTCCCGAATGACAAATCTACCGACGCGGCGTGCGCATCATTCGAAGTTTCACCGAACCATCGCCAATCACCTATCTGAACCGCCCTAAACGTACGGCAATTCTAACCCAAATGGAGAAGCCGCCGATCGTGTTACAAGCGGGAGTTTCGGCAGAGGGACCCAAGCGATCGTCGGTTAGGTTGCAGCGAACGTCGGCTCTGCCACGGTTCTCGAAACCCGTGACGAGACGAGGATTCTAGGGATATGATTTGGAGAAGCAGTACTGCGATACCAAAGTCGCCGAGTGAATGCTGTCTTGCCGAAAGAAGTAGAGCGTCTCAGAAACCATCGTTTGCAACAAACAACAGATGAGCCGCTGCTTGATTGCTCCAACTGACGTCGGCCTTGCCTGTGCCTGATCTGCGGACGAAGCCGAACTTCAAGAGTTGCAACACCACAACCGCTACTCTGGTGGCGACGCGCTCGCAGTGCTCGGCGTGCGTACCAATCATTTTGAGGCGAGGAAGGTCAGAAACCAAGCAAACATGCGCTCTTTCGCAAGCTTTACCACCGCTTCGTCGTGTCGTGGAGCGTCGTCACTATGGAAACCAAGATTCACCCCGGGGAAAGCCGCGCATCGTACATCTTTCGATGGCTCACACTGCATTTTGAACCGGAGCTCCCATACCTTATGCGCAGGTGGAGCGCGGCAAGCGGCACCATCAGCGTTGCGCGAATGCCGCGCAGGAGTTCGTCAACAGAGGATGAGCCACAGAAAGTAGCTTCAGTGGCATTGTCAGATAGGCCTTGACCAACAGGTTTACGAAACCACGGATGTAGCAGAGCCTAATAGCGCAGTAGTCTCAATCAGACCCCTCCGACACACGCGGTGATCCAGAGCGCACAAAGAAGCCGTTCATAACTTGTGCCTGGTCTAACGTACGCTGCATCGTTCGGCCTTTATAGATTGGCCTCGGCTAAGCCGATATCCTATATGCGAAATTCTGCAATAAGAGCAGTGATACAAAGACAACCAATGACACAACAAAACCAATGCGCGAAAATTTCAGATCGGATAGTGCTGCAAAATACAACAATGTGACTTGCGTTCTTTCCGCAGCTCAGCTAAACGTCCTATTTCAATCGAACCCGCTCTTCGAAGAGCACCAGTGTTTTCGTTTGTTGCAAAACCAGTGGGCATACGGATGACGGTCGGATCCCAGGGAAAAGTATCATACTGCACAGCAAGATCTTCGTGAAGCTAACTCTGATGTCACTACCAGGCATGTTTCGATTTTTGCCGAAGTTAATGCACATGAATCAGCAACTCAAACAATTCAGAGTGGAAACTTGCGCACGAACCGTCCGGCCAAGACACAGGGTAAAATCATGCCGTCCCTAGATTAACTTCAGTAGTATTTCAGCATTATAACTCTTGCGGAGACAAAAATGGCTCTTCGAAGCGCCGAGCAGGTAGACGACTTAACTCAATTTCTCTCCACTCTGTCTGGCACATTGCTGTTCGCCTTAAAAATGAATCTCGCTCAACTCTACAATTCCACCAACATCTCCGAGAAATTTGGCCTATACAACGAGATCGGAGCGTATGCTGAAGCAACCAGGATTGTCCAAGCTCGTCGATCAGAAATCGACGCAGACTATGAACAACACAGGCTAACTCCCAGCTACCGAGAGAGAGTTTCGCATCTATCAAAGGGTGGCATATCCATTCTCGAGCTAAATAAGTTTAACCGCGAAGTTGTCGAACAAGTTGTCTGGGCCGAGAGCCAACGCAAACATAATGCTTCAGTTGAAGACTATCCTAGTGCCATGGCACTATCAGCTGCCGCCAGTATCCTGCAAAGGAACGTCGGAGGTTCGAGAGACGCCGGTAGATTTGAGCAATCGCCGTACCTTCTAGATAGAAGCACGAAAGTTGGTTACGAAGATTTTCTTACCCTGGAAGATATCCGCTCTGAACCCGGGCGACCTCAACAATGGACAGAAGCCGACGGCAGCATTCTGACCCACAAGTCTAACTTAGATTTGATACACGACGATGACTGCATGTGCCGTTTCCTGCATTTTATCGCCGTAGACGTAGAGCTGTGTGGCGCAGAAGTTTGCATTGAGAACGCGCTTGGATACGGAAGTCTTCCCACAGCATTTTATCTTGACATGGCACGGCAAGTATCCGACGAGCTTAGGCATGCAACGATAGTATCGGAGATCCTTGGCTTGTTTGGCGGGAAAATCGGAGATTATGAGTACTCTAACGCCGTTCTGAAACGATCCGGAGAATGCAGCACGCTACCCGAGCGAATTGCCGTCCAACAGGTAATACAGGAAGGAAATGGAATCGAGGCCAGTGAGAAAATCTCCGAACTCTTCGTGACATTTGGCTACAAAGAGTTCGCGACCAGTTTCGAGTACATAAAGATGGACGAGGTCGAACATGCGTCGATTGGAAACCGATGGCTAAGATACTTGTTAGATGGCAATGAAGAAAAGTACATTGAGCTCGTTCAAAGGATGAGTGAAACAATTAGATTGTTTCCCGGAGCAAAGGGATGGAGCCATCCCATGCGTCGCCATGCCGGGTTCTCAGAAGGGTTCTTCCAAAATTTTAGCTCAAGGTCGCGGAACAAATAGTGTCTGAAGAAAATGAAATTGCCATCCCCGATAGACTTGCGGCAAATTGAAAAAATTGACATGATCACAACATTTATATACATCTTATCATTCTAATTTCGGAATGCTCTCACATCTAGTCAGAACTAGTAGAACCACAAGGCCGAGAATTCAATGCTAAGAGATGACGCAAAATTCGATGAAACACTCACAATATACAATGAAAAGATGTACCTTCGGTGGAAGGACGAAATTGACTTGTTGCGAGGCCTAAAAACGCCATTTGTTGCATGGAGCAGTGCTAAGATCCGTGACAACATTCGGCTCTACAACCAAGGACTCGATCATCGGAACGTAACCGTGCGCTACGCAATGAAATCCTGCACGATACGAAACGTTGTTGAACTTGCACGAACTGAGCGTTTGCAAATTGATTGCCAATCGTTGCGCGAGGTACGATTGGCGCGACAATGTGGCTTCGCCTACAGTGAAATCGCTCTTAGCTCACCTGGTCTTTCGAAAAGTGAAATTGAATGGGCGGCCACACACCAGGTCAAAGTTATCGTGAACTGCAAAGAACACATTGAATGTCTTCTGGAACTAGGACTTCCATCAACGCAAAAATTTGGTTTGCGCCTGAGTGTGAATGTACCTTCCACACAGAGGTTCTGGGAAAAGTTCGGTATGAGTGTGCCAGAGGTCATTAATTTCTTTGATAAACGCCCAGCATCTATTCAGATTTTTGACGAAATACATCATCACGGTGCAGCACGACTCACATCTGCAGCAGATTTTCATGCCATCTCTGACGCGTTCACAAAGGGAGCCGCGAGAATCGAACGGAAACTCAATCACCAGTTCGCAATAGTCAACTTCGGCGGTGGTCTTGAGCCTGAGTCTATCCTTGTCGAATTTGGTACGAACACAAAAGACCTGATAAAGGTCTGCGATCAAACAATCGCAGACAATCTTGGACCACAACCAAGACGGATTGTATTTGAACCAGGCAGAGCGATAACAAAGGATGCCTCATGCGCGGTTGGATCAGTTAAACTGGCCGTCACTTCCGATCGAGCTGCCGTATTCTATTCCGATATTGGAACTAATTGCCTAGTTCCACTGCCACTTTCAGAGTTTCGGTTGGTTGTCGCAATTGGAGTTACAGAGAAAATAGAGGGAAACAGCATCACGTTGGCAGACGGGACGTGTTCTCCTGCGGGCGTTGTATCAAGAGAGAGCAGTCAGTTCCTGCCTCAACCTGGGAGCATAGTCGTAGTGGGCTTAACAGGTGCATACACCTGGTCTTTGATAGAGAGTTTCTGTGACTATATTCCGCGGGCTCTTTGGATCGATCACAACGGCACTATTAGTGAGATGTTTAGTGCGGCGAACGCCAGACTAGTTTCCGATTTGTCGTTCGGTGGAATTCACTAAAGGATCATCTGCTAGTTGCGGCGGTAAGAAGCTGACCACATCCGGCATCTATCCTTTGGCCCATGCTCTTCATTTCGTAAGCCGTCACCTCAAAATGGTTAAGGTGTTCAAGCCAATAAGCGACTACTTTGTCTGAGACACGGGAGAAACCCGCCCGAGGAACAGAGTTCCAGCGAAGAATCTGAATGGTAATAGATAGATTTGAAGTAAGCGCAGTCAACTCCTCTAGATCCTTTTCTCCGTCATTAATCCCCGGAAGTAGAAGGTAGCTAATTATCGCATTTCTGGCGCCATGCCTTTTCCCAAACTTGTCCAACAAAGCAACAAGATCGGATATACTGTTATGCCTTGTTATTGGAATAATCTTTTTTCGCGTTAATTCGTTAGCCCCATGAAGAGAAAGGTAAAGACGAATATCTGGGGCGTTGGAGATAAGTGTTTGCAATTTTGACACAATTCCAACGGTTGAAATAGAAATCATATCCAGTCTAAACTCCTGGAGTAACTCGACGGCTAAAAGACATTCATTCAGGTTAGCTAAAGGCTCACCCATTCCGGAAAATGTAACGAAGTTCAGTTTTAGGCCGGGACATGACGCCGATACCTCCTCATGTACAAGGCGTACTTGGGCGACCATTTCTTCGGCCTTGAGATTCCTGCCATCGAGCTTAAGTGCAGTAGCGCAGAAGGTGCAGCCCATACGGCAACCACTCTGAGTTGAGATACAAATGCCGTAGTATGGTGGCGCCGGCAATCCCGGCAAGTAAACGCACTCCACCGCAGTCAAGGGGTCAAATTGAACTACAAACTTGCCTGATCCATCATAAGGGTCCCAGTGCTCCTGGACAATCCGATGATTAAACATAGTACTTTCCAGCCAAGAGATCTAGAGCATTGGAGATATCATTCACTAGCAGGTTCTGCTCTTCTAAACCCACGGATATACGTAGTAGGTCCCGAGGAATTCCATACTTCCTCATTTGCTCGGGTGACAATTGACTGTGAGAAGTTGTTCGCACATGCTGAATAATTGTTCTGCTGTCTCCTATGTTCGTTGCGATCGGAATATGTTGGAGGTTGTCAAGAAATCCAGCGACTCCCGACTCTCCTCCCAGCACCTCAAAGGAAAAGACACCACCTGGCCGTTCATGAAAGTACCTTGCAACCAATGGCCACTCTTTGGTTCGCTCAACTGTATGAAGTCTCTTTGCTCCCCTGTGATTCTCAATCAAATCCTTAATTGCAGACGCCGTTTGATTGACATGTCGAAGGCGTATAGGGAGAGTATTTAATCCAATGTCTATACTGTGGGCATTAAATGGTGACAAACACGCTCCGGTATTTCGGCGGATTTTCGCACGTATATAGTAGTATAGAGCGTCAGGTCTCTCTCCCATCTCGCTCGGAGATTTACCCCCCAACTCAGCACACGGATCTTCCAGAAAAGCGAAGCTCGAATTAGAATCGAATTTTTCAAGGCTCATTGGATTTCTGCAGAACACCAAAAAGCCGGCTAGGGCTGTGCCGTGACCGCCAAGGACTTTGGTTCCACTGACAACTTGGATATCTGCTAATCCGTTGGCATCGAAATCGAGCACGTTGTTGGTTGTATCAAGAACAAAAAGAACCTGCCTTTGGTGACATAGCTTGGATACTTGTTGAACGTCAAAAGTCCGCATAGTTGGATTTGAAACTGGCTCGGCAAACAGAAGCGCAGTCTTTTCGTCGATTTTCTCCTCAGTTTCGCCGAGATTCCTCAGATCTGCAAATCGCAACTCAATCCCGAATCTGCGGTATTCGTCGATCAAGGCCAAGGTTCCACCGTAAAGTTCGCCGGAAACCAAAATGTTTGATTCCCGATTGCAAACTGCGAACAACAAGGCGTTTATTGCAGCCATCCCACTCGAAAAACCAACGCACTTCCGGCCACTGAGCAAATACGAAACTTTTTCCTCAAGGTGGTCAATCGTCGGATTAGCAACGCGACTATATCCGTAGGAGTCGATCTCCGCTGCATATGTTGCGCGACAGTGTTCGAATGACTCAAACTCGTATGCCGTAGAGGTCACAATCGGCTCAACGAGCGGTCGTACACCTTTAAACGACCCGCTTGTCATGAATCGACCATAAGAAAGTTCACTTTGTTCCAATTCGAGTTCTCCATTTTTTCATACTGATCAGTCTTGTCTATTTCTTCAACTAGTTTGTCAGCAGAAGTCTTATCTTGAGCCTGCCATCCGGTGCGAAGTCGGCTGACAGTGTAGCCATAGTAGTCTACTGGTACCAAAAACCTCTCCTGCGCAAATCTCGAGGATGACAAGACAAACTCGTCGATCTTGGAGATTGCGTCATGGATTCCATCGACATTAGTCAATGCGTGATCTACGGATTCGAACACCTTTTTGATACCTGGTTTAGGTTGAAGCGGAAGATTAACCGAGAGAGTTTCAATCCACTTTTCATTGCAAGGCAGTTTGTCGTTCAATTCAAACAACAATCGCACGCAGTCGAGTGTCGCATTGCATATACCAATCCGTGAAGCTATGACGAAGCCCCTATCCAGTGCCTTTCGTGCGGTGTGCTCAGTGCGAACCCGCAATTGCGTCAACAATGCAGCTATTCTATCTGGCCGATTGCGCCGTGATTCTTCTAACATCCTTTTCACAATTTTCTGGACTCTCCCGTCAGGGTCATAATAGAACTCCGATGTTTCCGCAAAGGCTTCCAACCGATCGGTCGGCCAAGATGTACTTGCTTCCTCACGATTTATGCATAGCTGGTGTACGTTGACGTCGAAGCCGCTTTTATTGCCTGAACAAGATTCCGGTCGTACGAACTTGTAATTCGGCAACCAATCAGGCGGAAGGCAATTCTGACAGGTAGCTTCTCTGCGCGTAGAGCAATCCTCCTCACTGTGGCAGCATATGCACTCTCTTCCACCGTCGAAAAAGACTGCTATATCGAAATCTGAGAAATCGTCCATAGTTGGCCGAACTCCAGTCCTTGCTGCGCTTCCAAGAACACAAACAGATACCACGCCGGGAGAATCTCGAAGTCTCTCCAAAAATGGCTCCATAGAGCTCCAGTATTCGGTCAGCCTGTTGATTGGGAGCCTCCCTAGATCGATGTGAGATAGCGGAGCGGCCGTGCTGGGAAGTTTAACTAGATTCCCAAAGACACGTCAACTTCGTAGCTCATCCGTTGGAAAATGCGCGCGGTCTTCAATGAGGTAGACAATTAGCTCAGATTCAGCACTAGAATAGAGGCGCACAGATTCTTCGTTGCGATCCTTTCGAGTAACTGTGAATCTCATCGTCTGCCCTGGCTTGAATGCTCCAACAAAGCGTTTTTCCGCCTCTCCTTGGTGTTGAGCAAAGATTTCGCCGGGATAGCTTGCACCTCTCACAGAGATGTGGAGATTGTTGATGCTATCCGGCCACTCAATCACACGGAAATCGGACAAATCACCAGGACCTTTGCCGTGAGCACACGCTACTGTACCGGTTCCCTGCTTTAACTGGATATCGGCCTCCTTGCCACACACTTCACACCACCCGTCTGCCGAAAGATTTACGAGTTTTACATCCCCGCTAACGCGATCGACCAGAAGTGAATTGCAGCTCTTACAATGCGAATTGTTCTCGTTAGCGAAGGGCGAGTTCCCCACATAGCAGTGGCGGATACCCTCATCTAGGGCGATTGAGCGCGCGAGCTGCAGCGACTCCAGTCGAGTCCTCTGAACGTTCTGATACTTGTAGTCGGGATGAAAGGCTACAAAGTGAAGCGGGACGTGAGGCCCACAGTGATCAATGATCCATCGAGCCGTCTTTCGCGCCTCAGCTTCGGTATCGTTCAAACCTGGGATCACAAGTTGGCTGATCTCTAGGTGCCGATCGGTTGCTGCGATCTGCTTTATACCTTGTAGAACGGGGCCTAATTCTCCTTTAGCTATCTTTCGGTAGAATTCTTCAGACATTGACTTGAGAGAAATACTAAAGATATCCATCAGCTCAATTAGCTCATCTAATGGTTCTTTAGCAATGTACAATGCGGACTTATATAGGTTCACAAAACTCCCATATTTCTTTGAAGCCAAGGCGGTATCCACTACGAACTCTTGCCATACGACAGGGTCATTATAAGTCCAAGACAAAACCTCAATTCCATTGTCCGTAGCGGTTTGGATAACTGTTTCCGGCGTTTCGACTGACAGCTTAGAGTCATCGAGCTTCCTATATTGCGAAGTCTTCCAATTGTGGCAGAAATCGCAGTTCAACATGCACCCGATGTTTCCTAAGGACAGTATTCGAGAGCCGGGGCGGTAGTGATAGACGGCCTCTGTTTCTATACGTTCTTCCGCCAATTCCACCGAAACACCATAATTTATAGTGTAGAGTCTTCCATTATGGTTGACTCTCACGCCACAGAATCCTCGTTTCCCTGGTGATATTTTGCATTTTCGCGGGGAGAGTTGACAAATCACCCTACCTTCTTTATCTGGTTTCCAATGCACTGCGTCGCGAAGCACTTCGGTTGACAGGCCATAGTTCTTAGCTTTGGGATTACGTGTCATCTGGATGCTCGCCTAATTGGAATGTTAACTACCGACAATTGATAGTCCCGAATAAATGCAAAACTCACTTTTAGAGGCCCGTCAGGCAATTCAGTCGGAGCCTCATGAACCGTTACTGGCCCGCCATCATCACGTGCCGGCCAACGGACCGACAACGACTTTGTGTCGTCGGCACAGCTCACTCGGAGCAGTGCATCCCAATTTGTGTTCCCAAACGGCCAATTTACTTGAAAGCTTTTGCCCGACAAGTACTTCAATTTAGGTAACTCCGCTTCCGCCGAATCAGAAACAACGTGACAGGCGGCACACGCTGACAATACTCGCGAGGGGATGGATTTCGATCGAAAATGGAATTTAGTGTTCTCAAGTATTCCATTACAATTTGAGCAAACGGTATTCTCGCATTTTTCTCGTTCTAAAACCAATTTCCACCAATCGTGATAAATCACAGATGCCCCGCGTTTCGCAAGAATCTTGAGAAGATGGTTCGTTAACGTATGCCCGAAGTTCTCGTATATCAGATCAGGGTGAGAACCAAACAACAGAAGACTTTGTATCTTTGCCTTCAGAAACTGAACTTCACTGATCTCATTCGCGAATTTGTTGTCACTTTCTAGCAGAATACCCATTGTGTACGCTTCGATGAAACCAAGGCCCTGTATATGCGAGTGTGCTTTGAGGCGGCTTGGTTCTTTGTGCGGAGCGTGGAAAGTTCTCTTCTGACTATCCTTCGGAGAATCTTCAAGCAATATATCAATTGGTTCTTGTGGATTCCCGAAGAGGACAAATCTCATGTTCGAGGCTTCGATTGATTTGAGCCTATTGAGATTTCCATTCAGATCGCCGGCATTTTGCGATCTAGCTATTGCCGATAATACCACCTCAAGATCGTGGATACTTGGGGTGATGATGCCGGGCGTTGCAATGATCGCATTGCAACTTCCTCGTTGCAAAATTGAACTTAGGAGTGTTTGTTCCCAGGACACTGGCCCCGAGTTAATATGTACAGCGTTACAAGCAATAAATACGAGAGTTCGACATATGATTGACTCTGGTCCAACTAACATTTCAAAGTCAGAATCGTCTTTCAGTGGAATTTTCTGTCTGGTACAATAGCGGCTCGAAAGGCAATAAGGAGGGCTTTTGGATTCTAGATCTAAGTCACTATATCTGAAAGGACACAACGTAACCTTCGTTGCAAGCTTTGCGTCAATTCCGTCGCTATGTGTAAAGAGAACAACAACGTTGAAATTTTGCTTTAGGCTATCGACCAGTTTAGCTCTCGAAGTATCTTTTCCTAGGACAGTGACGTGAGTTTCACAGAAACACTCTTTTAGATAAGATGTTTGGTGTGTTGGCGCGAGAAGTAGGATACGGCCCTCGCATTCCTCGATGTTTTCATCAGTTACCTTTTTCGTACGCCTTGGATTTCTGTTTGACGCAACACTAAGTCCAAATGACTCTCCCAGTGTGCTCCGCTGGACAGAGTAAGACAGCATCTTTTCGTCAAGGGCCTGCGGATCAATTTGAAGTCTATTAACCTTTGCGGTCCCATCTTTCACGGAAGAGACTTCCCATAAGTTGGTGACAAAATTTACCTACATTCTCGAACGCACTAACCTGATGCAGTCTAAGTCAGGACAACGCCCAAACCTCCCATTTCCGCTGTCAAAACCGGTGTTTGACACCCGTTTGTGGAACACAAGATCAAGTGGAACTATATAGGTGAATGAGTCAAGTGCCGAATTTCACCAGCACATTCCGTCCCCAGTCAGGGCGTATTCAGAGCCTCGCTTTACGAGTTCGGCGGCTATGCGCTTTGCTTTGGCTTTAGCTTCGAGCATCTCTGCTTGTGCTTCCGAGTGGGCCGCAATAAGTTCGCGGTCTTCCTTAGGGATGTCGTTGTCACTCATGTTGTCCCTCCTCTTCTAGATGTATCGATCCTGACAGCTCGCCTCACGAAGTCAAGCATTTTCATGCACTGCATGCCATGATTTTGAACTGGCCCCCAATTGGATCGGACACCCGTCGTAGTCATGAGGGCTTGGGGATATCCTCAAGGATAGGCTTATGTCGGACGAAGGATTTCAGCGCGTAGAGGTGATCACCGGTGTTGCTCGTCGGCGTCGCTGGTCGCCAGAACAGAAGCTGGCGATCATCGAAGAAAGCATGCTGCCGGGAGAAAGCGTGTCGTCGACCGCGCGGCGCCATGGCGTTGCGCCGAACTTGTTGTATCGTTGGCGTCGTTTAATGAGCGAGGGAGGCGCTACTGCGGTGCAGGCTGACGATGGAGTGACTGGCAATGGTGAGGTTCGCCGTCTGGAAGAACGGGTGCGTGAACTTGAGCGCCATCTTGGCCGCAAGACGCTTGAGGTGGAGATCCTGAAAGAGGCTTTGGCCAAGTCGCAGTCAAAAAAACAGACCTTGCTGTCCTCGTCGCTGCTGAAGGGGCCTTCCCGGTGAAGTCGGTCGCCGACACGTTATCGGTGTCGCGCTCGAACCTGGTGCAGCGGCTTGCGTCCGGCACTGAGCCGCGTCGGCGCTATCACAAAGCGCAAGACGCGGCGGTTTTGGCGGAGATCCGCCCTCTGGTCGATGCACGGCCGAGCTATGGTTACCGTCGCATCACCGCGCTGGTGAACCGCGATCGGGCCGCCCGGGGCGAAACACCGCTCAACCACAAGCGCATCTACCGGATTATGAAGCACCATGGGCTGCTGCTGGAGAAGCACTCCGGGGCTCGACTGGGACGTTGCCACGACGGCAAGGTCGTCGTCATGCGCTCCGACCTGCGCTGGTGTTCGGATGGCCTGGAGTTTACCTGCTGGAATGGCGAAGTGGTTAGAGCCGCCTTCATCATCGATGCCCACGACCGTGAGGTCGTCGCCTGGAAAGCGCTGACTGGGGCTGGGATCTCCGGCTCGGACGTGCGCGACATGCTGCTCGAAGCCGTCGAGAGCCGCTTTGGCGGCCTGCAGGCGCCACAGAGGGTTGAGTTCCTGGCCGATAACGGATCGCCCTACACGGCTCTGGAAACACGCCGCTTTGCTACCCAGCTGGGCCTGGTGCCCTGTTTCACCCCCGTCGCCAGCCCCCAGAGCAACGGCATTTGCGAGGCCTTCGTGAAGACCTTCAAGCGCGACTATGTCCGCATCAACCCTTTGCCAAGCGCCGCTCACGCGCTGGAAAAGATCGCCGGATGGTTCGAGGACTACAACGAAAACCATCCACATTCAGGGCTCAAGATGGCGTCCCCAAGGGCGTTCCGAAGAGCTCACAACTTAGCCGAGGTGTCCGCTTAAACGGGGGCAACACCAGATTTGCCCGTCATCAGAGGCATCCTAAGGGTTAATTGAGCTGTAGGAATGTTGGAGTGCTCCCTCTGATATTGTCCACCGACAGGGGAAAAAATATGCCACATTGAGGAGGACAAAAAATGGCTGAGAGTCAACAGAAGCCGGAAAAAATCGTCAGCAAACTGCGCCAAATTGTGGTGTTGCAGGTCGGGGATGTTGCGCGCGGATGCCGTGCGCCAATTCCGCTGCACCAAGGTGAACGAAAGGTTTCTGAGCTCGGTCATCATCAACGCTGTCCAGTGCTGCATCCAAGTGGAGAACTTTGAACAGCCAACCTTAGCCGCACACTCGGCAACAACACGCTAAAGCAGAAAGTTTTCGGGTGTTGGAGTTCGTCGCGCTCCACACCATCGACAGTCTTTTTGAAATAGTGTTTCTATCGAAGGTACATGCAGATCTTCGGCGGATCGCTGTGTGTTGAACGAGGGTCTTCTGAGTGTTGGGAAGAGTCGCGACCTGGCGGGCATTGTCCAAGAGCGACGGTCTTTACCTGGTCTGCTACAACCGATTCTTGCACTTGTGGAAGAAGAGTGTGTTCGGTTGGATCGTTGCAGCAGTCATAGAAGCTTTCGGAGGCGAGGTGCAGATGCTCAGATGGAATGGGGTTATCTGAATGAGTTCGGCGAACATGTCGACAACCTACGGCAATCATTCAGAAGAGAGGCGAGAAGTGCCGCTTCATGCGCGCGCAGCAGACGCGTGATAACGACCGTGAAGGCGGACGGCTACGCCTCAGACCGACGATCTCCGAACCGAAACGCACCGCGATAGTTCCGGCTTCTCAAGCATTTACAAAAACTTAGACACAAAACTATACAAAAATCTTTAATCTATTGTTATCATTAATAGACTGCGTCATCATAATCCGCGTGTCGGGGGTTCAAGTCCCTCCTCCGCTACCAATCTTTTCTTTGTTTCAGTAGCTTACGGAAAATCTGGCTTCACTCTCTGTGCCAGTGAACTCGAACAAAGCTAGACACTTGATCTAAATCACTGGACTGTCGGAGGAATCTTCCAACAAGAAGAGAGACCTTCGTCACCCTCGCCATAGATTAAAGTTCTACAATAAGCATCGTTCGCCCTAATGGCAATCGTGAACAACAAAAAATCAAAACATCTCACTGCCTCCAATATTTTCAAATAAATATTCAAAAGATATGGTAAAATACAATCAAATAGGTCAAAAAATTTTGATCAGATTAAAATTCGCCGCACACCCACATACATATGCAGACATTGCAGGAACAACCAAAGCAGCAGCTTCGAACACTTAGCTGTCAAAACAAACTGCTCTACAGCAAGGACGCAGGTCTGGTCTCATGGTCCAGCAAGCATGACTTTGGCTCGCTCAGCGAGGTATGGCTGAAAGCGACGTGCCCTGCACACCACTTACCTTCACTGACTTCACTAGACCGTCCTTCTGTTGACCGGGCTCAAGTCTCAACCCGGAAACTCACAATGGGTGCGAAAACCGTGATCACTCTCGCAAGCCCCTTGCCAGATTTCGCGGTGACCTAAAACACCGCACATCGAGCGACCTCAGCCGGTGCTATTGTTACCGCATGATCTCGACTTCAGACCAGGACAGGTTCATCGTCAATCCTATGCACCAGATGCCGGGACTGAACAACTGGATTGCGGAATGTGTGATTCTCAAAAAGCTGCGCCGGACATAACGGCTGGTCCTGATGGCGAAGGGAGCGGCACCGCCCAGCTGTCTGTGTCGCTAGAACACTTACGTGCGGCGCTTCTCGCACTCAATCCCACGGGACCAAAGGGGTTCGAGGGATTGCTGGCAACTGTACTGAGCAAGATCAGCGGACAGGATTTTCGTCTGGCCAGATCCGGACTGCAGAACGGGAAGGACGGCGCGACATTTGCCACGGCGAAGAATCACATATCATTCGAAGCCAAGCTCTACGGTAAGAAAATCAATGACAACGAGGTTCTGACCAAGATCACGCGGTTGATCGGCAGCAGCGCGCCGCCCGATGTTTGGGTTCTGGGAGCCACGGTTGAAGCAAGCACGCAATTGCTCGACCCAATGCAATCCGCCGCCGCCAAGAATGGCATTGGCACACTTGTGCTCGACTGGCCAAGCGCCTCTACTGTTCCGCCACTGGCGACCGCATGCGCTCTAGCCAATGAAGAAGCCTGCGCGTTTCTGCGAGACCAAGTCGGCGATTTGGATTGCGTTCAAAAGGCCGAAGTGGCGCTCGCGGCAATACGGCAGGCAGAGGCGTTTCGCGCATGCGCTGCGGCTATTGTCCAGGCGCTTCAGGAACCCTCGCTTGCAGAAGCTAATGCGAGAACAGCGAATGCAAAGTGGCTTGAAGCTGTTCTTGCAGACCGGCCGCGAGCCAAAGCAGTGTTCGGCCAGGCTCTCGCACCCAAAGCAGCCGGACCGCTACGGCTTCGGCAACGTTCTACCCTAGTGGAGCAGACTCACCAGCAACTAGCGGCAGCTCCATCTCGCAAAGTCGTGGCGCTTGTCGGGAGAGAAGGATGCGGGAAATCTTGGCTGGTTGCCCAAACCTGGCTAGAGCTTGACGCCCGACCGCTTACAATCGTGATCCCAGCGACTGACCTCAAGCCGGTCGCAGCTCATAGAAACCTCACACCATTACTCATCACAAAAATGATCGAGCAGACGGATGAGATCGACAGAGGACTACCCCGGGAGCGCTGGAAACGTCGGCTGATGCAATGGAAGGAGCAGCCAAACAGGACGCCGCCCCGGTTCATGCTGTGCGTGGACGGTCTCAACCAGCAGCCTGATTTTGATTGGCCGCGCTGGCTTGATAACGCCGTCAGCGTTATTGAGGAACTCGGCGGTGTCCTCATCATAACTGCGCGCGAGAGCTACTTCAATCAGCGCATCCGCTCGGCAGTGCATTCCAAGATCGCCACTGTCAGTGTCCCGGAGTGGACAGAGGCAGACCTGAAAGAGATCCTCGCGGCGACAGACATCGACGCAAGCAAGATCAAGCCGGCTGTGTTGAACCGGCTCCGCAATCCACGAATTCTTGGAATTGCGTTCGATCTGTTGGAGAATGTCGAGGTCCTTGGCTTCAATGAGCTGAGCGCTGAGCGGCTACTCTTTGAGCATATCCGCGCAAGTGCACGCGATGGCAACGCTCCCGAGTTGCCAGATGAGTTTTCGAAGCGGCTGGCGCAACACGCCCAGACGATCATCGAGCGTGTGAAAGAGCAGCAACATGACGATCGATTGATCTTCGATCGTGCCGAAGGCCCTGGCGGGCACACTTTGAGCGCGGACCTTCTCGCCGTCACCGCCGAGCACTTTTTTCAGACTCTTCCTGAAGATCCCACATTGTATACTCTTGCCGATGACGGGCTTTCGCTTGCGTTGGGCCTCTCGATCATCAAGGCCCTACAAAAGGCTGAGCGCAATGCGCGCGATGTTGCGGATGCTCTGGACGAGCTGATTGAGCCGATCGCCGCCCTGGACAAGACCGCTGATGCGGTATTCTCTGGGGCTATGGTCTCCAGCATTGATGATCAATGTTCAAGCACGATCAGGCGCGCGCTGATTTGCGGCTTGCTACGCCTCCAAAACATTGACTGGCAGAACTACTCTGCATTCGTTGCCGTTGTGCGCAATTCGACGGATGCGGCGATGTGGGCGCTTTTCGATCTGTGTGTGATGAAGTCCCACTATGCGGCTAACAAGGACTGGCTTACGGCGGCTCTGCGCGAATGCCGCCACAAACCGGAATGTTGGTCAGTCATCAGTTCGCATGTGTCCGACTGGCTTCGCTCGTATTCGCTGGATCCGAAGATCGGGGTGATAAGCACTTTGGGCCACGCCAGCGCCGATAAGGTTGCCAAGAAAACCGAGGAGCGGAAGCAAGCGCTGGCGTGCAGATTGGCGGAGCTGTCGGCAGCGGAACTAGAGATCCTCGAAGAGGAAATGCTTGAGCGCGAGGACTGCGACCCGACGCAGTTCTGCAAGGATGCTTTCGAATTGCTGGCCGGGATGCCGCTGGCGAACTTCGCTCAGCAGCTTCTCACATGCAGCTTCTCATTCGCCCTCAATTCAAGTATCTGGGCGCCCCATGACGAGTATTATGCGCTGATCCGGTTCAACCGAAAGGATTGGCAGGAGACGCGACAGCGGCTCCATGAGGCGTCTGATTTCCTCACGCGGGAAGATACCTCACGCACGGGCCAATGGACGCTGGTGGAGATTCTTCGTGCTACCAGCACGGTCGAAGATGCCAAACACGAGGAGGAACTCGTCAAGGCGCTCACCAAGGACCGGGAGATTTTCGGCAGTTGGCGGCTAGTCGAGAAGTACTGCGCCACCGACCCCTGCGATCCGGCATCGGCCTGTCCCGACAACATCAATGCGACATCTGAGCGATTTGCGCAGATCAAGGTCGATGAAGTGTCGCGCCAACGCTGGATAGGCGAGGACGATCATTTTGTAAGAGATGCGCTTCCAGGGCTGGCACGGTTCGTGCCCAAAATCGCTATCGAAACCCAGCGCAACATCGCGCGGTCCATTGTCGCGCGCGAAGCTTCGGAGTTGTTGTTGGGCATCACCTCGCTCGAGCCGCACTGCGCGGTGCTAACGTCAGAGACGGTCGGCAAGCTCATAGAGATCGCGAACACGCTGAATTCACCGCGCGAACCAGGGCAGTCAGACTTCCGGATCGCTTCACAGTACGCAATTCAGAACGCGTTTCCACATCTGGATGGCGATGGTCAACTCGAGGTTCTGGTCGGCTTGCCATCCCACGACCCGCCATTGCTCACGCTGGGTGAGGTACTCAAACCAGCAACGCCCGAGAAGCTGGAGCACGCGTTGGAGCAGGCGATGCAATCCGGCGAGCACAACCGGGCGCTCTCTGCGTTGTTGTTTGCACGGCGCTCCGGCACGGATCTAACCTCGCGCAGCCGGAAGCTTGTCGGTCAATTCGCGGAGCACGAACGTTCGACCGTACGGGCCGAAGCAATGGACATAATCGTGCACTTGAGAGATGTCGATCGGATCGATGACATCGTGACCACCGGTTGGACCTCCGCCTCTCTCGACCCTCAGAAGAACCACTTCGAGATTTGGTTCGGCTCTTTAACTGTTATCAATGCGGCTGAGCGAAGGATGATCAGCGCCGAAGAGGCGTTGGACAGGATTACCCCACGCCTCTACAGCGTGGCGGCGCAAGTGCTAGGCGCTCAGTGCCACGCGGCGATTGCCGCGCGCCTGACTACCGCCGCTAGAAGAGCGCTCGAATTTGAACTCCCATTCTCACCACCAGCAGTCGAACAAGACATTGAGGCAGTAGAACGAGCGAGCCCGCCGTTCCTGTCGCTAGCGGAGCCCGGTGAAGCCATTGGTCCGGAAGCCATCTTCAGACACATGTCAGAAACGCCGGAAGACTACCAACAGCGCCAGCGCCAGGGATGGGAAGCGTTCAATCGATTTGATGAAGCGCTTACAAAGGATAGGTTGCGGATCATCGGCGAGGACGTAGGCTTTGAAGCGGTTGAAGCGTGCGTTTCGGCATCACCGGATCATTGCATCGGCCTCGCCCAAGACCTTCTTGATGTAGATAATCGCAAGCTGGTGCATATCCAGAACTTTGCGTTGATGCTGGCCAAGTCGATCTCCGGTCACGACACGACGCTTGCACGCAAACTGTTTGACCGCCTTTCGGGCCGGCAGGCTCTTGTAAGCCTTATCTCTGGCCTGTCAGGCGTGCCGCTTGAGGCCTTGTGTGTATGGAAGAGCGCCGACGGCGACGCGCTGGACAATCTCCGTAGGCAGCGGTTGGACCGGGCTGCGAATGACCATCAGTTGGCTCAGGAAGTTCTGGCAGCGCTCATGGCTGGAAAGTCGGAGTTTCTCGAACATTATGCTCGCAAGAACCTCGAAAGTCCGGAGCCTGCCGCCAACGCGCGTGCGCTGATTGTAGTTGGCTTTGGGTTAGAAGCTCCCGCTTCCGAAGCACTCCTCAATAAGTTTAAGAACGCTGGCGGCCTGATCGGCGGTGCGGTGAAATCAGCCCGCTTCGCATATGATCGAAACCGTTGGGCGCGGCATTGGTTCGAGAAGATGTGCACTACGGACTCCGCGGAGGAGTTCTGGTCGCTCAGCGCACTATTCTTGAAGATCGTCGATGCGCGCTTTAGCCTGTGGGATGGAGACGTTTCTCGGACGGGCACCGCGATACCGAGGTTCGGGCCGAGCATCAGGTCCCGGATTAAGGACCGAGCGAAGTCGTGGAAGGCAAGACGCGAAAAGACGCTGTGCGGGGACAAGGCTCCTGGCGAAGTCTACCTGATGCTCGATTGAAAGGGCTCACGTCTTAAGTGAACCGAGTATGAGCTACCAAGTAACCATACGCTAGTTAACGCTGTTCTCAGATGGCGACCAAACCCCTCTTGATTCAAGCATGGCTTTGATGAAGATTAGAAACCTGGATGAAGTAAAGAACTTGCTCCAATGTATCAAATAGAACCTAATTGAATTACCTAACGGTACTGGTTTTCGTTAATGTCTAATCCTCTGTGTAAGATGCTATGAGGCATCTAGCCGGGCAAGTGCGCAGTACAACTCAGACGATCTCCAAACAGGATCGTGAACTGTGCCAGAACCTTTGTCCATCGTCTTCCTTTCGCACCCGGAAGTACCTGATCATAAAGAACAAGGGTTGGATAGCAGCCTCCCCAGTCGGAAGGCATGGCCGTGTAGCCTTTCCAGGGCACGAAGGCCCGTCGAGTTGCGGATCACATGATGTGAGAAGGGCAACGGCCTGAAACAAAGGACTAAGTTCCCGACGTATCAGGTCTGCCATCTACGCCAATTGTCCCGGCAACGCTTCGTGGGAAATAGGGGGCTTAGACTGCCTCAAACCAGGGGTAGCGAGCGCTTGGCACTACGCGCTCTATGTCATCTTCAATGTCAGAGTACAGTTCAGTGGTCCATTTCCGTGTATGGCCCATAGCTGCACACCAAGCTGCAACGATTGCGTCACCTTCATGGTCTGTTCCTACCTTTGCAGTCGCGTCGTCATAAGCTGAACGTACTGCATCGGCGGCAGGCGTCTGCATCAACAATTTGGGGTGGCTCTCATAAACTGGCAGTCCAAGGCGCTTCGCGACGATGGCGCCATTTATTGTCATCGCGCTATAGAGGGAATTCTGCGCGACGACAGAGTTTCCTCCGTATCGGCGCCGCAGTGCGTCATCGCAAGCCCGGCCACCCTTGGGTGACCAGGCAAGCAGAGTATCTATACCGAGGGCTTGGGCGTTGCTTCCATGGATTGCAAGCCACTCCAATGCCTCGGCGGCATTGAGCACAGTAGCTGTTTCTACGACTACTGGCGCGTCGGAACTCAATCGAACTGCTGCCACGCCGTTCTTTCCTCTCCCACCGGGGTCGTATCCAAGAAACAATGTCAAGTTTCCTCCTATCGCTGGTTCCGAGTCACAGCTTTGTCTGAAAAACGTGCGTATGTCCGAAACTAAAGCAGCCGAGCAATTTCCGCTGGCTGAAGCTGCATAGTAGCATTAGCTGCTCTCATGTACGGGAACTTTGGGCAGATAACCGCAATGCCGCCACTTCCAGCACCCGATAAACTGTCGCGCCTTACACACCCTGACCCAAAAAGTGTGCAGGATTGAGTCTTAAGCTGCTGTCGCCCCGCAAGCATTGGAATTGGTCTGATTGATACCCATTCAGGATCCAGCACCTATCCCCCCCCCTCAATAAGACTTCGGCAGCCCCAGCACGCGTTCGGCGATGAAGTTCAAGATCATGTGGGGGGTGACCGGGGCGATCCGCGGGACCAGAGATTCGCGCAGGAAGCGTTCGACCTGGTATTCGGCGGCGTAGCCCATGCCGCCGTGGGTCATGACGGCGCGCTCGCAGGCCTGAAACGCGGCCTCGGCGGCGAGGTACTTGGCGGCGTTGGCCTCGGCACCACAGGGCTTGCCCCTGTCGTAGAGGCTGGCGGCCTTGAGGACCATCAGGTTGGCGGCCTCCAGCGCCATCCAGGATTGGGCGAGCGGGTGCTGGATGCCCTGGTTCTGGCCGATCGGGCGGTCGAAGACATTGCGCTCGCGGGCGTAGGCGGCGGCGCGGCTGACGGCGGCAAGCCCGATCCCTACCGCCTCTGAGGCCATCAGGATGCGCTCCGGGTTCATGCCTTGCAGGATCTGCCTGAAGCCCTGGCCTTCCTCGCCGATCAGGTCCGCCTCCGGCACCTCCAGGCCGTCGAAGAAGACGACGTTGGAATCGACAGCATGGCGGCCGAGCTTGCGGATCGGGCTGACGGCGATCTTGCTGCGGTCGAAGTCCGTGTAGAAGAGGCTGAGGCCCTCGGTCTTCTTCGCCACCGCCTCCAGGGGCGTGGTTCTGGCCAGCAACAGGATCTTGTCGGCGACCTGGGCTGTGGTGATCCAGATCTTCTGTCCGCGAATGACATAGCGATCGCCCGCCTTGTCGGCGCGCAGCTTGATCTGGGTGGTGTTGAGCCCGGCGTCGGGCTCGGTCACCGCAAAGCAGGCCTTCTCCTCGCCGCGGATGATGGGCGGCAGCATGCGCGCCCGCTGCGCCTCGGTCCCATAGCGGACCACCGGCTGCAGGCCGAAGATCGGGATGTGCACGGCAGAGGCGCCCGACATGCCAGCACCGCTCTCCGCAATCGCGCGCATCATCACCGCGGCCTCGGTGATCCCGAGACCGGAGCCGCCCTCGGCCTCCGGCATGGCGATGCCGAGCCAACCACCCTCGGCAACGGCGCGGAAGAAGGCCTCGGGAAACCGGGCCTCCTGGTCCTGCGCCAGCCAGTAGTCGTCATCGAAGCGGCTGCAGAGCTTCAGGATGGCCTCGCGGATCTCCTGCTGATCCTCTGTCAGGTCGAAATGCATCTCTCACTCCAGCTCCGGATTGGGCCTCTGCGCGCCTTGTATGAATCTGCGGTGAGTGAGACTCACCGCTTCGCACCGGGCCGGTGCCGCCGAACCAAGTCGGTCATTGTCAAAGACCGACGCTATTCGCCAAGCAGCCTAACCGACCGAGCGGCCTTTGACAGGGCTCAATTTCTGCCATTTGGTTCGACCCCGGCCCGCCAAACTGTTAGACTAGCCTGCACGTTCAGCCCCCCCTTGCAAGAGATGCTGGCAAGAGAAGCAAGAAGAACCACGGAGGCAATGCAATGGCGGTGATCATTGGCCTAGACGGCAAAAACAGCTCCATCCTCGGGACCTCTACGGTCGATACCATCTTCGGACAAAGCGGCAACGACATTCTCCGCGGCCAGACCGGTGACGACACCATGTTCGGGGGCAGCGGCGTCGACTTTCTGATCGGTGGCGCGGGGGACGACACGGCCAATGGCCAAGACGGCGATGACGGCCTGGTCGGGGGGGCCGGCAACGACCGTCTGAACGGTGGGACGGGGATTGATACCGGCTTGCAGGGTGGGCTTGGCGACGACGGCATCTTCGGCGGCCACAACAACGATTCTATCCTTGTCGGCTCCTTGGGCGACGATAGTATCTTCGGCGGGCTGGGCTTCGATCGCCGGCTCTATGGCGGCGACGGCGCCGACAGCCTCTATGGCGGCGACTCCTCCGACTCCTCGCTCTATGGCGACAGCGGGGCGGACTACATCTCTGGGGGCACCGGAAACGACCGCTTCCTCATTGGCGACCGCCCCTACTATGCCAGCGGCGCCGACACGATCCACGGCGACGAGGGCAATGATGCCATCCTGGTCGGCGGCAAGGGCGACGACACGATCTTCGGCGGCAGTGGGAATGACACCACGCTTTTCGGCGGGAATGGTGACGACACCATCCAGGGCAACAGCGGCATCGATCGATCGCTGATTGGCGGAGAGGGCGACGATTCGGTCTTCGGCAACGATGGCGCCGATACCCTGCTGGAGGGCAATCAGGGTGCGGACCGGATCTACGGGGGCGACGGCGCGGACACCGCGCTCTTCGGGCGCTATCAGGACGACCGGGTCTTCGGCGGGGCCTTGAATGACATCTCGCTCTACGGAGGCTTCGGCAAGGATCGCGTCTATGGAGGCCAGGGCGACGACCAGTTCCTGAATGGCGGCGATGACGACGATAGCGTCTTCGGCGACAGTGGCCACGACCTGGCGCTGCGCGGAGGCAGCGGCGACGACGAGATCTTCGGTGGCCGCGGTAATGATGTTGTGCTGGACGGAGAGAGCGGAGACGACCGCATCTTCGGTGATGACGGCAATGACCTCATCGTCAGGGGTGGTCACGGTAATGACGAGGTTCGCGGCCAATCGGGTAACGACGAGCTCTATGGGGATGCCGGCCGGGACAGCCTCTTCGGCGGTGCCGACAATGACGAGCTGCGCGGCGGCTCGGCCAACGATCAACTGACCGGGGGCTCGGGCAGTGACACGCTCTTCGGTGGCCAAGGCCGCGATCATCTGAACGGGGGCTCGGGCAGCGATACGGCCTTTGGCGGCATCAACAATGACAGCTTCGTCATCGACACCCTGACCGATCAGGTCTTCGACGGCACCGGTGGCGGCAGCGACACCTTGCGCTCCAACGCCATCGACTACACCCTGGGCGCCGCAGACGAGGTCCAAATCGAGCGGGTTATCATCAATGAGGCGGCCGGCAGCGCTGCGATGGTGGGCAACGACAACGACGACCTGATCCTCGGCAACAGTTTCTCCAACCTCTTGGTCGGAGGCAGCGGCGCCGATCGCCTGAACGGCGGCAACGGCAGCAACAGCCTGGCCGGTGGCAGCGGCGACGACACCTTCATCGTCTCTACCGCCAGCGATACGGTCTTTGAGTTTGCCGGCGAAGGCACCGACCTGGTCCGTGCCCTGTCTGACTTCACCCTGCCCAGCAACCCGGTCTTCGGTTTTGTCGAGAACCTGCGCCTGCAGGGCGGTCAAGGTCCCCTCGATGGCGAAGGCAATGGCCTGGACAACACCATCGAAGGCAACAGCGCCAGCAACACCTTGCGCGGTCGGACCGGCAGCGACAGCCTGATCGGTGGCGCCGGGAACGATCTGCTGTTCGGCGGCCTCGATGCCGATCGGCTGGAGGGCGAAGGCGGCGCCGACACCCTCAGGCTGACCACGGGCGACGTAGCCATTGGCGGGTCTGGAAAGGACGACTTCTTCTTCGTCGGCGGGGTCTTGGGGACCGGCGGGTCAGGGGGGCCGATCATCCGCGACTTCGACGGCGTGCTGGCAAATGGCGCCAACGGTCAGGACAAGCTGGTCTTCGCCACCGGGCTGGAGGCCGGAACCTTCGACTATCGTGGCGGGCAGAGCTTCACCGGCAGCGGCAATTCAGAGGCGCGCTATGCCGGGCCGCGGCAGATCCAGGTCGATGACGATGGAGACGGCAATGTCGACCAGGCCTTCCTGGTGGACCGCGTGACCGCAGCCAATCTGCTGACCGTGACGGATTTTGTCTGGCTTTAGGCTGGCTTGAGCCGGGACAGGAATCCGCGGATGCAGGGGACCTGGTCTAGCGCCAGGTGTTGATCAGCTGGACGCTCAGCAGCGTTGGGACCGGGATAATCCGCGGCTTTGTCACACTGCCGCCCAGAGCCGTATCACCGTGAGCCAAACACCTAATTTCGAGACCGGTGCGGACCTTCACGTCAGCGATCAATTGTAAGAATGGGCCTGCCCATGCCCCGGCGGCCCGGAGCGCAAGCCAGCTATCCCACCAGGCCAACGGTCCAAGCAGCATGACAAGCGGCGGTGTGTTGAGAACGTCGACTCCGAAATGCTGCTTGGCCTGCTCAACAAAGTCATCCATGTTGGCCTGCAGGATTGATGCGTAGCGAAGCCCCTCCAGCAGAGCCACCATCGGCGCTTCTCCGCGGCCTTTCTCCTTACTGCTGTGCTTCAGCTCGATGACGACGAATTGTCCGCCGTCGATCACACCCAAGAGATCGATCTTGCCGATACCCTTCGCCCTTCGCGTCGCGCTCAGCGGAACCTGATAGTCGATTAGACGGAGCATCTCGCCATCTGGCAGAACCCAAGGCGCTCCTTCATTGTAGAGTGCAACAGCCAAGCGTTCTTCAATGCGATTGCTCTCATTGGAGTCCGGTACCTCGCCTCTGTGGCCTACGAAGTATTGTTTCCCTGCCGACGCAGTCCGTCGTGGTGCAGTCTTGCGCAAGCCCAAACACTCGGCGCACAGAGCGTCGACGTCGACCGCGGCAATCTCCTGCTCCAGGTGTCGTGCAGGCCAACGTCTACGGAACAAAAGCGGAAAGCGATCTGAGTAGGATTCTATCCTGCCTTCCCTCTTCTTCACCAATTCCATCGGGAAACGCGACTTGACCGTTCATGGTCCAATCAAACAGTACCTGATTTTCAGGTTCACCGCACCCACAATGATTGTGACACCCAGCGCCATGAAAGGCGAATCGCCCAGTGACACAGGAATTGCTGCGCAAGTTGCAATGAAACACCATTTGGGCGGATGAGCGCTGAACGGAGCAAGTCTTGGCTGGGGGACCTGGATTCGAACCAGGGCTGCTCGGGTCAGAGCCGAGAGTTCTACCGCTAAACTATCCCCCAAGGGCCAGTCGGGCGCGCACGAACGGCAGCGCCAGCGGAGAGCGCGATATAGCGGGCGCGGGCGCGCATTTCAACCTTGGAATCATGCCACAGCGCCCAGAAGTTCGATCCTTTGCCTCTGCCATCGCTTGGCGCGCTACCCTTTCGCCTGTTAGGCTTTGCTTCGAACGAGAAACAAAGCCGGGCAACGAAGGCTGGAACGGGAGCAAGAATGGAGGCGCCGGTAGGCAGGATCGACAAGAGCGAGGGTCGACGGCGTCGCCGCTCACGACCTGAGCAGATCTGTGCGGCGCTCGATCTAGGGACCAACAACTGCCGGCTGCTGGTCGCCCGCCCGACACGGCAGGGCTTTCACGTCGTCGACGCCTTTTCCCGCATCATTCGGCTGGGCGAAGGCTTGAACGCGACCGGTGCGCTGAGCGAAGCGGCGATCGAACGCGCGCTGGACGCGCTGGATGTCTGTGCGGCCAAGCTGCGCCGGCGCGGCGTTACCAGACTGCGCGCTGTGGCCACCGAGGCCTGCCGCCAAGCCAGCAACGGCAGCGACTTCCTGAAACGGGTCTATATGGAAACCGGGATAACCTTGGAGGTGATCTCGGCCAGGGAAGAGGCAGCCTTGACCCTCTCGGGCTGTGCCCCATTGTTGGACCCGCAGCGCCGCCATGCCCTGGTCTTCGACATCGGCGGCGGCTCGACCGAGGTGAGCCATCTGGCAGTCACGCCAGCCCCCGGCGGCTGCCGTCTTTCGCCGCTGGCCTTTGCCTCCCTGCCCTTCGGCGTCGTCACCTTGGTGGAACGCTATGGCGAGGCCGCCAATGCACGTACAGGCTACGACGAGATCGTGACCGAGGTGGCCGAGGCCTTGGATCAAGTCTTTGCAGCCGAGCATTTGCAGGAGGAGTTGAGCCGGGGTCAGGTGCAGATGCTGGGATCCTCCGGCACCGTCACCACCTTGACCGGCATGCACCTGAACTTGCCGCGCTACGACCGCCGCCGCGTCGACGGCGCCTTTCTGGCCCGCACCACCGTCGACAGCGTCGTCGAGCGCATTCTCCAGATGACGCATGAAGAGCGCGCTCGGCACCCCTGTATCGGCCCGCAGCGCGCCGAGTTCGTGGTCAGCGGCTGTGCCATCCTGGCCGCCCTGACCGAGCGCTTTCCCGTGCCGCGGCTCAGGGTCGCCGACCGCGGCGTGCGCGAAGGCATCCTCTTGAGCCTGATGCGTCAGCCCGGTAGGTCTCTGCCCATCGAGGTGCAGGAGATGGCATCGGCGTGAGAGGACCAAAGGGGCGGTGAGCGATCAGAGACGGCGGCGTAGAAGTG
The DNA here is from genome assembly GCA_963669335.1 of Rhodospirillales bacterium. Classification (GTDB taxonomy): domain Bacteria; phylum Pseudomonadota; class Alphaproteobacteria; order Kiloniellales; family JACOMY01; genus JACOMY01. Next base: position 5,404,864 of record OY770023.1, read on the forward strand.
GACGCGGCGGTGGCGGTAGTGGCCGCAGCGCTGGGGGAAGCAATCGCAGCTTGAGCCAACGCGTGCGCTCGGCCCGAGGACGGCCGGTCGGCTCCACCCTATGGCTGCAGCGGCAATTGAATGATCCCTACGTGCAGGAGGCACAGGCGCGCGGTTATCGCTCTCGTGCGGCCTTCAAGCTGGCGCAGTTGGATGAGCGCTTCCGTCTGATCAAGCCCGGTCAGCGCGTGGTCGATCTTGGCTGTGCGCCCGGCGGCTGGCTGCAGGTCGTGACTGAGGCCCAGGGCTTCGATCAGAGCGGCGAGCAGCTGGCCAAGGGCGGCCGGCTGGTCGGTATCGACCTCTTGGCCGTCGATCCGGTCCCTGGGGCGGAGATCCTGGAGGGCGACTTCCTTGATGAGGCCATGCCGGAGCGTCTGGCGAACGCACTGGGCGGTGCTGCCGATCTGGTGCTCTCCGACATGGCGGCCAACTCTATCGGTCACAAACCAACCGACCATCTGCGCACCATGGCGCTGGCAGAAGCTGCGGCTCTCTTCGCGATCGAGGTCTTGGCCCCCGGAGGTGCCTTCGTCGCCAAGGTGCTGCAGGGTGGCACCGAGAAAGAGCTGCTCACCCTGCTGAAGCGCCGTTTCGAGAGTGTCCGCCACGCCAAGCCGCCATCCAGCCGCAAGGATTCCAGCGAGATGTACCTAGTCGCTCAAGGTTTCCGCGGCGCGGGCGAAAGCGATCCTGCCTCCGACGACTGAGCGGGGATGCGCAGCAGGATGCTTGCTGCCAGAGCCACCAAGATCGCTGCGATCGCCAGAAGACCGAAGAGGGCGCCGCTGCTGCCGGTGGCGGCATAGAGCGAGGCGATCAGCGGCAGCACCAGAGCGGCCACACCAAGCGACAGCAGGTGCTGCACGCCAAAGACGCGGGCGAGCCAACGCTCCGGCACCACATGGCCCAAGAGCCAGGCCGTGATCGGGATCTCACCGAAGACCAGCAGCAGCAACACGGCGGCCAAGGGCAGCGCGACAGGGCCTTGGGTGAAGAAGAGACCCAGCAGCAGGACGGTCTGTATGCTGGTCGCCAACACCAACGGCAGGCGCGCCCCATGCCGGTCCAAAAGCCGCCCGACGGGAAGCTGCGCGAAGCCGGCCATGGCGAAGACCAGCCCGGTCACCAGGCCCAAGGAGGCAAGGCTCGGCAGATAGTCGTCGAGGCGCTCGGCGAAGAGCTTTGGCAAGGCGAAGGTCACGCCGTTGAAGATCAAGCCGCCGCAGAAGGCCGAGATGGCGATCAGAACCAGCGCGCGGTAGGGCGACAGCAGCGCAGCTTTGGCAGCACCTCCGCCCTTGCGGGCCTCCTGCGGCACCCGCGGCGGCTCTTCCCGCACTGCGAGCAGGAAGGCCAAGGCCATCCCAGCCAGAACGATGGAGGGGAGCAGAAAGGACCAGCGCCAGCCCAGTTCGGCCGTCAGCACGCCGGTGCCCAGCGCCGCTGCGGCCACCCCCATGTTCCCCCAGAGCCCATTGATCGCGAGTGCACGCCCGCTGCCGCCGGTGATCTGGATGACCAAAGCCGTCGCCACCGGGTGATAGATCGCCGCCGCAATTCCCAAGAGGACCATGCCAAACGCCAGCTGGGTCTCGCCTCTGGCCGTGCCGATCACGAGTAGCGCCAAGGCCAAACCCGGAAAGAAGAGTCTCAAGGTGGCAACCCGGCCCCAGCGATCGCCGAGCCAGCCGGCAGGCAGGCTGGCGATCGCAAAGGCGATGTAGCCACCGCTGCCCAAGGCCAGGGCGGCGTCGTAGGTGAGGCCCCAGCCCTCGGCCAAGCCCAGAACGGCGGTCGGAAAGATCAAGAGACAGTAGTGATCGGCGAAGTGCGCGGCATTCAGAAAGGCCATGAGACCGGGCAGGCGAGGCATGGTGTGAGGGCTCCTGGATCGATGAGGCCTCCAGGATGTTTCAGATTGTCTTGTCAGTCTTCCGCCAGTCTGCCAATTGATATCGCCAAGATGACAAAACCGATGAATTTGCCGACAGACCTGAGCGTCCACACCTTGGCGAACGACCATCCCGCCGGCGAGTACCTTCCGCCGCACTGCCATGACGAGGCACAGGTGGTCTATGCGCGCCAAGGAGTCATGCGGGTCTCTGTGGAGAGAGACCTCTGGGTGCTGCCGCCGCTGCGCGCGCTTTTGATCGCGCCCAGGACCGAGCACGCGATCGACTGCCGGACCGCGGTCTCCCTCAGGACCCTCTACCTCAGCGGCGAGGAGGCCTATCGCTTGCCCCGCTGTCAGGTGATCGCGGTCAGCGATTTGCTACGGGCGACGATCCTCAGGCTGGTCGAAGGCCCCTGCGACAGCGAACAACGCCCGCTATTGGAGGCACTGGCAATCAGCGAACTTCAGGCGCAGGCGATCGAGCCGCTGCGGCTGCCGCAGCCGCCCGACCGACGGCTGAAGCGGATCGCGGAGGCCTGGGCCCTGGATCCTTCCGACCGACGCGGGCTCAAGGACTGGGCGGCTTCACTGGCGATGAGCGAGCGCAGTCTCATTCGGGCGATCCGGCGCGATTGCGGCATGACTTTTCGGCAGTGGCAGCGCCAGGCGCGCCTGCTGGCGGCGATGGAGGGTTTGGCAGCCGGTCGTTCGGTCACCGCAGTCGCACTCGACTGCGGCTATGAGAGCATCAGCGCCTTCGTGCAGGCTTTTCGGGAGGTCTTTGGCGTGACGCCTGCTCGCTATTTCGGTCATTTCAGCAACAGCGACAGGCAAAACCCTTAAACTGCATGGACAAAGCCTTGATCCCAAAAGAAACGCTGACGCAGGATGAGAGGCAGCAAGCCCGAGGGCAAGGAGAAGGGGCGTGCGTTTAGCAAGCGAAGAGGAACGCGCAGAACGGTTAGACGGCTATCCGACGACGGACCTGCCTGTCGAACCGATGCGTTTTTCGGAACGCGTACAGTATCGGCTGCTCTCGACCTGGCTCTTCTGGCGCTATGTCGGCCTCAGGTTCTGGCACGGCGACAACTTCACGCGCGCAGCCGCACTTTCCTTCCAAACCGCTTTGGCCATCGTGCCGCTGCTGGCGATCGGCATCACCCTGCTGTCGGCCTTTCCAACCTTTTCAGAGATGCAGGCCTCCGTACAGGAGCGTCTGCTGACCTACGTCATCCCAACCGTCGAGCAGAGCGTCATCGACGCGATCAACGACTTCGTCGTCAAGGCGCGGCAACTAACCAGTTGGGGTGTCCTCTTCCTGGCCTTCATCGCCATGATGCTGTTGCACACGGTCAGCGACACCATGGATGCCATCTGGCGGGTGCAGCGGCCGCGCAGCCTGGCGGTCCGCTTCATGGCCTATTGGACCATTCTGACCTTAGGCCCGCTCCTCTTCGCACTCGGGATCTCCTTCTCCGCGCAGTTCTTGGCCCTGACCCAACAGCAGTATGGTGATGTCCTGGGCGAGCAGATCGGCCTGGTCAGCACCCTGATCCCCGTCACCATGGAGTGGCTGGGGTTCTGCCTGGTCTATTGGCTGGGTCCCAGCCGGCGCATCCGCCTGTCGAACGCCGCCGCCTCGGCATTGGTGGCAGCGATCATGTTCCAGATCCTGAAGGCCGGCTTCGCCTACTATGTCGTCTACATATCCAGCTATCAGAACATCTATGGCGCCATCGCTGCCCTGCCCTTTGCTCTGCTGTGGCTGGAGTTGGCCTGGGCCGTCACCCTCTTCGGCGCCTGCTTGGGCGCCGCCATGGAGGAATGGCGGGCCGGCACCGCCGACCCGCGCACCGGCCACTTAAGGCCGGAAACGCAGGCGCCGATGGCCGGTTAGAGACGGCGCTGTAAGTCGGCCAAGACGCCAAGCGCTGCCTTCTCGAGCAGGTAGAAGAGATCTTCGTTTCGATAGGGCGAGACCCAGGGAAGCATCCCGCGCAGGCTGTAGACCCTGCTGAAGTGATGGCCCCAGGACATCCGCTCGCACCGTAATGCCGTGGCTCTGACCTTACCCGTCTTCAAAGAGACCAACCGCGCGCGAAGGTCCACCTTGGCACGCAGCAAGGTTGGAACATCTTCTGAGAAGATCCAGTCATAGGGCATTCGTCCCTCGACCAAAACCACCTCAAGCCCCAAGTCGCCATCATCGTCTGTGTCGCGATCATGCACAGAAGGAAGGCTGAAGATAAGTTCCAAGCGCTTCAGGAGCTCATACTCAAAAACGTTGCGTCACGACCTGCTCGACATCTCCCACCCAATCTGGCGATCGCTTGCCGGGGCGACCTGGAGGCTCTTCAGAAACACGCGCTGTGGCTTCTGCTGCGTAAGTCGTCTCCAGAAACTCAAACGAAAGGCCTCATTCTCGGTGGTGTCGAAATGACAACATCGAATAGATGAAGAACCCACCGGAGATCAACCAAGCGGCAACACCTGATCCAGGTAGCCTGAAAGCCGTTCCAGGTCCGTCGCACGAAAAGCAACATAGCCATCGGGTCGGATTAGATAGAGGCCGCCTGCTTCCACACCATAGCGCTGCGCAAGCTGCCCTTTCGGATCAAGAAGGAGCGGGAGGGTCTGGTTTGAGCTTTCCTCCACCGCCTGTCCCAAGACCAGATAGGCACCAATCCAGGCCGCATAACGTGCGAGGAGCGACCGGGCGAAATCCTCTGCAGTCGCCACTGTCAAGTCGCTGCCCGCAAAGAGAAGAAGACAGTGCTTGGGGCCACCCAACAGATGGAAGAGGTCCCTCTCTTTCCCCTCCAACAGCAGGGGCGAGACGTTCTGTGCTTCCAAACCGGGGCGCAGCGCGGCCGGCAAGTCTGGCGCCGCGTCATGACAGAGCGGGCTCGTGCCGTAGTCCAGGTCCAATTCCTCAAACTCGCGACGGAAGAGCCAGAGCGCCTCCGGGCTCATCTGGAAGCTCTCGACCAGGGCTTGACGCTCGGCCTCCGACATCTGCGGATACTTCTCGCCAGGCTCGGTCAGGGTGCGCGAGCCCTCGATCATGGCAGCGGCCACCGGTCGCCGTTCGGCCTCGTAGCTGTCGAGCAGAGCCTCTGAGCAGCCTCCCTTGGTAGCAAGAGCCAGCTTCCAGGAGAGGTTGCAGGCATCTTGCAGGCCAGTGTTCATGCCATGCCCGCCAACCAGGGAATTCAGATGCGCGGCATCGCCCGCCAGAAACACCCGACCTTTGCGATAGCGCTCTGCCAGGCGGTAGTGGATCTGGAAGTAGGTGAGCCAGCGTGGATCGCTCATCCGATAGCGGCTGCCGCCACGCCGGTCGACCAGGTCTTGCAGCTCTGCCAAGGTCGGCTTCCCCTCTGCCGGATGACCCAGCGGCAGGTTGGCAAAGATCTGCCGGCGCCCCTCATCCAGAATGGCGAAGACGACATAGCCTTCGTCATGAAGAAGGTAGAACCAGCAGTTCGCCGGCTCAGCAGCCTCGGCCCGGACATCGCCTAGGATGTAGCTGTAGCGGCTCTGGGATCCGGAAAAGCCGATCCCGAGCAGGTGCCGGGTGGCGCTGTGCGCGCCGTCGCAGCCGACCAGCCAGGAGGCCTCTACCCGTTCTGCCCGGCCGTCGCTGTGCGAGAGGCTCGCCCAGACGCAGCGCTCGTCCTGGCCCAGGTCGACCAGCTGAGTGTTGCGCTCTACCTTCACCCCCAGGTCTGACAGCTTTGCCGCCAGAAGGCGCTCGATCTTCACCTGCGAGAAGGCAATACCGAAGGGGAAAGGCGAGTCGACCGGCGGATCTTCGCCGGCAAGAACCAGCCTCCCCTCGCGAAAAATCCGCATGCCGCGCAGGTCCTGCCCCTTGGCCAAGATCTCCTCCGCCAGGCCCAAGCCGTCCAAGAGCTCGAGCGAGCGCGAATGCAGCAGGGTGGCGCGAGAGTTGGGGTCGATCCCTAGCGAGCGATCGATGATGCGGACCTTGAGACCCTGCCGGCGGAGGCGAATGGCCAGCATCAGCCCGGTGGTCCGTCCTCCGACCACCAGGACATCCAACGGCACTGGCCGCTCCATCAGGCTCTCCGAGTTGGAAGCCGCTTAGGCGGCGACCTTGGCCATCTCGTTGCGCACCGCTTCGCCCATCTCCTTGGTCGAGATGACTTGGTCGCCGGGCCCGGCGATATCGCCGGTCCTGAGGCCCTGCTCTAGGACGGAGGTGACCGCGCTCTCGACCAGATCGGCGTCTTCGGACAGGTCGAAGGAATAGCGTAGGCACATGGCAAAGCTCATCAGCATGGCCACGGGATTGGCCTTGCCCTGACCTGCAATGTCAGGGGCGGAGCCGTGCACCGGCTCATAGAGCGCCTTGCGACGACCGCTGGAATCGGCAGCCCCCAGCGAGGCCGAGGGCAGCATGCCGAGCGAGCCGGTCAACATCGCCGCCTCGTCGGAGAGGATATCGCCGAAGAGATTGTCGGTGACGATGACGTCGAACTGCTTGGGATTGCGCACCAGCTGCATCGCCGCGTTGTCGGCGTACATATGGCTGAGCTCGATATCCCCAAAGCCCTCGCCGTGCAGCTTGGTGACCTCTTGGCGCCAGAGCACGCCGGATTCCATGACATTGGCCTTCTCGGCCGAGCAGACCCGGCTCTGCCGCTTGCGCGCCAACTCAAAGGCCAAGGCAGCCACGCGACGGATCTCGTTGGTGGTGTAGACCTGGGTGTTGATCCCACGGCGCTGCCCGTCGGGCAGATCCTCGATGCCGCGCGGCTGGCCGAAATAGACCCCACCGGTGAGCTCGCGCACGATCAGGATATCGAGGCCCGAGACCACTTCCGGCTTCAAGGTCGAGGCCTGGACCAGGGCATCAAAGCAGATGGCCGGCCGCAGATTAGCGAAGAGCTCCATCTCCTTGCGCAAACGCAGCAAGCCGCGCTCGGGTTTCTGCTCGAAGGGCAGCTCGTCCCACTTGGGTCCGCCGACGGCGCCCAGCAGGGTCGCATCGGCCGCTTGGGCGCGGGCCATGGTGGCGTCCGACAAGGGTGCGCCCTCGGCATCGATGGCAGAGCCGCCGACGAGGCCCTCGTCGATATCGAAGGTGACGCGGCGCTGGCCGTCGAGCCAGTCGATCACGCGCTTCACCTCATCCATCACCTCCGGACCGATGCCGTCTCCCGGCAGAACCAAGAGCTTCTTGTTGGCGACCATTGCGGAACTCCCTCTGACGAACCCTAAATCGGCGGCCAAGTAAGCCGAAAGCCGCCGCCCTGTCACGAACCTTGTTTGGGTGGGCAGACATGCATCAGGAGGCTCGGCAGCACCAGGCTCCAGAAGGTCAATCCGACGGCGACCTGGGAGAGGCTGCTGCCAGGGGCCAAGGCGATGCCGTGCCAGAATGGGGACCAGTCCAGCGGAGAAGCGACGACCCACTGCTGGGGCAGGCCCAAAAAGAGGGCGCGATAGAGCTGATAGAAGAGCTGCGGGACCAAGGGCAGCAGGGAGGCGAAGAGCAGGAGGAGCAGGGCGAGGTTGCCAACGAGGGCGATGACTCTTGTCACAGGCCTCGAGCCGGCCAAGCGCCTTAGGAGCAAGGCACAAGAGAGTGCGAGTTGTAGGCTCGCGACGGCAAGCACCAGGGTTAGCAGGATGACCAGCCCCTGTTGCCAGGCGGGCAGAGTGAAGAGCGAGTCTTCGGCGTGACCGAAGAAGACACCTTGGTAGCGGGCCAAGGCCGGGCCGAGCGCAGCCGCAAAACCCAGAAGGGAAGACCAAAGCAGCCGATCTTTGAGTCTGCCGCTCAACCGAGGGCTGACGCGGCACCAAAGCGCGGCCAGCAAGCCATAAGCCAAGCATGCGCAAAGCCAAGCCAGGGCGTCGATCATCGCCCTATGCTTGGCTTCTTGACGACATGCTGAAAGGGGTGGCCCGCATCCGGACCACCCCAGCCAAAGCCGCGCTTAGTTGAGCTTTGCAACGCCCAGCGGCACGGAATACTTCACGCACCAGATGTAGACCTCGTCATAGGCCGATGCATCGATTCCGGCCGGCAGCTTATAGCGGCCAGGCCCGGTCAGGTTCTCCAGGAGCCCGGACTCGGTCGCGGCATCGTACTTACCGCCCTTGCCGAGCGAAACATGCGGGTCCGGGGCGCCGTCCAGGCTGAAGTCTTCGCCCAGCACGATGTAGGTGCCATCGGACTCTTTAACGACCGAGACGCCGCCGGTGGTGATGTGGTCGCTGGCACCGGTGAACTGGCCGGTGGCGAGCACCTTGTCGCCGGCCTGCGCCGAGAGCGGAACCAGGGACAAGAGCGCAAGCCCGGTCAGGGCCAGGATTGCAGACAGGAAGCGATTCATGATTATCCTCTCCAACAGAGAAATAGACAGACTGGTCTGTTCGACAGGAGTAAATGTAGGACAAAGCGCCGATCACACCACGTGACAGCCACGTGAGTTGGTCAGGAGAGACAACACGATCCCGTGACCACCGCCCCAGACGGCAGTTCATTTACTTGCTGCAAAAAGCTGATCCTTCCCAAGGAGAATCATTCGGGAAGGATCCACTCCATTCGCTTTTTGAGATAGATTGGGTTGACGCGGTCGCTCGTTTCCAAGAGACCGCGTTTCGCTCTAGCCCTCGCTGATACCATCAGGGCCGTAGCTGGCGAGCGCCTGGGCGCGGGCCTTGAGAATCTGCAGGTCGGTATCCGCGAGAATCACGCCCAACATGGTTCCAACATCAGGAGCCGTTGCCCAGGCACCCCCTCGGAAGTTCCGATCGGCGTCGCGGTAGGCCAACCACTTGCGCTGCGCGTCCCGCAACAATGCTTGGTCGGCCGGGCTCAAGCGCGCCATGGCCGCCTGGTAGTTGGCGTTCAGTATGCGATCCCAGTCATTGTAGGCCGCAGAGATGCACTGGTACTGGGCCATCGTCGTCATGGCGTTGTTCAGGCAGTCGTCATAGCGCTTGTCGACGGCCTCACCGCTCAAGGCCTGCTGAGCCCGCAACGGCAGGGCAGCAAAGAGCAGCATGACGATCACCGCTCCAAGAAAAGTTCCCCGTCTCATCATCCTCTCCCAAAAAGGCTCCTCGTAGCTGCCGACTTGCCCATAGCCAAGACGGCATGGCACCCTCGCACTATGTTCGACCGCAAGCGCGATCTTGTCAGGCCTCTGATCGCCGGCCTTCTGCTGCTGGCGGCGGCTGCCTGTACCTCGCCGCAAGCGGTCGGCAGCAAGACCTCCAAGGTCACAGCACGAGACTGCATGCCGCGCAGCTTCGACTACCAGGATGCCTATAGCAACCAGGAACTCCGCAGCGGCCGGGTCTACTATGCCGACTTCACCTTTGCCGACTGCTCACGCGCTTTTGGCCTTGGTTTTGAAGGCGAGATCTCACAGGAAGCCGTCGACCGCCTGATCCGCACCTATCGGGTGGATCGTCGTAAGCACGACATTCGCTTTCTGGTCCTGAACAGCCCCGGCGGCAATGTCCGCGCCGGACTGGCCTTGGCCCACTTCCTGGTGGACCAAGACCTGGCCGCCATCGTCGGCGAAGACATGGTCTGCGTCTCGATCTGTTCCTTCGCCTTCATCACCGCCACCACGCGCATCATGGCACGCGGTGCGCGGCTCGGCATCCACTCGGCCTCGGATTACAGCGGCCGCGCCAACTTTGAGACCAACGAGACCTTGGCCGAGATCCTAAGCCTCGTGCCCGGTGCCGAGGCGCAGGCCTATCTCGCGATTGCCAACGGCACCTCACCGCAAGACGTGACCTGGCTGAATGCCGAGCAGGCCCGCGCGTTGGGCTTTAGCGATTGAGCCTCCCTGCAGCCGCCTGACCTACTGCGCCTTGGTCAGGAGATAGCAAGCACTCTCATCCAGACGGGCCTGCCAGCCGGGCTCGATGACCACCGTCGTGGTCTCTTCCTCGATCACCGCCGGACCGGCAATGAGGTCGCCCGCACCCAGCTTGGCACCGTCATAGATCGGGGCCTCAACCCCGTCACCGTCGGCCGAGAAGATCATCTTGCGCACGCCCTTCTTGGCGCCCGCGATCCCTTCCCCGGCAGCCGTTGACGGCGGCAGCGGCTTATCCACCCGGCCATAGAGGGTGGATTCCAGGTTCACCACCTCGACCGTGTTGTGCGGCTCGTCGTAGGTGTAGAGCTCCTTGTGGCGGTCATGGAAGGCCTGCTTGACCTTTTCCACAGTCTCTTCATTGACGTCGAAGGTGCCGATCTCGACCGTGCATTCGTGGATCTGGCCGACATAGCGCATGTCCAGGCTGCGCTTGATATCGATCTTGTCGCGCGCGAAGCCGTCGGCTTCGAGGTGCGCCACACCCTGCGCCTCGATCTCGGAGAAGACCTGGTTGATCTGGTCGTAGGCCTCCTGGCCCTCAAGCCGGAGCGGCTTGGTGGCCATGTAGTTGTACTTGACGTCAGAGATGATCTGCCCGAAGGCGCAGAGACCCGAGGCAAGTTTGGGCACCAAGACCGTCTCGATCCCCATCTCGCGGGCCAGGGCAGTGATGTGGGCCGCCCCTGCCCCACCGGCGGCCACCAGCACAAAGTCGCGCGGATCATAGCCGCGCTCGACCGAGACCCGGCGGATACCGTTCACCATGTTGTTGTTCACAATGGTGAAAATGCCGTAGGCCGCCTTCTCCAGAGAGATACCAAGGGGCTCAGCAATCTTGCTGCGGATCGCCTCTTCAGCCTTGGCGGCATCGAGGTCCATACGCCCACCCAGCAAAGCCTTGGGATTGAGATAGCCCAGAACCAGGTTGGCATCGGTTACCGTGGGTTCGGTGCCGCCACCGCCATAGCAGGCCGGGCCCGGATCGGCGCCGGCCGACTGTGGTCCCACCTGCAGCAGGCCGACCGGGTCGATCCAACCGATCGAACCGCCGCCGGCACCCAGGGTCTCGACCTGGATCATCGGCACACCGATGCGATAGCGCAGGAAGTCGATGTCCTTGTTCACGTTGGCATTGCCGTCGCGCACCAGGGTGATGTCGAAGGAGGTGCCGCCCATGTCGACGGAGATGACGTTGTTCTTGCCGAAGGGTGCCGAGACGAAAAGGCCGGCCGCAGGAGCCGAGGCCGGGCCGGAATTGATGGCATAGACTGAGCGATCGGTCATGGCCTGGCCGATGGCCAGGCCGCCGTTCGACTGGAAGTAGCGCACCGGATACTGCGCGCCGAGGTCAGCAAAGTAGCTGTCCACTGCCGCCACATAGTCCCTCATGATCGGCCCGAGGTAGGCATTGGTGATCGTGGTCGAGGTGCGGGTGTACTCGCGGATCTGCGGATAGATCTCTGAGCCCAAGGAGAGGAAGGAATCCGGTATCATCTCGCGCACGATCTCGGCGGTGCGCCGCTCGTGCTCGGGATGCAGCACCGACCAGAGGTAGGAAATGGCGATCGAAGTGATGCCCTCGGCCAAAAAGGCTCGGCAGGCCGCCCGCACATCCTCTTCGTTCAGTGCTTCGCGCACCTCGCCGGTCGAGAGCACCCGTTCCGCCACGCCCATACGCCGGTACCGCGGCACCAGCATCGTCGCGGCCGGATACTCCGCATCATAGCGATAGCCATCCTCCTTGTGACCAAGCCGGATCTCGATCGAGTCCTCATGCCCCTTGGTGCAGATCAGGCCGACCTTGGCGCCCTTGTGCTGGATCAGCGCGTTCAGCCCGACCGTGGTACCGTTGATGCAGAGGTCGCATTGCGAGACGATCTCCGCCGGGCTCTCGCCGATCGCCTCCGAGACCTGGGCCAAACCGGCCTTGATCGCCAGGGTCGGATCCTGCGGCGTCGAGGGCGTCTTGAACAGCCTGACGCCACCACTGCTGTCAGCCAGAACGAAGTCGGTAAAGGTGCCACCCGCATCGACACCCAAACGGTATTTGGTACGCATTGCTCGTCCCCCAGCGCCGGGCACGCGCTGTCGCGTGCCCGCTTCCTCAAAAAGATGGTTTCTCGTTTAGCCGACCAGCGTTATTCGGCCGCCATGTTGGTGCCGCGCAAACGGGCGGTTTCGGCCTGGTCGACCTGCAAACTCTCAAGATCACTGATCACCACGCCATAGTCCTCGCGCGCACCCTCGATCGAGACCAGGCTGTTCTTCACATCCCAGAGGACCTTTTCGACCGGCCGCTCCATGGGATTGCCATAGCCACCACCGCCGGGGTTCATGTTGGCGGCCCGCTCGCCGGGATTGATCGTCGCGATCAGGTTCTTCTTGATCAGCTCGCTGCCGTCTTCACGCGTGATCTCGATGCGTCCGACCTTGCTCTCGACCATCTTCGATTCCGCACCAGCCGCCCCCATCGCAGGAATGCGCCGGCCCTCACCGAAGCTGACGAAGGTCATGGGCTTGTCCAGCGGCTCCACCTCCCAGCAGGTCCCGGACCCGCCGCGGAAGCGACCGGCCCCGCCGCTGTCGGTCATCAGGGAATAACGATGGATCACGATGGGATAGGAGTACTCCAAAAGCTCCACATCGCCGCTGGTCAGCGCGCCAAAACAGCACTCAGGCCCGCAGGCATGCCAGCCGTCCTGACTGGGCGTCGCACCGGCGCCCGAAATCAGCGAGGCCAGCACCATGGTGACGTACTCTTCGTCGTGACGGGTATCCCAGCCAGCGATGTTGCAGCCGTTGGCATGCCCCCAACAGGCCGAAACCTTCTCCGGCGCGGCATGCTCAAAGGCCAGGCGCACCGCGTCGGTCAGGGTCTCCATCGGCGTGGTCGTGGAGTTCATGTGCGGCGCCGGCTCTTTCGCATTACAGAGCGTGCCCGGCGGGCCCATATCGCAGGTGACACAGCGATAAAGCCCCTCGTTATAGGGCGGCGGCAGCTGCGCGAACATCATCACACCCAAATAGACCCCGGAATGGGAGTTCCCCTCGTAGGAGTTGATGAAGTAGGGGATCTGCGGCGGGCTATCGATCGCGATATGACAGTTGTCGCCCTTGATCGTGACCGTGGCGGTGATGTCCAGGTCGCCAAAGCCGTGACCCGCATCCTCGACCGTCGCCGTGCCGACATAGCTGCCGTCGGGGATCTCCGCCATCAGCTTGCGCATCTGCTTGTCGGCCATCTCCATCAGGGCCTCGATGCAGTCCTGAACCTCTTGCTTGCCGTACTTGTCCAGCAGGGCCACCAGGTTGCGCTCGCCGACCTGCACCGCACCCAGCTGCGCGTTGAAATCACCCTCCTGGTCGCGCCGCGCGCGCATGTTGGTCAGGATCATGTTGATCACGTCATTGCGACGGACGCCCTTGTCGACGATCTTCACCGGCGGAATACGCAGGCCCTCGGCGTAGAGCTCTTTGGCGTCGGGATTGTAGCCCGCCGGCACCGGCCCGCCGATGTCGGTCAGATGCCCCTTGCAGACCGTCCAGAAGACCAGCTCGCCCTTATAGAAGATCGGCTTATAGAGGCAGGTGTCGATCATGTGCGAGCCCATGTAGGCCGGATCGTTGTGGATGATCACATCACCTGGATGGATGTCGTCGCCGAAATAGGCCGCCACGCACTTCATCGCCGGGATCAGAGAGCCCAGGTGGATCGGGATATCCTGGCCCTGCATGATCATCTCGGGCACGTGGTTGAAGAGTGCGTTGGAATAGTCGTGCGCCAGATTGAACACGCTGGAACGTGCCGTCATCTCCAGCGCCAGGGTCATCTCGCGCTGCGTGGTTTCCAAGGCACCGCGGACCACCGATAGGGTGATGGGATCGACCTTGCCGGACTGCAGACCCATGCTATCCTCCTCATTCTCGAACTCTGTGCTTTCAGGTTTCGCCTAGGGAGCCACAAGGGCCTTGAAATATCAATGCTTGGCGTGATCTGTGATCACAGTCGGGCCGGTTGAAGGATACCAAACGATGGTCAAGCGACCGCCCCTGGCGTTCAGCCTCCTCCTGGCCTGCAGCCTCTTCGCGGCGAGCCTGGCGCGCGCCGACACCCTGGCCGAGCGCCGCACGGTTGCCGAGGCACTCATGGCCGAAGTGGTCATGGAGCAGATGAGCGAGCAGGTGGCAGAGGCCATGCTGCCGCTCTTTCGGGCAAACCTGGAACAGCAGTTGACCGCCGAGGGCGTGAAGCTCCCCCCAGAGATGCTGGTCAGGATCGAAGAGATCGTGATCGAGGAGACTGGTCTCTTCATGGACCGCTTCATGCCGGAAATGATCGACACCTATGCCCAGGTGATGACCTTGGAAGAGCTGGAGGCCTTGCTGGCATTCTACCGTACGCCGGCCGGCGCTTCGGCCATGCAGAAAGTGCCGCTCCTGATGCAGGTGATCATGCCCTCGCTCTCAAAGGAACTGAGCAAGCTGACCCCGGTCTTGCAGCAACGCCTGAACGACGAGGTCTTCGAGGCGATCGAGAACTAAGGGGCCTTCGAAAAGGGCGGCGGCGCACAGATTCAGAGGCTGCACGCCGCCTTTTCTTCCTAACCCTCCAACTGATAGCCGATCGGCAGGTCGCGAATGCGCTTGCCGGTGGCGTTGAAGATCGCATTGGTCAAGGCCGGCAGGACCGGCGGCACGCCGGGCTCACCCACCCCTGTGGCATGCACCTCAAAGCCGTTGGGCACGATGTGGGTGTGCACCTCCATCGGGAAGTTGTCAGAGCGCACCATCTCATAGTCGTTGAAATTGCTCTGAACGACCCGCCCCTCCTCGAAGGTAATGTCGCCATAAAGCGCGGCGGTCACCCCGAAGACGCAAGCCCCCTGCATCTGCGAGCGGATCCGCTCCGGATTGGCGGCAAAGCCGCAATCGACGACGATGTGGGCCTCCGGAACAGTCAGGCGACCGTTCTCGTCCACCTTGGCTCTGACCGCAGCGGCCACATAGGAGACGAAGCTGCGATGGACAGCCAGGCCCAGGCCCTCGCCCGGCGGCAGCTTGTCCCCCCAGCCCGCTTTCTGGGCTGCCAGTTCCAGCACGTGGCTCAGCCGGCCCGTGTCGTTCGGGAACTCCTTGTAAGGCTCGCCATAGTTCCAGAAATCGTCCTGAACACCGGCCTTCTTCAGATCGACGATACGCGGCGGCCCGATCAGTTCCAACAGCATCTCCTTCTGATCGCGCCCCAACTCAGCCGCCACCTCGGCCGCGAAGGACTGCACGGCGAAAGCCCGCGGGATGTTGGAGACCGCTCGATACCAGCCGATCCGCGTATGCGCGAAGGCCTCACAGTCCTCGCAGCGGAAGTTCGGGATGTCGAAGGGATTGTCGGCCAGTCCCATCCCCACCTCGATCGGGTGCTGATAACCACTGTCCGGTGCAAAGGTGGAGAGGAAGGAGGGTGCGGCAGAGCGATGTCGCCAGGCTATCGGCTTGTCGTTCTCGTCCAACCCCAACTCGATGCTCTCGACCGAGACGGTATGGTAGAAGCTGTGCTGGATATCGTCCTCACGGGTCCACTGCACCCGCACCGGTGCCCCCACCTTTTGTGACAGGAGGGCTGCCTCGATGGCGAAGTCGCACTTGGACTTGCGCCCGAAGCCGCCGCCCAAGAGGGTCACATTGATGGTGACGTCCTTCTCGTCCATGCCCAGCGCGGCAGCGACGTCGAGGCGTGTGCCGTAGGGGCTCTGCACCGGTGCCCAGACCTCGCACTTTCCGTTCGCAACTTCTGCAATCGCGACCGGCGGCTCCATCGGCGCATGCACCAGATGGGGAGAGTAGTAGCTGTGCGAGATGACCTTCGCGGCAGAGGCAAGCGCCCCTTCCGGATCGCCCTCATTGCGTACCACCTTGCCCGGTTTCGACGCTGATGCCTCCAGGTCCCGGCGATAGGCTTCAGAGTTATAGACGGCATTGGGGCCGTCATCCCACTCGATCACCAAGGCGTCGCGGCCCTTGAGGGCTGCCCAGGTGTTATCGGCAATCACAGCGACACCACCCAGAGGCGCGAACTTCGCCGGCGGCATGGAGCTCGGGAGCTGCTCGATGGCAGAAACGCCCTTCACCGCCATGGCCGCATCACTGTTGAGAGAGGCAACAGTGCCGCCAACCACGGGCGGCCGAGCAATCACCGCATACTTCATGCCCGGGAGCGAGACATCGGCGCCATAGACTGCCTTGCCGGTGGTGATGTCGTGCAGGTCATAGATCTGCACCGTGCCCTTGCCGATATAGCGGAACTCTTTCTCGTCCTTGAAGTGAAGCTCTTCGCGCGGCGGGGTCGGCAGTGCCATGGCTGCCTCGGCAAGATCGCCGTAGCCCAGCCGTTTGCCCAGAGACCTGTGCACGACCTGATGGTCGACAGCTCGAACCTCCTCGACCGGCACACCCCATTTCGCGGCCGCGGCCTGCTCAAGCATGCGCCTCACCGCTGCCCCCATCTGGCGTGCCGGCTGAATGTGGTGGCGCATGGAGCGCGAACCGTCGGTATCCTGATTGCCGTACTTGGGCTCGTCGCCTGGAGCTTGCAGGATTCTCACCTTCGCCCAGTCGGCTTCCATCTCGTCGGCGATCACCATCGGCAGGCTGGTCTTGGACCCCGTGCCCATCTCTGAGCGGATCGCCATCATCGTCACCGTTCCGTCCGGAGCGATGGAGACGAAGATCTTGGGATCGTCCACCACGCCGTGAGGCATGTTCATGCCGCCGTGCTCATAATATTCGAAGGCCTTGGCGCCCTTGCTGGGCAGCAGCTGCATGGCCACCACAAAACCGCTGAGACCGGCCAGCATCGTCCGGCGGGAGACATTCGAGAGAACCGGTTGCAGTGGGGCGGAGCCGGTTTCGTCGTGACCGTCGAAGTCTTTCAGATAGCTCAACATGGCTTAGGCTCCCGTGCTCGCATGACGGACCGCAGCGACGATGCGCTGATAGCAGCCGCAGCGACAAACGTTGCCCTGCATATTCTCAAGGATTTCTTGATCGCTGGGATTGGGATTCTCCGCCAAGAGCGCAGAGGCCTGCATGATCTGGCCGGTCTGGCAGAAGCCGCATTGCGGCACATTCAGCTCACGCCAGGCCACCTGGACCGGGTGGTTGCCGTCCTCGCTCAGCCCCTCGATGGTGACGACGGACCGTCCGGCAGCGTCTGCCACGCTGACCAGACAGCCGCGCACGGCCTCTCCATCCAGATGTACCGTGCAAGAGCCGCAGAGTCCGGCACCGCAGCCATACTTGGTGCCATTCAAACCAAGCGTATCGCGCAAGTACCACAACAAAGGCGTGTCGTCATCGACATCTGTCTGCTGCTGTTTTCCATTAACCGTCAGAGTAATCATTGCCGTCCTCCCTTCGCGCTGCCGCCATGGGCAGAGAAATTGGCTAGAGATCAACCTCCGCCTTGTCATTTCTACGGCCCGGAAGGGGGTAATCGACGGATTCTGACTGTGCTATTGGGCATGATTATGCGCTCTGGATCAAGACAGAGCGGAGAGTTTCATCAATCGGGAAAGGCGCTAAGCCCGTCACGACACTCTGTTGTGACGGGCTTAGCGGGTTCCGGTTCTGCTGCGAAAAGGGGGATCAGGTGGCGCGCGGCTCGCGCATATTTGCCCTAATCAGCATGGTGCCCGATTGATAGACTAGGGCTTGCGTGCGCGGAAGCGGATGGAGTTGGAGGCGAAGACCCCACCGCCATCGAAGTAGCGCTGCAGCTTCTCAATGTAGGCCGGATCTAAGCGGTCCATTCCCACCGTGCCGTGCGTGGTGCCCTCCCACCAGGCAGCGAACTCCTCATAGCTGGCATAGTGGTATGAGATCTGGAGCAGCTCGCACTGATCCACTTCAAAGCCCACGCGCTCTAGCATTTCTCGCCAGTCTGAAGGCGGATAGACACTGAAGGGGTTGGGGAAGCTCTGGCCGCTTGCCAGGGTCTCGTCAACCAAATCTTGCACGAATTCGCTGAAGTGTCCGCAGAATTCGAAGGTGGCGCGACCGCCTGGCTTGAGGCAGCGATAGACTTCGCGCAGCAAGTCCTCACGCGCGTCGACCCAGTGCACCACGTAATTGGAGAAGACCATGTCGCGAGAATTGCTGTCGACGCTGTCCAAGGCCTCACCGCGTCCCAGCTCGAAGCGTAGATTGGTGAGTTCATTGGGCGTCGTCATACGCGCGACGTCCAGCCGGTCCATGTCGGGATCGAGCCCCAGCACAGAGCCCTCGGGCCCGACGCGCCGGGCCAGCTCTCGCGTCAGATTGCCGGTACCGCAGCCCAGATCCAGGACGCGCTCACCGTTTTGCGGCGCTGCTGCCTCCATCAGATCCAATCCACGATCGGTTTGGATTTCGTTCATCTGCGCATAAAGCGCGGCGGCGTCGGTGTGATAACCCATTGTCCTTACTCCCCAGATAAGACCGGCCTCGGTTCCGCGGCCTACGAAACAGCAGCTGGGCAGCCAATGTGGCCAAGCTGGGGCAAGGCCATGGAGTGGGGATAGAGGAGGCTGATTATTCTTGGATTAGGCGGAATCAGGCGCCACGGCCATGATGTCTTGCGGATCAATCTTAAGCCCGACCTTTGCGCCGACAGCTGTCTCCGCATTGCCGGGGGCATCGACGGTGAGTGCGAAGCCTGCCTCGGTTTGCACCTGAATGCGGCAGCGGCCGCCCAGGAAGATGCTGCGTTCGACCACCCCCGCCAAAGTCGCCTCCTCTGGCGCGGTCAGCTGGATGTCCTCAGGCCGCACGAAGAAGGCAGATCCGGCACTCATCTTCCCCTGCAAAGGAAGCCGACGATCAGCGAGAAGCAGCGCGCCCTCGCTCAAGACCGCCGGCAGTGGGTTTGCGCCACCGACGAAGCCGGCGACGAAGGCATCCTTGGGCTTCCGATAGAGCGTCTGCGGAGATCCGATCTGGCGCACGCGACCGGCCTTCATGACCGCCACCCGGTCGGCGATCGCCATGGCCTCAGCCTGGTCGTGCGTGACGAAGACCGCAGTGATGGAAAGCGCCCGCAACAGCCCGGCGAGCTCGTCACGAAGCTGTTCCCTTAAGGCCGCATCCAGTGCCGACAGCGGTTCATCCAGCAAGAGCGCCCGCGGCCGGATGGCAACGGCGCGCGCCAGGGCCACGCGTTGGCGTTGCCCGCCGGAGAGCGCATCGATGGAACGATCAGCCAGCTCCGAGATCTGACAGAGTGCTAGGACCTCGGCGACCCGACGCGCGCGCTCTGACGCGGATAAACGGCGGGTCTTCAGACCATAGCCGACATTGCCGGCCACGCTCATGTTGGGAAAGAGGGCATAGGATTGAAAGACCATTCCGACGTTGCGCCGCTCAACCGGCGTTCGGGTGACCTCCTCCTCGTCGAAGGAGACCGCTCCACCGGGATCGGGGTCGGCCAAGCCGGCGATGATCCGCAGCATGGTGGTCTTGCCACAGCCAGAGGGCCCCAAGAGGGCGACGATCTCGCCTCGCTCGATCGCCAGGTCAGTGGGGTGCAATGCCACCGTTTTGCCGCCGTAGGTCTTGCCGCAGCCGGAGAGCGCGATGCGCGCGCCATGTTCGTTGCTTGCCATCGCCGCTACTCCTGCCCGACCCGCTGAGCCCGCTGTGCCGCAATCTGCATGGCGACCAGCAGGGGGGCGATCATGACGAAGAAGACCAGGGTATAGGCCGAGGCCACCTCCAGCCGCATGGAGGCGTAGCTGTCGGCCAAGCCGACCGGCAGGGTCTTGGTTAGGGGGGTGTGCAGCATCCAGGTCAGGTTGAACTCTCCGATCGATAGGGTGACCACGGTTAAGGAGCCGGCGAGGATTCCCGGCAGCGCATTGGGCAAGGCCACATCCAGAAAACGCCGCCACTGAGAGGCACCTAGGGTCGCTGCCCCCTCCTCCAGTGTCTTGAGGTCGATCACGGCAAAAATCGCCAGAACCGAGCGGATCATGAAAGGCAGGGTGTAGAGCACATGGCCGACCAGGATGAATGTCCAGGACAGACGAAAGCCCTTCATGGTGCCATAGAGCTGCAGCAAGGCCAGCGCCAGGGCGAGACCGGGGATGGCGACCGGCAGGGAGACAAACTCCTCGATCACCCGCGACAGGCGCCCGGGCCGCTTCGCCAGGCTATAGGCCGCCGGCACGCCGATAATCAGGGTCGCGATAAGGCAGGTCACGGCGATCAAGAGCGAGAGCCAAATGCTGTCGGCATAGAGCTCCCAGACCTGCCCCACCCATTTAAGGGTGACACCGCTCTCCAATCCCTTGAAATAGTTGACCGTCACCCCGGCCGCGATCGACATGATCGCCGGCGTGATCAGGAAGGCGCAGGCAAAGAGCGTCACGAAGAGCTGTAGAGAGAAGACCAGCGGTCGCTTCTTCATGATCGCGCTATCCTGCGGCCGCCACAGCGCCACCCGAGAGACCGCGCGCGATCAGCAGCAGCACCCAGGTGACCAGGCCTAAGACAATGGAGAGTGCGCAAGCCGTGGCGATGTTGGCTGAGAGCGTGAATTCCGTATAGATCACCATCGGCAGGACATCGATGTTGGTCGCCAAGGTGAAGGCGGTGCCAAAAGCGCCCATGGCAGTCGCAAAGGCAATCGCGCCGGAAGCGACCAGAGCCGGGGCCAGGCCCGGCAGGATGACATCCTTCAGCAAGCGCCAGGGACCGGCGCCAAGCGAGCGCGCAGCCTCTTCAAGTTCGGGATTGAGCTTCTCTGCCGCCGCCATGACCGTCAGCAGAACGCGCGGGATCGAGAAGTAGAGATAGCCAAAGAAGAGCCCGACCATGGAGTAGGCAAAGACGGCCCGGGTCGAGAAGAGATCCTTGGCCAGATCATTGATCAGGCCCTGCCGGCCGCCCAGCAGAATGATCATGAAACCGACGACGACACCGGGGAAGGCCATCGGAAAGGTCAGAACCGAGATCAGCAAGGACCGGCCCAGAAAGCGGTTGCGCTGTAGAAAGAGGGCCGCCGTCGTCGAGACCGCCAGTGCTGCCAGGGTCACGGCAGCCGACACCAAGACCGTATCCCACAGAGAGGTGAGATAGCGCGGGTTGGTCAGCACCTCGCCATAGAGCGCAAATCCGGCCTCCCCTTCGACCGAGGCCGCAAAGAGACGCACCAGCGGCAGCGCCAGGAAGGCGAGCGTGAAGATCGCCAGGGGTAGAGCGGCCAAGAGGGGGAAGCTGGGTTTTAGGTGGGGCATGACAAACAGAAAACAGGGGGTGCGAGGAGGGGGGCCCTCCTCGCGCTCCTCCGCTCTCTACTTGACCTCGGAGAGGTAGCGTTCGCCGAAGCTCTTCTGCACCTGCTCCATCTTGGCGTAGTCGACCGGCTTGGCCCGCTCGTACTCGCTATCCGGCAGGAACTTGGCGGCCACGGCCTCAGGCAGAGCCACCGGACGGGCCGGCTTCAGGTAGGCGTTGGTCCAGATCGCCTGGCCCTCGTCCGACATGATGAAGTCCAGAACCTTCTTACCCTTCTCCGGATTGGGGCCATCGGCGACCAGGCTCATCACGTAGGGCACGACGACCGTGCTCTCGCAGGGAATGACGAACTCGAAATTGCCGTCCTCGTTGTACTTCGCCCGATAGGCATTGAAGTCATAGTCGAAGAGGATCGGGATCTCACCGGAGACCACACGGGCATAAGAGGTTTGCTTCGGCACGATCGGATCGTTCTCGGCCAACTCCTGGAAATAGGCGATGGCAGGGTCGAAATTGTCGAGATCGCCGCCCATGGCCCGGTTGACCGCAACCGCCCCGGCATAGCCGACGAAGGCGCTGGAGGGATCGAGGTAGCCGACCATGCCCTCATACTCCGGCTTGGTCAGATCGGCAAAGCAGGCCGGCACCGGCGCATCGCCCAGCGCATCCTTGTTCACGAAGAAACCAAGGGTGCCATAGTGGATGGTGAACCACTTGCCATCGGGATCCTTCAGGCCCTCGGGGATCTCGTCAAAGCCAGCGGGCTTGTAGGCCGTGGCAACACCCTGGTCGCCGGCCTTGATGCCGAAGGTCACGCCATAATAGGCGACGTCTGCCACCGGGGCTTCCTTCTCCGCCAGCAGCTGCGACAAGGTCTGGCCGGAATTCTTGTTGTCATGCGGCATCTTGATGCCGAGGTTCTCGTCGATGGCCTTCAGCATCGATGCCCAATCCGCCCACTGCGGCGGACAGTTGTAGCAGATGGCGTCCTCCGCATTGGCGGTGCCAAAGGTCAGTAGGCTTGCCGCGACTGCGAGCCCAAGCATAGGTTTCATAGACTTTCTCCTGTCGTCAGAGCGTTGGGGGAGAGGACATCCGCCGGCGAGTTGCCGCTTTCCGGCGGAGGATTCTCGGTCGGGCGCGGAGCAAGACTCTCGCCCGGCCGGAATTCATAGGGCAGGAGCAGCGTCTCGGCCGGAGGCCGCTCTCCCGCTTCGATGGCATCGATGAGGCGCGTGACCGCGCGATGGCCCATGTCCGGGCAAGGTGTGGCGACGGTCGCCAGACTGGGCGCAGTCAAGGCCGCAACCTCGATCCCGTCGAACCCGACGACGCTCATATCCCGCGGCACCTCGCGCCCCAGCGAACGCAGTGCTCCGATGACGGCCAGGGCCAGCATGTCGTTCGAGCAGAAGAGAGCCGAAAGCCCTGGGCGCTTGTCCAAGAGCTGCGCCAGTGCAGCGCGATGATCGAAGGTGCCGTAGTCAACCTCGACCAGGCTCGGTTTGGCAGCGTCGGCCTCGGCATAGGCCTGGCAAAAGCCCTCATAGCGGCGTTGCGACCTGTCTGAAGAGCTGAAACGCCCGGCCACATAGGCAACCTCGCGATGGCCAGCCTCCAGCAATCGGCATCCGACCGAGGCCGCCGCCGCCGCGTTATCGACAGTGACGCTGGGCAGGGCGCAGCGCGGCTGATTGAAGATCAGGATGAAGGGCAGATCCTCTTCGCGCAGGGACGCAACCTCAGGACTGGCCTCGGCGTCAGAGACCGTAAGCAACAATCCATCCACCTGCTTGGCGCGTAAGGTGTCGATGGCTTCGGCCTCTTCCTCCGGGCGGTAGTTGGCACAGGCCAGCAAGAGCTGATAGCCGCGCGTCCGCGCCGTCGCCTGCACTCCCTCGATCACGGCCGCGAAGACGGGATTGGAGAGCGTCGGGACCAGAATACCCAGGGTTCTGGATCGCCGGCTTTGTAGAGACCGCCCGATCTCGTTGAAGCGAAAGCCCAGCGCGCGGGCGGCCTCTTGCACTCGCTTCCTGATCTCTGCGCTGGCCGGCCCGGTCCCGTTCAAGACCCGACTGACCGTCGCCACCGAACAGCCGGCACGCTTGGCCACATCGTGAATGGTCACCCGTACCGCCATCAGCCCCTTGGGCTCCCTCGCAATCCCTAAGTGACTCCTTCTACCACAAACTGGAAACGTTTACACAGTTATCGTTCCATGACGCTTTCGAGGCAGCTTGAGGACAGGTGACGAAGGCGCGTTGGCGCCTGACCACTGACAGGCGACCGCACGACTTGCCCACACTCAAAAGTCAGGCAGGTTGGTATCCAGCCCACGGGGAATCCGCTTCTCCACGTCGTACATCGGCAGACCGACCAGTTCGGCTGGATGACGTGCCCCGTCGCGGCAGAGGACCGTGACCTGCACTGCCTGCCTGTGATCGGGATCGCTCAATCGCACGATGGCAACGCCCGCCTTCTGGAAGGGGCTCCAGCCACTGGCCGTCACGAAGCCGATCTCCGAGCCCTCAGCGTAGAGACCGCCCCCGATGACCGCTTCGCCATCGGGGCAGCGCAAACCCGAGAGCAGGGACCGTTTGTCCGCAGTCGCAAGGGCTGCGCGACCGATGAAGTCTGGACCATCCAACTTAATGAAAGCCCCCAACCCAGCCTGATAGGGGGTCACGGTCTCATCCATGTCGGAGAGGTTGTTGAGGATCCCCGCCTCGATCCGGCGCGCATCCAGAGAATCCAAGCCAATCACCTCCATGCCGAAGGCTCGCCCGGCCTCCAGCATGTCGGTCCAGAGTTTCTCGCCATCGAAGGGACCAAGGTCGGGGCGGGTATAGAATTCAAAGCCCACCTCCGCGGTGTATCCGGTGCGCGAGAGGAGGACCGGCTGCCCGCCGACCCTCGCCTCGGCGACACCATAGTAGCCGAAAGGCTCCGGCATGCCCTGGTCGCAGACCTCGGCCAGCATCTCCATGGCGCGTGGCCCCTGCACCTGTGTGACCCAGGACTTGGGATCGCTGATCCGGACATCCATGCCCACCGCATGCGCTCGGAACCAAGAGAAGACCGGACCATCGGCCTGCACGTACCAAAAGCAGGTCTCGCTCAGCCGCATCAGAACACCGTCGCAGAGAATGCCGCCGTCCGGATAGAGCAGCAGGCCATAGCCTGCCCGCCCCACCCGAAGCTTAGAGACATCGCGAGCGAAGAGCCGATTGCAGAAGGCCTCCGCATCCGGCCCGGAAATCTCAGTCGGGCGCTCACCGGTGTCGATCATGGTGAGGCCCTGCCGCAGCGCCCTGTAGCCTTGATGGCGATCGATCCTCTGCGAGACCGGCATCAGACGGCCATTGTAGACGCAGTGTTTGGCGCCATTGGCCTGGTGAAAGGCGTGGTAGGGCGAGCGTTCGATCCCGTAGTCCCAGCCGCCTTCCTCAAAATCGGCAACCACGCTCCGCGTCACTGCGCTCATCTCCAGACCCCTCGCTTGTCTCGACTGTTCATGACACCACAAAGAGAGCGGCTCTGCGGCCCTCACTAAACAGACAGCGTGTCATGCAAGTTGACCTTTGTAAAGAACAGTTCTAAAATTTTCGGCCCAAATCGTTCTTCAAGAAGCTCTTACATCACACCACAATGTGCTTCACAGCGTTAAGAGATTCGACATTCTAGGCTCTCTCCAGCGGCCTGAGTGAGCACAGTGGCTTGACTCGTCATCGTCATAGTGCTGTTCTTTACAACGAACACATAGCCTACCAACTGCTTCCGGAACGAGCCACAGGCACATGACATCCTCATCCGACGAGCTACGATTGATCGCCTTTGGACAGCGGGTGCGTCAGCATCGCGAGACCTTACAGATCTCCATGCGGCGGTTGGCATCGGAGTCGGGGATTTCGCCCAGCTACCTCTCGGCCATCGAGAGCGGTCGAAATCCGGCGACCGGTCGACCGCCCGAACCCTCGGCACGCGTTGTCGAGCGGCTCTGTTCGGCGCTGGACCTGCCGCGGACGATCTTCACCTCAGACTTTGATGAGGATCACCATGGCAGCTGCTCTGACAATCATCTCCTGCTCTATCGAATGGATGAGCGCCGCGACGGCCTTGGTGCCTACCTCAGAGAGATGACCGACAGCTCGCTTGATCAGTGGATCTGCATTGCCGACCCAAGCGCGCCCGGGGCGGACGGCGATCTCGTCACCCTGCATTGGCCTTATGGCAGCGATCCCTATCCCGACGGATTCTTGGTTGCCGATCGCATAGGTGAGGCCTTGGGTCGGGAGGTCGCGGCACGTAAAGACGAGATGCCGGCAGGAGACTACGGGCTTGCGATCGCCGACTGTTCCTCGGTGATGCGCTGGGTGGTCAATCCCGATGCCGAGATCGACTATGAAGATCTTTGGGTCGAGCAGTCGACAGCCGCATTAACCCAAGCCATCAGCCGCGCACCCAGGTCCAACGTCTGTGTCTATCATCAGCGGGACTTTGCTGCTCTGGCAGAACGCATCGACCCGCTCGACACTTTGCTGCGCCTGTTTCAGGTGCATGAGCACAGCTTCACTGTCGATCCCGACGGCAAGCTCCGTTCCGACGCAGAGGCTGTGCATTTGGCTTTAGCCGATCAGCGTCCGGGAGACGTCAGCAGCAGCGCTTGGCGCAAGATCACCAAGGCGGCAGCCAGGGCCTTGGTTTGAGTCTTCGATAGTCGCTGAGAAAGATTAACGCTGGCCAAAGGCCAGGCTCTGCGCATAGTTTAGGTTGCAGCAATCGAACGTCCAAGTCACCTTGCTTTCTGCATAAAGGTGTTGAAATTTAAGGGAAATTTTTGACACCATGAAATCCATACTGCTCTGCCTCTTAGCCCTTCTTTTGGGAGCATTCCTGATGAGTGATGAGACGAAAGCGGAGGCCTGGCCCGAGCGGTCTCCGGAAGCCGCCGGGTTCAACAAGGCGCTTGGAGAGAGCCTTGATGCAGCGGTCGCAGAGGGCGAACTGGACTACCTCCACGGCGTGGTCGTGATCAGAGACGGCCATCTGGTCCTGGAGCGCTACTACTCCGGACGGGACTGGCGCTGGGGCGAGGATTTGGGTCAGATCGACTTCGATGCCGCTAGGCTCCACGACCTGCGCTCGGTCACCAAGTCGATCGTCGGGCTACTCTACGGCATCGCCCTGGAGGAGGGTCTGGTGCCTCCGCCCGAGGCTGTTCTGGTCGACCAGTTTCCCGACTACCCGGACCTGATCGCCGACCCCGATCGCCGCCGAATGCTGGTCGAGCACGCCTTGGCGATGCGGCTGGGTACCGAGTGGAACGAAGACCTGCCCTATAGCGATCCGCGCAACAGCGAGATTGCCATGGAGCTGGCGCCGGACCGCTACCGCTTCGTTCTGGACCGGCCTTTCGTCAAGAAACCCGGCACTTGGTGGGACTATAACGGAGGTGCCACGGCGCTGATCGCCTATCTGATCGAGCGTGGCAGCGGTCAAACCCTGAAGGACTTCGCAACGGAGCGGCTGTTCCAGCCCATCGGCATCGACAGTGTCGATTGGATTCAGGGCAAGGACGGCATCTATTCCGCAGCCTCGGGCCTGCGGCTGACACCACGTGATCTCGCCAAGATCGGACAACTGGTCTTGAACGGTGGTCGTTGGCAAGGCCAACAGGTGGTGCCAGATGCCTGGCTGGAGGAGAGCTTCAAGCGGCGTACAACACTCTTCAGCGGCATCAAGTACGGCTATCACTGGTGGCTGCACGATACCCCCTCCGGCCTGCCTTGGATGGCTGGTTTCGGCAATGGCGGCCAAAGGCTTTTCATCTTGCCGGCACGCGATCTGGTCATCGTGGTGACGGCAGGGCGTTACAACCACCCGGAGGCGTGGAAAATCCCGGTGGCGGTCATCTCCGAGCATGTCGGACCGCTAATAGAGACCCCTTAGCCGAGGCGAGGAGGAGCGATCTTGCGCAAAGGCCTCTTTCAAAAGTTTAACGTCGAACTATATAGTTTGATGTCGAACTTAAATGAAGCACTGGAGCCTGCCATGCCGACCCCTTCACCGTTGCTCAATCGTCGCCAGTCCCTAGGCCTGATCGGCGGCGGCGTGATCCTTGCCGCAACCAAGTTGCCCACCGCGGCCATCGCCGAAACATCCTCGCCAACGGCGCCTTGGCAGGCAGCCGGGCTGTCGGAGGAGCCGCGCAGGCGCGCGCTCTCTTATGCCATCCTCGCCCCCAACCCGCACAACCGCCAGCCTTGGTTGGTGGAACTGCGCGGGCCTGACGAGGTGGTGCTCTACCGCGACCTGGAGCGAGACCTTCCCGAAACCGATCCCTATGCCCGCCAGCTCACCATAGGGCTTGGCTGCTTTCTAGAGTTGATGCGGATCGCAGCCGCCGAAGGGGGCCAGGCGGTCTCGCTGGATCTCTTCCCGGAGGGTGAGGAGGGACCGGTGGCCGTCGCCCGCTTCGAACCGGGTGCTGCCCCCGATCCACTCTTCAAGGCCGTTCTCCATCGCCGGAGCGTCAAGGCACCCTATGCCGACAAGGCGGTGCCAGCTGCGGCCAGTGCCGCCTTGGCTGAACATGCGACCATCATCGACGAGCCCACAGGCGTCGAGGCCATCAAGCAAATCACCCTGGATGCTTGGAACGCAGAAATCGACAACCCGCTCACCTGGCAGGAGAGCATCGACTTGATGCGCTTCGGACAGGCCGAGATTGCTGCCAACCCCGACGGGATCGATTTGGGTGGCCCCGATCTGGAGAAGATGATTGCCGAGGGGGTGCTGAGTGCAGCCACGCTCAGCGATCCGCAGCATCCGGCATTCCAGGAATCGAAACGCATCTATCAGGAGATGCTGACCGCCACCCCGGCCTATGCGGTCATCGCCACAGCCGGCAACACGCGCGCGATGCAGATCGAAGCCGGCCGTCGCTGGCTGCGCTTCAACCTAGCCGTGACCGCGCTAGGCCTTGCTTGTCAGCCCGTCAGCCAAGCCCTGCAGGAGTTCGAAGCAGTCCGCCCCTTCTATCTGAAGGTTCACGAGCTGGTATCTGAACCAGGTCACCAGGTGCAGATGCTGGCCCGCCTAGGTTACGGCCCGGAGACAGCGGCGTCCCCGCGCTGGCCCCTGGAGACGCGCCTGATCTAGGCGCCCTCCAGGCTAAGCAGCTTCGGCAAAACGCTCTTTTGCCAGGCCGAAGACCTTCTGCATCAGACTGCTTGGCGGTACCGGCTCATTGCGTGCCGCCAAGCGCTCACGGACACCACCCAGATAGCGGGTCAGGCTCTCTACATAACGGCGATTGGCAGCGGTGATGGCTAGGCGATCACAAAGCTCGACCGCCGTATACCAATGGTCCATCACCTCTTTCATGAACTGCGTGTTGTCCGGATGAGCGATGAAGACCTTGCTGCCCGTGGAGTTAAAGCTGCCGTCCTTCAATTCGTCCTTGGTACTGTCCGGAACGCCGTTCATCATGCCGATCACGGTGTCCAAAAGCGCCTCGGCGCCCTCGCCCTCGTCTTCACGCAGAGCCAGAGAGTAGAATTCGGTCTGAATCCGAACGAAACGGCTGCTCTCGATGTGCTTTTCGGCCAGCTCCATCGCACCGTCGGGCTTCTCGATCAGGCCCAGGTCATCGGTCGGGCGGATGCTGAGGTCACGCAGCAGATGCATGCAGTTGAAAAAGTGCTTGTCGATGTCGCTGCCGGTCCAAGAGGTCCGATGCCAACGATAGGCGATCAGCGGATCGGCCCCGCAGGTGCCGATGGTCCAGCCTTCGCGTAGCATTTGATTGACGTAGGTCCAGTCGTCCGCATAGCCCTTGATCAAGGGATAGCGGTAGCGCTTCATGATATCGCTGCGCCCGGTCAGGGTGCCGATGTGCACCGGCATGATGTGGCAATCGCGATAATAGGTCGGCACCTGCCGCCCCACCGTCAGCCCGATCGGCTCGCTATCCAGATCGACAATTTCGCAACGCCCGCCGCAGATCAGATGCTCCTTCTTGGCCAGCACTTCCAGGCGGCGCTTAAGCGAGTCGGTCAGCAAGAGATCGTCATGATCCAGGAAGGTCACGTACCTGCCCTTGGCGCGCTCCAGCCCCTTGTTCCGCGTTGCCTGTGGGCCGCTGTTCTTCTGGGTATAGAGCTGCACGTGATCATCTATGGTCGCGTAGTCTTCGACGAAGGACACGGTCTCGTCTGAACTGCCGTCGTCGATGACGATCACCTCATAGTTCACCCCCGCCTGCAGGGTAATGCTCCGCAAGGTGTTTTCGATGAAGCCGATGCCGTTCCAGGTCGGCATGATGAGGCTGACATCGGGTGCCCAGAAGAAGCGCGCGGCCGGTCGCTCGACATAGATGGACTTCAAGCTCGCCGTCGCCGGCATCACGTTCGACATGAGGTAAACCTCCGCCGAGCGAATGCTGTGGATCATCTTGACCGAGGCGTGGGGATCATCGCGATCCATCTCACGGAACTCAAAATCGAAGTCGTGCAGGTAGGCCTGACCACCTTCGCGCACCAAGGCCGGAACCACCTTTGAAAGGTAGGCAGCGTCAAAGAAGGGCTGCTTGCGCGCCGAGGCCTTGGCCCCCTCCTCGTCCTCGCTCTCATCCTCCGCGACAAGCAGCACGCGGTCCTGCGCATTCAACCAAGCCATCAGGCCTTCGTCGGCAACGTCTTCAGCCTTGACCACCGCGAAGGTATTGGGGCGAGATACCCGATCCTGCACGGCCTTCCTTGCGGTTTCGCCATCCATCTCCTTCAGGCGATCCATGGCCACGAAAAGCCGCTGCGCCCGATCCAGATGCCTGTGCTTGCCGATGCAAGAGCCCTGCACCATGACGCCGGAGATGCCGTAGGCGATCAGGATCTCGTCGATCCCGACTGTCGCCTCGCCCAGGATGATCAGGTTCTCTACTTGCATGGTCTTCATTCCTGGTCTCTCTCCTCTCCGCCGCCGCCCGCAATGGCGCCAGGGGGCACGTGCCCTCTTCTAGCCCTTGGCTGGAGCTTCCACGAACTTGGCAATACCCTCTGCGACCGTCAGGAAGGGACGGTCATAGCCGGCCTTACGCAGTCGATCCAGATTGGCACAGGTGTAGTACTGCATATGTTGGCGGACCCTCTCGGGCGCGCGCACATACTCAATGTTCGCCGGTTTGCCGACCAGATCGCAGACCGCCTTCGCAATCTCATTCAGGCTGGGCGCATGCCCGCTGCCGACATTGTAAAGTCCTGAGATCTTGCAGGAGTCGAGCAGCCACAGAGCCACCTCGACGATATCGCCGACATAGATGAAGTCGCGCCGCTGATCGCCGTCTGCAATGTCCGGGCGCTCGGAAGCATAGAGCGTCACCTTTTCCGACTCATTCAGCTGCTTCAGCAGGTGGGTGATGAAGGTCGGTGCCTTCTCCTTATGGGCATCACCGGGGCCATAGGCATTGAAGAACTTCAGGCCCATCCAGCGCGGTGGACGCGGCCGGCCTGAGACGACCTCGTTGACCGCCCAACGATCGAAGAGATGCTTGGTCCAGGCATAGCCACTGCGCGGATTGAGCTTTGCCAAGGCCTCGGGCGTGGTCTCGTCGTCGAATCCAGCATCGCCCAAGCCATAGGTTGCCGATGAGGAGGCGTAGATCAGCGGAACCCGATTGGCCGCACACCAGGTCCAGATCGATTTGGACATGCCGAAGTTCGCGCGCAGCAGCACGTCTTTGTCAGGCTCCTGCGAGCCATCCTTGGCGCCGAAGTGGTAGACCCCCTTCAAGCCCTTGCGCCCTTCCAACCAAGAGAGCACCTCATCCGGCGGTACAATGTCCTCGAGGATGATGTCGGCGATGTTCTCCTGCTTGCCCGAATGGCGCAGGCGATCGCTGATTACCAGCCTCTCACCGCGAGCGGCCAGCGCGCGCGAGAGATGCGACCCAATGAATCCGGCCCCACCGGTCACCAACAGCATTCTCGTCTCCTCATTCCCCGATCACGCGAAAAGGCCAAACCGCCCTCAAGCAGCACTGCTCTGGGCAAGCAGCCCCTCAAGATAGGCCCGATACTGGGTCTTCGGCATCCGCTCCAACAGCGCCACATAGCGTTCCTGTCCGATGAACCCCTTCTTCAGCGCCAGCTCTTCCGGGCAGGCGATAAGGTGGTCCTGACCTTGCTCCAGCTCTTTGATACGCTGGCTGGCCTCCACCAATGAATCGGGATTGCCGCAATCGAGCCAGGTGATGTCCGCGGGCAGTGATTCCACGTAGAGGTCCTGGCGCTCCAAATAGAGGCGATTGAGATCGGTAATCTCCAGCTCGCCTCGTGCCGAAGGCTCCAGGCCGCGCGTCAGCTCCAGCACGCGCTCGTCGTAGAAATAGAGCCCGGTGACGGCCATGTTGCTGGTTGGATTCTTGGGTTTTTCGACCAACTGGGTGGCCCGCCCACTGTCATCCAAGGTCACGATGCCGAAGCGCTCTGGATCATGCACCGGAACGGCAAAGACGCTGGCCCCCTTCTTGCGCGCCAGGGCCTCGTCCAGATAGGGCGCCATCTCTTCGGTCAGGAAGAGATTGTCGCCCAGCATCAGGGTGACCGGTCGGTCTTGGATCAAGTGCCCACACAGCAGGAAGGCCTCAGCAATGCCCTTGGGCTCCGGCTGCACGACGTAGCTCAGCCTGAGGCCCCACTCGCTGCCGTCGCCCAGCGCGTCTTCCAGCACCGGCGTGGTCGTTGGCGTCGAGACGATGGCGATGTCACGCAGGCCCGCCTGCATCAAGATCACCAGCGAATAGTAGATCTGCGGCTTGTTGTAGACCGGCAGCAAATGCTTGTTGACCGTCCGGGTAATCGGAAAGAGCCGCGTTCCGTGGCCACCGGCCAAGAGGATCCCGACACGCTCGCTTCCCTCTGGCGCCTTCTCTGACGACATAACACCTGCCTCGCTCATCACATACTTTCCTTACCTAGATGCTCGACCGACAGCCTCGCCCAATCGCGGCAACGTCCCGATCTCGCTTGTCCGGAGCAACGCTGCCGGCCCGCCAATGACAGTCTCTGCGTGGTCTGGCACTCTTGAGCCTAAAGACGCGGCTGGTTATCACGGGGCAAGCTGGGCTCACAAGCACCGTCGAATGACACAGCCGCTACCCTCACCCTGTCCCCAGGCGTTGCCCGCCCATGCCGGAGGGAGACATATCCTCCTGATAAACACTCGCGGGTGCGGCTGCGGCTTCCGACAGCTCCATCGTCCGGTAGACTCGGTCGAAGCGGTCGCGCACCCAAGAGAGCAGGCGATAGTCCTCTTCGAAGCGCTCGTGCAGGATCTCCAAGGTCTCGATCGAGAGTTCGGGCCAGGCCTTGATCGCCGGCGTGACATTGGCGCGCTGCGGTGTCACCTCCGGCTTGCCGAAGAGCCTCGCCAACTGACGCTGCATCTCGTCCAACTGCTCCAATGAGCAGCACATGAGATAATAGTCCTCGATCACCTTCTTCGCGGCCTCGGCCGTCTTCTCGCCGGTCAGCTGCTCGACCTGGGCCGAGCGGACCAGGCGGCTGTTCGGGTTCTCCAGCTTGCTGACGACATAGTCTTCCAGGCGCATCGCACGCGCCTCCGCCTTCAGCTTCTCCGGCCCCTGTGAGCGCATATAGTAGAAATCAGACACGATGCGATCGATTGGATCGCGCATTGTTCCCACGTAGAAGACCGGCCCCTTGAGGCGGCTGTGGTGACCGAAATCGAAGTGACCGGCTAGGAAGGAAAAGTGATCCAACTCCTCTTCGGGCACATCCTCGATCTTACGGGAGAATTTTCCCGTCTTGGCGTCGCGCGCGAAGTGCCGAAAGCAGCGCTCGGCCCCATAGATCTGATTGAAGAAACCAATCAGCGAGCTGCCGCCCGCCTTGGACACGTGGTTGAATAGAATTTTCCCAGCTTGCAGCTCGTCGCTCGTCAAGTCCATCAGAACTGCCCTTCACCCTTGTTGCCTCTTAGAGCGCGTCCCACACGCCCAGCCAGGCTGTCATCGTCAGGACCCTTGGTCCCTTGCAGCGCCATCCGCAGCGATCCAATCCGGAAGTGTGCGGCGCAGCAGATCGGCTTGCGCGCTACTTCTATCCCCTTGACGCACGAATGCAACACCAAGGTCGCCGTCGAACCGAAATGTTTTTCGCCGAACGACCCGAGTGGAGACCTGCCTGCGGGAAACGCAGCGCTAGACTAGACCAATGGGAGCGTCTTGCCTATGGCGCCGGGGCCGCGTCATGGCGTCTCGTGATCGTCCTGACACTCCAATCGAAAAGCAGTTCACTTGGGTTCGAAGCCTTTACGAGAGCAAGGCAGGATACTGCGTTGGCGGAGCAAAAACGCACAAACCGGGACCCGGCAGATCACAGAGCGCCCAGAAGGCAGCGTTACCTCGAGCAGCACGCTCTTGCAAAAACCCGAGTATTGACTATGTTTGTCGGACAATTGGACTATCCGATGTATCGACAATTTGGCCGAGCAAAGAGGAGAGCCGCGGTGATCGACTTCAGTCCCACGCCAGAGCAGCGGGCCTTGGCCGACAAGGTGCGCAGCTTCGTCAAGGAAACGATTATCCCCTATGAAGGCGATCCGCGGCTGGGACCGCACGGGCCGGACGACGATCTAAGACGCGTGCTGAACGAGGAGGCGCGCCAGGCCGGACTACTCTCGATCCATGTCGAGCCGGAGTACGGCGGGCGCGGCTTGAGCCATGTCGAGAATGCTCTGGTCTTCGCCGCAGCCGGCTATTCGCCGCTGGGGCCCGTCGCACTGCACTGCAACGCGCCCGACGAAGGCAACATTCACCTGCTGTCCAAGGTCGCGAGCCCAGCGCAAAAGAAGCGTTGGCTGGCGCCGCTCGCTAGGGCCGAGACCAGGTCCTGCTTCCTGATGACGGAACCGGATGGCGCCGGATCGGATCCGGGCTTGCTTGCAAGCGAGGCGCGGCCGGTCGAGGGCGGCTATCGCATCAGCGGCAAGAAGTGGTTCATCACCGGTGCCGCGGGTGCCGATCTGGGCATCGTCATGGCGACGGTGCCAGAGCGCGGCGCCACCCTCTTCCTGACCGATATGCAAGCCGAGGGCATTCATCTGAAGCGCCAGCAGAACACGCTTGATGCCAGTTTCACCGGCGGCCATTACGAGATCGACCTGGCCGATCTTTTCATCCCCGAAGACCAGGTGCTGGGCGCGGTGGGAGAGGGCTTTCGCTATGCCCAGGTCCGCCTGGCACCGGCGCGGCTGACCCACTGCATGCGCTGGCTGGGTGCGGCAGAGCGGGCACACGACATTGCCTCGGCCTATGCCGCCAGGCGCCGTGCCTTCGGCAAGCCCTTGGGCGAGCATGAGGGGGTGGGCTTCATGCTGGCCGACAACGAGATGGAGCTGCAGCAGTCGCGGCTCTGGATCTGGTACACGGCCTGGCTTCTGGATCAGGGCGAGAAGGCCCGCCACGAGAGCAGCATGTCCAAGGTCGCGGTCTCTGAAGCTCTGTTCCGCATCGTCGATCGCTGCGTCCAAGTCCTGGGGGGCCTTGGGGTCACGCACGACACCGTGGTGGCGCAGCTCTTCAACGATATCCGTGCCTTCCGGATCTATGACGGCCCCTCTGAAGTGCACCGCTGGGCCATGGCCAAACGCATCATGCGCAAAGCGGGGGTCAATGATCTGAGCGGGAGGTAGCGGTCATGCAGCGTCCGGAGATGCAGGACTATGATGCCACCTATCAGCGCTTCCGCTGGCAGCTGCCGAGCCACTTCAACTTCGGCTCAGACGTGGTCGATCACTGGGCCGCGAAACGCCCGGACGGCCTGGCGCTGATCTGGAGCGACGCGGAAGGACGGGAACGCCGTTTCACCTTCTCCGACATCAAGCGCCTGAGTGATCGTCTCGGTGCTGCCTTGCAACAGCGGGGCATCCAGAAGGGCGATCGTGTGCTGGTCATGCTGCCGCGGGTGCCGGAATGGCAGATCGCCCTGGTGGCGCTGACCAAGATCGGCGCTGTCCCCATTCCCTGCATCGAGATGCTGACCGAAAAGGACGTGGCCTACCGGCTGGACCATGCGGCGGCCAGCGCTGTGATCGTGAGTGAGTCTCAAGTCGGAAAGGTTGCCTCAAAGCGGAGTTTGAAGGCCCGAATCGTGGTCGGCCAGGCGACCGGTTGGACTGCGATGGATGGGCTCTTGGCAGAGCCTGGGGCAGCAATCACACCAGCCCGGGTGGCGATCGACGATCCGGCCATCCTCTATTACACCTCCGGCTCAACCGGCGAGCCAAAGGGCGTCCTCCATGCTGCGCACGGCCTCTTCACCTGGCGCGCCTCCGCCTGGTTCTGGCTCGATCTCAGGCCAGATGACGTCATGTGGTGCACGGCCGATACGGGCTGGAGCAAGGCCGGCACCTCGATCCTCTTCGGACCCTGGTCCTGCGGCGCTTGCGTCGTCTTCCATCACGGCCCTTTCGACCCCGCAGAACGCTTTGCGATCCTTGAGCGCTACCGCGTTTCGGTCTTCTGTGCCTCTGCGACCGAGCTCAGGCGTCTTGTCCTGGAAAAGACCGAAGATCGCGACCTCTCGGCCCTGCGCCTCACCGTCTCTGCCGGCGAGCAGGTCAATCCTGAGATCGTGGCCGCCTGGAAGCGTCTAACCGGCGTCTCTCTCTTGGACGGCTATGGTCAGACCGAGACCTTGATGACAGTCCTGAACTACCCGGCACTGCCTCTGAAGCCAGGGTCCATGGGCAAGCCCCTGCCCGGCACCGAGATCTTGGTAATCGACGAAGAGGGTAGGCCGCTGGGGAGTGATGCCCCGGGAGAGCTGGCCATCCGTATTCCGAACCCTCAGCTTATGCTGGGCTACTGGCAAGACCCAGAGCGGACCAAAGAGGCGGAGATCGCGGTGAATGGCGCGCGCTACTTCCGAACCAGCGACCGGGTTCGGGTCGATCGCGAGGGCTATCTCTTCCACGAGGGGCGCAGTGACGACGTGATCAACTCCAGCGGCTATCGTATCGGACCGATGGAGGTCGAGAACGCGCTGGCCGAGCACCCTGCCGTTATCGAAAGCGCCGCCGTGGCAAGCCCCCATCCGGACCGTGGCGAGGTGGTCAAGGCCTTCATTGTGTTAGCCCCCGCGCACATCGGCGATCAAGCGCTGATCGAAGAGCTTCAGGCCCACTGCAAGCAAGTCACCGGACCTTACAAGTACCCCCGCCGCATCGCCTTCGTAGCAGACCTGCCGAAGACCCCGACCGGCAAGATCCGCAGGCGTCTGCTGCGCGATCGAGAGTTCGCAGCGGAGGGGAAGGCATGAGCGACGCCAAGGCTCTCTTTCAACCCCTGGAACCAGCCCCGGCCTACAAGCGCCTCTGCCAGGCTATCGAGGACGAGATCATGGCCGGTCGTCTGAAGCCCGGGGATCTCTTGCCGACCGAGACGGCCTTGGCCGAAGCCTTCGCCCTCAACCGCTCTACGGTGCGAGAGGGCATCCGGCTCTTGGAGCAGAGCGGCCTTGCCGAGCGCATTGCGGGACGACGACTGGCGGTCGCCAGGCCTTCGACGAAGGCCTTGGGACGGCGGGCAAGCCAGGCCCTGGTCCTACATGACGTCACCTTTCGCGAGCTCTGGCAGGTTATTGCCGCGCTGGAACCGGCGGCCGCCGCCTATGCCGCTGAGGTGCGCAGCGACGCCGACCTCAAGGCCTTGAAGGACAACCTGGAAGCCAGTGAAGAGGCAAAGGGCGATGGTCGGGCTTTGACCGAGTTGGATCTTGCCTTCCATGAGCTGGTGGCCAAGGCGGCGCACAACCGTGCCCTGCTTTTGGCGCGCGAGGCCGTTGGCCAGCTCTTCTACCCCGCCTTTGCCGTCGTGGTAACCCGGCTGGACACCGCAGCCGAGCGCCTCTTGACAGCCCATAGGGCAATCGCCGAGGCGATAGAGAGAGGGGACGGCGAAGAGGCAAGAGGCTGGATGCAGCGCCACATCGAAGACTTTCACCGCGGCTACCTGCTGGTCGGGCTCGACCCGGAGCAGCCAATCGCTTCAGTCAATCAACAGGATGCAGGGTGATGCACGATAGTTTGGCTTTGGGCCCTCTGACAAAGGCGCCGGATCTCGACCCGCAGCAGCTTGTTCAAGCGGTCAACTGGGCCATCGGCTCCAGACGCTCGATCCGATCCTTCAAGCCGGATCCGGTGCCGCGAGAGACGGTCGAGCAGATCCTGGCCCTGGCTGCCCGCGCGCCCAGCGGCACCAACATGCAGCCCTGGGCAGTGACGGTCCTGACCGGCGAGAGCAAACGCGCGTTGACCGAGGCTCTGCTGGCCGCTCATGACCAGGGCGGTGAAGGGCACGGCGGAGAATACAAGTACTATCCCGATCGCTTCGAAGAGCCCTATCTCGGTCGCCGCCGCAAGGTCGGCTGGGACCTCTATGGCCTCTTGGACATCGGCCGACAGGACAAGGAGAAGATGCACGCCCAGCTGGGTCGCAACTACCGTTTCTTCGACGCACCGGTGGGCATAATCGTCACCATCGATCGCAGCCTGGAGATCGGATCCTGGCTCGACCTCGGCATGTTCCTGCAGTCGATCTGCATCGCCGCCCGCGGACAAGGGCTGGACTCCTGCCCGCAGGCAGCCTTCGCGCGCTACCATCGCGTAATCAGGGACGTGCTTAAGCTCCCTGACGAGCAGGTCGTGGTCTGCGGTCTGTCACTGGGTCACATCGACGAGACGGCGATCGAGAACAGCCTGGTGACCGAACGGGCACCCTTGGAGAGCTTCGTCACCTTTCGTGACTAGGGAGCAGCTAGCGTAGGGGCTCCCGGCTGTGGTCCTTCAAGAAGAGGAGCGCCGCGCCGCCAACCAATCCGGCAAACAGCAGATAAACAGCAGGCGCATAGTGCGATCCGCTGACGGCGATGAGGGCCGTTGCCATCATCGGTGCGGTCCCGCCGGCAAGTCCCATCCCAACATTGAAAGCGAGTGAGTATCCAGTCAGGCGGTGACCACGATCGAAGGCTTCGACCATGGTCGTCGGCACGGCGCCCAGCGGGGCTGCGATCAAGCTGGCGAAGGTCAGATAGACCAGGATCACGATCCAAAGAACGGCGGTCTCGGTCAACATGAAGAGCGGGATCGCCAAGAGGCCGATCAGCACGAAGGCCAGCGCCACAAAGTGCGTCCGCCGCATGCCGCGATCGCTGAAGTAACCGGCCAGCGGCGTCAGCACCATCTGCACTGCCATGACCAAGGTCACGATAAAGAGGGCCTCGTGCAGCTGGATACTGGTGTAGAGCGACTGCCAGGTCGGCAGATAGACCATGGGAATGTAATAGACGATGCCATAGGCCGCGGTGAAGATCATGACCTTGGCCATGACATCCCGCTCTTCGCGGAAGACACGCACGATGGGGTGATCGCCGGCCTCACGCTTCTCTGGTGGTGCTTCGCTCTCCGGCAGTCCGCGGCGCAACAGCAAGCCGATCACGCCAATCACACCGCCCAGCAGGAATGGAATGCGCCACCCCCAGTCCACCACAGCCGGCTCGCCCATAATCCAGATCACCGTTGCCGGCGTACCCGCGCCAAGGACCGTTCCCGCTACCGCCCCCGTATTGGCCCAACTGCCGGCCAGCCCGCGTTTGTGCGGACGAGCCGTCTCAACCATGTAGGTCGCCGATCCGCTGAACTCGCCACCGACCGAGAAACCCTGAACCAAGCGGATGATCACCAGGCAGACCGAGGCCGCGATGCCCCAGTCGTGATAGGTCGGCATCAGGCCCAGGACGATGGTCGGCAGGACCATCATGACCACCGAGAGCAGCAAGACCGGCTTGCGCCCGATGGTGTCACCCAGATGCCCGAAAAAGATGGCTCCCAAAGGCCGCATAAAGAAGCCGGCGGCGAAGACTCCATAGGTCGCCAACAGGGAGACCGTTTTGTCGCCGTGTGGGAAGAAGAGCTGTGAAATGATCACGGCCATATAGCCGTAGAGCGCAAAGTCGTACCACTCGATCACATTGCCGACCATCCCGGCCGCGATCACGCGTGCACGACCCTTGCGACCTTCCGGCTGCGCTTCGGCCATGTCTTGCTTCCCCTTTGCACCGTTGCCTCCGGCTAACTTGACGGAGGAAGCACCAGCTTTGCAATCCCGACTAAGAACAATGAACCACGCGTTACCGGCCCAGACTTGCGTCGAGACGACCTTATGGCGCCCCAACCACCCTACGCTCCTTGCCTTTTAGGAAGTCACTCACCCGGGCCAGTCCCTGTTTCAGTATTTCCGGGTTGTTGGCGTAACCGATCCTCAGATAGCCCTCCATATCCAGCGCCGAGCCGGGGGTGAACAAGACCCCGATTTCCCTCATCATGGCCACACAGAGATCGCGTGAGGTCATTGCCAGATCATGCTTCAGGAGCGCGGTGGTACCGGCCCGAGGCTTGACCCATGTGATACCCGGCTCTTGGCAGACCCAGTCGTCAAGGATCCTGAGGTTGCCCCGCGTGATCGCGCGGCTTCGCGCCAAGACCGCCTCGCTGTGCTCCAGAGCCAAGGCCGCGAAGTGGTCGTCAATCATGCCGACGGAGATGGTGTCATAGTCGCGGTGGATAGACACCGCCTCGATCACCTCCCGCGGTGCGGCGATCCAACCGAGCCTGAGGCCCGCCAAGGAAAAGGCTTTGGACATACCAGCCGTGCTGATGCCCTTTTCATAGACGTCGGCGATGGAGGCCGTCATGCCCGCGCCTTCCTGATCGGTGCCGCGATAGACCTCGTCACAAAGGATCCAGGCATCGGCCGCACGGGCGATCTCGGCGATCTCTTCCAGCTGGCCGCGATCCATCAGGGCGCCGGTCGGATTGTTCGGATTGTTGATCGCTATCAAGCGTGTGTCCGCGGTGACCAGGCGCTTCAGCCGATCCAGATCGGGTAACCACTCGTCCTCGTCTTGCAGCTTCAAATGCTTAACCTTGGCGCCGATGCTGGCCGGTATGGAGTAGTGCTGTTGATAGGTCGGAACAACGGCCACCACAGGGTCGCCGGCCGAGACCAGGGTCTTGTGGACCAGCATGTTGGCCCCGATGGTGCCGTGGGTGACGACGATGTTCTCCAGCCCCTGACGCTCGTAGAGGGCAGCAATGGCGCTGCGCAGTCGCTCTGACCCCTCGATCGCGCCATAGGTCATCTTCATGCCCAAGAGCTCGGAGAGGTCGCTGTCGTTCTTGCCCGTCAGCTGCAGGAGTTGGGCAATGGTCAGGCTCTCGACACAGGTCTCCGCCAGGTTCCACTCGCACTCTGTCTCCCACTCGTTCATCCAGATTTCGACGCCAAAGGGTTCGATGTGCATGGGGTCCCCCTTCGCTCAGCTCTGGACGGCTCGGTAAATGGCATTGGCGACGGCGATGTCCTCCAATCCCAAGCCCACGGAGCGAAAGAAGACGGGTCGGCCCGCTTCCGGCAAGGGGCAGGTGCTAAGCGACAGCTCGGCCAGGTCGCCACGCAGCGATTGGGCGTCCCATCCATGGATTTCAGCCGCCAACTGCATTTCGCCCGCCGCAGCCGGCGTGGTCGCCCGATAGTCGCAGTAGACCTGGGCATCGAGCAGGAAGGCAGGATCGATCTCATGCGCTTGGGCGACATTGGTGCTGATCGAGGTGACAATTGCGTGGGGAGCCAAGGCGCCTGTGTCCACCACCGGCTTGCCGGAAGATGTACAGAGCAGCACCAGGTCCGCATCCGCCACAGCCTCTTCGGCACTCTCGGCAAAATCCACCTCAGGGCTCAGCGCCTGCCAGGCCGCGCGTCTTTCTTTATCCTGTGCAAGGCTCGGGGAGAAGAGCCGAGGGTCTTGCCAGTCCCGCAATCCCCGGACATGGCGCCAATGCGCCTGAGCGATCGGGCCGGAGCCGATGATTGCCATCCTTCGCGCCTGCGGCCCGGCGAGGAAGTCGACGGCAAGGGCGGTGGTGGCGGCCGTCCGCTCTGTCGTCAGGCGTCCGGAATCGCAGAGCAGGAGCGGCTGACCGGTCTCCAAGGACATCAGCATGGTCCAAGCGGTGATGATGGGCTTGGCCTCGGTGACGAGATAGGGCGAGAGCTTCGCGCCAAAGACCTGGGCCTCGGCTAGAGCACCCAGATAGGTGATGAAATCGCCCCTGTCATCGGGCAGCAAGGTGAGGCTCTGCGGCGGCTGAACGGCCTGGCCCCGGCCCAACTCGGCAAAGAGCCGGCGCATCTGCTGCACCAAGTCGATCCGGGGCAGCAGCTCCTCGACTGCCGCTTGGTCCAACACGATCGGGGGGCTGGTCATGGGCGTTCCTCCTCATCTCATCTTCGACCAGCCTAGGCGGCCCGAAGCGGGAGCACCATCATCCCAGAGGATGAGGCAGGAATGAGGGTCCAAAATGCCAGCCCTCGCCTCGCAAACGGTTTTTTGAGCCGTATGCTCGCACCTAGCGCGAAGAAAGGGCGAGCCGTAGCCCCAAGAGTGCGAAGGCCGCGGCGAAGGAGCCCCGCAGCCAAGGCATGACGCCCGGGCGGCCGAGCAGGTAATCGCGGGCCAGTGCCGCAAAGGTCCCGTAAAGGATAAAGACCGCCAAGCTCATCCCCATGAAGACGAGGCCCAGTCCGACCATGTGCCAGGTCGCATGTTCCGCCCCTGCGGGCACGAACTGCGGCAGGAACGCGAGAAAGAAGATCGAGAGCTTTGGGTTCAGCAGGTTGAGCAGTATGCCGTCCCGAATGAGCTTTCCCCATTCACTCTGCTCGCGTTGGCCTCCTGGCGACAGCAGACCGCCGCTGCGCCACACGCTCCAGGCCATCCAGAGCAGGAAGGCGACCCCAGCAATCTTCACGACCTGGAAGGCAAGGGCACTTGCATGCAGCAGAGCCGCCAAACCCAAGATCGAGGCTGCCATGTGCGGGACAATGCCAAGCGCGCAGCCGCAGGCGGCAATCGCTGCCCCTCGCCGTCCCTGACCAAGCCCGACGGCCAGTGTGAAGAGCACTCCGGTTCCCGGCATCAGCACGACGATGAAGGCGGTGACCAGAAATTCCCACGTCATGGCAAAACCGCGCCCACGCAGAACGCATCCCGCCCGGCGCACGACAGGCCTGTCGTTGCAGTGACACCCCAGGTCTCCGCAAGCGCGACCACGAGCAGGTCACGCAGACGCAGGACACTGCGCGCGGCCTCTTCGTGCAGCGCTTCGATGACGATCAGCACCTCTTGCGTGGTGGGCGAGACGGCTGAGAGGGCGCTTTGTCGATGTGTCCATCGCCGCGCATGAACCTGGTCTGCCTGATCGGAGAAGATGATCTCGCCCGGGTCGGGCTGTTCCACCGCTCCGCCGAACGCGACATAGGTCTCGCTGCCCTTGGCCGGCCGCACCGACAAGCCGGCCTCGATCTGCGCAAGGTTGAAGGCGGCAACGGGAATGGCGTGTGCCGCAGAGGCGGCGTTGCAGAGATCGACCAAGGGATGGAGGCGCGGCAGCGCACCCTGTTGGCGCAGCCTCCGCAGCAGCGCTTCGGAGGCACAGCGATACTGCGTCGGCTTCAGCCCCATGCGAGAGAAGGCCTGGCGCCAGGCGCGTATCTCTACCATGCCCCCTTCGGATTGACCGCCGAGACGCTCTAGAGCCTCCCTTTCCAGCGCCGCGACGCGCCCCTCCACGTCGACGTGACGATCGACGCCTATGGCGTGGATAAAGCCCGTCACCAGTGCGGGAAAGGTCTCAGCCAAATAGGGATCGTAGCGGAAGTACATCGAGCCCCCCTGTCCGGATCATCGCCTCCAGACTAGGAGGCCCGGTCACTCAGCGTCTTGAACGATATTGCGGTGACCGCGTAAGGAGCGCCAGCGACCGGGTGGCAGGCCGAACTGTCGACCGAAGGCCCGGGTCAGATGGCTCTGGTCCGCGAAGCCGGTCGCAGCGGCGACCTCGGCGATGGAATCGCCAGCCGCCAAAGCCCGCCTTGCCAGGCGCAGGCGAAGCTGCATCGCATAGTCCTGTGGCGTGGCACCGACCTCGCGGCGAAACCGCCGGAGTGCCGCTGTTCGACCGAGGTCCATCAGCCGCGCGACCTCGTCCAACGACGGCGGAGCATCCGGTGAGTCTTGAATTCGTTCGATCACCCTGAGCGCACTCGGAGAAGGCTGGGCATCGAAGGCATGGGACGACGCGGGCGCAGGCGCTGCCAGCAAGTCATCCAGTAACGTGCTCAAGGCTTCCTCAGCACAGGCAGCCTCGCCCTGTTGGAGCCGGTCGAGCAGGCGCCTGACGCGGGACGCGGTTTGCGGCATCCGTCCGGCTGCGAAGGCGAACTCTCGACCCGACAGCGCGGAGCCCGTGAACCCTGCGACCACCGAGGGCTCCACGAACACCATCCTCCAAGAGCGAAAGGCACCGATCGGCGCGCCATCGTGGATTTCGTTTGGGTTGACGGCAAGCACGTCTCCCCGCTCCGCTTCCACCGCGCCCTGGCCACTCCAGGAGGCATGGGCTCCTTCCATCATCACGCCGATACCGAACTGGTCGTGGGCGTGGCGCGGGAAGCGTCGCGAGGAGGTGATGGTGATCGTTTCGACCCCGTGAAGACAGGGCGGATCAAGGCAAACGCGATGGGTGTCCGAACGACTCATAACGACAGAGTGTCCTATCGAATCGGATCTAACCGCTCAAGAGCAGAGGCCGGAGTTCCATGGCCCCGATCCCAACCTTGACCCAAAGCGCTTTGCGGTGTCACCAAATCGCGTGAACTATCAAGCGGAGACGATCGAGGCTCTCAGCCGAAAGCTGGTCAGCGTGATCGAGGGCAGCG
Organism: Rhodospirillales bacterium; assembly: GCA_963669335.1. Taxonomy (GTDB): domain Bacteria; phylum Pseudomonadota; class Alphaproteobacteria; order Kiloniellales; family JACOMY01; genus JACOMY01. Next base: position 5,448,806 of record OY770023.1, read on the forward strand.
GCGGCGCCCTGGAGATGATCGAGGCTGCGGCCGGGATCATCCCCGTCACCGCGGCCTTCTCGGTGGTGAACCGTCTTGGGCAGCCCCCCATCTATCTGGGCGACAGCTTCCCTGCGGGGCCGGCCAAAGAGGCCGTACAGCGCTACGTCTCGTCCACCTACCTTCTGAATCCTGTCTACAACGCCTTTCTGTCAGGCTTGGCGCCGGGCCTGCATCGCATGATCGATCTGGCACCGGACAACTGGCGACCCGATAGCGCCGAGGTCTTGATGGATGACACCGAGGAGATCGGCTTCCGCACACCGGGCTGGCCCACGGGCCTGCAAGAGCTTGTCCTCGCCACTGATCTGCCAGGGGGAGCGATGGGCGAAATCAGCTTCTCCCACATTGGATCACAAGGTGGCTATGACGAGCAGGCCATAGGACGGCTGCGTCCCTTCCTCCCCCTCTTCGATCTGGCCTTTCAACGGCTCTGGGCGCGTCGGTCCGAAGACCCTCGGCAGGGCGCCGCAGCGAAGCGGTTGGAGGATTTCGGGCGTGACACGCTGTCTCCACGGGAATCTCAAGTGGTGCAGATGATCCTCAAGGGTCACTCCAGCCTATCGATCGGCCTCTGCCTGGATATCGCACTGCCAACGGTCAAGACGCATCGTCGGAACGCTTACGCAAAGCTTGGGATCTCCACGCAGCAACAGCTCTTCGATGCCTTCCTGAAGTGGCAGGCCAGTTGGGGCGATCAGGCGCTGGCGACGGCGGGTTCCAACTGACGCTCTTGGCGAGGGGTCTTGGCGTAGTACTCGCGGTAACACTTGGAGAAGTGCGAGGCCGAGACGAAGCCACAGGCCAGAGCCACATCCAGAACCGACATGGAGGTCTGCATCAGGAGCGAGCGCGCCTTCTGCAACCTCAGTTCCAGGTAGTAGCGGGTCGGTGTGCGCCCCAGGTACTTGCGGAAAAGGCGTTCCAGCTGGCGTGTAGAAAGGCCGGTCTGGCGCGCCAGATCGCTGCGCGGCAGCGGCTCTTCAAGCGAGGCCTCCATCAGTTCGATCACGCGCAGGAGCTTGGGATGGGAGACGCCGACACGCGCGCGCAGCGCCATGCGCTGCGGGTCATGGCGGTCGCGAATGCGCTCATGGATGAACTGTTCGGCAACCGCCGTCGCCAGGTCACGGCCATGATCAAGACCGATCAGCGAGAGCACCAGATCCATCGCCGCCGTGCCGCCCGAACAGGTAAAGCGATTGCGATCGATCTCGAAGAGCTCGTCGGTGACGTCGAGATTGGGGAAGGCCTCCTGAAAGCCGGCCATATGCTCCCAATGGATGGTGCAGCGATAGCCATCCAAGAGACCGGCCTTGGCCAAGAGGTAGCTGCCGGTCGAGATTGCGCCGAGTTGGCAGCCTTGGCGCGCCAAACGCCTCAGCAGGTTCAGGATGGGCTTGTCGCAATAGCGCTCGGGATGCATGCCGGCAATCACAACGAGGGCATTCAGTCGCTCGACGCCATCCAGGCCCATGTCGGGTAGGATGCAGACGCCACTGGAGGAGACCAGAGCCTTGCCGTCGGGTGTAATCACCGACCATTCATAGAGGGTGCGGCCGCTCAGGCGATTGGCGGCGCGCAGCGGCTCCAGCACCGAGGCCAGGGAGATCGTCGAATACTCCGGCAACAGCAAAAACCCGAAACGCTCCGGCTTCGGTAGTGCCTTGATCTGTGCACTTTGCGAGGCGATGCCAGCCATAGTGTCGGACTGAGCCACTGTTGCTTTACGATAATATGACCATCAAGGACGGCGGTCGTGGGCGTCAAGTCGTTTTGACGCGAGTGAGGTCTGGAACCGTCTCGGCAAACTTTCCCATTGCCAAGCGTTGTCAGGAAAAAGAGAGTTTCCCGTGCATCTGTTAGCAGGGATCAAGGGATCATGTCCGATCAGAGCAGAGTGTCGATACTGCAATACCAAGCGCTTGTCGGCGAGGTGAAAGCCGTCGGTCTGGAACCCCGTGGCGGTCTCTCACCGGCACCAGAAGAGGCCACCGCTCTGGGCTGTCGTTGGCTCCTGCTGCTGGGCGCGGTTGGGGGATCGGTCTGGCCGCGCTTCTCCGTCTCGCCGGAAGCGCTGGACGGTCAGTCCCACCCGATGAACCGCTGGTCGACCCGAGTGATCAGCGGCTTGGCCGAGCGGCTTGGAGCCCGCGCTTTCTTCCCCTTCGGTGGGCCACCCTACCAACCCTTTTTGCGTTGGGCGCAAACGGCCGAAGGGCTGTCGCCCTCACCCATAGGGATGCTGATCCACCCAAAGCACGGGCTCTGGCACGCCTATCGGGGCGCTCTGGGATTCGCGGCAGTGCCCCAGGATTGGAAGGCGTCGCCCCCGGGCCCCTCCCCCTGCAACGGCTGTGCGGCGCGGCCTTGCCTCTCGACCTGCCCGGTCGGCGCCTTCAGCGGTAGTGGCTATGACGTTGCGCTCTGCCGCAACCATCTGGCCTCTGGCGCCGGCAGGGACTGCCTTGAGGGAGGCTGCCTTGCACGACGTGCTTGTCCCATCGGGCAAGACCTGGCTTATGATCCAGAGCAGGCAGAGTTTCACATGCAGGCCTTTCTGCAGTCCGGTCTCACTGAATAGGAAGCGGGCCTTTACGATCCTTCTCTCTGGGTCGTCTTGGCAAAGCGGTATGATATGAAGCGTATCCTCCTTATCGATCATCCCGTCACACAGCGGCGCGACAGGGCCAGATCGCATCTAGAAGCCCGGGGGCTCAGCTGGACCGACTGCTGTCCGGGCCTGGGCGACAGCTTGCCCGACGCCAAGAACTTCGATGCCCTCATCGTCTATGGCGGGGCCGAGATGCTCTCGACCGATCTCGAGAAAGAGGAGACCGCCTACCTGAAGGACGAGGTGCGCTACGTCCGCGACTGGATCGAGAGCGACCGACCCTATGTCGGTTTCTGTCTGGGCGGCCAGCTGATGGCGGCTGCCTTCGGGGCCGAGGTCGCCCCGCATGACGAGGGCTTGAACCAGATCGGATACTACGAGATCGCGCCGACGGCCGAAGGGCGTGGGTTCATGGGCGAAGCGACACGGATGTACCAGTGGCATCAGGAGGGTTTCGGCCTGCCCGAGGGGGCTATGCGCCTTGCCACCGATGGTGCCTTTCCCAATCAGGCGATCCGCCTGGGCAAAGCCTTCGGGCTGCAGTTTCATCCAGAGGTCGACGTCTCGCATTACAGTTTCTGGCTGGAGCAACTGCCCGAAGCGCTCAAGCGCCCTGGTGCGCAGTCCCTTGACCAGCAGATGGCAGACGCAAAAGACTGTGACGCCAAGACGGCCCGCTGGTTCACCGACTTCATGGATGACTGGCTAAGACTCTAGAGACGCAAAAGAGAAAGGCCCCGCTCAACCCAGTGAGCGAGGCCTCCAAAATCTCCGACAGTGCCGGCGCTTACTCGGCAGCCGGCCGCTTGTTCTCGTCCATCACCTCACCGCTTGCATCGCGCTGACGGCCGTCGATGGTCTGGAAGTTTGCCTGGCGCACCTTCGCTGCATCATCGTCATAGAGGAAAGGAAGATAGCAGTAACGCGTGCCCTTGGTGACCGGCAATGCCTGATGCAGCATCGAGCAGGAGAAGATGCCAGCGCCACCAGTCGGCGGCTTGTACTTGGCCTCTCCATACTCGGGGAAGCGTAGCTCGCCACCCTCGTATTCGTCGCTGTTCAAGTTGATCGTGCAGGCAAAGCGGCGATGCGCCGTGCCGGTCGTGGTGTTGTCGCGATGGGCGTTGAAGTAGCCACCTTCTTCACCGTCGTAGCAGGCGACGATGTCACGCTCGATCCGCGTCACCTTGAACTGGAAGGCACGCCAGATCTCGGGCACCAGACGGCGGCTGACACGATAGCGCGCCGCTTGGATCAAGTTCTGATCGGTGATGTTGACATCCCGGCGCCGCTTGAATTTTGGATCCAGGATACCGACGGTCTTGCCGTCCTGCTGGCGCATGAAGCCAGAGGGCGTCCCGCCGATCCCCTCATAGTACTCGATCAGCTTGCGGCAGAGCTCGGGCTCGAAGATCCGCGGCACCACCAGCACCGGGGCCCAGCCGCTCTGCTGACCCTCATAGTGCGGCAACGCGCAGGCCTGGCAGGCCTGCATGATCTGCTGCACATGGGTCTTGGGGTCGCTCATCGGGATCACGCGGAAAAGGCGCAAGCGCGGATCGATGATGAAGGTCTGCGGCTTGAAGACCGGATGCGGGCTCTCCTGGCTGTAACCGGACACGCCATAGCAATCGGCCAGACGCTTGTCGAAATCCCAGAAGAGGATGAAGGTCGGGCGCTCTTGAAGGCGCTGCTCGTCCTGCGGATCGTTGGAAACTCCGCAGAAGATCGGGCCGTTGGAGCGCGTGGCGTCGGCTGCACCCTGCAACTGTGAGATCAGCTCTCGCGCCTTCTCCGAGGCCCCGGAGCCGAAGAAAGTGAGTGCGATCGGTCGCCCGCCAAGGGTCGAAAAGCTGAATCGTGGGTTGCGCGGCGAGGGTGCCGAAAAGCGCGGCACAGACTCGAACATACGCGGCGGCGAAGGCGGCACCGGATCCGGTGACACACCGCCGATCATCACCCCCTCGTCCTTCTGCGATCCTTCACTGGGCGGCGGTGGCACAGCCAGCTCGTTCTCCATCGGGTTCATGGTCGGTCCCTCTTCGCTCATGACCTCGCTCCTCTTAGCGTCACCATTTGCACTCTTCTATCGTGCGCCATCGCTGGCGTCGAGAGGCCCGACGCGGCTGGGGCGGCCATTGCCATGCAGCAGCCACCCCAGCCATCTCATCAGGCCAAACCTTCTTCCTCTGCAGCCCAATCAACCGCGGCCTTGGCCATTTCGGCCATCTGATCGATCTCGCTGCGCGTTATCACCAGGGGCGGCGAGAAGACCAGGGTGTCCCACACTGCCCGCATCATCAGACCGCTCGCGATCATGCGGTCGCGCACCACACGGCCCCGCTTGCCCGCATCGTCAGAGCGCATCTCGACCCCAGCCTCGGGCGTCAACTCGATGGCGCCCATCAGGCCCTTGCTGCGCACCTCGCGAACGAGGGGCGAGCCTGCCAGAGCCTCGGACAGGGTCGAATTCAGATAGGGGCCGATATCCTCCGCGACGCGCTGGACCAAGCCCTCTTCCTCGATGATGCGGATGTTGGCCAGGGCCACGGCACAGGCCACCGGATGACCGTCGTAGGTATAGCCGTGCTGGAACTCGCCGCCCTTGTCGCGCAGCACCTGGGCCACGCGTTCACCGACCATCAAGGCAGATAGCGGCAGGTAGCCAGAGGTCAGGCCCTTGGCCATGGTCATCAGATCCGGCGTCACGCCAAAGCCCGGGCTGGCGAACCAGTCACCGGTTCGGCCAAAGCCGCAGATCACCTCGTCGGCAACCAGGAGCACATCGTACTCATTGCAGATCCGCTGGATCTCCGGCCAGTAGCTGTCCGGCGGAATGATCACACCGCCGGCGCCCATGATCGGCTCGCCGATGAAGGCGGCAACCCTTTCCGGCCCCAGCTCGAGAATCTGGTCTTCCAAAGCCTTGGCGGCACGAAGACCAAAGTCCTCGCTGCTCTCGCCTTCCTTGCCGAGGTGGTACTGATAGGGTGGCATGATGTGGACGAAGCCGGGCAGCGGCAGGTCCGACATCTGATGCATCGCATTCATGCCGCCCAGGCTGGCAGAGGCCATGGTGGAGCCGTGATAGCCCCACTCGCGGGAGATCACGATCTTCTTCTCCGGCCGCTCCATTAGGTTCCAGTAGCGCCGGACCAGCCGCACCATGGTGTCGTTGGCCTCGGACCCGGAGGAGCCATAGAAGGCCTTCTCCAGGCCCTCCGGCGTGATCTCCGCCAGCTTCTCCGACAGCTCCGCCACCGGCGGATGTGCGGTTTTGAAGAAGGTGTTATAGTAAGGCAGCTCCATCATCTGCTCGCGGGCGACATCGGCCAGGCTGCTGCGGCCATAGCCAACATTCACGCACCACAGCCCGGCCATTCCGTCCAAGGTGCGGCCACCCTCGCTATCCTCCAGCCAGCAGCCTTCGGCCTTCACAACGATCCGGGCACCGCCGCCGGCCCCCAGTTCCTTGTAATCGGTGAAGGGCGCCAGGTGGTGACGCTGCTCTAGGGCCTTCCAGTGCCGAGTGGTGTTCCTAAGCGGTTCGTTCATCGTCTCTCAACTCCATGCATCTCTTATGTCCTCTTGGTGTCGCGGTAGGTTCGCCCCGGCCTAAACCAGATAGGCGATCCGCGCGCAGAGGATCAGAAGATCGCTATGGAGAGTGCGTTCAGTCATACTCCCGGAACCCAGCTTGAAGCCCTTCCCTGCCTCTCGGCATTGATCGAGATCAAACGTTGAGCAAGAGATGTTCCCTCTCCCAAGAGGAGATCACCTCCTGATACTCAGCCAGCTCCGCTTCCTTGACGGCCACCACGGCCTGCATGAAGTCTTCGCCCAAGACCTCTTTCAGATGGCGGTTGCCGCCGAAGCGGTAGAGCGCGTCCTGCAAGGTCCGCGGCAAGGTATGTGCCAAGCGGTAGGCGCTGCCCTTGACCTCTGCCTTTGGCTTCAGGTTCCCCACCATACCCAAATAGCCGCAAGCAAGCGAGGCCGCTATTGCCAGGTAGGGATTGCAGTCCGCCCCTGCCAGCCGATTCTCTATGCGCCGATCCTTGGCGTCAGAGCGCGGCACCCGCAAGCCCACCGTTCGGTTCTCCGTACCCCAGTGCGTATTGATTGGAGCATCTGAATCGCGCAGCAGCCGGCGGTAGGAGTTTACGTTCGGCCCCATCAGCGGCATGACCGCCGGCAGAAACTTCTGCAAGCCGGCGATATGGGCCAGGAAGAGCTTGGTATTGCGCCCATTAGATTGGTGGGCGAAGAGGTTCTGCCCGGTCTTCAGATCCACCACGCTTTGGTGAATATGCATAGAGCTGCCGGGCTCTCCCTGCATCGGCTTGGCCATGAAGGTGGCGTAGACGTTATGGCGCAAGGCAGCCTCACGGACCGTGCGCTTGAAGAGGAAGGCCTGATCGGCGAGTTGCAGGGCGGGGCCGTGATTGAAGTTCATCTCCATCTGGGCCGCACCGGCCTCATGGATCAGGGTGTCGATATCGACATCCTGCGCCTCACAGAAGTCATAGACCTCCTCGAAGAGCGGATCGAACTCATTGACCGCATCCAAACCATAGGCCTGCCGCGAAGTCTCGCGCCGCCCCGAACGGCCGATCGGCGGCACCAGGGGGTAATCCGGGTCCGTGTTGACATCGACCAGAAAGAATTCCAACTCCGGCGCCACGATCGGCTGCCAACCCTGCTCCTTATAGAGGTCGAGGATGCGCTTCAGGACATAACGGCTGGCGATGGTGATGGGCTCACCATCGAAGGAAAAGGCGTTGCAGATCACCTGGGCCGTGGGATCGCTGTACCAGGGAACCATCCGGATGGTCTTGGCATCGGGGACCAGATAGACATCGCCCACAGTCTCGGAAATCACCGGCTCGTCCGGGTAGCCGCCGGTCACGGTCTGGCTGAAGACGCTGTCGGCGATACGCAGCCCCTCAGAGCGCATGCCTTTGAGAAACTTCTGCGCCGGCAAGATCTTGCCTCGCGCGATGCCGGCCATGTCGGGAACCAGGCACTCGACTTCTTGAATCTTGTGCTCGCGAAGGAACTGATCGATCGATACCATGAAACAACGAGACCCGCTCAAAACCTTGCGGCAATGCCGCCGATGGCGGGAGACTAACCCGCCTCAAGGCCTCGCCGCCAGAGCCAGAAGAGGGCCCCAGCGAACAAGACTGATCGCTTCCAGATCCCACTTTCGACAAATGCGAGTGCCTCGATCGTGTCCCCCTACCCTTATCTTCTAATTGGCCTGGCCCTGACGGCCGTCGTCGTCATTCTTGTCCTGTCCTAGGACTGCGGCACCGCATCAGGATTGCCGTAGTTCGGGTCGCTGGGATCGATCTCCGGTGTTGGCGTGGGTGCCGACTCAGGAACACCATAGGCCTCCGGGGTCACGTTTGGTTCCAAGACGATCAGGACGCTGTCCTCGTACTCATTGTCGGCGCCGGTTGCGGAATCGATGGCCCAACCGATCAGCCCACCGGCGATCGCGTTGGCAACCGTCATACCTTCGACGCCCGAGTTGTTGAAGCGCGAGGTATCGGTATAGCCCTCTTTCGAGCAGACGACGCGTAGGTCGTGCTTGGTCTTGTCGACTGTTATGGTCTTGGGCGTCTTGTCGATCTTCGCGATCGGCTGACCCTCCCTCAAGACCTCACACGACGCACCCTGCGGCTCGGTATTGATGGTGATCTGCTGCGACGTTCCCTCGGTAATCGAGGCACACCCAGCCATCATCGCCAAGGCCAAGAGCCCGCCCAAAGGTCGATAGATCATGTCGCCCCCTCCGTTATCAAGATAGTTGGCATACAACCACTTGTTGGCACAAGACTTGACGATCAGTCAAAGACTGATTTTGACAATCTCCAAGATCTTTGGCTGCACCAGCACGACGCAGGCTGCAGAGGGCGCCCTTCTGGCGACGCTGCCCGTTAGGCGTCTCGAACGAGAGGTTCGTTCAGGCCGAAGAGACCGCGCGGGCGCCAGATGAGGACCAGAATCAAGGCCAGAGCCACGACCACCTGCGTCATGCCGTAGAGACCCAGGCCCTCTTCCACCGGCCGCAGCGCCTCACTGCCGAGGCTGATCGCGAGTGCCGCCAGAATCGCGCCGATGATGCTGCCCTGTCCGCCCACGACGATCATGGCGATCAAGGTAAAGCTGAGCCCCAGGCCAAAGGACTTCGGCGTCATGACCGCAACCACATGGGGCAGCAAGGCGCCTGCAAAACCGGCCATCGCAGCACCCAAGACGAAGGCCATGAGCTTCAGGCGAAAGGCCTCGATCCCGAAACAGCGGGCCGCCATCTCATTCTCCCGGACTGCCAGCATGGCCCGCCCCAGGGAGGCATGTTTGAGGCGCCAGCAGATGATGATGGTGAGGAAAGTGGCGGCCGCGATCACCGGTAGATCGGCCAGTCGTGGGATAGCGGTCACGCCACGCCCACCGCGGGTCAGACCGTCCAGGTTTAGGGCCAAGGTCTGGACGATGATGATCAGCCCCAAGGTCGCGACAGCCAGATAGTGGGTCTTGAGCCGCAACAGCGCGACACCGGCCACAGTGGCGAAGACCGCCGCTGCCGCAGCACCGATCAATGCGGCCAGGGGCAAAGGCCATTCGATCCCGCCGAAGACGGCCGGCAGATCGGGCATGGCAAAGCTCTTGCGACCCGCCGGATAGGTAAAGGCCACGGCCACATAGGCCCCGAGGGTCATGAAGGCCGGGTGGCCCAGGCTGAAGAGGCCGGTGAAGCCATTGGTCATGGTCAGACTGACGGCCAGCATGACGTTGATTAAGGTGAGCTTGGCCAGGGTCCGGTAGTAGCCGCCACCGTAGCGCTCCAACAACAGCGCCAGAAGGGCAAGCGTGAGGGCCAGCAGCAAAGCGGCCGTCCAGGGGGACAGCACCTTGCCCCGCTTCACGCCCGCTCCTCCTCGTCACGACCGAAGAGGCCTTGCGGGCGGACCAGGAGGATCAGGATCATCAGCACGAAGACGAAGCCATCGCGATAGCCCGACCAGGAGGGCGGCGTGAAGCCGACGAAAGCCACCTCGGCCAGGCCCAGAATGTAGCCGCCGACCACAGCACCGGCCAGAGAGCCGACCCCGCCGATGATCGTCGCCACGAAAGCCTTGAGGCCGGGAACCAGCCCCATCAGAGGATCGATCTGACCGTACTTGCCACCCCAGAAGAGACCGGCAATGGCGGCCAAGGCGCCGCCGAGTCCAAAGGCCGCAAGAACCGCGCGGTTGGCCGAGATGCCCATCAACTGCGCGGCAAGCAGGTTCTCTGACAAGGCCCGCATGGCCAAGCCCAGGCGGCTCTGCTTGACCAACAGTCCCAAGGCAATCGCCAAGAGCAGTGTGACGGCTGGAATCACCAGATCGATCACTGCTACCTGAGCGAAGCCGAGTTCGACCCGGGCGCGGAAGATATCCGGGAAGAGGAAGTTCCGCGGCTGACCGCCAAGCACCAGGATGCCCAGGTTCTGCAAGGCCACCGAGACCGCCAGGGTGACGATGAAGCCCGTGATCATCGGCGCGTTGCGTAAGGAACGAAAGGCCAGGCGCTCGATGGTGCCGCCCGCCAAAAAGCCGGCCAGCAGAACCAGCAGGGGGATCAGCACCCAGGGCACATAGCCGGTCCCGACCAGGCCCAAGGTCACGAAGGCACCGATCATCATCAGGTCGCCATGGGCAAAGTTGACCAACCGGATGACGCCATAGATGAGAGAGAAGCCGACGGCGACCAGGGCATAGAGCGAGCCCAGGGTCAGGCCATTGACCAGTTGCTGAATGACATAGCTGCTCATGCGCCGGTCCCCAGATAGGCGGTCACCACCGACTGGCGCTCCAAGAGCTCCTGACCAGAGCCGCTCTCGACGATGCGGCCCTCGGCCATGACGTAGGCCCGGTCAGCGACCTCCAGCGCCATCATCGCATTCTGCTCGACCAGCAGAAGTGTCACGCCACGCTCGCGGTTGAGCGCCACCAAGGTATCGAAGATCTGCTCGGTCACGATCGGCGCCAAGCCAAGCGAGGGCTCATCCAACAGCAGGACCCTGGGCTCCGCCATCAGGGCCCGGCCGATTGCCAGCATCATCTGCTCTCCACCCGAGAGGCTGCCGGCGCGGCCGCGCCGCCGATCGCTCAACACCGGAAAGAGGCTATAGACGCTCTCCTGCAAGCGCTGTACCGCGCCGCGGTCACGATTGAGGTAGGCCCCCAAACGCAGGTTCTCCTCGATCGTCAGCTTGGCAAAGATCTGCCGCCCCTCGGGGCAGTGGATGAGGCCAGCGGCGACCAGACGGTCCGCGGGCGTCCGGGCGATGTCGATTTCACCCGCCGGCCCTTGCAGAAGGGCCCGCCCGGCGCTGATGGGCAGCAAGCCCGACAGCGTCATCAGGGTGGTGGTCTTGCCGGCCCCATTGGCACCGACCAGAGCCGAGATCTCTCCCTCCGGCACCTCGAGGCTGACCTCCTGCAGCACCCTGGTGCGGCCGCGCGTGACGCTGACCCGCTCAAGCCTCAGCACGTTCGGCCGCCCCCCTGCTGCTGCGCCGACGGCCCAGGTAGACGTCGACCACCTGCGGATCGGCCAGAACCACCGCCGTTTCCCCCTCGGCCAGAAGCTCGCCCTTGTCCAGCACGACGACCCGTCGGCAAAGCGCGGCCACCATCGGTACATTGTGCTCGACCAAGACGATGGTCAGGCCCTGCTCCTCGTTCAGGCGGCGAATCAGTAGAGAGAGCGCTTCCTTCTCGGCCTGGGTCATACCCGCAGCCGGCTCGTCCAACAGCAGCAAGCGGGGCTCGGCCGCCAAAGCGCGCGCGATCTCGACCCGGCGCCGGTCGCCATAGGACAGGGCATCCGCCCGCCGCGCGGCATGCTCGGTCAAGCCCGTCCGCTCCAAGACAGTGTTTGCGCGTTCGCGAATGCCGCGCTCGGCTGCGCGAAAGCCGGGACTGCCGAACAGGGTGGCGGCCAGGCCGGAGCCGTGCCGTGCATGGGCGCCGGCCATTACATTCTGCAAGACCGTCAACTCGTCAAAGAGCCGGATGTTTTGAAAGGTGCGACTCATCCCTCGTTTGGCTCGCTGTTCGGGCCCAAGGCGGCTGATCTCCTCGCCCTCCAATCGTATCTCTCCGCTGCCTTTGCGCAGCACACCGGTCAGCAGGTTGAAGGCCGTGGTCTTGCCGGCCCCATTAGGCCCGATCAGCCCCAAGAGATCGCCTTCGTAGAGGGCCAAGGACAGGTCCTTCAGCGCGACGACGCCGCCGAAGGTCTTACCGAGCGCGCGTGCCTCCAGAAGTGGCATAGAAGGGCTGTTCGACATGAGAGTGCGAACAATATATGAGATTAAGGCCCAATCAACCCGATATGTACAAAATGATCCAACTCGAAAACAGCATCGAAGCAGCCCTGATCCCGGGTCCTGGAGCCCCATGACCCAGAACCTCCTGACTGCGGAGGAGCCACCTTCCTTCGTCGTCGATAATCCCTCGGGCCGCAGCCCATTCCTCCTGGTGTGCGAGCATGGTGGCGATCGTCTGCCCAAGGCACTCGGCGACCTCGGCCTCGATGCCGAGGCCAGGCGCAAGCACTTCGCCCTCGACATCGGCGCCTTGGCTCTGGCTCGCGGCATAGCGGAGAAACTCGACTCTCCCCTCGCCCATCAGCCCTATTCGCGCCTGGTTTGCGACTGCAATCGCCGACCGGAAGTCGAGAGCTTCATTCCGGCAGCTGGTGAGGGTCTACCCATACCCGGCAACCTGGACCTCGCCCAAGACCAACGCGATCGTCGCCGCGATTCAATTTGGCGCCCCTTTCACGAGGGCCTGGCCCAGTTGCTGGAGCAACGTCAAATAGAGGGCCGTGCCACACTGCTGGTGTCGATCCACAGTTTCACCCCGGTCTTCTTCGGCGAGGCGCGACCCTGGCAGCTTGCGGTGCTCTACGATCGCAACCAAGACCTCTCGCCAGCGCTCCTGGCTGTGTTGCGCGCACGTTTCGGGGCCGCGGTCGGCGACAACCAGCCCTACCGCATGAGCCGCGACGAAGACTATACCATCCCCATGCATGGCGATGCGCGCGGCTTGCCTTCGGCAGAGATCGAGGTGCGCAACGACCTTTTGGCCAAGACCGAAGAGCAGGCGCGCTTGGCTGACCTGCTTGCGCAGAGCCTCGAAGAAGCGGCGGCAGCCTGTGATCTGCCCGACCCTGCTTTGCTCGGATAAAAGGAAGGGGCCCTGCCTGGCAGGACCCCCGGAGGCTAGCGCTTCTCGCGCTGGGAGAAAGAAAGGGGCGGCGAGGTCGCTTCGGGAGGTACGACCGCGCCGCCGCTGCTTACGGCCGCCAGATTGTCTCCACCGTGAACTCTCCGTTGTGGACGGAGATGATCGAGATGGGCTTGGGAGGAACCATGCTCGGACGGCTGTAAGAGATTTCGCCGGTGACCGCCGGATAGCCCATGGTGGTGGCCAGGGCATCACGGATGGCTGCGGGCTCGGCCGAGTTGGCGCGCTCGATCGCGTTGGCGACCAGCATCAACGCGTCATAGCCAAGCGGCGCAAAGGCGTTCTCAGGATCGACGCCATACTCCTGCTTATAGGCCTCGATGAAGGCCGTGACCTCTGGCCGGTCGTCGGCGCGGTAGGTGTGGGTCGAGAAGAAGACGTCGTTGGCAAGCTCCGGCCCCGGCGTGGTGGAGACCAGGTCCGTGTCGAAGCCATCGCCAGAGACGATCGGCAGATCCATCCCGGCCTCGCGGATCTGCTTGACCGAAAGCCCCGCTTCGGTCGGGATCGCCGAGATGAAGACGGCATCGGGCGCCGGGTCCATATCCTTCAGCCGCGCAATCTGTGCGGAGAAGTCGGTGTCGCCGATCATGAAGGAGTCTTGCAGCGAGATGGTGCCGCCACGCTCTCCAAAGCGCTCGATGAAGAACTTGCTGAGCGCCTTGGTGAAATCCATCGACTGATCGGTCCAGACCGCGACGTTGCGCATGCCCATGGTGTCGTAAGCATAGTCGGCGATGGCGTAGGACTGATCGTCGTCGCCGAAGGGGGTCATGAACATATGGTCACCAACCCAGACCGGCAGTTCCGGATGGGTCGCGCCCGAGGTGACGAAAGGAATGCTCTCTTCCTGGAACAGCGGGGCCGCGGCCATGACGAAGGTCGTGTCCGACATGCCGATGCCAGCGACGATATCGTCAGAAAGCACGCGCTGTGCCGCCTTGGCGGTCTCCTGCTGATCGGTGCGCGTGTCGATCGCAATGATCTCAATCGGCCGGCCCAGCAAGCCGCCCTTCTCGTTGATCTGCTTGGCCGCCAATTCGGCGCCACGCAGAGAGGGACCGTCCAGCGAGGACATGCCGCCGGTCACGTTGTAAAGGGCGCCGATCTTGATCGGATCCTCCGCCAGACTGGGCGCCAAACTGGGCGTCGTTGCGAGACCCAGCACCGCCAAGCCTGCCAACAAGCTTCTAAGCCGCGTCACCATGCTTTCCCTCCTTCGATGCATCGCCTGTGAGACAGCCCCTTGCCTCATGCGGCGCCCGAGACACGCCAGCCTTGAGGACGAAGGCCTAGTCGATCAGGCTAACCCTTCTACGGGCCTTGTCAATAGATTGATACATTTCTTGCCCGTTCACACCTGAATGTATCAATATGTATGTTCTTGACTCCTCTCAATTCGGGGCGAGGATGCCATGTCAGAGAGCCTATCGGGCCGCTTGCAGGAGACCTTCGAGGCCCTGGGCAAGCAGGAAAAGGCGGTGGCACGCGCCTTGCTGCGCGACTATCCGGTTTCCGCGCTGAGCACCGTCGCCGCCTTGGCGGATGCCGCATCAGTCAGCACCGCGACGGTCTTGCGCCTGGTCAACCGCATGGGCTTTGAGACCTTCGGTAGCTTTCAAGAGGCAGTGAAGCGGGACCTGAAGACGCTGTTGCAATCGCCCTCCGATCGATTCGCCCTGCCGCAGGAAGGCAGGAACTTTCATCAAGCGGTCTTCGAGACGACCGCGGAGAACCTCTTGGAGGGCGCCAAGAGCACCTTGGATGCCGATGTTCGAGATGTGGTTGCCCTCCTGGCTGACCCCAAGCGCCGGATCTATTGCATCGGCGGCCGCTACTCACGCCACATCGCTAACCTCTTCGTCGACTATCTGGGCGTGCTACGCGATCAGGTGCGCTTCATCGACGGACAGCCCGATGGCTGGTCGCACTATCTGATCGACATGAACGCGAGCGCGGTGGTGGTCGTGATCGACATTCGTCGCTATCAGCGCACGGTGCGCCGCTTCGCCAGTCTTGCCAAGGCACGCGGTGCGACCCTGGTCGTGGTGACCGATCTCTGGGCTGATCGCGCTGCTTTCGATGGCGACTATGAGCTCCGCCTGCCCAGCGCCTCGCCCTCACTGATGGACAGCCTGGCCGCCCCTCTGGTTATGATCGAGGCCTTGACCGGCGCCGTGGCGGTAAAGCTGGCGGGTTCGATCAGAGAGCGTCTTGCCGATTGCGAGGCCCTGGACTGCGTCGAGACCAACCTGCCGCATGCCTGGCCCGGAATTGCCGAGGAAGACTGATCGGCCGAAAGGGAGCAGAAGGCATGGCAGAGCTAACCTGGGACATGAACGAGCGCACGATCGTGCGTAAACTGGAGGAACGCCCGGACCAGCAGAGCCTGCCCGACCCGCATCTGGTGAAGGTCAAACAGGGCGAGCGGGTGCGCATCGATATCCACGCCAATGTGACCTTCATGCCCGAGGGCCAGCACCTGAAGCAGGTGGAGATCTCCTCCAACATGCCCGATGCCGGCAACTGGAGCCTGATCAGCGACGAGGGCACGGCAGTCGGCGGCCGGGCGACCGCGCCGGCGCCCTTGATGTACTTCGCCGCCGGACTTGGCCTCTGTCTCATGACCCATGTCGAGATGCTGGCCAAGGCGCGGCACTTCCGGATCGACAAGGCCCGGCTGGAACAGCGCTGTTCCTTCTCCCGCACCATGGACATCGGCGGCCTCGATCCGGCCCTGGTCTATGGCAAGGGCGAGGAGATGCAGGTGAACCTCCTGATCGAGAGCCCGGAACCGCAGGAGCGCTTGGAGGACTTCCTAGCCCGAATATCTCACGAGAGTTAGGTGCATCGGGGCTCTGAGTGTGGGAAAATTCTTTTGCGACAAAGAGTTAATCCATCTCAGAGGAGCCCCCCGATGCCGACAGACTGTAGCTCAGATTCGATGGTCTTTGCACGCCTTGAAGGACGTCGTGTGGTGGCTGATTTTGGCGGCGGGGCGATCTCTTCGGATGCCGGCGCGCTGCTGCTTGGCGCGACCGACCGGGCCATCGGCCTGGTGGATCGCTTCGCCGCCTGCTTCCAGGACGGCCGGCGCGCTGAGCGGGTGGTGCACGACGTCGCCACTCTGGTAGGGCAGCGCATCTTCGCCATCGCCTTGGGCTACGAGGATGTGAACGACCATGACGACTTGCGCCATGACCCGGTTCTGGGGACGGTGCTGGGCCGTCTGGAGACGCGCCATAGCCGTTGCGCGCCTTTGGCCGGCAAGAGCACGCTGAACCGGCTGGAGCATGCGCCCGAGGAGGCAGATCGCTACCGCCGCATCGGCCACGACCCGGAGGCCATCGAGAGGCTCTTCGTCGACCTCTTCCTCGATGCCCATGACAAGCCGCCAGCGCGCATCACGCTGGATCTCGACGCCACCGACGATCCGATCCATGGCCACCAGGAAGGCCGCTTCTTCCATGGCTACTATGACTGCTACTGCTACCTGCCACTCTACATCTTCTGCGGCGATCATCTGCTGGCGGCCAAGCTCCGGCGCGCCAACATCGATGGTGCGGCCGGTGCCAAGGAGGAGATCGCCCGCATCGTCGCTCAGATCCGACAGCGCTGGCCCAAGGTCAAGATCCTGCTGCGCGCCGATAGTGGCTTCGCCCGCGAGGAGCTCATGACTTGGGCCGAGGACAACAAGGTCGACTACCTCTTCGGCCTGGCCCGCAATGCCCGCCTGGTCGAGCGCATCCATGCCGATCTGGCTTGGGCTGAGGCCGAAGCGCTCAGCACGGGCAAGTCAACGCGACGCTTCGTCGACTTCCGCTGGACCACCAAGAAGAGCTGGAGACGGCGGCGGCGCGTCGTCGCCAAGGCCGAGTGGACGGCGGGGCGCGGCGACAGGGGCGCCAATCCACGCTTCGTCGTCACCTCGCTACCGGCCAAGACCGTCAAGGCCTGCGCGCTCTACGAACGCCTCTACTGCGCGCGCGGCGACATGGAAAACCGGATCAAAGAATGCCAGCTCGACCTCTTCGCCGACCGAACCTCAGCGGCCACCATGAGGGCCAATCAGCTCCGCCTCTGGTTCGCCTCACTGGCCTATGTCCTGCTCGCCGCCCTGCGCCGTAAGGCCCTCGCCCATACCCTCTTGGCCAAAGCCACTTGCGGCACCATCCGATGCAAGCTCCTCAAGATCGGCGCGCAGGTCCGCATCTCTGTCCGGCGCATCCGCGTCGCCATGGCGTCTGCCTGCCCCTACGCCCAGGAGTTCCAACTCGCGCACGCACGATTATGCCGCTGATCGCGCTCCAAAGCGCTGCCGCTCTCCCTTCAACAACGATGAACCAGAACTGAACTTCATTGCGCCCCCGGCGCCACCATCTCTCGTGACCGACAACCCCACAGTTGCTCTGCTCTAAACCCAGAGCCAAAACCCTACCGCGATCTATCCCTCGTGAGAGATCCGGGCTAGCCTGGTGCCGGCAATCCTGCATGGCCTTGCAAAGCCTGGCCGGCGCCACCCCGGTGCGCACCACGCTCTTCATCAATGACGAAGAAGTGGGCGAAGTCGGGGGTTCGGGACCGCATGAACCAGCCTCCTGACCTGGAGGGATGCGCTAGACTGCTTCTTCATCCATGTGGATCTCCGGCGGCGGCAATCGGAACCCACGGGTCAGGGTGACAAGATAGCCGATGCCCACGGTGAGCCAGACCGCCCCTGCGGTCAGCGCCTGCCAGTCGAGGCTGGCCAAGAGCCAGAGGTTGAGACCGGCGCCAATTGCTGGAACCACAATCCACAGCAAGATGCCACCCGGCGTCTCTTTGACCAGGCCGCGCAGGAAGACGGCAATCACGCAGAGATTGACGAAGGTGAAGGCCGTGAAGGCGCCGAAATTGACGAAGGAGGTCGAGGACTCTTCGTTCAGGAAGAGCGCCAACATGCCGACCGCGCCGGTCAGCAGCAGGCTGTTCTGTGGTGTGTGAAAGCGGGCGTTGATGTGGCTGAAGAAGGCGCGCGGCAGGACCGAGTCCCGTCCCATGGCATAGAGCAGGCGCCCGGTCGCCGCCTGACAAGAGAGGCCCGAGGCGAATTGAGCCACCACCAATGCAGCCAGGAAGATTGCCACGAAGACATCGTTTCCGACCTTATGCGCAAGAGTGAAAGCCGCGGCATCGACATCAGTGAAGTCCAGACCGACGCTGGCGAGTTGTGCCAAGTAAGAGGCCAGGATGAAGATCACGCCGCCGACGGCAGCGACGAGGAAGATTGCGCGAGGGATTGTCTTGCGCGGCTCAACGGTCTCTTCAGCCATGGTCGAGACCGCGTCGAAACCCAGGAAGGCGAAGGCCGCGATCGCACCACCTGCCAGGGTTGCTGAGAAGGGTACCTCCGGCTTGAAGAAGGGCTGGTAAGAAAGAAGCCCGCCCGGACCGCTCGCAATCCAAACGAAGCGCAGGCAGAGCGCGGCAAAGGCGAGGACGACCAGAACCTGGAAGGCAACCAGGGCGAAGGTCACCTTGTCGGCGATGCGCACCCCCAGGATGTTGATCCCGGTGGTGACGATGATGAAGGTCAGCACCCAAACCCAGCTGGGGACAGCGGGAACTGCAGCCGAGAGATAGGCCGTGCCGATCAGCCAAACCACCATCGGCAGGAAGAAGTAATCCAGCAGGACCGCCCAACCGACCAGGAACCCCAGATGGCCGTTGAAGGCGCGCCGTACATAGCTGTAAGCGGATCCGGCCACCGGATAGAGCGACACCATGCGGCCATAGCTGTAGGCGGTGAACATGACCGCGAGGGTGGCCGCCAGATAGGAGCCAGCGACCGTGCCCTCGGACTTCAGGTTCAGGACTCCGAAGGTCGAGAAGACCACGATCGGCGCCAGATAGGCCACGCCGAAGAGCACCAGCGAGCGCAGCCCCATGCCGCGGTGAAGCCGTCCTACCTCGCCTGCGGTCGCCTTGGTCATCTCCGGTCTGCCCTATCCGTCGAGAGGCATCAGACCGGTGGTGGTCCAGCCGCCGTCGACGGCGATCGCCTGGCCGGTGATGTAGCTGGCGGCCGGGCTGGCAAGGAAGAGGGCCAAAGCAGCGATCTCAGCTGGCGTGCCGTAGCGCTGCATCGGCACCCGGCTCTCCCACTCTTGCCGGGTCAGGGGATCATGCATGACTTTGGTCAGCGGCGTATCCACCGGGCCAGGGCAGATCACGTTCACCCGCAGGCCTTGAGGCGCCAGCTCAGCGGCTGCGATCTGTGCCAGGTTAATCACCGCTGCCTTGGCCGAGCCATAGGCGGTGCGATTGGCCGAAGCCCGGAGCCCCGTGACACTGGCATTGACCAGCAGGCTGCCCTTGCGGCCGCGCGCGATCATCTCCTTGGCACCGGCCAAAAGGGTATGAAAGACGCCGCGGCTGTTCACGGCATGGATCTGCTCATACTCCTCGGGTGTGGTTTCCAAGAAGGGCTTCACGATGCCGATCCCGGCATTGGCGATCACCACATCCAGGCCATTCATGGCTCGGGCTGCCGCAGTCACGGCATCGCTCACGGCAGAAGGGTCGACGACATCGACCTCCAAGGCCCAGACGCGCTGCTCCCCGCCCAGGTCAGCCTGCAGGCGATCGCGGGACTCTTTGGCGGCCTCGATGGCACGGTCGGCGAGGGTGACGAAAGCGCCGGATGCTAGGAAAGCCTCCGCCATGGCCAGGCCAATCCCGGTTGCTCCACCGGTGATGAAGACTCCCTGTCCCTCCTCGGCCATAGCCTTGCCTCCTAATTCTCGCTCACCGCGCCGCGCTCGATGCGGTAAGCACGATCCAAGAGGTCCTTGGTGTGGGTCTCGTTGGAATCGGCAATCAGCACCGAGGGCGCCTGGCCGGTCTCCTTCAGGGCAAAGATCACCTCGGCCAGGCGGCGCGCCAAGGCCGGTGCCAAGCCCTCGAAGGGCTCGTCCAGCAAGAGCAGACGGCGCCCCGCCATGAGGGCGCGGCCTAAAGCCACCAGCTTCTGCTGACCGCCGGAGAGCTGCAGGGCGCGGCGTCCGCGTAGAGGCTCGACCTCCGGCATCAGGCTCAGGATCCAGGCCAGGCGTTCCTCGGCATCCTCCAGGCCCAAGGACCAGACCGGAAAGCGGATGTTCTGCTCGGCGGTGAACTCCGGCACCAGGCGCCGATCCTCCGGCATGTAGCCGATACCCAGGTGCGGACGCCGATGGTCTGCAAGCGCAATCAGGTCCTTGCCGCCCAGCAGGGCCTCTCCTTCCGATCGCACCAGGCCCATCAGGGCACGCAGCAAGGTGGTCTTGCCGGCCCCGTTGCGCCCGATCAGACCGCACATCTCGCCGTCGCCGACATTGAGGCTGGCGTCGCGGACGATGGGCGTGGCCCCGATCGTCGCCGTCAGTCCCTTGACCTCAAGCATGCGCACCTCCTTCCGGATGGCGCAGCTGGAAGTCGCCGATCACGAACTCCCGCACCTCCTGCTTGGTCAGGGTCTCTGCCGGCGGCCCGTCGGCAATGATGGTGCCGTCATAGAAGGCCAGCACGCGGTCGGCATAGCGCTGCACGATCTCCATGTCGTGCTCGACGAAGAGTACGGTGATCCCGCCCTCGGCCAGGGCGCGCATAACGGCATCCATGGTGGCGAACTTCTCTTCCGCGCTGACGCCGCTGGTCGGTTCGTCCAGCATCACCACCTTGGGCTCGCTGGCGACCGCCATGGCAATGTCCAGCAATTTGCGCACGCCCTGCGGCAGCACCCCGGCCTCGCGCGCGGCATAGTCTTTGATGCCATAGTGCTGCAGCCGCTCCTCGGCCCGGCGCTCCCGCCCCTCTTGGCGCAAGGGCTCCAAGAGGCCTGAGCGACCGGCCAGGCGATCGGCGACGCCCAGGGCCATCACCATGTTCTCCAAGGTGGTCAAGGTGGGAAAGACCTGCGCGATCTGGAAAGAGCGACAGACGCCCAGCCTGGTGATCTCTTTCGGACCCAGCCCGGTGATATCCTTGCCCTCAAAGCGGATGCGCCCGCTGGAGGGGTGCAGATAGCCGGTGATCATGTTGACGAAGGTGGTCTTGCCGGCCCCGTTGGCGCCGATGATGCCGACTGTCTGACCGGCCGGAATGGCAACCGTGATGTCTCGCGCGGCCACCACCTGGCCGAAGGACTTGCTAAGCGCGTCGGTGGAAAGAATGGCGTCCATGGCTTCAGGTCTCTTGCCGCTTGCGGGTGAAAAGCGACCAGAGACCACCGGGCAGGAACATGATCACCAGCAACAGGGCGCCGCCCAGGATCAGCTGCCAGAGCTCGGGCGCATAGGCCACTGCGTAGCTGCGCACCAGCTCGAAGACCAGGGCCCCCACGAAGGGCGCCAGGACCGAGCCGGCACCGGCCAGGATGGTGATGAAGACGAAGCCGCCGGAGACGGTCCAGAAGGCCGTGGCGTCGGGATCGATATGGCCGATGGTGATGGCGGTGACGGCACCGCCCAGTCCAGCCAGCGCGCCGGCGATCACCAGCTTCATATGGATCAGGTTCCTGACGGAGAGGCCCAGATACTCGACCCGCACCTCGTTGTCGCGAATGGGTTCGGCGAGTGATCCGCGCAGCGAGCGCAGATAGATCTCGATCGCAATCGCCGAGAGGAAGGAGAGGACGACCACCAGGATATAGCTGGGCAGGGTTCGCCCAGCCTCTTGGGTGTCGAAGCCCAGGAAGGTGATCGGCGGCAGGCCGATACCGTCGGTGCTGCCCAGTTCCGCATTCTTCACCAGCACGCCATAGAGGATCATCGAGAAGGCGAGGCTGAGCATGGCGAAGAAGATCGCCCGATAGCGCGCCAACAGGAGCCCCGCGATGTAGGCCAAGACAGCACCTGCCAAGGCGCCAACCAAGACGAGGACCAGGGCCTCGTTGATGCCGGTGTTGAGCGCCAACAAGCCAGCCGCATAGGCGCCGCCGGCGAAGTAGAGCGCCTGGCCGAAGGAGACCAGGCCGGCTCGCCAGAGCACCAAGAGGCCCAGCACCACCAGGCCCTTGGCGAAAGCCACGGTGGAGAGCGACAAGAGCCACTCCGGCAGGATGAAGCCCAGGATGAGAAGGGCGGCGGTGATCGGCGCCAGGCGGGTCATGATCATCTGCTGCATGGATCGGCCTCCCTAGATCCGCCGCGCCACGACGCGGGTGAAGAGGCCCTCCGGCCGGATCGCCAGGACCAGAGCCATGACGGCGTAGATGACGAAGAGCTCGACTTCGGGCAGCAGATGCACCGCGGATGCGCGGGCGAAGCCCACGAGGAGCGCCCCCAGCAATGCCCCGCCGATGGCCCCCATACCGCCGATCGCCACCACGGCGAAGGAGACCACGATGACCTCGATGCCGATGCCGGGTGTGACCGAGATCTTGGGCGCCGTGATGGCACCACCCAAGGCACCCAGCATAGCCCCCACGAGGAAGGTCACGGTGAAGACCCGCTTGACGTTGACGCCCAGCGCCGTCGCCATCTCGCGGTCATGGATCACCGCTGTCACGATAAAGCCCCAACGCGTCTTGTTCAGCGACCACCAGGTGGCGATGCCGGTGACCGCAGCGACGACGATCAAGGCCAGGTCATAGTTGGAGATGAAGAGCCGCCCGGCGGTGACATTGCCCATCGCCACCATCGGCTGATAGGCGAAGTAGGCATCGGTGCCCCAGACCAGCAGCAGCACATCTTCCAGGATCAGGAAGGAGGCATAGGTGATCAGCACCATGATGACCTCGTCCCGCCCATAGGCGAAGCGCAGCAGGCCTTGCTCCAACAAGAGCCCCATCACGATGCCGATCGCGGCCGGCACCAACAGCATCAGGAGGAAGGTCCAGACCATGCTGCCGTCGTCGACCGCCACCAGACCGATGACCGTGGCCGTCGCATAGGCACCGAAGGCATAGAAGGCGCCGTGCGACACGTTCAGGATCTTCATCACGCCGAAGATCAGGGTGAGACCCAAGGCCACGACGAAGACCCAGGCGCCATAGACCAGGCCATCCATGACGATGGCAAAGGCGGTGATCATGCCGCGCTTTCGTCCTTCCGGAAGCTAAAGAGGCAGAAGAAAGAGAACCGCGGCAGCCCTTGCGGCCACCGCGGTTCGAACGTGAGACCTCAGCACTCGGCTCCGGGCATGCCCTGCTCCAGCCACTCGATCGAGGTCATGTCGGCCGGGGGCTGCACGCAAGAGGCCGGATAGCGCACGACGTCCACCAGCTTGCCACCATCAGCAGCATCCCAGGTGGCATAGGCCGTGCCGGAAACGGCTTGATGGCCCTTGCCCAAGGTCAGCGCGATGGGACCGCTGGGGGTGTCGTACTCCAGATACTCGAAGGCTTCGATCACCTGATCTTCCGTCGGCTTGGCACCAGCCGTGGCGGCAGCCTTGTCGTAGGCAGCCTTCAGACCCAGGATCGCCATGGTCATGTGATAGGCCGGATAGGTGATGTCCTCACCGAAGCGCTCCTTATAGGCTGCCTTCAGCCAGTCGTTCAGCGGATTGTCCGGAGCCAGATCAGCGTGCGGCCCGCGCGCACCGATGATGGTGCCGCCCGGGATCTTGTCGCCGACCCGCGCCACCAGCGGCTCGCCGGAGGTCAGGACCAAGGGCATGCGCTGCGGCAGACCACGCGCAATGGCCTGGAAGAGGAAGCTCTCCAGATCGCCGCCCCAGAAGCTGGAGTGCACCATCTGCGCACCGGAGACCAGCAGAGCCGAGATCTCGGAGCCATACTCGCCGGCGAAGATCTTCGGGAAATACTCGCCGGTGATCGAGGCTGCGGGATCGATCGTCTTCAGCGCCAGCACGAAGTCGCGCCAGGAATCCTGCCCCCAGGCATAGTTCTGATTGATCCCGGCATAATCGCCCAGATCCTTCATGCGATCCTTCACGTAGTGGGCTGCCGCCACGTTATCCATGGTCGCGTGCGGGGCCGTGCGGAAGACGTACTTGTAGTCATTCTCTTCGAAGATCCGCGGCGTGCCACAGACCCAGAAGACGGTCAGAACCTGCAGCTCTTCGGCCACCGGCGCCACGGCCAGGCAGCTGCCCGAGGAGATGTATCCGACGATGGCATCGACATTCTCGCGCTGCACCAGGTTGCGCATCTCGGTCACCTGGGTCGCGGTACCACCGGCCTCGTCGACATAGATCGGCTCGATGGTCATGCCGGCCAGTCCCGGCGTATTGTAGGGTGCCGGCAACTCGCCCTTGTTGATGGCGTCGATCACCAGTTCTGCGGCGTTCTTGCCGGGAATCCCGAAGGGGCCGGCGGCTGCACCGGTCAGAAAGCTGACTACGCCCAGCTTGACCGTGTCCTCGGCCGCGGCCGGCTGCGCCGCAGCGCCCAGGGCCAGCGCCAAGCCCCCCAATGCCAGGGCCTTGGCACCCCGGATCGCGCGTCTCCTGCTGCTCTGCATGAACTATCCTCCCAGTGGTCAGTCTCGCCGTTGCTCGCGCCGAGGTGGGCCGCCGAAGGGCAGCAGGGGCGCAAGTCCCCAAGAGGACAGCATGAAGCCGGCCGCCTGCCAAGGGCGCAATAGCGACCGTCCACTCTTTGCGGATAGGAAAGCTCAGTCTGCCGCGGCCGGTTGAACCATCTCCACCAGGGATTGGAAGAGCGCCTCGTCGTTGATCACGCGGGGCACCTTGTTCTGGCCGCCCAGCTTGCCGCGCGCCTTCATCCAGGCGACGAAACTGCCGGAGGGAGCGGCCAAGACCTTGGGCGGCAGCATCTGCAGGTCGCTCTCGCGGTGCGCACAATAGTCGTCGTTCATCCGGCAGAGGATCTCATCGACCATCCCGGCAAAGTGAGAGAGCTGCCTGTCATCAGGCCGCGTACCGGCAAACTCGACGACATAGAGATGCCGGCCGCGCTTTTCTGCCCCTTGGGGAAAGAGGGCGCCCACGGCGAAGTCGGGCACTGACAGATCCAGGGCGGCGCTGGCTTCGGTCACCGCAGTCTGGATTTCTTCTTCGATCAGGTGTTCGCCGAAGGCCGAGAGCGAGGTGGCCGTGCGCCCGGTGATCAGGATGCGCGGCGGGTCCAAGGAGACGAAGCGGACGGTATCGCCCAGGACATAGCCGAACAAACCGGCCGGGCTGCTCAGCACCACGGCGTAGTTCACGCCGGTCTCGACAGTGCCCAGCCAGAAGCGGCGCGGGTTCTCCTGCTCCAGATCCTCGACCGGCACGAACTCGAAGAAGAGACCGCCCGCGGTCTGCAGACGCAGCCCTTCGCCGACCCCGCGATCGGCCAAGGCGAGGAAGCCTTCGCTCGCCGGATAGACCTCACGCAGATCAACGTCCTGGTCCCTGAGCAGTGTCTCGAACTGGCTGCGGTAGGGCTTGAAGCCGACCCCGCCGTAGATGATGAGATCCAGGTTCGGATAGGCATCGGCCAGACCATTGGGCCTGCCTTCCGCCAAGGACTGCAGGAACAGCAGCAGCCATGAGGTGGTGCCACCGATCAGGCGGATGTCACGCTTGGGCGAGTCCTCCGCCAGGATTGCCATCTTTCGGTCCCAGTCATCCAGGCTGGCAACCTCTAAAGGCGGGTAATAGAAGCGCTGGGCCCACTTGGGCACCGCCAAGGCAGAGATACCGGACATGTCGCCTGCGAAGATGCCGGGCTCCAGTTCCTCCAGGGCCGTGCTGCCGCCCAGCATGAAGGTGTTGCCGCCCAGCACGCGGCTCGTCGGCTTGGCTCTCAAGTGAAAGGCCATGAGATCCAGGATCGCCCGGTTGTTGCCCTTCAGGATCTCTTTGGTGACCGGGATAAACTTGCTGCTGCCCGACGTGGTGCCGGAGGTCTTGGCAAAGTAGGGCACGATGTCGGGCCAGGAGGCATTGCGGATGCGCGGGAAGTCAACTTTCCAGTACCCCTCCCAGAACTCCTCGAAACGGCGCAGCGGGACCTTGGCTTGGAAGTCCTCGACACCGTCAATCTTCTCAAAGTGATGATCTTGGCCGAAGCGCGTGTCCGCTGCCTTGCTCAACAAGTTCGCCAAAGTCTTGCGCTGAGAGGCCAGCGGGTCTTCGCGCTCCAGACGCGCCAGGCGAAAGCGCGAGGTCAGGCGCAGCAATCCGGTCTTACTGATCATCGTGATGGCAACACCATCTGGGCTTGGCTCCCCCAACTGGGCCGTGGATTGGCCCTATCACTTGGGGGGAAATACCCTCAGGACAAGCGCGCTTCGGTCACAAGCAGCAGGGAAAGCGGCTGGGCTGTCTTAGGATGCGCCGGCTCCCCCAGCTGCCGCAGCTGTAGCCCGCTGTCATGCAGCAGCGTGATCCAGGAGGAGAGGGTGCGGAAGTACCAAGGCATCGGCTGCCAGGCGCCACTCGCCAAACCGCGAAAGTCTTCCTCCCGCCAGCCATCCCGATAAGACTCGGCCTGGCTCCAGGGATGCAGCGTCTGGATGACGAGCCGACCGTTGCGGGCCAAGTGCCGGCGACAGGCCGTGAGAAGCGGCGCCAGATCCTCCTCCAGCAGCGCAAAGTTAGCGACGATGGCGTCGAAGGGCTCGCCCAAATCCTCCGCGCCCGCAGCAAAGTCCGCGAAAGACAGATGGCGGAACTGACCGCCGCCCTCGGCCTCTGCGAGATGGATCAAGCGTTCTGAGCCATCGATGCCCAGAGCCTCGATCCCTGCAGCCGTTAGATGGCGCACCAACCAGCCCTCACCACAGCCCAGATCCAGGACACGCTGCGGCGCCACCTCCTCAAGAACCTGGAGCAGGGCCCGATCGGTGGCCAAGCGGCGGCTCTCAAGCTGACCGCTGCGCACGGCTTGGCTCCAGGCTTCGGCGTTCTGCTCCCAGCTTTCCAACAGGCGTGCCTTGCGGCTCAAGGAGGCTCTCCCGGGAAGGTCTGGACGCCCTCCGGCAGGACAACGCCTGCCAACCTGCGATCGGTCCAGATGTGGATGGCCTTGCTCAGGTCAGGCGGCTCGTCGAGCGCGCCGCCCTTGATCCTGACCGTCACCGGATCCTCTGCCGGCTCGTGCCAGAGCCTGGACCCACAGGTCGGGCAAAAGTAGCAGCGAACCTGCCGCCCGCTGTCCGCATTGCGCGTCCAGACCTGAGGCTCGCCTTTGGTGACCGTCAGAGCGGCGGCATCGATCACCAAGGAGATCCCGAAGGCCGAAGCCGACTGCTTCTGACACTCCTTGCAGTGACAAACATAAAGCGCGCCCTCTGTGCTGGCGTTCTGA
This sequence comes from Rhodospirillales bacterium, assembly GCA_963669335.1. Lineage (GTDB taxonomy): Bacteria > Pseudomonadota > Alphaproteobacteria > Kiloniellales > JACOMY01 > JACOMY01. The sequence continues at coordinate 5,476,011 of OY770023.1, forward strand.
AAGCGGATGGCTCCGCACTGACAACCACCCTCACCCATGCCGTCTTTCTCCTGTTCTCTTGCTGCTCAGACTGAACGCAATGCGGTTAAGAGCCAAGTGGCCTTCGCGCGAAACCAAGAGATCTCTCGGAGGGATCTTCTCTGCAGCCTAGAGAAGCCCCAAGGGCCGGTAGAAGAGCAGCAGGAAGCCAAAGATGGCCAGCGGAATACGGAGTATCGCCGTCATCGGCGCGATAACGGCGAAGGAGAGCGATGCCAGCCCAACGCCAACCAAGAGCGCGGTGGCGAACGCCTCCCAAGGGGCCTCGGCCAGGCCGATCAGGGCCGGGTCGGCGACCATGGCCAGCGGCACGATGTAGAGACCAAGACCCAAGGCCATGGCAGTCACGGCCACTTTCAGCCAGTTCTCCTCGACCATGCCCGCCGCGATGAAGACTGCTCCGCAAACCGGCGGCGTTATGGTCGAGAGCAGCGCGAACCAAAAGACGAAGAGATGCGCCAGCAACAAAGGCAATCCCAATTGCTGCAGCGCCGGCCCCGCGACCGAGACGCAGATCACATAGGCCGCCGTGGTCGGCACCTCCATGCCCAGGATCAGGCAGGCCAAGGCGGTCAGCAGCAGCGCCGGCCAGAGCAGACCGCCTGAGCCGGAGAGGATTAAGGAGGTGATCTTGACCCCCAGACCGGTGGCGCCCAGCACACCGATCACCAGCGACGCGCAGAGGATGATCGCCGCGATCATCCCGATTTGTCGGCCGGCGGTCAGGCAGACGGTCTCCAAGCGGTCCAAGGTGCGCGACCAGGACAGGCTCAATCGCGCGTCCAGCAAGAGCAGCAAGGCTGCCGAGAGGATCGACAGACAGGCAGCATACTGCGGTGTGTAGCCTGGGCCGAACATACCCCACAGCAAGACGCCGAAAGGCACCAGGAAGAAGGCACTGGTGATCGCCACGACCTGCAACTGCGGGCGCTGGTCAGGTGGCAGGCCGCTCAGGTCGAAGCGTTTGGAGAAGGCGTCGATCCCAACCCAGACGGTCACGAAGTAGAGTAGAGCCGGCAGCAGGGCGGCTGCCATGATGCCGGTGTAGGGCACCCCGGTCATCTCGACCATGACGAAGGCACCCGCCCCCATCAGCGGTGGCATGATCTGCCCGCCCGAAGACGCCACCGCCTCGACCGCGCCGGCCAGCCGCTTGGGATAACCCAACTTGGTCATGGCCGGCAGCGTCACCGCCCCCGTCGAGGCCACATTGGCCGAGGCCGAGCCCGAGATCGAACCGAAGAGCGCGGAGGAGAGGACGGAGACCTTGGCTGCCCCACCCCTGAGCCGCCCGGCCGCTGCCGCCGCCAGGTTCATAAAGCCCTGGCCGGCCTCGCCGGCATTCAAGACGGCACCGAAGATCACGAAGACCGCAACCACATTGACGGAGATACCGGTCAGCTGTCCCCAGAGGCCACCCTCGGCAATGGTGAGATTGCCGAGGAAGCTGGCGAGCGGCAGGCCCGGATGACCGAACTCCCCGGGGATGGCCTCGCCCCAGACGCCATAGATCAGCGCCAGGGCTGCCACCAAAGGCAAAGGCCAACCGATCGCGCGCCGCGCCATCTCCAAAGCCACCAAAAGCAGAGCGACGGCGATGATTTCCTGGAACCCGCCCTCCAGAAAGCCGTACTGGTCACCCAAGGCCGACTGGTTGAGGGCGATGTAGAAGCAGCCCACCAGACCGACCAGGGTGAAGACCACACCCGTCCTCAAAGCCAGCCTGCTCTTCGCCATAAAGAGGAAGCACCAGGGCAAGGCCAGGGCCATGTGCAGTGGCCGGCTCACCAGGTTCGGCACCAGTCCGGAGAAGACCAGCCAGAGGTGGAAGCCGATCGAGAGCGCGCCGAGCGCGCTCCAGATCAGCCGCGAGGTCAGGGACATGGGTGCGGTTTGTTTTGAGGTTTTGGGGTCCCGTTAACGCTGAGCGTCGGTGATCGGGAAACCAGCCTCTTCATAGTACTTGAGGGCGCTGGGATGGATCTTGCCGGTGATGTTGCCCAGCAAGCCCTCGTTGACGCCGTTCCACCAGGGCGCGCTCTCGCCCATCTTGGTCTTTTCGTCCCAATAGGTCTTGGTCAGCTCATAGGCCGTGGCGTCATCCATGTTGGTGGTGGTGTAGGCCACGACCGGCAAGGAGGTGGTGACGATGTCCTCGTCCTGCCCGGCATAGGTCCCGGCCGGGATCACCAGCTTGGTGCGCTTGGTCTGTGCGATCTGATCGTCGGAGAGCGAGAGCACGACGACACCGGTGCCGGCGGCCGCCTCGATGACATTGGGCGCGGGGTAGGATCCGGCGGTCACGAAAGCGTCGATCTGGCCGTTCTTCAGGGCCGGCCCGGCGTTGGAGAGCTCAACATCGGCAATCTCCACCTTGTCCTTCAGGCCGAAGAGATCGAGGTACTTCTCGCCTTCACGTGCGCCGAAAGAGCCCTTGCCCAGAAGGATGGTCTTGCCCTCCAGATCGGCGAAGCTCGCGACACCGGCATCGGCCCGCACCACGAAGTGCATCGTCAGCGAGGGGATGGGGAAGAGCGCGCGGATTTCCTCGAACTTGGGATTGCCCTTGCCCTCGAACATGGCCTTGCCGCCCTGCGCCAGGCGCACCAGGACCGGCGGGGTGGTGAAGACATAGTTGCCGCTGCGCTGGGCCGCCTCCATCACGTTCTGTACCGAGCCCTGGCTTTCTTCGACGGTCACGATGATGTCGCCGTCGGTGCCGGCCTTGATCGCTTCGGCGATCTGCACGGCCATCTGATAATAAGAGGAGGTCGTCTTGGCCGACTTGTAGGTCACCCGGGTTTCGGCCTGGGCGACAGCGGCGACACCGACCGCGAGTGCGGCCGCCAGGACTAGGGACTTAATCATGCTCGTTCGTCTCGCTGGCTATGGTTTAGGTGGAGGCCATAGAGACCTTTCGGCCTGATTTCCGCAAGTCCGCAAAAGTCTACTGCGGCGCCGAGGTCAAGCTGCTAAGGGCTGAAATCCTCCAAGAGGCCAGGAAGGGACCGCCCCCATGCTTGAGATTCCTCCCAACCTACGTGTCCTGGTGACGGCTGGTGCCGGCGGCATCGGCCGCGCCGTCGCCCAGGCTTTCACTGAGGCTGAGGCTGAGGTCTTCGTCTGCGATGTCGACGAGGCTGCCTTGGCGCAACTGCCGGAGGCTTGGGGTCGTGCAGCGCTCGACGTCAGCCAGGAGAGAGCCGTGGCTGATCTCTTCGTTGCCGTAGAGCAGCGGCTGGGTGGACTGGACATTCTGGTCAACTGCGCGGGCATTGCCGGCCCGACCGGCCCTCTGGAGCGCTTAAGTCTCGCGGACTGGAAGGCCTGTCTTGCGGTCAATCTGGACGCAACCTTCCTCTGCTGCCGGGCCGCAGTCCCGCTGTTGCGACGCGCCGGTGGCGGGATGATTGTTAACTTCTCCTCCACGGCCGGCTTCATGGGCTATCCAGGGCGCACGCCCTACGCGACGGCCAAGTGGGGGATCATCGGCCTGACCAAGAGCCTGGCGATGGAGTTGGGGCCGGAAGGCATCCGGGTGAACGCGCTCTGCCCCGGCCCGGTCTCGGGTCCGCGCATGGACAGGGTGATCGCGGCAGAGGCAGAGAAGAGCGGCCGCAGCGACGCCGAGATTCGGGAGGGCTATGCCTCCGCGACCTCTCTCAGGCGCTTTGTGACCGCCGAAGAGATGGCCGGGCTGATCCTCTATCTGACGACGCCAACCGGGACAGCCATCAACGGCCAAGCCCTTCCGGTCGATGGTCACACCGAGCGTCTCTAGAACCGGCCGCCCAGCCCTCAAAGGCGGCCCTCACAGGCAATTGTTCACCTCGTGAAACGCTCTGTTCGGCTGAGCCTCTATTGTCTCCGCGTGATCGGCCCTTACTTTCCCTTGAGCCTGATCGAAGCGGCACCCTCACGGGAGCGTCGACTAAGAGATGGCGCATAACGGGGCTCAGCCGGCGGTCTCTTGCCTCTGGCGGGCCACTCGACCAGCGCTTGGCAAAGGAATCTAGATCGTGCGCCTTACCAAAGTCGCGGCCGTGGCCGCAGTCCTCGCTTTCTCCACACCGGCAACAGCGGAGCTCTCCATCCCCTCCGGCACCTACCTGCTGGATCCCACGCACACATCCGTTCACTTCAAAGTGAGCCACCTGGGCCTCTCCAACTACACAGCCCGCTTCACCGAGTTCCGGGGACAGCTTCAGCTCGACGCCGAGAACCCGGAGAACTCCACCCTTGAGGTGATCGTCTATCCGATGAGCCTGCGCACCGACTATCCCAACGCGCATGTCACGGACTTCGACAAGGAACTGCAGGAAGACGCAAACTGGATGGACGCCAAGACCCATCCGGAGATCACCTTCAAATCGACCAAAATGACCCAGACCAGCCCGACCAGCGGCCAGGTTGAGGGCGATCTCACCTTCCGCGGCATCACGCATCCGGTGACCCTGGACGTGACCCTGAACGGGGCGCTTGAGAAGCATCCCTTCGTCGATGCAGCAGCGCTTGGCATCTCTGCCACCACAGCAATCATGCGGTCGGACTATGGCATGTCGCACCTGGTTCCCGGTGTCGGCGATGATGTGCAGATCATCATCGAGTCCGAGTTCGTCGAAGAGAAGTAGTGCCCAAGCCCCAGCGCCGGGGAGCCCCAGAACTGGGGAGCCCTGGCGCTGGGGCCTCGTACCCCAAAGGGGAGGCCTTGAGATGAGCCAAGTCGCTGAACGATATACAGCCGTCGCGATCGCGCTGCATTGGCTCATCGCTTTGGCCATTATTTTACAGCTCGCGAGCGGCCTTTGGATGGTCGATGCCCTGCAGGAGCAGGCGACGCAGATGCTCGCCTTCCAGGTCTACCAGTGGCACAAGTCCTTGGGCCTGACGGTGCTGATCTTGAGCCTGCTCAGACTGTTCTGGCGCCTGACGCACCCCGCGCCCGCGCTGCCGCCGGACATGACGCCCTTTGAGCGCTTTGCAGCGAAGGTGACCCATGTGGCCTTCTACCTGCTGATGATCGGGCTGCCGCTGACCGGATGGGTCGTGGTCTCTGCCAGTAAGCTGGGTCTGCCGACCCTCTACTGGGGGCTCTTCGAATGGCCGCACCTGCCGATGTTCGGCATGGCCGCCGAGGCCAAGGCTGCTTTGGAGGAGAGTGTGGGCCAGGTCCACGAGTTCCTGGCCTATAGCACCATCGCTTTGCTGGTCCTGCATGTAGCCGCTGCCTTGAAACACCATCTTGTCAACCACGACGACGTGCTGTCGCGGATGCTGCCCTTCTTGCGGCGCAGCTAACCAATAAGGAAAGGATGCCCCCTGATGAGACGCGTCTTTCTAACCCTTCTGATCATGGCCACCGCCACTCTGGCATCGGCCGGCACCCTCTGGGCCAAGGCCTGGGGCGTGGACAAGGCCGAGAGCGCCATCACCTTCTCTGGCGTGCATGCCGGAACGCCCTTCGAAGGGCAGTTCAAGGAGTGGACGGCCAACATCGAATTCGACCCGGCAGCGCCGGAGAGTGCGGTGGTGCTGGTCACCATCGAGACCGCCTCTGCCGAGACCGGCAACGGTCTCTACAACGGCACCCTCAAGGGCGCCGATTGGTTCAATGTCGGGACCTTCCCGCAGGCCCGTTTCGAAGCTTTGGGTGCCGAGCCAGACGGATCGGGCAACTACATGCTGAACGGCAAGCTTACCATCCGCGATCACACGGTCCCTGTCGCTGTCACCTTCCAGGCCAGCGAAACGGAGGCCAAGGCCGACGCCACGGTCACCCTGCAGCGCTTAGAGTTCGGCATGGGCGCGGAGTCGGACCCGCAGGGCGACTGGGTCTCTCTGGAAATCCCGGTGACGGTGAAGCTGGTCGCCAAGCCCTCGGCCAAGTAGGAGAGAGATCATGGGACTGCTCGTCGACGGCCAGTGGCACGATAGCTGGTACGACACCAAGGCCTCGGCCGGAAAGTTCGAGCGTTCGGCCAGCGCTTTCCGCAACTGGGTGACGGCTGACGGAGCACCCGGTCCCAGCGGCGTCGGCGGTTTCAAGGCAGAGCCCGGGCGCTATCACCTCTATATCAGCCACGCCTGTCCCTGGGCGCACCGCACCATGATCCTCCGCAGCCTCAAGGGCTTGGAGGAGATGATCTCGGTCTCGGTGGTCAACTGGTTCATGGGCAGTGAGGGTTGGACCTTCGAGCCCGGCCCCGGCGTGGTCCCCGATCCGATCCACGGCGCCAGTCGCCTGCATCAGGTCTATACCGCGGCCAAACCGGACTACAGCGGGCGGGTCACCGTGCCGATCCTCTGGGACAAGCAGCAGGCGACCATCGTCAGCAACGAGTCCTCAGAGATCATTCGCATGCTGAACGCGGCCTTCGATGGCGTGGGAGCCAAGGCCGGCGACTACTATCCCGAGGCTCTGCGTGAGGCCATGGAGCCGGTCAATGCGCGCATCTACGACACGCTCAACAACGGCGTCTACAAATGCGGCTTTGCCACCACGCAGGCCGCTTACGACGCCGCGGTGGTCCCGCTCTTCGACACTCTGGATTGGCTGGAGGAGCGGCTAAGCGGTCATCGCTACCTGATGGGCGATGCCGTGACCGAGGCCGACTGGCGCCTGCTGACGACCTTGCTGCGCTTCGATCCGGTGTATCACGGCCACTTCAAGTGCAATCTGAGACGCCTGATCGACTACCCCAATCTCTGGGCCTACACGCGCGAGCTCTATCAATGGCCGGGTGTGCGCGAGACGGTGCACTTCGATCACATCAAGAACCACTACTACGGCAGCCACGAGACGGTGAACCCGACCTTGATCGTCCCGGCCGGCCCGATCATCGACTTCGACGCCCCGCATGGGCGCGATCGCTTGTCGGCCGCTGCTTGAGGGCACGTGGTTTCGATTGGGGCAAACAGAGGCCTGACAAGAGGTGCGTGCTGGTCCAGCCCAGCACGCACCCCGCCAAACTAAGCCAGGTAGTCGAAGACCACCTCACCTAAGCCAAGGGTGAGGTCAGAGAGGATATGCTTGGCACCGATCACCTCACGCACCGGCAACTCGGCGACGGGCGCAAGGGCGTGCTGGAAGATCTCGATTGCCGCCGGGCCGCTCCAGGCGCCCTTCACTGCGACGTCGACCATGTAGTAGCGCACGATCTCACAGATGCGGGCACTGCCGTCGACGTGCGGGATGATCTTCAGCAGGAAGTTGGGGGCCGCCAGGCTCTTGGCCACCTCATCCAGATCCAGGTTCTTGTGCTTGTAGCCCATGGTGGCGTTGACGACGCGCAGCGGGCCGAAGTCCAGGGTGCCGACCAGGGTCTCCTTGTGTACCTCCATGGTCGGCTGCGCCAGCTTCTTGGGAAAGCCCCAGAGCTCTCGCCCACCGGCGATCGGCGGCTCGTCGTCCAGGTACATGGCGTGCACATAGCTGCCGGCCTGGCCTTCGAAGGTGACGGGGATCACCTGCCCGCTCTCGGTGTAATCACCGAAGCCGTTTGAATCGGGCATGCGGATGAACTCGTAGTGCACCACCGGCTCGCGCAGCTTCAAGGGCGCCGGCACCACCTTCTCCAGGATCTCGGGATCGCTGCGGTAGCTAACGATCATGAATTCCCGATTGGTGAAGCGATAGGGCCCGCAAGGATAGGCCGGGCTGGTCAAGGGCATGGCAAAGGCGTTCTGGCGAACCTCATCCTCGGTCATCGTCAGGTCTTCCTTCTCAGTTGCTTTGCGTCAAATAAGCAAGGACATCAGTCCGTAGCGTCGTAGTGCACGTCATGGGTTTTGACGCCGTCGCGGGGATCCGGTGGCTCCAGCCAATCAACATGCCTGAGGGTGCGAATCATGTCGTGCTCGCCCATCTTCCAATGGTCCAGCATGGTGTTGCGCGAGAACTCATAGTCCTTGAAGTCGGCGTCATAGCTACGGCGCTGATAGACCAGCTGGATGATGTTGACGAGCGCGGTGGCGCGCAGCTCTTCCATCTCCGCGATTGCCGGATCCTTGCGCGCCTCAGGCGGCAGTTTGTCGAGCAGGTGTCCCAGGGCGGAGCGGACCTGGTGCACGTCGCGAAAGATGTCGGTGTTGAGCCGCGTGCGGCTGGAAAACTGGATATCCTTCTGCCGCTCGGCCACGTCGTTCAAGGTCTTGGGCTTCAGTCCGCGGGCGCTGAAGAGATCGACCTGGAACACCAAGGTCGAGAGCTCCGGCGCCTTCTGCAGAACGTAGCTGAGCGGCGTGTTTGAGACGAGGCCGCCATCCCAATAGAACTCCCCCTCGATCTCAACCGGCGGGAAGCCCGGCGGCAGAGCGCCGGAGGCCATGATGTGCTCCGGCCCGATGCGCCGCTCCCGATTATCGAAGTAGACGAAGTTGCCGCTCATGACGTTGACGGCACCGACGCTGAGGCGCACCGGCCCCTCGTTCAAGAGGTCGAAGTCTACCAGCTCCAAGAGCGTCTCTTTGAGGGGGGCGGTGTCGTAGTAGCTGACCGCACCCGTCGAGCCCGGCGGTTGGAACCAGGGATTGGGAAAGCGTGGCTCAAAGAAGCCCGGCTGACCCAGCATCACTGAGGAGAGCGACGAGAGCTTGTTCATGAAACCGCGCATGTCGTCGCCGATCGGCGCGAAGGGCCACTCCACCCGCTCTGTGATGCGGAACCAGAACTCGCGCAGGCGATCGGCCCGCTCGCTCGGAGGATTGCCCGCGATCAGAGCACAGTTGATCGCGCCGATAGAGATACCGGCGACCCAGTCGGGATGCAGGCTCGCAGAGGCCAGAACGTCGTGCACACCAGCCTGGTAGGAACCCAACGCCCCGCCGCCCTGCAACACCAGCACCGTGGCTCCATACTTGGCCTTGGCGGCCTTACAGGCGGTGACCAGGTGGGCCGCTTTCTCGCTGTCGTAGTTGCGCATAGCCTCGGGCTCCAAGCTCGCCGCTCTCGTTTCAGGAAGGTAGGGATGCTGCGTTGCAGCGTCGATGCGGCATAAAAGAGAGGGGCGGTCCCTTGACGGGGCCGCCCCTGAGGCTGGGGAAGGAGGATTAAGAAGGAGAAAGAGACGGAGCTAGATGGCTACCACCAGGCTCGCCAGAGTGGCTGCCAGGGCGAGAAGTGTGCCGCCCACCGGCACCACCGCATCATAGTCACCACGATCCAGATGGGTCGCGAAACTGGTCTTCGTCGGTTTAGACTTCAACATGGTCACGCATTCCTTTCCGATATGATGAACAAGAAGCGGTCTTTACTCTGATGTAGAGCAGTAGAACACGCCGCCCGTCTGTTGAATGAGGTGGCGTTGCGAAGGGTCACTGTCTAATCACAGTGACGCGATGGGAAAAGGAGCGGGGCGTGAGCGGCTCAAACCGCCTCTCGAAGCCGGTTGAGCGACACTGGGATCCGGAGAGGATAGCGATGAGATGACAGAATGATCGAGATCGCCGCACAGATAAGCGAAATCCAGCTGATCGCCCTCATGATCCTGACGACTAGCATCGGATCGGCCGGCTTGCTCGTCGCCTGACTTTACGCAGGTAACCGCCAGCGCCGGCCCCAGTCCAAGAGCTAACGCCGGCTATCCAACAAACAGCAAAGTGCTTCTAGTTTGTCTCTGCGCTCAGTTGCTCGGCGCCGGGCTCAGGCGTTTGCCCTGCAATTCCTCGCCGTCGCCGTCCAACACCAGGGTCTTGTCGTCGACCGAGACGATGCCGATGGAGATGGTCGAGCCGATCTCGACGGTCTGCGGATCGGCGCTCTCGACCGTCACCACCAGATTGTGGTCACCGGCCTCATAGGTTCCGCTGATCGATTCGGAGGTCCCATCGCCCTTGCGGACCTCTTGCATGTAGGTCTTGTCGGGACCAAAGGTGCGGATTTCGATCTCACCGGAGCTGACTTGGAACTCCCAGGTACCGACAATCAGGCTGGCCTCATCGGCCGCCTGCAGGGGGGCCGCCAGGAACAGCAGGGTGACGAAAGCGGAAAGCAAGGCGCGCATGGGCTGACTCAGGTCCTATTCTTTTGAGGTCTCGGTATCGCCCGTTCAGGCTTTCGGCACGATAGAATCCGGAACCTCCAAGAGGAAGGGGCCGTTATGCCCCAGGGCCTCGGTCATCAGCGACGGCAGCTCGTCCAGGCTGGTCGCTTTGGCAGACTTGGCACCAAAGCCGCGCGCCAGAGCCTGAAAGTCAGGATTGCGCGGGGTCACGCCGATCTGCTGGAAGCCACGCTCGATCATGTCGTCACGGATCTGACCCAGACCGTCGTTGTTCCAAAGCAGGATGACCAACGGCAGTTGCTCTTCCACCGCGGTTGCCAGGTCCTGGATGGTGTAGAGGAAGCCGTGATCACCGACCATGGCCACCACCGGGCGGTCCGGGCTGGCGATCTTGGCGCCGATGGCGGCCGGCAAGGCATAGCCCAGGGTGCCATAGCCCTGCGGATGCACCCAAGAGCGCGGGCCGTCGACCGGGAAGGTCACGTTGCCGGAATAGGCCATCTGGGTCATGTCGGTCATCACCATGCCGTTCGCCGGCAGGACCTGGCGCAAACGGGTCAGCACCTGGTTGTGCCGCCGGGTCAGGGGCGATGCCGCCCCGGCCACGGCCTGGCGTAACTGCTGAACGGCCGGGCCGCCCCAGTCGCCAGAGGCCTCCCGCGGGGCGGCAGCCGCGGCTTCTGCCAGTGCTGCCACGGTGGGGCGGACGTGCGCCAGGATCGCCACCTCAGCGGCATAGAGGTCGTTCAGTCGCTCCGGATCCAAGTCGACGCGGATCACGCGACCGGTCAAATCGATTTTCTCGGCCCAGAGATCGGTCTCGGCCAATTCCGAGCCCAGGATCAACAGGCAGTCGGCCTTGGCCGCAAAGTCGCGACCGACCTGCATGGAGAGCGGCGAGCCGCCCGAGAGCGGATGGCTCTCCGGCACCACGCCCTTGGCTGCCACGGTGGTCAGCACCGGCGCCTGCAAGGCTTCAGCCAGCCGCTGCACCTCGGCCTCCGACCCCATGGCACCGCCGCCCAGGATGATTAGCGGGCGCTCGGCTGCCTGCAGCAGATCCATGGCCCGGTCCAGCAGCGCCGGGTCGGCGTGCCGCTCTCCCGTCTCGGGCCTGACCGGCCAGTCGTCACCAACTGCTTCGTCCAACACATCCAACGGCAGCTCGATATGCACCGGCCGCGGCCGCTCGTTGGCGAAAGCGCTGTAGGCACGCGCCAGGAGGCCCGGCACCTGAGCCGGCGTGTTGGCGGTCGCGCTGAAACTCGTGATTGAGCTGGTGAGCGCGCGCTGATCGCGCATTTCGTGCAGGCGCCCAGTGCCGCGCGCCAGGCTCCAGCTCTCATTGACGGAGGAGAGCATCAGGACCGGCACGGAATCGGAAAAGGCCTGGCCGATACCGGTGGCGGCATTGGTCACGCCGGGGCCGGTGATGACGCAACAAACCCCCGGCTTGCCGGTCGCACGAGCATAGCCGTCGGCGGCAAAGGCCGCCCCCTGCTCGTGGCGCACCAGCACATGGCGAATCCCGCTCTTGGCGAGCCCGCGATAGAGCGCCAGGGTGTGCACGCCTGGAATACCGAAGACGGTATCGACTCCATAGCGCTCCAAGAGCGCGATCAGGGCTTCGCCGCAGGTTTGCGAGCCGGTCTCGGCGTTCATCGCTGTCATTCCGATCTCATTGTCACAAAGGAGGCCCCTCTTAGCCGGCTTTCAACCGAAAGGCCAGCCTTGGCCGCGCCCAGAAGGGGCCCTCCTCCACGTGGATAGAGATCGCTTATGGCAAACAGAGGTGCAGTACAGCCTCAGTAGGGCATGATGACCTCGATGTTGGTGATCATGACACCGGCCGGGATCGTCGCGCCTTCACCCAGCATCAGGGTGTCCACGCCGGCACCGCCGTCGTAGGTCTCGCCCAGGACGAACTCCCCTTGGCTGGCAACGTTGAGGGTGTCGTTACCATTGCCGCCGAAGACCAGATCCTTGCCGCTGCCACCAAAGAGACCCTGATCGTCTTGGTTCCCGGCCAGGATGCGATCTGCGCCCGTGCCGCCGTAGAGGCCGCTGTCCTCGCCGATGCCGCCACTCAGGGTGTCGTTACCGGCTTCGCCGAAGATCGAGGCGTCATCGCCAGCGCGACCGGTCAGTCCATCGTTGCCGTCACCGCCGAAGAAGACCGAATCATTCCCGGAGTCGCCAGCCACGAAATCCTTGCCACTCTCTGCCAAGAACAAGAAATCGTCACCACTGCCGGCGAAGATCCTATCGTCGCCAGAGCCCCCATCAAACGTCAGGTCCTTGCCGTCGTCACCGAAGAGATTGTCGTTGGCCAGCCCGCCGAAGAAGGCACGATCGAAACCAGATCCACCATAGATGCGATCGCTGCCTGAGCTGCCGAGCAGGCTGCGGTCGGCACCGCTTCCCGCTTCAATCCAATCAGTGCCGCTGCCGCCGATGATGAAGCTGTCGTCGCCTATCTCGCCGATAAGTCGGTCGTCGCCGTTGTCTCCCCAAAGGAAGGAATCATTGCCGCTGTTGCCATTGATTGTGTCCGAACCATCGCCGCCATAGAGAGACCCATCGTTGGCGTGGCGCCCAAAAATCCGGTCATCGCCCTCTTCACCATAGAAGCGGCCGTCGCGGCCGGCGCCGCCGAACAGGCGATCATTGCCGCTTCCTCCAAAGAAGAAGGCATCATCGCCCTCTCCGCCGCTCAGGCGGTCGCGGCCGCTGCCACCTCCTAGATAGGCGTCGACACCCGTGCCGGCATTGATGACATCACTGCCGTTGTCTCCATAGAGCGAGGTGTCGTCTCCCTCGCCGCCAAAAATCGTGTCCGGCGCATTCCCTCCATAGAGCGAGAGATCGCCACCTGACCCACCAAAGAGGCTGTCATTGCCACCACGTCCATAGATCCGGTCGCTACCGCTCAACCCATAAACCACATCGCTGAGGTTCGTTCCGGTCAAGCTGTTGTCTATACCGGTATCGCCAAAAATCGTCGCCATTGTCGCTCGCTCCCAATCCACACCGTTTCTCAAAGACAGGGCACAAAGGCGTCCAGGCCCGCTGCAAGGCTCTTAATGCGACCTGCTTAGCGGGAGATGCCTACCCCTCATGCTCTGCAATCATAGAGGAAAGGACTGCAAAAACCCAAGTGTATAGGGCGCAGTGCTCGGAGCAACGATAATGTACAGTAGTATAGGCTAGCTTCTGCCCTGACAGACAAAAACCTCCTAGGCCTTGGGATGCAGATAGAAGACCTTGTTCACCACCTGCCAGCGCCCCTCGTGCTTCAGCAGGGTGAGGAGGTCGCTAAAGCGCATGCCCAGGTAGTCATCCTGCAAGCGCGCCGTGGCGGTGTCGCCAATGACCTCCAGACTTTCGATTTCCCAAAAGAAATCAGGATCGGGGTTCTCGGGCCGCGCGGCCTCGCAGGCCTCAATGAATTCCTCGCGCGAGAGCCACTCCAAGCCCTCCTTGAAGTGGCCGATGCAGTGCCAACGGGGATGCAGCGCCCGACGCAGCACCTCGCCCTCGGCAAAGACCATGCCATGGAGATAGTCCTTGATGACGGCCGTCACGGCCGCGCGTTCTTCCTCCGCCATGGGTCTAGCCCTTCTTCTTCGGTCGGATTGTCTCCCAGTCCTCGTCAGTCATGATATCGCCGACATAGCTGAACTGACCAGCACCCTTCAGCCACTCGCCGCCGTCGATGGTCACCACATCGCCGTTCACATAGGCGCTGCCGTCCGCCATCAGGTAGACGGCCAGGTCGGCCAATTCCTGGTGATCGCCGGCACGGCCGAGCGGGATGCGTTCTTCCAGGCCGCGCGCCAACTTGGGCAGCGGCACCAGGCGATCCCAGGCCCCCTTGGTCGGGAAGGGTCCGGGAGCGATGGCGTTGAAGCGGATGCCGCGCGGCCCCCACTCCACCGCCAGGCTTCGGGTCATGGCGAGCACGCCGGACTTCGCCATGGCCGAGGGCAGCACATAGCCGGACCCGGTCCAGGCATAGCTGGTGACGATGGAGAGGACTGAGGCCTTGCGCTCTTCGGCGAGCCAGCGACGGCCGCAGCCCAGGGTCATATAGGCCGTTCCGTTCAAGACGATCCGCACCACCGCGTCGAAGGCGCGCGACGAGAGCTCTTCGCTGCGGGCGATGAAGTTACCGGCAGCGTTGTTGACCAGGCCATGCGGCGCACCACCGGACCAGAGCCAGTCCAGCAGGCTCTCGACCTGATCGGGATCGCGAATGTCACAGGGATGATAGAGGATCTCGCCGCCGGTCTCCTTGGCGAGCTCTTCTGAGGTCTGGGCCAGGACCTCTTCACGCCGTCCGCAGATGGCGACCCTTGCGCCCAGTTCCAGATAGCGCTTGGCGATGTTGCGCCCGATACCGGTGCCGCCACCGGTGATGAGATAGCGCTTTCCAGCCAGCAGATCGTCCTTGAACATGGAGGCCTTCTCCTATTTGAGGTCAATGCCGTGCGCCGCCAGCAGGCGACGACAGGCGGTCATGGCGGCCTCGGCGTCGAAAAGCTCTGGGTCGAGCCCCCACTCCAGCCAGAGGCCATCGATCAAGGCAGAGATGTCGCTGGCAAGCGCGGCCGTATCCAAGGCAAGTCTCCTGGCGTCGGCAGAGCGCCCAATGGCACGCGCAAAACCGCGCCGATAGGTGACATAGATCGCCTTGTGCGCCTCGCGCAGCGCCGCGTTGGTGCGCACCTGCCCCCAGAGCGCCAACCAGGTCGCCACGGTCTCCTCATTGAAGATCTCGGGGCAAAAGGCGCTGCCGATCAGGGCCTTCAAGCGCCAATCCGCATCCTCTTCGCGACCATCGAGTGCAGCCCGGGTAGAGGCCAACAGACGATCGGCCTCAGCCTGATAGGTGGCGACCAGGAGGGCGTCCTTAGTCGGAAAATAGTGCCCAATCAGGCCGTTGGAGATCCCGGCCTCGCTCGCGATCTCGGCCACGGTAAAGCCGCCAACCCCGTCGCGCGCCAGGCAACGTCGGGCGGCCTCCAAGATCTCTTGTCGGCGTGCTGCCGGGGTCAGGCGACTGAAGCGCGGGGCCGCCCGCTTGGCGCCGTTGCGAGCCCTCTCGCTGCCTCCCTCGACAGGGCCTTCCTTGGGCAATGCCCCCGTGCGGCTGCTCTCAGTCATGCTGCAATTGCTCTGGTCCCGGCTCTCTTGGACCCGCATCCTGCAGTCAGGGTCAGCCGCGTGGCAAGACAGTCGGTGTGATGGCAGCGACCGTCGCCTTTCCGCCAATCGCGCGGAAGGACTTGCGGCAGACCGCCGATGACCCCACAAGGTTGCTAAACACAAAATCCAAAGGAGGCAGTCATGCGCGGCGCTTCGGCGAGCTTTCACCAACAGCTGGAGTCCAGCCTCGAGCAGATCGATGCCGAGGGACTCTATAAGCGCGAGCGCGAGATCCTCTCGCAGCAGGGGGCCGAGATCACGGTCAAGGGACCGGATGGCCCACGCCAAGTTCTCAACTTCTGTGCCAACAACTACCTGGGCCTGGCCGACGATGCCCAGCTCATTCAGGCCGCCCACGAAGGCCTGGACCACTATGGCCTGGGCATGGCCAGCGTGCGCTTCATCTGCGGTACCGAAGACCAGCATCGCATGCTGGAACGCGAGATCGCCCAGTTCCTGGGATTCGAGGATTCCATCCTCTATGCGGCCTGTTTCGATGCCAACGGCGGCGTCTTCGAGCCGCTCTTCGAGGCCGAGGATGCGATCATCTCAGACGCGCTGAACCATGCCTCCCTGATCGATGGTATCCGTCTCTGCAAGGCCAAGCGCTATCGCTACGCCAACAACGACATGGCGGATCTGGAGGCCAAGCTGACGGAAGCCAGCGACGCCCGCCGCCGGGTCATCGTCACCGACGGCGTCTTCTCCATGGACGGCACCATCGCCCGGCTCGACCGGATCTGCGATCTGGCCGACCGCTATGATGCACTGGTCTTGGTCGACGATTGCCACGGCATGGGCGTGCTGGGAGAAGGCGGTCGTGGTGTCTTGGAACATTGCGAGGTGATGGGCCGGGTCGACATCGTGACAGGCACCCTGGGCAAGGCCATGGGCGGCTCCATGGGCGGCTTCGTCGCCGCCGCCCAACCGATCGTCGACATGCTGCGTCAGCGCTCCCGCCCCTATCTCTTCTCCAACGCGCTGGCGCCGGCCATCGTCACCGCGGGTCGCCGGGCCTTTCAGATGGTGGCCGAAGGCAGCGACCTGCGCGCCAGGCTTTGGGACAATGCCAGGCGCTTCCGCGCCGGCCTGGAGGCAGCCGGGTTCACCTTGCTACCGGGCCAGCATCCCATCGTGCCGGTCATGATCGGCGATGCCGCCCTGGCACAGAAGCTGGCGGCAGCCCTCTTGGACGAAGGCATCTACGTGATCGGCTTCTTCTATCCGGTCGTGCCCAAGGGCCAGGCCCGCGTGCGCACCCAGCTTTCGGCCGCACACAGCACAGAGCACGTCGACCGTGCCATTGCCGCCTTCACCCGCGCCGGCAAGGCGCTCTCCATCCTCTAGCCTGGGTAAAGAAAAACATGCGCGCCCTGATCAAAGCAAAGGCCGAGCCCGGCATCTGGATCGGCGAGGCCGAGCGGCCTGAGATCGGCCCCGACGAGGTGCTGATCGACATCAAACGCACCGCCATCTGCGGCACCGACATCCACATCTACAAGTGGGACGACTGGGCCGCCAAGACCGTGCCGGTGCCGATGACCGTGGGCCATGAGTACGCCGGAGAGGTCATTGCCGTCGGCAGCAACGTGCACCGCATCAAGGTTGGCCAGAGGGTCTCCGGTGAGGGCCATGTGGTCGGCAACCAGAGCCGCGCGGTGCGTGCCGGCAAGTACCACCTGGACCCCGATACCCGCGGCGTCGGCGTCAACATCCCCGGCGCCTTCGCCGACTATCTGGCACTGCCGGCCTTCAACGTCGTGCCTTTGCCGGAAGAGGTAAGCCTCGAGATCGGCTCTCTACTGGATCCTCTTGGCAATGCCGTCCATGCCGCGCTCTCCTTCGATCTGGTGGGCGAGGATGTGCTGATCACCGGCGCCGGCCCGATCGGCATCATGGCAGCGGCTGTCTGCCGCCACGTCGGTGCCCGCCATGTCGTCATCACCGACATGAACCCCTACCGCCTGGATCTGGCCGCCAGGGTTGCCGACGTGCGCCCGGTGAACGTGGCGGAGGAAACCTTGGAAGAGGTGCGCGCCTCTTTGAATATGACGGAGGGCTTCGACATCGGTCTGGAGATGAGCGGCAATCCCAGGGCTTTCGATCAGATGGTGGACGCCATGATCATGGGAGGCCACATCGCGCTTTTGGGCATACCGGCCGGGCCCAGCGAGACCGACTGGCGCCCGATCATCGCCAAGGCACTGACCATCAAGGCGATCTACGGCCGCGAGATGTTCGAGACCTGGTACAAGATGCTGGCCATGCTGCAGTCCGGATTGGATGTCACGGCCGTCATCACCCACCGTTATCCAATCGCCGAGTATCAGACCGCCTTCGATGCCATGCTCTCGGGCGACAGCGGCAAGGTGATCCTGGAGTGGGATTGAGGTAGAAGCAGGTTCAGCCGGCTAGAAGAAACCCTATGGACGCACCGACCAGCCCATCTGAGACCGCCATGGAGATGGTCCAATCTTTGCTGCGCGAGTTCACTCGCCGCGCCGAGACCCTGGGCGCTCGTGGCGAGAGCGGTGGGATGGACTGGAAAAAGGTGGTCCATACGGCCGTGCGGCGCATGCCAAAGACCATGGCGCTGCCCCTTGTCCGCCGCGCGCTTGAGCAGAACCCGCAGAACAAGGACCTCTGGGGCCAACTGGTCGACTGTACCATCTGGTTGGAGAATCGGGCGGTATCAGAGGCAGCTCTGGCCGGGATGCAAAAGGCCAGCGGCAATACGGTCGCGCTGCTGAAACTGCAGGCGACCCTTGCCGAGCGCAACGACCGATGGGCAGAGGCGCTGGAGCTTTGGCGGCAGGTGCACACACGGGCCCAGAACGCAGTTTCGCTTCGCGGGCTGGCACGCTGTTCAGAAAATGTCGGCGACATCGCTGGGGCCGTTGCCAACCTGGAGGCGCTCGCTGCCACCGATGAGGCACGGCCGATCGACCTCTATGACTTGGCGATCCTCAAGAGCCTGCTCTCCGGCCCGGCCTTCCGGCAGGAGCATTCTGCCGCTTTCGTGGCGCGTTACCCCGACGACCTCGCCATCAAGGAGCGGCACGGCTTTCTGGTCAAGCATGTCGGCTTTTTTGGTCACGGCCTCGGCTCGGTCGAGCGTTTGCCGGAGACGCTGGAAGAGCAGTTGGACTACGTTCGCCATCTGGGTGTCCGGCACAATATGCCACGCGAACCCAGTCTCACAGAGGTGGACCAGGCCCTGCAGAGTTTCCTGCTGCGGCCGACCAATGTTGTCCTTCTGGAGCGCTCTGTCGATACTCTGGTCTTGAGCGGCAATCCGGCGGCTGCCCGGCAGCTCCTTCATGGGATAGGCGCTGGCGAGCCGAGCGGGCGGCTCTTGACCCTGGAATCGAGCCTGGAGGAACAGCAGGGCCAACTTCGTCAGGCCATTTGCCTGCAGATCAAGGCTGCCCGTCTTTGTGATCGCGTGCGGACCCTGTCACGCTTGATTGCACTCCTGCTCAAGGCTGAACGCTGGACGGTGGCAGAGCGCATCTACGCCTATCTCGAAACTGAGTTCAAAGCGACCCTGCCGGGCCTCAGGATCGTGGCGCGCACGGCCTATGACTTGAAGAAGTTCCACGTCGCGCATCGTTACTTCGACCAGGTGCAGGCCTTGGAACGGGTGGAGCGCAGCCTGCATCGCCATGCCGGCGCGCTCTGGCAGATCGGCGAGAGTGAGCGCGCCTGGGCGACGCTTCTCTCGGTGGTGACCCGGCGCCGTGAGCTGATCAGCCCCGATCCGAACGTGCGCGAAGCCGGATTGGAGACAATCAGACGCTCGATCGAAGCCTATCAAGCCCGCGCCGAAGCGACGAAGAGCGAAGCGGGGAAAGCCGATCTCGTCCGCGAGATCGAGAGCGAGTTTCGTTCGCCCAATCTGCTGAAGTCCTCGGCGATCAATGCTCCGCTCTCGAGCCGTTTCGTGGCCGAACTCACGCGCTTGGAAGCCTTGGGAGCGCATCGGGAGGCAGCAGCACTGATCGAAGCTGACCTTAACCGCGTCATCAGCCTTACCTCCTTGCCGCAGTACTGCGGTGACCTCTTCTATCGCGCAGCCCGGATCTATGAGACGCTGGGCGAGAAGGGCAAGGCGCTGACCTACCTGGAGCGGGCAATCTGGCACAACAAGGCCGACGAACTGCTAGTCCTGCACCACCGGCGCCTGATGATGGAGACCTCAGGGCGGCTATCAGGCGAGGTCTACAAGGGCCCCGCGGTGCTGCTTCTCACCTGGAAGGGCAACCTGCCGATGGCGGAGCGCTTCGCGCGCGACATCAGACGCCGGGCCGGTTTTCCCGTATTTGTGCTCTACGGCGACCCGAGCCTGGAGACGATCACCTCACAAGAGCGCAGGTACGGTCATCGTCTGGCTGTGCCCAGCGAAGATGGCTACGAGTTTCTCGCCAAGAAGCTCTGCCTCGCCTACCGCTATCTCTACACCTGCACCAACGTCACCGCGGTGCTGAAGACCGACGACGACGGTTTCATCGATGATCCGGCTGTCCTGAAAGCGATGATCAGCTCCTGCCTGGCCGCGGAGATCCCCTATGGCGGACGCATCAACCGCTACATGGGTGCGGTCTATCATCATGGCCATCTCTCTGCCGATGGAGAAGCGCCTCGGCTGGCATTGCATGCCCCCGTCGAGTACTGCTCCGGCTTCTGCTATTACCTAGGCCGCAAGGGCCTCAGCGAAATCTATCGCTACAGCCTGACCCATTTCTGGATCGATAATCCCCACATCATGTATGAGGATGTCTTCTTCGGCGAGATCCTCTCGGCGGCCGGCGTCAAGCCAAGCTATGTCGATGTGGTGAACAAGTCCGGGCTCTTTCTCGAAGGCTTCGAAGCGCTGACCCTGCTCAAGACCATGCCGCGTAAGAGCGAGCCATAGGCACCGCATAGAAATCACTCGGAGAGGACCCAGCTCTGCCGCATCTCCTTGCGCTCTTTTGGGGTCCAGAAGGCTTTGCAGTATTTGGAGTTATAGAGCGGTTTGAGCTCGCTGAGATCGAAGCGGATCTGGCGTTTTACATCCCGATAGAGCGTGTCATAGAACTTGCCGCGTGACTCGTTCTGATTGGCGATGAAGACAGGCTCGCCAAGGAACTGCTGCAGCCCCTCTTGCATGACCGCTTCCCGCCCATCCAAGCGAATGACGAGAAAGCGAAAGCGTCCCGTCTCAACGATCGACCAGCGCTGTGCAATATCAAAAGGCTCCAGCAGAAGGTCCACACCGGTCCGTGCCAAGATCTCGTTGTCGAACCAGTCCAGCGGGATGCTGTGCTTGTATCCCGTCTTGAACATCCCGATTACCTCGTCGGCGGACTTGCCCTCCACATCAGAGCGTTTCAAATTCTGAAAGAAGGCAGAGAGGTTGCGGGCCACCGGTTCTCTTACCGCTGTGATGATCTCGATCGGTTCGGACCCCATCTCGAAGATCTCCAGCGCACGCCTGGAGCGCAGGACATGATGGGGCAGGCGTTCTTGGGAGCTTTCCTCATCACGCGCCGCGTCTGGCTGCGTGACCAGCGGGTTCTGCAGGCTGTGGATGTCCAAGGTGTAGAGGCCGGCCATGAAGAGCGAATAGGAGATGGTGGAAGAGGCCACCTTACCCATCGTCCAAACCAGGATCGGCTGCCGGCTGTAGGGCCTATTCAAGGCCACGCCCTAGTCTCCCAAGCTCGCGCGCAGGTCCAGAATCTCAAGCTCCAAAGTGTTCTCCTTCGAGCCGCTGATTTCCAGCCGGAACCCCTCGTGACTGCGGCGGAAGGTATAGGCTTGCGTGACAGCATAGACGCCCTCACCCAGGTCTTCCCATTTGGGTGTCCGAAACTCAGAGCCTTCCGGCTGATCGGTGCCGTGGCGAAAGATGCGCAGTGGAAACTTGCTGGGACCACTGGCCCGAAAGCGCAACTCGATCTCCACCTTGTCCCCGGCCGAGACACCAGCCTGGAAAATCAACAGGAGATTGCTCTGACTTGCAGCCGCAGGAATCCGGAAGCTGTTCGAGCCATAGACACTGACACTGCCCTGCATCGACACGTTGAGCGGCACCAGGCCCCATTGCTCGTCCGTCACCTCCGGCCGTTGACCGGCGGCAAAGAGCCCGACCGCGGCGTTGGACCAAGAGGCCTCTTCGGCAAAGGTGCTGGAGACCTGGTCGGCCACCTGAACGTAGTAGCTGAGGTTCGTCAAGCTGGCCCGGATCGAGCCCAGGATGCTGTTCCGATCCAAGCGGTCGAAGGGAACACCCAGGTCCAAGGGCAGACAGGCCTGGCCTAACCTCCCGCGCGACCAGAGCACCAGCGGCGTGCCGACATAGACGGCCCTCTGCACGATGTCGAGGAAGCCCTGTTCTGCCAGCAGATCCTGGCAAAGGATGACGATGAGATCAGCAGCGGCCAAAGCCTGATCGATCTCACCCTCTTCACCGATAATGTTCACTCCGGCCCGGCTTAGCGGCGAATCGGTTAGAGCCTTGGTCTTGCTTGGATCGAGCCCGCGCAGATAGAGCGAGGCCTCGCCGTCCTCCAGAGCAAAGGTCTTGGCCGTTTCCTCGGCAAGCTGGCGGCTCTTGGCAACGCTCCCGTCGCCAATTATGCAAAGGCGGTTTCGGTCCGATTTTTTCAGGTACCCGCAGGGGACAGACCTGTCTGGTCGCGATTTCCAGAGATGATCCGGCAGAGCCACATTCACCGGCGGCGCACGCTCCAGCATGATTCCGGAGGCCCCTTTCAGCACCTGCTGCACCGCTTGGCTGGCGGCACGTACCCGGACCGTGGACACCGTCCTTTCACCATAGTCGATCAGCCAGCGCACGGCTGCACCAGCCTGCAACTGCTGACGCAATGTCAGATCGAGGAGTGAGTCTCCGACATCGACAATCAGGTCGATCTTGCCGAGGTCCAGGTCTTCTGCTCCTTTGAGAAGCTCCGCCAAGGCCTCCACCTCAGCTGTCAGACTGTAGACAAGCCCTTGCCAATCGCCGAGTTGCTGGATGAGGGCAGTCCGATCATCTCTGTCCTGGATTAGTATCCGGCCTAGCGCCTTGCCATTGATTGGCGCGTCAGAAGTCTCAGCATCATCGGATTGCCCGACACGCCAGGCCTGGAATTCGTTCAAGGGAAGGCTGAGATTGAGGTGAACGTCCGGCGGGCTCTCGCTGCGCAGGGCCGTCCCCCATCCTGACACCGAGGATTCGGCGACCTCAGCCGTTACGCTGATCCTTGTGTTCTGCCAAAGAGGCGAGCGGAAGAATGTCTCCCCCTCCGAGAAGAGATCCTCTGCCAATCGCCTCAGCGCCTCAGGCTCCTTGCTACTGAGCTGATGTAGCTCCTCGGAGGGAATCGGCAGCTGGTCCTGGCTTGCGTCACGATCTGCGGCTCCGGCGACCAGCGTCAGAGGTGCGGAACCCTCCTCTTCTAGCCCTCGATCAGTCGTTAGGCTGTCTGGCTGATGCCACCATTCCTCTTCGGTCTGCAGGCTCAACACGTCGACCGGCGCCTTCGAGAGGCCGTACAGCGCCTCCTTCATCCGCGCCAGGTGCAGCCTGTCCCTGTCGTCGCCACCGCCCAAGTCGACAATCATGGCCTTTTGAGAGCGCTGCCCGCCGGCGCTCACGCCCTGCTTCAGAATGTAGGCCTCCGTCCCACGCTTACGCATTGCCGGGATGTAGGAGAAGCCGCCACTCTGGAAGCTCTTGCCCAAGGACTCCGCCATCTGCACGAAGCGTTCGGTCTTCTCTTGATGGCGGGTGTAATAGTCGTCGTAGTCCATGACGAAGAAACTGGAATGGATCGTCTTGATGTTATCCATCTTATCTGCGTACTGGACCGCGTTCTGATGCTTCCAGAAATAGGTATTGTCCTCTTCGGGACGGCCATCGCAGCCAAAGACCAGGACCTTGTCAGAGAAGGTATAGGCCAGCGGCAGCATCAGCAGGGTCAGGATGTTGTCCGTCGTCTGGGTCCGGAACTCCGACTGCAAGTCCATGACCACGCCGCAGTTGCGCTCGAAGGGCACAGCGACCGCTCGGCCGCGCGCGCTGGGTACGGTATCCAAAAGGGTGGCGTAGTACTTGAGCGGAGTGACGATGGTGAAGTCGTAGCGCTCCAAGGCACGCTCCAGGTCGTAGCGGAACTTCGCCGCATAGACCGAGGGGCCGTAGTGGAAGATCGGATCGGCAAAGACCAGGATTTGCGGGCGCGCTCTATCCATGATCTCCCGGCTCTTGATGATGCTGTTGCAGGCAATCACCATGGCCCCTTCGATGTCGAAGCGCCGATAGTCGGAGATGGAGGGCCCGGTGGCCAGAATGATGGAGCGATCGTAGCTCTTGTCGAAGAGGCCGGTCGCCAGAAAGGCCTTGTGGTTCTCTTCGATCAGTGAGGCCGGCCAGCGGATCAGCTTTGGCGCCGCCTCCAGATAGAGGGCGGCTTCGTTCTTCTCCTTCTTGGGATCGACTGAGAACTGGAGCTTCTCTTCCGTCAGCGCCCGCCTGGGCGCACTGTTCCACAGCTCGCGCGCATGGATGTCGTAGTAGTAGATCAGGCTCGCCGCCCCGACCAAGGCCTGTTGCTGCTCAAAGGCTTCCGGCTCCGGCCCGGTGACCTCAACCAAATCCAAGACCTTGGAAAGCCTGGCGAAGCGCTCGCGCTCAATGCTCGGATCAAAGCCCTGCGGCAATTGCCATTGATAATCGGCGAGCAGGCGTTTGGAAACGAAGACGGTCAGGCGCTCGATTCCCGTTTGCGGGAAGAACCAGGCTGCCCTGGCCAGAAAGTCGTCCAGCTTTTCCTTCTGCCGGAAGCTGGGCAGGACCACCGCGTGCGCAGACCGCATGGGAAAGGCCAGATCCTCGGCGACGGCAAGTCCGCTCAGCCGCTTGACCAGGGTGGGGTATTCCTCGCTGGGACCGCTGGCCTCGCTGCGCTCGCAACTCTGGGCCGCATCGCGCAGATACTGGCAGAAGCGGGCCCGAATATCCTCCATTCGAAAGTCTTGCCGCACCCGACGACGGGCTCTCGCCGAGAGGCGCCGAAAGTCTTGCGGCTGATCCATGACCTGCCTCAGCTTGTCCGCCAGCGCCTCAGGGCCCTGCTCCGTCACGCAAAGCCCCACGTCCTTGGCTGCAACCATCGAGACCGTCGCCTGCTCCTTCGGCCCATAGGCCAGCAGCAGCGCCTTGGATGCCATAATCTCCGGCAGTTTGTTCGCCATGGAATAGCGGGTGTAGGCCAGTGACGGCTCGTCGAAGTTATAGACGATCAGGCAGACATCCGATTCCGCGATCAAATCGAAATAGAGGTCCTTGTCGACCGACCTGTAGAGAAAGGTTCCGACCTTGGACCTGAAGGGGACGCGGAAATGCCGAAACCAATGCGCCATGGTATAGATTTCGAAGTCGACCGCGCGCCCCTCTTCGCGCAGCAGGGCGACCGCGTCGGCAACATCGAGGACCGACTGTAGGGTCATGTCGGCAGCAAGGCCACCCATGTAACGGATCTTGAAACTGCTGCTTTCTCTATCTTTCTTGCGCAGGGAAGCCAGCCGCGCGGCGACAGCGTCCTCGACCCCGTTTGAGACCGGCGTGAAGTCGTGGCCATAGCGATCGCGGAAGGTCTCCGTCATCGCCTCCGAGATCGAGAGGTTGATGAAGGAGTGATCGAAGAGCCACTTGAGGTCGCGCTCATAGACTGCCGCGCGTTCCGGATCGGACTGCCGCATGCGCTCCGGCCAGTCGTCCATCAAGTGGGTGACCAGCGGCAGCCCCATCTCTTTGATGATACCCATGGCCAGCGCATGCAGATCGTCACGGTCGCCGACCGGCCGGTAATAGATCACCTCGGGCGCAAAAGCCTCCACCAGACGGTAGATATCTTCGCTCTCCGCTACCGCGAAGTCTTGCTCACTATCGCTCAGATTATGAGCGATCCAGAACTCCTCCTCATTGGTGCCGAATATCTGCAGGCAGCTGTTTTCAGGCCAGTCCCGAAAGAGGGCAGCCTTCAACTGACCGGTGGCTGAGAGGCCATCGACCCTGGTAAAATCCATCAACAAGAGTCGAGGGAAAGTCATAGCGCTCCCGCTTGTCTACTACCAAAGCGCGGACTAGTTAACGCAAAATCAACGCAGCGCTCCACCAGATTTTGGCGAATGCCCTCAGGCGAAGCGCCCTGACCGTGTGGAACAAGCGGGCGCAGGACAGGTCTCAAGGTCTGTCACCTTCCCGCAGCTGGATCCCCTGCATCAACCTTGATGGTCCGATCAAAGTTGATTCCGACTAGTTCCTCCTCCAGTCCTTACAAGTTAGTTGACTGGGAACAGTTTTGCAATCTCGCGAACAGACTGGTCGTCAAAGCAACCTCTTCAACAAAAGAACTGCCACCAGTGATCTAGCTCTCACACCAAAGCGCCTCGTGAGCTCAGGAAAATGAACGCATTGGCTGAAAGAGCAGCGAGCCGCTGTCATCGCAGCCTATTGACTGCTCTTCAGGCGATCTTCGGCCGCCTTCTCGATCCAGGTGGCGCGCTCTTCGTTGGCGGCCTTGGCGGCTGCCTCAATCTGGCTCAGGACCTCCGGCGAGAAGGGAACCTGGACCAGTATGCGCGAGCCCTCGGGCAGGGTTTCCTTGGCCAGATGGCTCTGCAACTTGGCTAGAAAGCTTGCCATACGGTCGCTGCGCACCGCGTCGCTAAGGCCATCCTCCGCCTTCAGGATCGGACAGTAGGCTGCGGCCACGTTATCGACGATTTGGGTGTTGTCCATGTCGGGATGCTGGCGCTTCAGCTGGGCCACGATGATCCCGACCCTGTTGCCCAGCTCACCCGGCGTCGCATAACGCATCAGGTTTATCGTCGCCTGCGAGATCTGAAGGTCCGAAGTATCCGGGCAGGTAAAGGCCGTTGACGGACGGCTGCCATCGGCACTGGGCAGCTTCAGATCGCTGCGAATTGAGGCAACCAGATCCGGTGTCGCATTGGCCGGTGCATAGTTGCCCCAGGAATTGCGGACGTAGTTGACCACATCGGCGATCTCTTGATCGGTCAAGGTCCCCGCGAAGGACGGCATGGCGCCATAGCTGCCGCCACCCGGTAGACCACCCAGCGCCGCCGAAATGACGTTGTTCGACTCCTCAGCCGTCACCGCACCGTTGCCGGCCAGGTTCGGAATCGACTTTGGAATACCGTCGCCGTTGGGCTGATGACAGGTGGAGCAGTTGTTGAGATAGACCAGGCCGCCCGCCTGCTTGCGAAGATCGGGGTCGAAGTCGGCCGGATAGGCGCGAGAAGGCGTCGCCTTCAGGTAGATGGCCATGGCCTTGACGTCATCATCTGGCAGCTTCGAGAGCGAGTTGTGTACCACCTCGGCCATCGGCCCGAAGACATGGCCCTTGCCCTTGGTCGAGCCCTTGCGCAGGTACTCGACGATCTGATCGACACTCCAGTCGCCGATGCCGTCATAGATGTTGGAAGAGATATCGGGCGCGAACCAGCTGTCGACATTGCCGCCGGCAAGCGAGTCCGAGGTCTCGGTCCCGCCGAGCGCCGTGCGCGGGCTGTGACAGGTACCGCAGTGGCCCAGGCCCTCAACCAGATAGGCGCCCCGCGCCTCCTCTTCCGACCACTTGGGGTCCGGACGGAAGGTGCCTTCGTTGAAATAGAGCTGACGCCAGACCACCAGACCGGCGCGAATGTTGAAGGGGAAGTTCATGTCGAGGGGCTTCCGCGGCGCGTTGATCGCGTCCAGGGATTGCAGGTAGGCCCAGATCGCTTTCACGTCGTCTTCGCGGACCTTGGTGAAGGAGGGATAGGGGAAGACCGGATAGAGGTAGGCCCCATCCCGGCGAATACCCTCGTGCATAGCGGTATAGAAGTCGTCTTCGCTCCAGTCACCCAGCCCTGTTGCCTTGTCCGGTGTCAGGTTGGGCGTTGAGATCGAGCCGAAGGGTGTGTTCATCTCCAGACCGCCGGCAAAGGGCTTGCCGCCCGGTGCGGTGTGGCAAGAGGTGCAGTCGCCAGCGATCGCCAGTTCCTTACCCTTGGCGATCAGATCGGCTGTGTCATCCGCCAGCGCAACCGTCGTCAAGCTGAGGCCGAACACTAAGGTCAACCCGCCGGCGGTCCGCGCAACCACGTCTCTCCAATGCCGTTCCATCGCTACTCTCCCCCTTCGCTAGGCTGGCTTGTCGCGTACACAGGCGACCGGACCGGACCCCATGGGCGCAGATTTAACCGCTACGATAGCGGCTTGCGACGGCGCTGCCAGCCCCTAATTCGATGGCTCTCTCTTGGCCCCCCTGGCCTCGGCCCCTTCCTGCAGCACGAAATCACGAAATGCCCTAAGGCGCGGGTCGTCACGGCGCGCGGGCAGGTAAACCAGGTAGTAGCCACTGTCCTGCACGGGCGGCCGGGCAAAGACGTTCATCAGCCAGCCCTCTTCCAGGGCCGTCTGCATCAACTCGGGCGAGAGCAGCGCCACCCCCTGGCCCTCGTAGGCAGCCTCGATGAGAGCATTCTCGTCGTCGAAGATGAGACCGCGACGGCCCTGCTCGGGATTGAGGCCGGCCGCCGACAGCCACTCCAGCCACTCGGAGCGATCTTCATCATGCAGCAAGGGTGCGCGGGTGAGGTCGGCCGGTTGGCGCAGATCGAGCGCACGGACCAGATAGGGGCTGGCCATCGCCACCAGGGTCACCGGGATGATCAATTCGGACTCGAGGCCGGGCCAGGCCCCCTCACCCCAGCGGATCGAAGCCAAGAGGCCTTCACGCTCCAGGTCCAGCGGGGCTGTGGTATGGCGCACAGTGATCTCCCAATCGGCATGGCGTGCGGCAAAGCGGCCAAGCCGCGGTGCCAACCAGCGGGCGCCGAAGCCCGGCGTGGTGGAGATCGCTATGCTGCGCTCCCCGGCGCGCACATCGGCAACGGCGGCGGCAAGCTGCGCGAAGGCCGCCGAACTGGGCTCCAGCAGTCTAGCGCCCTGTTCGGTTAAACTGACCTTGCGCGTGCTGCGTTTGAGGAGGCTGGTGCCGAGCTGCTGTTCCAAAAGGCGCACCTGATGGCTGACGGCCGCCTGGGTCACGTTCAGCTCTTCGGCTGCCAGGGTGAAGGAGCCGAGCCGCCCCACCGCTTCGAAGGCCCTGAGCGCAGTCAGCGACGGTAGACGCGTCGACATTATTTATGAGAAAAGCTTATAAATAGACAGCATAGATCTCGTTTGTCCTCTCTGCTTCAGGCCTCCATATTCTCAATATGTGAAGCGCTTGGCGCAAGCCCGCGCATAGGAAAGGACGGAACAATGTTGAATTTTCTCCTGGCAGCCATGAGCGCCCGCAGTGAGGCCCTCAACCTGGCCTTCGGTCAGCAGACCCGCTGGTCCGAGGGGAACAACCGTGAGATCAGAGAGCTGCGTCGTCAGCGCGACGACCGGCAGAAGCGCTGCGGCTAAATTTTGAGTGCCGCAATCGCCTCTTCTGCGGCCCGCTGGCCGGTGAGGTAGGCACCATGGCAGGTCGCAGCATGCTGGACATGGGTCGCCTCACCCGCAAAGAAGAGGCGATCCTCCAGCGGCTCGGCCAGAACGGCCCGCGCCTCGGAATAGCCGACACGCGGATAGCTATAGCCCCCCAAGGTCCAAGGATCCTGATCCCATGCCGTGGCATGGACGAAGCTGAGACAGCGCTTGGCATCGTTGCCGTAGTAGCCAGCGATCTCATCTAGGGCAACGGCAGCGAATTCGGCTGGGCCAGCCTTAGCCAGGTCGCGTGACAGCGCGCCACCGAAATAGCCCTCCACCACCGGCTGATTGAAGGAATGGAACTGGTACTGCCCGATCCTTTCCTTGTCATAGAGGAAGTTCGCGAAGAAGTCCTCCAACGGCCAGGGCGTGGCCCCCTGCACTGCAAAATGGATCTTGTTGACGGAGCCCAGGGGAAGGCCGTCGAGCGCCCAGAGCTTGCGATCCGGCAAGCCCGGTTCGAAGCTGATCATCTCTGCCTGTAAGAGACTGACCGGCACCGCCAAAACCAGCGTCTTGGCCTCCAAGGGGCCTTTCGGCGTCTCGACCCGAACGCCCTCTTTCGTCAGCTGAATGCGAGAGACCGGCGTTCCCAAGGAAACCGGAAGACCCTCGGCATAGCGCGCGACGACGCTGCCATAGCCAAGCGCCGTGCGTGAATTGATGTTGGTATCCAGGTCCAAGGCATTGCCCTTGGCCGAGATCTCTTCAGGACTGGCACCCCAGATGTAGCTGACGATGGCCGACCAGAAGGGAAGCCAGGGGCTGCCCTCGGGAAAAAGCGTGACCAGCGCGCGATCCTCGGCCCAGTCCGTGGCATTGGGATAGGCATCCCAGACCGCTTCGCGGGTTTGGATCCAGTCCTGAGAGCGCTCTTCACCCAGCTGTTCACGGCCGAAGGGCTCCGACCAATGGCCCTCGTAGCGCTCGACCTTGAATCCCAGACCTTCGGAGATCGCCACCAGCGGATTGATATCGGCTGAATGCAGCCAAGCGCAGCCTCGGTCGATCCGGGCGCCGTTTGGCAAGCTGTGGCTCTGGGCCCGGCCGCCGACCCGGTCCCGAGCCTCAAGACAGTGCACCTGCAGGCCGGCGTCAAGCAGGCGCCGGGTGGCGGAGAGGCCAGCCATGCCGGCCCCGATGACAAGCGCGTCGAGCATGGGGAGAACTAACGGGTGAAGACCACCGGTACCGTGGCGCCGGTCATGACCTTCTCGGTCGCACCGCCGAAGCCCAGATAGCGGCCGACACGGCCTTCGCTATAGGCACCCATGATCACCATGTCGGCGCTGTGGGTCTTCGCGGCATCGACGATGCGGCGACCACGCTCACGCGCCGAGGTGCTCTTGGCCTCCAGATCGATGATATCGGCATCGATGCCGTGCGCGGCCAGATAGCTGCCGGCCAGATCGCCGGCCGACTGCCGGGTGCGCAGGACAGTGACCTTGTCGAAGGCCTTCATCAGGCCGAGAGAGCCGCGCATAGCGCGCGAGGACTGCAAGGTGCCGTTCCAAACCAGCATGGCACGCCCCCAGGATTGCTGGCGCTGCCCCGGCGGCAGCACCGCAACCGGTGCACCACCCTCCATCACCGCCGCGCGAACCATCAGGTCATAGCCGGGCGAGGCCAGGGTGCCAGGTCGCAGGGCCAGAACCAGGTCGCTGCAGCGGCCGATCGCGTTCGCCCGCTCTTCATTGACGCTATCCAAGATCTCGCAATGCGAGAAGCTGCCGTTGCCGCCCTGTGCCTCGCCCCAGGCCTTGAGGATGGCGTCACGCACCCCCTCGTCGGCGGTCTCGTCGCGCGCCGGGATGTGCGGCACGCCGAGCCCGGCATGGTCGAAGAGATAGGCCGGGATCTCCTGCGAGGGCGGCACCAGGATACCTGAGACCTTGAGGTTGAGCTTCGGCGCAACGGCGGAGGCATAGTGCAGGACGGAAAGCTGCTGATCATCGAATGGCAGCAAGGCGAGACAAGCACGCATAGGACTGAATTCCCCTCGTTCGGAGCAAAGCGGTAAGGCCGGCAGGCGCGGGCCACACAATGCCGCGCTTGGGCCTGGACAACAACCGCGAAGTTCCGCCCGTCGGCCTCCTCCCTCTTGGAACCGACCAAGCGGGAAAGACCTAGAGCAGCACCTCGCCGGATTCGCGGCCGATGCGTCCGCGCAGGGTGACGTTGAAGGCCAGCGAAACCCGTTCCTCACCACTGAGATTTGGTTCGACCGAATGCTCCAGCCAAGAGGGGAAGAGCAGCATCAGGCCCTCTTCGGGCTTGAAGCGATGCATGGCCGAGTTCGCCGGGTTGAAGACCTTGACGTCCGGTTCCATCAGATGGGCCTGCGGGCGCGGATCATAGAAGAGGATGTCCCCAGCACCCTCGGCTGCCTTGGCATAGTAGACGCCGGAGATATGGTTGTTGGGGTGGTGATGCAGGTGATGGGCATAGTGCCCGAAATTGATGTTGGCCCAGAGGTTGGTGATCTCCAGCCCCTCAAAACGCCACTGCAGGAAGGAGGTTACGCCCTGTGATGCGGTCATCATGGCCTGTGCCAGATGCGCGAAGGGCGGCCGGCGATGCAGATCCCCTGCACTCTGCCAGGTGCCCTCAGCCTTGGCCCTCGAGGGCTCATTGGCGCGGATCGGTGCCAAGGCCGCCAGCAAGGCGGCATTCAGTGCTGCCGCATCGTTCAAACGGTGCAGCCAGATACAGGTGGGAAAGAGCTGTGCGACCTCGGTCGCCAGAAAGGGTGAGGGCTGGCCTTGCGGCTGCATCGCCAAGCGCTCGACTAGAGCCAGGGCTGGCTCAGCTTCCGCTTGGACTCGTAATCGTCGATCTTCTCAACTTCCCCCATGGTCAGGCCGATGTCGTCCAGGCCATTCAGCAGGCAGTGCTTGCGGAAGGGATCGATCTCGAAGGTGACGGAACCGCCATCCGGACCGGCAACAGTCTGGTTCTCGAGGTTCACCGTGATGCGCGCATTGGACCCGCGGGTGGCATCGTCGTGCAGCTGCTCCACGATGTGGGCCGGCAAGGTGATCGGCAGGATGCCGTTCTTGAAGCAGTTGTTATAGAAGATGTCGGCGAAGGAGGTAGAGATGATCACCTTGATCCCGGCGTCCAGCAGGGCCCAGGGCGCATGCTCGCGCGACGAGCCGCAGCCGAAGTTCTCGCCGGTCACCAGGATCTCTGCCTTGTCGTAAGGCGGATCGTTCAAGACGAAGTCCTTGGGATTGCCGTCCTTGTCCGTGCGCAGGTTGGCGAAGAGGCCTTCGGCCAGACCGGTGCGCTTGATGGTCTTCAGATAGCGCGCCGGGATGATCATGTCGGTGTCGATGTTGGCCAGAGGCAGCGAGGCTGCAATGCCGGTCACGCTGGTGAACTTATCCATCTGTTCCTCCTCTTCACCCTATCCGCACCAAATTGAAGGCGATTGCCAAGAGGGCAAGCGCCATACCGCCGGTCGCATAGGCCCCGACGCCGATCGCCGCGGCCGATTCGGCCTGCACGCGCGCTAGCATCAAGAGCCCGATTCCAGCGACCGCCAAGCCGCCGCAAAGACCGCTCAAGACCTTGACCCCGTGGCGCAACAGTGCCGCCGCCACGGTCAGAAGCCCTGCCACCGGGATCGCACCATAGAGGATCAGCAAGATCGCCTCACCCTCATCCTGGTGCCGCTCGATCGCGACCGCCACCAACTCCAAACCGGTCCAGGCACTGGGGGTCGCCGTCCAAGGCAGGAAGAAGGCAACCACCACGCCGGCGCCCAAGAGGCCGGCGATGCGTGCCTGCTGGACGCTCGCCGCCATCAAGCGACGGGTCCTTAGACCAGCTCTCGAATATCGGTGATGCGTCCGGTCAGCGCCGCTGCGGCTGCCATAGCCGGGCTCATCAGATGCGTGCGTCCGCCGGGGCCCTGCCGTCCCTCGAAATTGCGGTTCGAGGTCGAAGCACAGCGCTCTCCAGGCCGCAGCTTGTCGGCATTCATCGCCAGACACATGGAACAACCGGGCTCACGCCAATCGAAACCGGCTTCCGACAGAATGCGGTCCAGGCCCTCGCTCTCGGCCTGCTCCTTCACCAAGCCAGAGCCAGGCACGACCATGGCATGCACGCCCTCCGCCACCTTGCGCCCCTCAGCCACCTGGGCGACGGCGCGGATATCCTCGATGCGGCCATTGGTACAAGAGCCGATGAAGACCTTCTCCACCGAGATATCCTGTAAGCGCGTGCCGGCGCTCAGCCCCATGTAGTCCAGTGATTCGATCATCGAAGAGCGCTTGGCCTCGGTCAGCGCATGCTCCGGATCCGGCACCACGCCGGTCACCGGCACCACATCCTCAGGGCTGGTACCCCAGGTCACCTGCGGGTCGATGTGCTCGGCCGCTTGGGTCAGCTCCATCTCGTAGTGGGCGCCGGGGTCGGACGGCAGGCTGCGCCAATAGGCTTCTGCCTGCTCCCAGGCAGCACCCTTGGGCGCCATGGGACGACCCTTGAGGTAGGCAAAGGTGGTCTCGTCAGGCGCGATCAGTCCGGCCCGCGCGCCGGCCTCGATGGCCATGTTGCACATGGTCATCCGCCCTTCCATCGAGAGATTCATGACGGCGTCGCCGGCGAACTCGATGACGTGCCCGGTCCCACCGGCCGTCCCAATCCTGCCGATGATGGAGAGGATCATGTCCTTGGCAGTGACACCCAGCGGCAGTTCGCCCTCAACGGCAATCCTGAGGTTGCTGGCGCGGCGCTGGAGCAGGGTCTGGGTGGCCAGCACATGCTCGATCTCAGAGGTGCCGATGCCGAAGGCCAGGGCACCGAAAGCGCCATGCGTGGAGGTATGGCTGTCACCGCAGACGATGGTGGTGCCCGGCAGGGTAAAGCCCTGCTCCGGCCCGATGATGTGCACGATACCCTGGCGCACATCATCCATATCGAAGAAAGGGACCTCGAATTCAGCCGTATTGCGGCGCAGGGTCTCGATCTGGATTCGCGACTGCTCGTCTTCGATGCCGGCCGCACGGTTGTGGGTCGGCACATTGTGGTCGGCGACCGCCAGGGTGAGGTCGGGGCGACGGACCTTGCGGCCATTCTGGCGCAGGCCCTCGAAGGCCTGCGGGCTGGTCACCTCGTGGACCAGATGGCGGTCAATATAGATGAGGCAGGTGCCGTCTTCCGACTGCTTCACCAGGTGGCTCTCCCAGATTTTGTCGAAGAGCGTCTTCGGTGTGCCGGCGGTCATCGGTCCCTACCTCCTGTTAACATGACCTCTGTAGATATCGGGGGACTGCGTTCCCCCAAGGCTTTAGGCCTGGGCGGCTGCCTGCTTGGCCTCTGCCCGTGCCCGACGCCGCGCCTCGATCTTGTCCTTGCTCTCGATCTTCTCGGCGATGCGGGCGGCCTTACCGGTGCGGCCACGCAGGTAATAGAGCTTGGCCCGGCGGACGTCACCGCGGCGCACCACGTCGATGGCGGCGATGCGCGGCGAATAGAGCGGGAAGACACGCTCCACACCCTCGCCATAGGAAATCTTGCGCACGGTGAAGGAGGAATTCAGCCCCCGGTTCCGACGCGCGATGCAGACGCCCTCAAAAGCCTGCAAGCGCTCGCGCTCACCTTCAACCACCTTGACGGTCACCTTCACGGTGTCGCCCGGCGCGAACTCCGGCACGGCCCGCTGCGCGGAGAGGGTCTCCATATGCTCCTGCTCGAGCTGAGCAATCACGTTCATGTCTCTCGACCTCCAGTCTCGTCTTCGCCCAGGTAGGCTCGCCACAAATCCGGCCGCCTGAGGCGTGTCATCTCTTCCGCCTGCCGCCGACGCCAGGCCCGGATCTCCGCGTGGTTCCCGCTCTGCAGAGCCTTGGGCACCTCGCGGTCCTGCCAGACCGCCGGACGGGTATAGTGCGGATGCTCGAGAAGCAGCCCGCCGAAGCCGGGTCCGAAGGATTCCTCCTCCGGGCTGGCCGCATTGCCCATAACACCGGGCAAGAGGCGGACCACGCTATCGATCAGCACCATCGCTGCCAGCTCTCCACCAGACAGCACATAGTCACCGATCGAGACTTCGGCCAGCGCATGCTTCTCCAGCACCCGCTCATCCACACCCTCATAACGACCGCAGAGCAGGATCAGCCCCTCTGCCGCCGCCAAGTCGCGCACCAGGTCCTGACGCAAGGGCGCCCCGCGCGGGGTCAGGTAAACGGCCTTGGCATTGCCCGCCGCTTCCCGTGCCGCCACCAGGCTTGCGTCCACGACATCGGGCCGCAACACCATCCCGGCGCCGCCGCCATAAGGCGTGTCGTCGACCGAACGGTGGCGGTCCGTCGCGTAGTCCCTAATGTCCGTCACCTTCAGCTGCCAAAGATCCTTCGCCAAAGCGGTTCCGGCTAGGCTGGCGCCCAGCGGACCCGGAAAGACCTCCGGAAAGAGGGTGAGGACATGCGCCGTCCAGGTCATAGCCTGTCCCTAGCACACGAAGGCGAAGGTTATGGCGCCTCGCGTTTGCTTTGTCCAGTACCGATGCATCGCTCTATAGATAGGACATGACAGCCAAGCTTTTCGATGCCCATCTCCACATCATCGACCCGCGTTTTCCGCTGGTCGAGAATCAAGGCTATCTGCCGCCGGCCTTCACCGCCGAGGACTATCTGGCAGCCGCCGCGCCTCTGGGCATTTCGGGCGGTGCCGTGGTGTCCGGGTCCTTCCAGGCGCTGGATCAGGGCTATCTCAAAGCTGCTCTGCAGCGCTTGGGGCCAGGCTTCGTCGGGGTAACGCAGCTTGGCTGCGATGTGACCGATGCAGCGCTTCGGGACCTGGACGAGGTTGGGGTCAGGGCCCTGCGCTTCAATCTGAAGCGCGGCGGCTCAGCGGGGTTGGAGGACCTGGAGCGCCTGGCCTTGCGGGTCCACGAGCGCGTGGGTTGGCACATAGAACTCTACATCGACGCGCGAGAGATCGAGGACATCGCATCACGGCTGGCCGCCCTGCCACAGATCGTGATCGACCACCTGGGCCTCAGCCGTGCCGGCCTGCCGAGCCTGCTGCGTCTGGTCGAGGGCGGGGCCAAGGTCAAGGCGACGGGCTTCGGTCGTCTGGACTTCGAGCCAGGCCCCATCTTGCGCGACATTGCCGAGGCCAACCCGACGGCCTTGCTCTTCGGCAGCGATCTGCCCTCCACCCGCGCGCCGCGGCCCTTCCAAGGATCTGACATCATGGTCCTTCGTGACGCTCTGACGTCGGAACAGGCGGAGCGCGCGCTCCGCCTGAACGCCCTCAGCCTTTATCGCCCGACGTCTTACTGACCAAGGGGCATGTCGCTTCGTTGCGTTTGTAGAGCCCCATCCAACCATCGGCGATATCCGCCTCCCGCAGCCAGTAGCCACTGTCCTCGACGGCCTTTCGATCCCGCTTCGTGAGCAGCAGGTAGCGGCCCTCGTCCGGACAGAGCCCCTGGGTCAGGCGAACACGCTGCAAGGGGCGCCCGGCATAGGCCAAGGCGTCGTGATCGGGCTCCATCCGGCTGTCGACCAGCAGCAGAGTGCCAGCCGGGATGGGCGCCACGGCATCGGCCAGGGCCTCGACCTTGGCGCGATAGGCGACCTGCGCCTCGGTCCGGCCCTCGAAGAATCCCAGCACGATGACCTGGTGGATGGTGATGAAGAGGGCGCCGCCAACCAGCAGCGCGATCGGCAAGCGCCCGCGCTGCCAATTGAGCGCGATCCAGGCACCGGCCAAGGCCGCCACCGGCCAGACGATCGGCATGGCATAGCGCGGTCGCGACTCGCTCCAGAGCAGCACCACCAGCGCGAAGGGCACGGCATAGAAGAGCAGCGCCAAGACCGGCCAGCCGGTACCGGCGCGCTCCCGCCAAGAGGTAATGATCAAGAGGGCGGCCGGCAGACACCAGGGGGCGGTGTAGGCGAAGCCATTGGGCACCTGATTGAGGTGCAGCAGGCTCAGCCAATAGCCCTCCACAGCGCCGCCACGCCCGCCAACGCGCAACTCCCGAGCCCAGGCCATCTCTTCTGCCGCGGCCAGATTGAGGTAGGCCCAGAGGCCAAGCGGAACCAAGGCCAGCACCAGAACCAGGAGTGCAATGCCGGCTTCGCGCCAGCGCCGCTGCCAGAGCGGGATAGCGATGAAAGCGACACCGGGAAAGAAGAGTGGGATCGGTCCTTTGGTGAAGGCCGCCGCGGCCATGAAGACCCAGACCCCTGCCCAGGCAAGCAATCCTAGTTTTCCGTGCAGACGCGCCCAGACCCAAATCAGAAAGGCAAGACCGCAGAAGGCGGTGATGACGCTGTCTGTCTCTCCCAGCCGCGCCTTGGTGAAGATGTAGGCACAAGAGAGAAAGGCCACGCCCGCTGCCAGGGCCGCCAGCCGCCCGCGCTCGGGCGCCAACAAGCGGGCCATGGCCCCGGCCGAGACTGCGCCGATGGTCACCGAGATCACAGCCGGAAGCCGTACCGCCAGCTCGTTCAAGCCGCCGGTGAACCAGGAGGCGATGACCATGAGCCAAGGCAGCAAAGGCGGCTTGTTGATATAGGGCTCGCCCAAGACCTCAAGATACCACCAGGACCCGCCGGCCAGGATCTCCAGGGCCTGCACGGCCCTCCGCCCCTCTTCGAAGCGAAGCGGACGCGCGTCCAGGATCGGCAGATAGAGGAGCCCGGCGAATAGGATCAAGATCGGCAACCACCACTGGGCCAGCGCCTGGACCACACGATCCAGACCGCCGGGCGGCGGACGATCCAAGCCTAAGACACTCCACAGACGGCGCACGATCCCTCCCCTCTCTCTGTGAGCCTAGCTGCTAACCGAACGCGCCGCCTATGGAAAGCGGTCAGGACGGCACAGACACAAGTTGCTACACTTTTTACGATTATCATTTTTTCTATGAATCTTTTGGTTGAATTCCTCTCTGCACGCATCCATGTTCACATAATGTTCTTACTCCAGGGGAGAGCGTAATGCGTACTGTGACTTTGCTGGGTCTCGGCCTGATGGCAGGCCTGCTCATGACACCCGTTTCAGTGACGGCGTTCTGCAATAGTTCCGGCCTGGAAACCGGTGCCGGCTTCGATTGTGAGGATGGCAGCCTCAGCGTGCCAGGCGGTGCCGGTGCTGGCCGCAGCTACCTGGGCAGCGACGGCAGTCTGGATGTCTTCGTCGGATCAGGCGGGGGCAGCGGCATCTACAGCGACGGCAGCGGTTTTGGCGGAACCATCCTGGGCAATGGCGCGCTCGGCGACAACAGGACCAACCTGATCATCACCGACGATGGTCGCTGGGGGACGGTCACGCGCCACGGCAACAGCGATTTCATCAACCTCGATCCCACCTTTGATGATCAGATCTTTCCGGGCGGCTTGGACGCCTACCTCGACAGTTTCGAATGACACCGCTGACTAAAGCGGATCAGAGGCCAGGTCGCAGCAGGCCAGTATGTCGGGATGGCCTTCGCAACAGTCGTTGAGGAGGAACGACACCAGCCCACCCAGGTTCTGCAGCTCGGCGCGATAGATGATGCTTCTGGACTGCCGCTCCGAGCGGATTACCCCGGCCTTCTCTAGCGCTGAGAGATGGAAGGAGGCGCGCGAGGAGGAGGCACCGACCTTAGCACCGATGTCACCGGCAGCGGCGCCACTGTCGCCGCAAGCCACCAGGTATCTGACCATCCGCAAGCGGGTCTCCTGCGAGAGGGCGGCCAGCATGGCTATGGCACGGTCTTCATCCATGTCTCATCAACTCTTGAAAGGTCTCTGCAGCAAGCTTCTACATTCCATCGCCGACTCTCGATCAGCGTCTCAACAGGCCGCAGGGAACCATATTGTAGCGGCGCTCTGAACTGTCTAGCTGCTGGGGCTCTCGCACGGAGAGTCGCGACAACAGGCCTTTATCAGGCAGAGATTGGCTTCACGCTTAGATCTAAGGCCTTTCCGGTAAGGGTTTCAGTTGCGTCAGTCGCCGCCAATTTGCTGCCTTGTCTGACATCGCTAGACCAGCGTTTGCGATGCAATCGCAGCTAAAGCCAAACAAAATCCGTCGCGGTCAAGAGACCAGCATTGGTGACGCCGTCGACCAGGAAGGCCTGGTCGACGATGCCGTCGCCATCGTCATCCACCTGCACTTGCCGCGTACCGGCAAAGCGGGCCTCCGAGTTGCCGCCGCCCGAGAAGGCAGCTGCCCCGATGTAGGCGAAACTGCCGGTCTCGAGCTCGGTGGCGAAAACCAGCTTGTCCGCACCATTGGCAGCGTTCACCAGCTCCCCGTCGAAATCGCGGATGATGGGACCGCCTGACCCGAGGTTCCCGAGCGAGGCCGGGCCGAAGCGGAAGGAGTCGGCCCCCGAACCACCGATCCCGACATCGGCTGTGCCCATCCGCAAGGTGTCGGCGCCAGAGCCACCCTCCATGCGGTCTGCACCGGGGCCACCGATCAGCTCGTCGTTACCCTCATCACCCAGCAACAGGTCGTCGCCTGTGTTACCACGCAAGGTGTTAGCACCGCTGTTCCCGTCCAGGGTGTTGTCCAGCTGGTTGCCGGCTCCATTCAGGTCGCCCCTGTTGGCCTGGAACCGCAGGGTCTCCACGAAGGCAGAGGCAGAGTCCGTCGGCAGGGTGTAGCTGACCAGCGCCTGCACCAAGTCCGTTCCCTGACCCGAGAACTCTCTGACCAGGTCGGTGGAGGTATTGACCACCATGGTGTCGTTCCCGCTGCCTCCAGTCATGGTGGCGGTGCCGCTGACACCGTTCATCCGGTCGTTTCCGCTCTGCCCCACCAAGGTATTGTCGAAGCCGTTGCCGGTCAGGATGTCGTCATTGGCATTGCCCAGCATACGGGCTGCCCCCGCGGCTTCCTGGATATTCACCCGCTCGACCAGCACATCGCCGACCGTGCCTAAGGTGTAGTTCAGGGCGTTGAGGCGCAGCACGTTGTTACCCCCACCGACACCATCGAAGAGGAGATCCGTACTGGTGTCGACGATGAAGGTATCGTTGTTCGCTCCGCCGAAGAGCATGTCTCCACCCGAGCCGCCGTTCAGGCGATCTCGGTTCTGGCCACCGTACAGCCGGTCGCTGCCGCTGCCGCCCACCATCTGATCGTTCGCGCTATCGCCGAATAGGACGTCGTCGCCTGCCGCTCCAAAGAGAGTGTCGTTGCCGCTGCGACCCGTCAGGCTATCCGTGCCTGTATCGCCGCGGAGTTGATCGTTCCCGACGCCACCGCTCAGCCCGTCATCTCCACTCCCGCCAAAGAGGGTATCAGCACCGCTGCCTCC
Organism: Rhodospirillales bacterium; assembly: GCA_963669335.1. GTDB lineage: Bacteria > Pseudomonadota > Alphaproteobacteria > Kiloniellales > JACOMY01 > JACOMY01. The sequence goes on from OY770023.1 coordinate 5,516,080, forward strand.
GTCGAAGAGGCTGTCGTTCCCGTCGCCACCGAAGAGGCTGTCGGCGCCGCTGGCGCCCAAGACGCTGATGTCGTCGCCGCTGCCGCCGAAGAGCCCGTCCTCACCGATCCCACCGTAGAGATACCTGTCGTTGCCGGTGTTGCCGGAGATGCTGTCGTCGCCGGCTTGACCTCTGAGCGCTAGATCTTCCCCCGAGTCGCCGGAGATGGTGTCCGCGCCGGAGCCGCCATTGAGGGAGTAGTCAGGCCCCCCGCCGCCAAAGATATGGTCGTTGCCATTGTCACCGAAAATCTCGGTATCTGCCCGACCTCCACCATAGAGGTAATCGGCACCTGAACCGCCCCAAAGGTCTCTGTCGTTTCCCCCGTCGCCAAAAAGGCTATCCCGCCCCGTCCCGCCCACCAGCAGAGAGTCATTTGCGGAGCCCCCGAACAGCGTGTCTTTTCCCATTCCACCGTAGAGATATCTGTCCGCATCCGAGCCACCATAGACAGTGTCATCACCGCCGCGCCCAAAGAGAGACTCGTCGGTCCCCTCCAGGCCGAAGACTCTATCGTTGCCAACACCACCATAAATCAGACTGTCATTGTCCTCTCCGCCGTATAGGAGATCCGCGCCGCTACCACCATAAATCCAGGCGTCAGACCCGGGACCGCCACGCACTCGGTCATCGCCAGCATTGCCAACCAACACTGAGTCATTCCCGGTACCACCGTAGAGTCGATCGTTACCGGTACCGCCAAAGAGCGTTACATCGTCGCCACCGGCTCCAAATAGGGAATCAAGTCCACTCCGGCCGTAGAGGAAGCGGTCGCTACCGCTTCTCCCATCCACAATGTCATCGCCATCATCGCCAGAAAGAACCGTGTCTGAGTTTCCACCGCCATAATCACGATCGTTCCCACTAGATCCGTAAAGACCGAAGTCCACGCCTGTTCCGCCAAAAACAAAATCGTTGCCATCGCCTCCGATCAGAAAAAAGTCGCTGTCCAAGCCGCCAAGAATGGAATCGTCCCCTAGCCCTCCGAAAAGGGAAACATCGCTGCCGGTGTTGCCCCTGAGGGTATCGGGACCAGCAAGACCATAGATCCTGTCGTTTCCGCCAAGCCCAAAAATCGTATCGGCAAGATTTGTCCCAGTGAGGGTGTCGGCGAAGTCGTCAATGCCAGTGATAACGGCCATGCTAGCCTCCGTTGTTGCCGCCATTAGAGCACTCGAACGGAGATTCTCCTAGCGATCCAGATGTTTAGCCGAGCCGGATTGCTTTAGAGTCCGGGCAATTGCGTACACCAAGGTCAGCATCGCGCCTCACCCTCTATTCGCGGATGAAGTGAATCCGATCGAAGGTCTTTCGATAGGCCGCAACCTCTCCCGCCACAGACTCTGGCGCTTCCTCGTGGAGAGCGCGGGCGATCAAACCCGCCAGCGGGCCCATGTCCTTCTGGGTCATGCCCCAACGCACCAGTTCAGGCGTGCCCATGCGCAAGCCGTTGAGGTCACTCGGAACGGGATCAATCGGCAAGCCGATGCCGCAGGTGAGGAATCCAGCCTTACGCAGGTGCTTTGCCACCGCCTGTCCGCCGCCATAGCGTGCAGCCTCCAGCGCGAACTGGTGCGAGGCGGTGATACCCTGTGGCGTTTGGAAGAGCGGGAGCCCAGCATCGAGCAGAGCCGCAGCCAGGGCTTGAGCAGTCTCCACCATCTCTGCTGCATAGGCTGCGCCGTAGAGGCGCCAATCCAGAAGGGTGATGGCGAGAGCCGCAGACTTGGCGGCATCGAAGTTGGCGGTCATACCCGGAAAGGCGATCTGGTCCAGGGCTTCGGCCAGATCAGGATCGTTGGTCACGATCAGCCCGCCGGCGGGGCCGCCCAGGCTCTTGTAGGTGCTCATCGTCATCATGTGTGCGCCCTCGGCCAGCGGGTTGGGCCACGCCCCGCCGGCGATGATCCCGCATTGATGCGCGGCGTCGAAGAGGACGCGCGCGCCAACCGGCTCGGCAATTTCTCGGATCTGGGCGACCGGATGAGGGAAGAGATTCAGGCTGCCGCCGATGGTGATCAGCTTCGGCTTCATGCCTTGAGCGAGGTCTTTCAGCCCGGTCAAATCAACGGTGTAGCCGTCACGCGCGACCGGGGCCTCAATGATCTTCAGGCCGAAGAGGCCGGCGCAGCCGGCGACGTGGTGGGTGACATGTCCGCCAATAGCTGCGGGCGGCACGATGATCCGGTCGCCGGCCTGACAGGTGGCCAGAAAGGCATAGAGGTTCGCCATTGCGCCCGAGGCCACCCGGATCTCGGCGAAGCGCGCGCCAAAGACCTCTCCGGCCAGTTCGGCAGCGATCACCTCGATCTCTTCGATCGCCTCCAGGCCCATCTCGTACTTATCGCCGGGATAGCCCAAGGAGGGACGGGTGCCGAGACCGGAGGCCAGCACCGCCTCGGCCTTGGGATTCATCACATTGGTGGCAGGGTTCAGGTTGAAGCAGTCGCGCTCATGAATGGCCCGATTGCGCGCAATCAACTGGTCGATGCGCTTGGCGATCACGTCGCTGCCTGCTTCGCCCCTTTGGCGGGCCGTCACGGCAGCGATGTCCTGTACGTAGGTGTCACAGGCCTGGGGCACCCAGGCACGAGGGGCGAGGCAGGGCATGAATAGCTCTCTTGTCCGGAGGGTTAGGCTGCAGCCGTCGCCTGATCGAGGCAGTCGTCGTCGAGCAGGGTGATCGGGGTCAGGTCGCGATGATGCTTGAAATCGGGTCGTGTCGGCGCGGTGAGTGCATTGGAGATCGGGTTGACGATCAGGGAGAAGATGGCCCGATCCCAAGGCGACATGTTGTTGGGCGAGCCGTGCACCAGGCGATCGTGGAAGATCAGCATGGTGCCGGGCGGCCCCTTGGCGGAGATCAGCCCCCGAGCGCCAACCAGATCCCTGACCTTCTGCTGGTCGCAGACCCAGAGCGGATAGCTGGTGGTTTCCAAGTCCAGGCTGGCGCCATGCTCACCCAGCTTATGCGAGCCTGGGATGAAGTAGAGCGGCCCGTTGAACTCGCTGACCTCGTCCAGAAAGATGTGCAGGTTGAGCGCGCGCGGTGCCGGCACGCCGTCTTCTTGATGGTGCGTGGCGAAATCATAATGCCACTGCCAGACCTCGCCGGAGAAGGCGGCCTTCACGTTCACCTTCACCTGCTGCACATAGACCGGCTCGTCCAAGACCTGCAGTGCCGGAGCGACCAGGCGCGGATGGCGCACCAGCTTTTCATAGACCGCGTCGCGCAGGTGCAGGCCCATGGTCGTGCGCACCTCGCCCGAGGCCTGCTCAATGATGTTGCCGGGATGCGCCTCGGCGAATAGGGATGGCAGGCGCGCGCGCAGCAGATCGACTTCGGCCGCCGAGAAACGCTCCGGCAGAACGAGGACTCCGTCGCGATCCAGTGCGGCGCACTGCTGTTCGGTCAGCCGCATTGCGGTTTCCCCCTTCATGTTTAGGCCTACTTGACTAAAGTGCGGATATGCCCTGTGCACAAGCCCGCAAATTGTGAACCTTGGTTTAGAGAAACTGAACAGCTATGGCTCGACAGTTACCGCCCCTACGCGCCGTCGCCTATTTCGAAGCCGTTGCCGAGCGTCAGTCCTTGGTCGAGGCGGCAAGCCAGCTTGGCGTTACCAAGGCGGCAGTCAGCCAACAGCTGCGCCTCCTGGAAAGCTATCTGGGTGTCGCGCTCTTTGACCGCTCCGGGCGCCGGCTGGAGCTTACGGACGCCGGCCAGCGCTACTATGTGGCCGCTGAGAGCGCACTGGAGGGCCTGGAGCGGGCGACTCAAGTGCTGTCGCGCCAACGCAGCCGCCGCTCGCTGCGCATCACCGTTCTGCCAGCCTTTGCCGCGCTCTGGCTTGCGCATCGCCTTCAAGAGTTTCAGGCCGGTCGGCCCGATCTCGATATCGAGATCTCCTCCGACCCTGCCTTGGTGGACTTCTCTCGCTCCGATGCCCACCTGGGCATCCGCTTCGGCGTCGGGGAAGGCAGCGGCTTGACCACCACCGCCTTAGGGCATGACCGGCTGGTCCCGGTTTGCAGCCCTGCCTATGCCAAGCGTATGGCCCTCTTTGAGCCGCCCGATGTTCAGCGCTGTCGCCTCTTGCACGACACCTACTGGCACGACGATTGGCAGCGCTGGAGTGCTGCCTGCGGCCTGACCCTCTCGCGCCGGCAAGAGGGGCAGTACTTTTCCCTCTACAGCGTCGCTATTGATGCAGCCCGCGCTGGCGGCGGCATCGCCATGGGCCACGAGCGCCTGGTCGAGACCTTCATCGCCCGAGGGGACCTAGTCAAACCCTTCAGCCAAAGCCTAGAGGCCCACTCGCCCTACAGCCTGGTGCGACCGCGCCGCTCTGATGGTCTTAGCTTCGTCCGGGCTTTCGAGAGCTGGCTGCAGGCCGCGTTCTGCGGCCCGACAGCCAGCTAAGGGTTTTCCCTTTACTGCCAGAGGAAGTCGCTGGCGGTCAGCACGCTCGCTGCGGTGAAGCCATCGATCAGCACGTTGATGTCACTGGTGCCATCGCCATCCTGATCGACTTGCAATTGGCGTGCACCGGCGAAGCGCGCCTCCGAATCGCCACCGCCGGAGAAAGCGGCTGCACCGATGTAGGAGAAGCTGCCGGTTTCAAGCCCCGTGGCGAAAACCAGGGTATCGGGCACGCCGGTCCCGGCATTGACGCTCAAGAAATCGCGAATGATCGGTCCGCCAGACCCACTGGCACCCAGGCTATCGCCGCTAAAGCGGAAAGAATCGCCACCGGAGCCGCCGAAGGCCACATCGCCACTGCCCAACAGGATGGTGTCAGCGCCATCCTCTCCGCGCATTGCGTCGCCATCGCCACCTCCGAAGAGACTGTCATCGCCGGCACCGGCTCGGATGTCATCAGTGCCGCCCAGACCATGCAGCACATTCGCGCCCGTGTTGCCCTCGATGCGGTTGTCCAGACCGTTGCCCCGACCATTGATGTCACCCTTGCCGCCTTGCATGCGCAGGGTCTCGACAAAGGCCGTCGCCGTGCCGCTCGGCAAGGTGTAGTCGCTCTCGGCACGGACCAGATCGCTGCCCTCACCCGCCAGTTCACTGACGATGTCCGTGCTGGTGTCGACCACGAAGGTGTCGTCGCCATCGCCGCCGATCAGGCTGTCGCTGCCTTGGCGACCGTTCAGGATGTCGTCGCCGCTGCCCCCCTCGAGCCTGTTATCGAAAGAGTTGCCGAGGATTGTGTTGTCATGGCTGTTGCCGCCCAGGCTGGCGTCCCCAGCAGCGCTGTTGATGTTGGCGCGCTCGATGTGGCCGTCGGACCCGCCGGCCAGGGTATAGTCCAGGGCGTTGGAGCGCAGAACGTCGGTCGCACCGCCGGCAGCCGTCTCGCGCACCACGTCGCCTGCCGTATCGACCACAAAGGTGTCGTTGGAAACACCGCCGTCCGCGGTATCGACACCGGAGCCGCCATTCAGGCGATCGCGACCGACACCGCCGAAGAGGTGATCGCCGCCGGTACCACCCACCATGCGGTCGGCGCCTGCATCACCATAGAGGCTGTCGCTGCCCTCGCCGCCGAAGAGGCGATCGCGGCCCGAATCCCCATAGAGTTGATCGCTTCCGGCCCCACCGCGTAGCAGGTCATCACCGGCGTCGCCGAAGACGAAACTGTCGTCGCCGCTGCCGGAGAGGATGGTGTCGAGGCCATGGTCGCCATAGAGGAAGGAGTCGGACCCGCTTCCGCCCTCGATGGTATCCGAGCCGGACCCGCCATAGAGGCCCAGATCATCACCCTCGCCACCATCGATGAAGTCACTGCCGCTGTTGCCGTAGAGCAGCCCGTCTTCGCCTTTTCCGCCGAAGATCGCATCGGTCAATCCGCCGTTCAGATAGGAATCGTCCCCATCACCGCCATAGATCGTGTTGTCACCGGTAAAGCCGTTCAGGTCCTTGTCGGCGCCGGGACCACCAAAGATGACATCATCCCCCAGCAGGCCGATCAGCGCGGTATCGTCGCCGTCATCGCCATAGATCCTGTCATCTCCCGTATCTCCGTCCAGGATGAAATCGGCCCCGCCGCCGCCGAAGAGCGCGTCCTTGCCGGAGCCTCCGAAGAGCATCATGTCGGCACCTGGTCCGCCGACGACTTCATCATCGCCATTGTCGCCGGCCAGCAGGGTGTCTTTGCCGGTATCGCCCGCGACCGTGTCGCTGCCGCTGCCCCCCAGCAAGGTGACATCACCACCCGGCCCACCAAAGACCGTGTCTGCGCCCGGGCCGCCGAGTAACGTCTCGTCGATACCCTCGGCGCCGAAAATGGTGTCATCGCCTAAGAGACCATTCAGGGTGTCCGACCCGCTGAGCCCCAAGATCAGATCGTCTTCGGTAATGCCGTCCAGGCTGTCAGGACCTGTCGTTCCTACGATCGTTGCCATGGTTTCCCCCTATCCTCTTGTCTAGCATCGATAAATATTCACGCGATAGACAGAAGCCTCCACAGATACCCATTGATCGCTTATTATTAAAACTGAGCCTATCACAAGATTGACGCAATCGCAAATCAGCCAGCGAAGCAGATTACGGATGGGGAACAATTTATCGTTATTGGAACAATCGAGCGTCCGACATCCACTGCGCTGCGATTCGAAGACAGAACTAATCCTGTCGTCGGCACAATAACTTAGGGACTGCGGAAGATCTTAGGGGATCAAAGCGAAAGGACGTTCACGACGGCGTCGTGCGGTAGGGCTCGAACACGGTGATCATCGCGTCCGATCATGTCCTCGTTGGCGATCATCGCATTGATGACGGCTTCTTCTGTAGCCTGCACCACCGCATCGAAGAGTGGATCCAGACAGTTCTCACTAAGGAAGTCCGCAGCCAATCGCCCCCGACCAGCCAGTGCTGCCGCATTGGCGGTGGAGAAGGCCAGGAAGATGTCGCCCGAGGAGTGATTGCCGCTTGTGCCGGTGCGGGCCAGCCCAAGGGGAACACGCCGTGCCAGACGGCGCAACTGGTGGGGCAAGAGCGGCGCATCGGTTGCCACAATGGCGATCACGGAGCCACTGCCACCGCTTGGCACAGCATCCTCGGCGGTCACGGGCCGTCCAAGAATCCTAAGGTCGCCTTGACGGCCGAAGTTGGCCTGCACGAAGAGACCAAGGCTGTAGGTCTCCCCCTCGATAGAGACCAGGCGAGAGGCCGTGCCGTTGCCGCCCTTATAGCCATAGCAAATCATGCCGGTGCCGCCGCCGAGCGAGCCCTCTTCCACCGCGCCGCCCTCTGCGCTCTCGAGAGCGTCGAAGACATGCTCTTTGGTCACGTGGAAGCCGTTGATGTCGTTCAGATAGCCGTCATAGGTCTCGGCTGCGACCGGCAAGCCCCAGTCCTGCTCTATCGGCAGATCGTGCTTGGTTAGCGCCCACTCCAGGGTGGCGTCGCGCGCCAGGCCGAGGGAATGGGTGTTGGTCAAGGTGACGGCCAGCTCCAACCGGCCAGTCTCGGCCAACCACCAAGATCCGGTGAGCTCACCATTGCCGTTCAGCATATCTGCAGCGGCCCAACAGGGCGTAGAGAGACCAGCACGGCCGCGTGGTAGGATTGCGGTCACCCCGGTTCTGACCGGGCCCTGACCGACGGTGAGCGGACCGCTTCCGGAAATCAGCGTCGCCGTCCCGACCGTCACACCAGCAACATCGGTAATCGCATTGAGGGGGCCGGGTTGTCCCGGGAAGGCGAGGCCTAGACCGCGCGCCCTCAGCCGTCTTTCCGGCGTCCGCGACCAGGAATCCGGAATGCTGGCAGCCTCATCCATCGGCGTTTTCCTCACCGTTCTTTGCCGCCGAGGCCGGCTGCACCAGAATCTCCTCAGGCGGATCGACGATCAAGCGCCCGCCTGCCAGATCCACAGTAGGAACGGCCAAGCAGGTGAAAGGCAAGAGCAATTCGCCGCCCTCGATCAGGGCAATGGTCAAGAGATCCCCGGCGCCATGGTCGTCGATCCTGCGCAGGCGCCCCATAGGACGCCCCGCAAGATCCTCGACGGCAAGGCCGATGAGGTCGCTGTAATAGAAGCTCTCCTCCTCCGGCTCCGGCAAGGCCGTGCGTGGCAGGAAGAGGGCCGTCTTCTTCAATGCGAGGGCGGCGTCGCGGTCGGCAACGCCAGCAATCCTGGCGATCAGAAGGCCGCGGGTTTCGCCCTTGAGGCGCAGGCGGAATTCCCGCCGGCCACTGCGGTCCAGCAAGGGCCCATAGGCAGCAATCTCCTCGGGCACCTCGGTGAAGGACTTGACGGTGACATCACCGCGAACCCCATGGGCGCCGGTGATGACGCCCATCTGGATCAAGTCCTTCGCTGCGTCATCCCCGGGCATGCGTGAGCCTAGGAGGCCGCTTCTTCCTCAGCCGCTGCGCTCTCAGCCGGTGCGCTCTCGACGGCAGATGCAGCGGCAGCCGCCTCTGCATCTGCCTTGGCCTTGTCCTCACGCTCCTTCAAGCGCTCCAGGGCCTTGGCCTTGGGCTTCGGCTGCTTGGTCTGCTCCGGGCGCTCCGGCAGGGTGATGGCACCAGCGGCAGCCAGCATGCGGGCCACGCGGTCGCTCGGCTGGGCGCCCTTGCTCATCCACGCCTGGGCCTTCTCCAGGTCGATCCGCACGCGGTCCTCGTGGTCCTGCGGCAGCATGGGGTTGTAGCTGCCGATACGCTCGATGAAGCGACCGTCGCGAGGGCTACGGGAATCGGCCACGACGATGCGATAGAAGGGGCGCTTCTTGGCGCCGCCGCGGGCCAAACGGATACGCAGGGACATGGGTTTACTCCTTCAAGCTCTGTCTCTGTCTGTGGTTTTGAGAGGTGCCCTCGGCACCTCGTCTCGTTCCAAAAAAGGTCCTAGTTCTTACGGCCGAAGCCACCACCGCCGAAGCCACCCGGTCCGAAGGGACCGCCGCCGCCACCGAAGCCGCCGCCGCCCATACCGCCGGGGCCACCCGGGCCGCCGCCACCGCTGCCGGGCGGCATCAGGCCTTCCAAGCCGTTACGAAGCAGGCCTTTCTTGCCCATCTTCTTCAGCTGCTTGACCATGCGGCCGGCTTCCTGGTGCTGCTTCAGCAGCTTGTTCACATCGTTGACGGCAAGGCCGGATCCCTTGGCGATGCGCTGCTTGCGGCTGGCCTTGATGATCTCCGGATGCAGTCGCTCTTTCGGCGTCATGGAAGAAATAATGGCGAGCTGACGCTTGACGACGGAGTCATCCATCTTGGCGTTCTTCATCTGCGCCTTCATCTTGCCGATGCCGGGCAGCATGCCCATCATCGAGGACAGCCCACCCATCTTCTGCAGCTGCTTCAGTTGGCTCGCCAGATCGTTCAGATCGAACTTGCCCTTCTGCAGTTTGGCCGCAATCTTTTCGGCCTCGGCGTGTTCGATGGTCTCCGCAGCGCGCTCGACCAGCGAAACCACGTCGCCCATGCCGAGGATGCGGCTGGCCACGCGGTCCGGGTAGAAGCCCTCAATCTGATCCATCTTTTCGCCAACGCCGATCAGCTTGATCGGGCAGCCGGTGACGGCCCGCATAGACAGTGCCGCACCGCCGCGCGCATCGCCGTCCACACGGGTTAAGACGATGCCGGTCAGCCCGACCTTTTCTTTGAAGGCGGTGGCGACTTGGACAGCGTCCTGACCGGTCATGGCGTCGGCTACCAGCAGGCTCTCGTGCGGGCCCGTGCTGTCGCGCACGGCCGCAACCTCGGCCATCAGCTCTTCATCGATGGCAAGCCGGCCGGCTGTGTCCAACAGCAGGACGTCAAAGCCTTCCTTCGCCGCCGTGGTCTTGGCCCGCTTGGCGATCGCCACCGGGTCTTGTCCCTCGACGATCGGCAGGGTCGCGACCTTGGTCTGCTCACCCAGCACGGCGAGCTGGCGTTGGGCGGCCGGGCGGCGCGTGTCCAGCGAGGCCATCAAGACCTTCTTGCGCTCTTTCTCGGTCAAGAGCTTGGCGATCTTGGCACAGCTCGTGGTCTTGCCGGAGCCCTGCAGGCCGACCAGCATGACCACCACCGGTGCGGTGGCGTTCAGATCCAGACTGACCGAGCTGCTGCCCAGGGTCTCGACCAGGTGATCGTTGACGATCTTGACCACCTGCTGACCCGGCGTGACCGAGCGCAGCACCTCTTTGCCGATCGCACGCTCGCGCACGCCGGCAACGAAGTCCTTGACCACCGGCAAGGCCACATCGGCCTCCAGCAAGGCGATGCGCACCTCGCGCAGAGCCGCCGTGACCTCGGTCTCGGTCAGCGCCCCCCGCCGGGTGAGCTTATCGAAGATGCCGCCCAGGCGGTCTTGCAAGCTTTGAAACATCTCTCGCCTCCGAAGCGCGTTTCCGTCAGGCCTTGGCCCAAAGCAAAAAGGCGTCCCGGCGCGAACCCTCGCGGCGGAACGTGACCCCTCGGGGCCTTTTGCTTGTGCTTTGGCTGTATGACAGCGGCGTTTAGATAGTCGCAAGCGCCACGGCGGTCAAGCTGCCGTGTCGCCTGCAAGGCTGCGCAGCGAGGGACGCAAGGCCGGTTGGTGTCCCTGCTGATCGGCCATGTGGTTGCCGCCGTCCAGCGCCAGCATCTGTCCCGTCACCGATTTCGCCATGATCAGAAACCTGAGCGCAGCGCAGATCTCCTGCAAAGAGGCAGGGCGGCGCAGCGGCAGCCGCTGGCATCGGGCCTCGAACTGGGCCTGGGTTTGGCCGCTCGGCGGCAAGACCGGTCCCGGCCCGATCGCATTGACCCGCACCCGCGGCGCCAGGGCTTGGGCCAGAGACTGGGTCAAGGACCAGAGCGCCGTCTTGGAGATGGTGTAGCTGAGATGCCGCGGTGTGGGATTGAGCACGCGAGAATCGATCATATTGACCACCAAACCGCCAAGATCAGGCGGCAGAGCGTCGACAAAGCTCTGAACCAGCACCAGCGGGGCCCTCAGGTTGGGCTCGATGTGTGCGTCCCAGCTATCCCGGTCGGCAGAGTTGATATCGTCGTAATCGAAGACGGCGGCATTGTTGACCAAGAGCCCGACCGGACCCAAGGCCCGCTCCGCCCTCGGCAAGAGAGACTGCGCGTCGGCCTCGCGGCTCAAGTCTGCGCCGAGCGCCACCGCCCGACCGCCCTTGCCGCGGATCTCCTCGACCAGGGCCGCGGCCTCCTTGGCCGAACGCCTATAGTGGAGCGCCACCGCATAGCCCTGTTGCGCCAGATCCAGCGCAATCGCACGGCCAATTCGACGTGCCGCGCCAGTGACCAGCGCCGTCTGAGGATAGTGATCGGGATGCCAATTGCTCGCCGTCACCCAGGTCTCCTTCCTGTTCTCAGAAGCGATCGAACCTCTAGAGCCCAGCTTAACAGGTCAATACGCTGACCTGCAGGACTCTTTTGCTTCCTACGCAAGCATCAGCATTGTGGATCAAGCCGCTCAGAAGCCCCCAGGATTTTGCGGGGCGATCCCGCGCGTTTGTGGCATCGCGGGCATAGACGCTTAGCGCCCGGCCGCCTATAAGGCCAGTTGGATCAGAATTTGTGGTATCCACCAAGGATCAGTGATCAATGGCTGAGACCGAAGCCCTGCCCTTTCGCAAGATGCATGGGCTGGGCAACGACTTTGTAGTGATCGATGCGCGGGCAGAGGCGATCAACCTCTCGCCGGCAGCAGCGCGCCGCATTGCCGATCGGCGTCGCGGCGTCGGTTTCGATCAATTGATCTTGATGGAACCGCCACGCGATCCAGCCGCCAGCGCCTTCGTGCGTTTTCTGAATGCCGATGGCAGCGAGTCTGGAGCCTGCGGCAACGGCAGCCGCTGCGTCGGCTGGCTCTTGGCCGAAGAGCTGGGCCGCGACGCACTTGCCATCGAGACTCTGGGTGGGCTGCTCTCCTGCCGACGCGAGGCGGACGGACGCATGACCGTCGATCTGGGCCCAGCCAAGACCGCGTGGCAGGATGTTCCGCTGGCCAGTGAGATGAACACCTTGATGCTTCCCTTGACCAAGGGGCCTCTGAGCGCCCCCTCTGCACTTTCGGTCGGCAACCCCCATGCCACCTTCTTCGTCGAGGACGCAGACGAGGTCCGCCTGGCGGAGCTGGGCCCCGATCTGGAAGTCGACCCTCTCTTCCCCGAACGGGCCAACATCGCTGTCGCCCAAGTCACTGGCGTCGACGCCTTGCGCGTGCGTGTCTGGGAGCGTGGGGTCGGCATCACAGAGGCCTGCGGGACCGGCGCCTCGGCCGCAGCGGTCAATGCAGCCCGCCGTGGTCTCACCGGACGACGGGTCGAGGTCACCTTGGACGGCGGACAGCTCACGATCTCTTGGCGCGAAGACGGTCACGTTGAGATGACCGGACCGATCGCGACCGCCTTCAGTGGGCTCTTGCCGCCGGAGATCCTCTTCTGATGGCGGAACCCAAGATTCTGACCTTCGGCTGCCGCCTGAATGCCTACGAATCGGAAGTGATCCGCGGGCATCTGAAGGACAGCAGCGACGGGGATCTGATCGTGGTCAACTCCTGCGCGGTAACGGCCGAGGCCGAGCGCCAGGTGCGCCAGGCCATCCGCAAGGCACACCGGGAAACGCCTGAGGCCGAGATCGTGGTCACCGGCTGTGCAGCACAGATCGACCCCAAACGCTATGCCGCGCTTCCCGGCGTCGTGCGCGTGCTCGGCAACGCCGAAAAGCTGCGCCCGGAAAGCTGGCTCGAAGGCGCGCATCCCAAGGTGCAGGTCGACGACATCATGAGCCTGCGCGAGACCGCCAGCCATCTGACCACGGCCTTCGCCGAGCGCAGCCGTGCCTTCGTGCAGATCCAGCAGGGCTGTGACCATCGCTGCACCTTCTGCATCATCCCCTTCGGCCGCGGCAACAACCGCTCGGTCCCGCTGGGCGCCATCGTGCAAGAGGTGCGCCGGCTGGTCGAAGCCGGCCTGCGTGAAGTCGTGCTGACCGGCGTCGACATCACCGGCTACGGCGGCGATCTGCCGGGCCAACCCTCCTTGGGCCAGCTCTGTCGCCGGCTACTGGCGCAGGTGCCGGAGCTGCCGCGTCTGCGCCTCTCTTCACTTGATCCGGTGGAAATCGACCCCGACCTCTATCGCCTGCTGGGCGAAGAGCCACGCCTGATGCCGCATCTGCACCTCTCCGTGCAGGCCGGCGCCGACTTGATCTTGAAGCGCATGAAGCGCCGCCACCTGCGCCGCGATGTCCTGTCGGCCGCAAGGCAGGCCAAGGCGCTGCGCCCGGAGCTGGTCTTCGGCGCCGACCTCATCGCCGGCTTTCCGACCGAGGGCGAGGCCGATTTTCAAGAGACCCTGCGCCTGGTCGAAGAGGCGGAGCTAACCTACCTGCACGTCTTTCCCTATTCAGAGCGTCCCGGCACGCCGGCCGCCCGCATGCCGCAAGTGGCCAAGCCCCTGCGCAAGGAGCGGGCGGCACGGCTGCGCGCCCTGGGCGCGACACAGTTGGCACGCCATCTGCAGAAACGGGTCGGCAGTCAGGATCGTATCTTAATCGAGAAGCCCGGACTTGGTCGGGCAGAGGACTTCTCAGAGGTGACCTTGACGGATAAGAGCAGCAATGCGGGCGCGATCGTCGCCGCTGCCTTGACGGCGGCCAGGCCGACGGCTTTGGAGGGACGCCCCCTGTGAGTTGGTTTAAGCGCCTGAAAGAGGGCCTTTCGAAGTCATCCAGCCGGCTCACCAAGTCGATCAGCGGAGCGCTAACACGCCGCCGCCTCGACGAAGAGGCCTTGGAGGAACTGGAAGAGGCTCTGATCACCGCCGACTTGGGGGTCAGCGTGGCTGCCAAGCTGACGGCAAATCTCGCCAAAGAGCGCTTCGAGAAGCAGGTCACCGACGAAGAAGTCCGGGCAGCACTTGCCGAGGACATCGCGACGATCCTGGCACCGGTGGCCCAGCCCCTGACCATCGATCCGACCCACAAGCCACATGTCGTGCTGGTGGTCGGTGTCAACGGCAGCGGCAAGACCACGACCATCGGCAAGCTGGGCCAGCACTATGCCGGCAGCGGGATGAAGCTGCGATTGGCGGCCGGCGATACCTTCCGGGCAGCGGCAATCGAACAGCTGCAGATCTGGGGCCGTCGATGCAACGCCCCTGTGGTTGCAAAGGAAAGCGGCGCGGACGCTGCCGGCCTTGCCTTCGACGCCCTTGAGCAAGCCAAGGCGGCTGGCGATGATCTCCTCTTGATCGATACTGCCGGGCGGCTTCACAACAAAAAGGAACTAATGGATGAGCTCGCAAAGATCCAAAGGGTTCTGAAGAAACAAGATCCACGTGCACCGCATGACGTAATACTAGTCTTGGATGCGACAACGGGTCAAAATGCACTGTCTCAGGTCCAGACCTTTAAAGAATTGGTCGCCATCACCGGCCTGGTGGTGACCAAGCTGGACGGTTCCGCTAAGGGCGGCATCTTGGTTGCACTGGCCGAAACCTATGGCCTGCCGGTCCACGCCATCGGCGTCGGCGAGAGCGCAGAGGACCTGAAACCCTTTGAGGCGACAGCTTTTGCTAGGAGTCTAATGGACTTGGACAGCCTATCGCCTTGATCCTGCCGCAAAATCGCCTTTGATGTGACGTTCGCCGATTCTATGACTGCGCTGCTTTGACAGGCTGTACAATCTTGGCGATTCGAGTCATCATAGCGGGTCTGCTTCGTTTGGCTTTCGTTCATGATTGCAGCGAGGCCTGTATCAACCGCCTGTTACACAACCAGTGAACATCGATGACCCTGCCACAAGAACAGATCCAACGCTCCATACGGGACACGCATTTCAACGACGGTCTCGAATTCTTCGAAAAAGGCTTCGTGGTCTCGGCCGAATGCAGCGGCACGAAGATCAACGCCATTGTCTCTGAAGGCGGTAAGAAGTCTTACCGCCAAACCATCTCCCTCTCTTTTGCAAAGGGGGGACGACTGCGATCCATTCAAGGGCTTTGTACCTGCTCTGTTGGCTATAACTGCAAACACGTCGCCGCGGCACTGTTGGCTGCGGCCGACGAAATCGAACCACCGGCGACTGAAGCACCGCTCGTCAACGGCAATGGTGCGCACCGTCGGCCAGCTGAACCAACAGCCCCAGTGGTCCGCACTTGGCTGGACCGGCTAAAACAGACAGACAAGGATCTGGTCGAAAACAAGCCGATCGATTTACCCGAACGCATCAAGGAACGAATCTTTTACGTCATCGGGCAGGACCGCCATCAGCGCATCACCGTGACCCCGATCAAGGGCAGTCTGAAACGCGCCGGCGATGTTGGCGCCGGGGCCAGACCCTTCAATTTCTCAAACCTCGATTACAATGATCCGCCAGAGTTTGTCATGCCGGCCGACCTTCGGATCTTCCGCATGCTGCAGGCCTATGGTCTTGGTACGCGCAATCCGGGCTATCAGAGCCAAGAGGCTGATGCGGAGGACCTACAAGCTCTCTTGACCAAGGTGGTCAGCACCGGCCGCGCGCGCTGGCGTGAGGTGCAAGGCGCCCCGATGCACGAGGCCGGGATCCGCGAAGCAACACTGCAGTGGCGCAAGCAAGACGATGGCTCGCAGCAGATCATTCTGCGCGACATCGGTGGCGAGGCGCTCCACGCCTTGCCGACTGCACCACCCAGCTATTTCCACTGCGCAACCGGCGCCTTCGGCCCCCTGAAACTGGAACTGCCGCCGCGTCTGGCCTCGACTCTGATCGCAGCCCCCTCGGTTCCGGCTGAGGCAGCGCACGAGGTGGCCGAGGTCTTGGGCGCACTTCACTCCGGCAAGCCGCCACTGCCGTCGACCTTGAATGTGGAGGAGCGCAAGGGCGGTACGCCCAAACCCATCCTGACCCTCTTTGCTCTGCCCGCCCGCCAACAACGCTCCCCCTACTACGATCATGGCGCCCAGCCGGTGTCGATACCGGCCATGCGGGTCAGCTTTGACTATGACGGGCAGGAGACCGCGGCCTTCCCGCAAGACGATCCGCAGTTCGTCGAGAAGGGCAAGGTCATCCGCCTCAAGCGCAACTTGAAGGCGGAAGCCACGTTCTACAAAGAGCTCGAGGGTAGTGGCGCCAAAGCGTTGGATGCCTATCGCTTCCTGCGCTTCGGCGAGAGCGCCCGCGAGGGCGACCGCGCCTTTCCCGATTCCGACCGCTTTGAGGACTGGGTCTTCGGCCAAGGGCGGGAAGAGTCACGCTCCTTGGGTCTGGGCTTTGCTGCAGACGAAGTGCCGAACCTGAAGAAGCAAGGCTGGCAGGTCGAGATTGCGGCCGACTGGCCTTACAGGATCTATGATGGCCCCATGACCTTCAACGCCGGGATCGAAGAAGGCTCCGGCGTTGAGTGGTTTACCTTTGCCGCAAACCTGGAGGTCGAGGGCCAGAAGCTGGACCTGCTGCCGATCGTCCTGTCCGTCATTGAGATCCTTCCCGTCGACAATGCCGGCTTGTTGCCAGACGACTTCGACCTCGACGACTTCCTGGAAGAGGTGGTGCTCTATCCGGATTTGCCGGACGGCGGCTTGGTTCGTCTGGACGGCGAGATGCTGGTGCCGATCGTGCGTGCCTTCTTAGGCGTGCATGGTCTGGGTGGTGAGTTCCATCGCGCCGAAGCCGGCAAGGTGGCGGCGGTTGCGGCCTCACTCTTCGGCGACGGGCTCTCCTTCGACGGCGGCGAGGAGATGAGCAGCCTGGGCGACAAGCTGCGCGGGCTGACCGACATCAAGACCCTGAAGGCCCCGAAAGGTCTGAAAGGCAAGCTACGCCCCTATCAAGCAACCGGCTTCAGCTGGCTGACCGCCCTGTCCGAGACCGGCTTCGGGGGCTGCTTGGCGGACGACATGGGTCTGGGCAAGACCATTCAGGCCCTGGCTCTCTTGGTAAAGCGCCATATCATCCAAGGCAGCGATCGGCCGAGCCTCTTGGTCGTGCCGACCAGCTTGGTGCACAACTGGATGCGTGAGGCCGCAAAGTTCGCACCCGAGCTCAAGCTCTTGGTCCTGCACGGCAGCGACCGAAAAGCCTATTTCCCAGAGATTCCCGATCACGACCTGATCGTCACCACCTATCCCCTGATCCACCGCGATCACGCCGTCCTCTTCAAGCACGAG
Source organism: Rhodospirillales bacterium (assembly GCA_963669335.1). Taxonomy (GTDB): domain Bacteria; phylum Pseudomonadota; class Alphaproteobacteria; order Kiloniellales; family JACOMY01; genus JACOMY01. The sequence continues at coordinate 5,533,232 of OY770023.1, forward strand.
TTCGAGCTGGCGATCCTGGACGAGGCACAGGCGGTGAAGAACTCCTCCTCCAACGCCGCCAAGCGCATTCGCCAGATCAACGCACGCCAGCGCATTGCGCTCACCGGCACCCCGATCGAGAACAATCTGCAGGAGCTCTGGGCACTCTACGACTGGCTGATCCCGGGCCTCCTGGGGGATTCGCGCTCCTTCAAGGACAACTTCCGCGGCCCGATCGAAAAGCAGGGGGATCCCGAAACCCAGCGGCGCCTCAGCAGCCGTATCCGGCCCTTCCTGCTGCGCCGCACCAAGGAAGAGGTGGCAAGCGACCTACCGCCCAAGACCGAGATTACCGAGCTGGTGCCGCTCAGCGGCACCCAGCGCAGCCTCTATGAGAGCCTGCGCACCGCAATGGACAAGCGGGTGCGCGACGCCATTCGCTCCAAGGGGCTGAACGGCAGCCGTATCACCATCCTGGATGCGCTCTTGAAGCTGCGCCAAGCCTGCTGCGATCCGGGCCTGGTGAAGCTGGAAGCAGCCGAGCGCGTCGTCGAAAGCGCCAAACGCGAACGCCTGATTGAGATGCTGGAACAGCTGGTCGGTGAGAACCGCCGCATCCTCATCTTCTCGCAGTTCGTCGAGATGCTGCGCCTGATCGAGTCAGATATCCAGGAACGTGGCTGGGACTATACCATGCTGACCGGCCAGACCAAGCAGCGCGCCCGCGTCGTGCAACGCTTCCAAAGCGGCAAGGTGCCGATCTTCCTGGTCAGCCTCAAGGCCGGCGGTGTCGGCCTCAACCTGACCGCTGCTGACACCGTCATCCTCTATGACCCCTGGTGGAACCCGGCGGTCGAACGCCAGGCCATGGACCGGGCGCATCGTATCGGCCAGGACAAGCCGGTCTTCGTCTATCGCATGGTGGCCGAGGGCACGGTGGAGTCCGCCATTCAAGAGCTGCAGAGCAAGAAGCAGGCCCTGGCCGATGCCCTCTTTGAGGGCACGGGCCAAGCCTCCCTCAATCTCTCAGAAGACGATCTCGCCGCCCTCTTCAAGCCACTAGGCTAAACCGGCACGCCGGGGCGCGTGTCCTGCCGGATACCCAGGCTCACGCGCGCCTCGCTCACCTCGCTTAGGAAGTGAAAAGGCCGCTCTTTGCGGCCGGCGAAGCCTGGCGCTGCCAAGAGGATGGCGCCACCGGGTGGGGCCGGGATTTCCACCGCGTCGCCGCCGCTGCGGTCGGCACAGCAGAAAAAGCGCGCTGACCCGACCAGAGTGATCAAGACCACCAGCCCGGTGTAGCGAATGTGGTCGCGGTGCGGTGTGATCCCCTGCGATCCCTTGGGATAGCGCTGCACGATCAGGTCGTTGAAGACGATGCCCTCGGGCAAGGGGTCGGGCTGCAGAAGGCGGCTGCCGGCAACGGCGACCTGATCCAAGGCGGCGGCCAGATCGCGGATTGGGTGCGGCTCTGGAATGCTCATGGTCAGATCGAAGTCTTGCCGAACCTCGCGCCCGGCGCTGCCGACCAGAGGCCTCGCCAAGCGATAGTTCAGCCCTTCGCAGCTCTCCATCAAGGTCTGGCATTCCGCCGAAGCCAAGAGCGGGAGATCGGCAAAGCCACGGGCCTCGACCCCTTCTAAGGCCTGGGCAAAGGTCTTGGCGTCGGCCACCAGAGGCATGGCCTCTGCCCGACCGCCGGCCGGGGCCAGGGGCCGCTCTTCTGGCTGATCCGCTACCTGCTCCATGCGTCACACTTCCTAAGGCACAGTCTCATGCTTAAATCGCCTCAGTCTTGCCAGGAAGCAAGGCGATATCCGCGGATGAACAAGGAGCCTCAAACGTGCCCCAGCGACAAGCCTGGATCTGGATCTTGATTGGCGCACTCAGCGCCGCCTCGGCTGTGGTCTTGGGAGCGCTTGGCGCCCATGCAGCCGAAACCGGAAGCCAGGCACGCGCCTGGATCGAGACCGCTCAGAGCTATCAGATGCCGCATGCCTTGGGGCTGTTGTTCATCGGGCTGCTGGCAATGCAGCGTCCAGGGCCGCTCTTGACCCTCTCTGCGCTGGCCCTCTTCTTGGGCAGTCTTTGCTTCTCGGGCGGCCTCTATCTTCAGGCCTTCGATTTGCTTTACCCGGGCCCTGTCATTCCCTTGGGCGGTGGCCTCTTCATCCTTGGCTGGGTGGCGCTGGCCGGCCATGCCTTGAGGGCCTTGTCAGTGGCCAAACCAAAGCGTAGCTAGAAGAGATGACTGCAAACCAGCAACTGGACGCACGCGGCTTGAAGTGCCCACTTCCCGTGCTGAAAGCGCGCAAGGCCATGAAAGCCTTGGCGAGCGGCGAGCTATTGGAGGTGCTGGCAAGCGATCCCTCGGCACCACAGGACTTTCGCTCCTTCTGTGAGACCACCGGCCACCTGCTGCGTGAGAGCAGCGAGACCGACGGTATATTCCGGTTCCTTCTGGAGAAAAGCGGCCCATGACAACCCTGCTGCTCACCCATCCGGCCTGTATGGCGCATGAACCAGGAAGCCACCATCCAGAGCGCCCGGCCCGCTTGGAGGCCATCCAGCAAGCCTTGGAGCATCCGGACTTCGCCGACCTGGAGAGGCGCAAGGCGCCGATAGCCGAACTGGCCCAGGTGGCCCGTGCGCACTCGGCAGACTACGTCCGCATGATCCTGGATGCCGTACCGGACAGAGGGCTGGAGATGCTGGACGGCGATACCGTCCTCTCGCCCGGTTCCGGCGAGGCCGCGCTGCGCGCTGCTGGCGCCGTCGTGGCGGCCGTGGATGCCGTCATCGCCGGGGAGGCAGACAATGCCTTCTGTTCCGTGCGCCCACCGGGCCACCACGCCGAACCGGACCGCCCCATGGGCTTCTGCCTCTTCAACAATGCCGCTCTGGCCGCGCTCCACGCCTGTGAGGCGCATGATCTGGCGCGCGCTGCGGTGGTCGATTTCGATGTGCATCACGGCAATGGAACCCAGGCCTGTTTCTGGGACCGGAACAATGTCTTCTTCGCCTCCTCACACCAGATGCCGCTCTATCCCGGCAGCGGCGCATCGGGAGAACGCGGACGGCACGGCACCATCGTCAATGCCCCCTTGAATCCAGGCGACGGCTCAGAGGCCTTTCGTCTGGCCTGGTCAGAGCGGATACTGCCGGCCTTGGCCGACTTCGCGCCTGAACTGATCGTGATCTCAGCCGGCTTCGATGGCCACCGACAGGACCCCTTGGCCAATCTGGCGCTGGAGACCGAGGACTATCACTGGGTCACCAGCGAGATCGCCAAGGTCGCCGCAGAGACGGCCGCTGGACGGCTGGTCTCGACTCTGGAGGGCGGCTATGATCTGAACGCGCTGGCAAGCTCCACGGCCGCGCATGTCAGGGCGCTGATGGCAGCGTCCGCCTGAACTGCAGGACGAGATCAATCATGACCGAAAAGAGCGCTGACGAGGCAAGCGGCGAGAAGAGCTTTGAAGAGGCTCTGGCCGAACTGCGCGCCATCGTCGAACGCCTGGAATCGGGCGAAAGCCGCCTTGACGAAGCCATTCAAGCCTACGAGAAGGGGGCCGAACTGAAGCGCCTCTGCGAGGCCAAGCTGCGCGCCGCACAGTTGACGGTCGAGCGCATCACCTTGAATGCCGAAGGCCCGGAAACCAGTCCCTTTGAACCCAAGTCATAAGCACAGGCCCTTGACCTAGGCCCCACCCCAAACTGATCGCAAGAACAAGAGGATAGCTGTCATGGCGGAGCTTTCGCGCGCCCTGGAAGAAACGGCGGCGTTGGTTGGCCGCGAATTGGATCGTCGCTTGGCCGCTGTGCCGGGACCGCGTGGCCGCGTCATCGACGCCATGCGGGCCGGCAGCCTGAACGGCGGCAAGCGTCTGCGCCCCTTTCTGGTGCTGGAGACCGCAGCCCTCTTCGAGGTGCCTTCCCGGCGCGCGCTCAACGCCGCCGTGGCCTTAGAGATGGTGCATTGCTACAGCCTGATCCACGACGACCTGCCGGCCATGGACAACAGCGACCTGCGCCGCGGCAAGCCGACCGTCCATAAGCTTTATGACGATGCCACCGCGATCCTGGCCGGAGACGGCCTTCTGACCGAAGCCTTCGCTGTCTTGGCTGAAGAGGCGACCCATCCGGATCCGGCCGTTCGCCTGGCCCTGATCGCCAGTCTGGCCGCGGGTGCCGGGGCTGCCGGCATGGTCGGCGGGCAGATGATTGACCTCTCGCCAGAACGCGATAGCTTGAATCTTCAAGGCATAACCGAACTGCAGGACTTGAAGACCGGCAAGTTAATCCAACATGCCTGCGAGGCGGGCGCGATTCTAGGTGGTGCCAGCGATGCCGAAAGGCGTGCCCTCTTGGACTACGCAAGCGCCTTGGGCTTGGCCTTTCAGATCGCCGACGACCTCTTGGATATTGAGGGGACGACGGCCGCCCTGGGGAAACCGGCGCAAGCAGACGCGGCTCTCGGGAAGGCGACCTTCGTTGGGCAACTGGGCGTAGAGGGCGCACGGGCGAGAGCCCAGGAATTGGTGGCTGAAGCGCAACAGTCGTTGAAGCAGGTACCTGGAGATACGCAAGCTTTGTGCGACACGGCCGCCTTTGTGGTAAAGCGTCAGTCTTAAGCTAGGCTCAAGATCAAAGCTTGGTGAACGGTCGCTTGGAGACTCGCTGGACCGATCGGTAGAAAAACCCCACTTGGTGGGATAGATTATAGTTTTGGGTCACGGTCGCTTGGCATCGATCGGACCGCCAGGAGGATGAGCATTGGCAAGCGATATCGGACACAACAGCGCGACCTCTCTCTTGGATAAGGTCAAGACGCCGGACGACCTGAGAAAACTACAGGAAGATGACCTGCCGCAGTTTGCCGATGAACTGCGGCAAGAACTGGTAGACGCAGTCTCCGTCACCGGTGGGCACTTGGGCGCCGGTTTGGGCGTGGTCGAGTTGACGACCGCCCTGCACTATGTCTTCGAAACGCCCAGCGACCATCTGATCTGGGACGTGTCGCATCAGTGCTATCCGCACAAGATCCTGACCGGCCGGCGCGACCGTATCCGCAGCCTGCGCCAGGAAGGCGGCCTCTCCGGCTTCACCAGCCGCAAGGAGAGCGTTTACGACCCCTTCGGTGCCGCGCACTCTTCGACCTCGATCTCTGCCGGCCTGGGCTTTGCCGTGGCGCGCGACTTCGACAAGCGCGACAACCACGTGATCTGCGTGATCGGCGACGGCTCCATGTCGGCCGGCATGGCCTATGAGGCGATGAACAACGCGGGCGCGACCAAGTCACGTCTGATCGTCATTCTGAACGACAACGACATGTCGATCGCCCCGCCGGTCGGCGCCATGAGCGCCTATCTCTCGCGCCTGCTCTCTTCCAAACCCTATCAGTCGGTGCGCCACCTGGCCCGCGATCTGGCAAGCCATTTCCCGCGGCCGATCGAGAAAGCTGCGAAGCGCGCTGAAGAGTATGCACGCGGGCTCTTCACCGGCGGCACGCTCTTCGAAGAGATGGGCTTCTTCTATGTCGGCCCGATCGACGGCCATAATCTGGAGCATCTGCTGCCCGTCCTGAAGAACGTGCGCGATGGCGAGTGGGAAGGACCGGTCCTGATCCACTGCGTCACCAAAAAGGGCAAGGGCTACGCGCCTGCCGAGGAATCAAAGGACAAGTATCACGGCGTCGCCAAGTTCGACGTGATCACCGGCAAGCAACAAAAAACCCCGCCCAAGGCGCCGAACTATCAGGACGTCTTCGCAAAGGCCCTGATGGCCCATGCCAAGACCGACAGCAAGGTGGTCGCTGTGACGGCCGCCATGCCGAGTGGCACCGGGCTCAACAAATTCGGGGCGGAGTATCCGGAACGCACCTTCGACGTGGGCATCGCCGAGCAGCATGCGGTGACCTTCTGCGCCGGCCTGGCTTGCGAGGGCTACAAGCCCTTCGCTGCGATCTACTCAACCTTCCTGCAGCGTGCCTATGACCAGGTCGTGCACGACGTCGCCATTCAGAAACTGCCGGTCCGCTTTGCCATCGACCGCGCCGGTATGGTCGGCGCCGATGGCGTGACCCATCAGGGCAGCTATGACCTGGCCTATCTCTGCTGCCTGCCCGACATGGTGGTGATGGCCCCGGCCGACGGGCCGGAGCTGATGCACATGGTGGCAACGCAGATGGAGCTGAACGATCGCCCCTCGGCCTGTCGCTACCCGCGTGGTGAGTCGACCGGCGGCGCTCTGCCGGAGATCGGCACGCCGCTGGAGATCGGCAAGGGCCGTGTCCTGCGTGAGGGAAACAAGGTCGCGATCCTCTCGCTCGGCACCCGCCTGGCCGATGCCATGAAGGCAGCCGATGATCTTGCGGCCCGCGGTCTCTCCACCACCGTTGCCGATGCCCGCTTCGCCAAGCCCCTGGACGAAGAACTGATCACCCGCCTGGCGCGCGAGCATGAGGTGATGATAACCGTCGAAGAGGGCGCAGTCGGCGGCTTCTCGGCCATGGTCATGACCCTGCTGTCACGCGAGGGCCTCTTCGACAACGGCCTGAAGTTCCGCCCGCTGACCCTGCCGGACGAGTTCATCGACCACGCCAGCCCCGCCAACCAGGTGGCCAAGGCCGGCATCGACAGCGCAGGCATCGTCAAGACCGCACTCAGCGCGTTGGGTCAGGCCGAGATCGAGGCGCGGGCTTAGGGGCAGCTGGGCGCTGTTTCCTCCCGTCGCCATTATCACCCGCTAAACCCGCCCTGAAAGTTGATCTTGCCCTTCAGGTTCTGCAGCACTTCGGCGGCATTGTAGGAAGGCTCTAGGCCAGCCGGTGCCTCGTCCTTGTAGAAGCGCGCCTCGGCATAGACGGTGTAACGATCGACCGAGCGGGTGGTGACCGGCGCATAGCCGAAACCGAAGCCACGATAGGGACGGCCGAAGCCGAAGCCGCTGTAGCCATAGGGGAAGACCCCGACCGGCTCGCTCCAGTATTGCACCTGACGTTCGGTGTCGCGGGTGATCAGCACGAAGGTCTGATCGCCACGCTCTTGCGCCAGCTGTGCAGCCCTGTAGAGCAGTTGGTTTTGCACCAGATCGCGCGGCGTGCTGCTGTTGCCGGCAACCTCGATACGGATGGTGTCGTTGTCGATCTGGGTTTCGCTGTAGCCATACTGCGATGCCCCAGCCGGCGCAAAGGGCGTCGGCTTTGTGCAGGCGCCAAGCAGCAGAACCAGGCCAAGTGCCATCACTGCTGTGCCTCGGATCATGAGTTTCACTCCTCCGGATGGCGAGGGCGCAAGTCTGACTCCTGTTCGAAGGCCGCGTCCAGTCTTGGCCGATCACATCTTGGCTGGAGGGCGATCCGAGGACCTATAGACATCAGCGGCACCGGCCCGCTCCCCCTCCCATCCACCCAATAGGATACTGGCGTGGGTGGCCCATTGAATCAGTAGGGGGGAGGGGAAGCGGGCCGGTGCGAGGCGGTGAGGATCACTCACCGCCCACTCTCTTAGGCCCAGCCGCTGATCGCCTTGACCTCCAGGAAGTCTTCGATCCCCCAGCGACCGCCCTCACGCCCGTTGCCGGACTGCTTGTAGCCGCCAAACGGGCTGCCGCCTGGACGCTGTGCACCGTTCATCTGCACCATACCGGAGCGCAGCTGCTTGGAGACGCGACGCATACGATCCTGATTGTCCGACTGCAGATAGGCAGTCAGGCCGTAAGAGGTGTCGTTGGCAATCTGGACTGCCTCTTCTTCGCTGTCGAAGGGGATCATCGACAGAACCGGGCCGAAGATCTCCTCGCGCGCCACCGTCATCTCATTGTTGACGTCGGCGAAGACGGTCGGGCGCACATAGTAGCCGCGATTGAAGCCCTCAGGCCGGCCAAGGCCGCCGGCAACCACGCGCGCGCCCTCTTCGATCCCCTTCTGGATCAGGCCCTGGATCTTGTCGTACTGGGTCTTGGAGACCACCGGGCCGATGTGATTGCCCTCCTCCTTGGGGTCGCCCACGCCCTGCTTGCCGGCAACCTCGGTCGCAACCTCGACAGCCTGATCGTAGACCGAGCGCTCCACCAGCATCCGGGTCGGTGCGTTGCAGGACTGTCCGGAGTTGTTGAAGCAGTGGATCGTGCCGCGTTTCACCGCACGGGCAACGTCGGTGTCGGCGAAGACCAGATTCGGGCCCTTACCGCCCAGTTCCAGGGTCACACGCTTGACCGTGTCGGCCGCCGCCTTGGTGACAGCCACGCCGGCGCGGGTGGAGCCGGTGAAGGACATCATGTCGATGTCGGGATGAGCCGACATGTGGGCACCGACGGTCGGGCCATCGCCGTTCACCAGGTTGAAGACACCGGGCGGGAAGCCGGCCTCTTCCATCATCTCGGCGAAGAGGATGGCCGAAAGCGGCGAGATCTCAGAGGGCTTCAGCACCACGGTGCAGCCCACACCGACCGCCGGGATAACCTTGAGGGTCACCTGGTTCATCGGCCAGTTCCAGGGCGTGATCAATCCGCAAACGCCGATCGGCTCACGCACGATGTGCTCACCCTGCACGTCCTCATAAAGCGGCTCTTCGAACTCGAAGGTCTTCAGATCCCGAATGAAGGACTTGATGTGGCCGTAGCCGGCCGGCGCCTGCGCCATCTGGGCCAGCTTGATCGGGGCGCCCATTTCCTGGCTGATGGTCGAGGCCATCTCGTTCATGCGGGCCTTATAGATCTGCGCCAGCTTTTCCAGATAGCCGATGCGCTCTTCCTTGCTGGTCTTGCTCCAGGTCTGAAAGGCGCGCTTGGCGGATGCGACGGCGCGATCGACGTCGGCAGCCGTGCCCAAGGAAATGGTTGCGAAGCTGGTCTCGTCGGCCGGGTTCTCGACTTCGAAGTCGTTGGCCTCGAGCGGCGGCACCCAGGCCCCGTCGATGAAGAAGTCGGTCTTGCGTAGCATGATGTTACTCACGTGGTTGGTTGGAAGTCGTTCCGGTCTCTATATTGCCCTGAAGCCGGCATCTAGCAATGCCGCTGTGGCAGGTCGCGCGCAGCCTGTGCTATCAGCGTCTCCGCCGGGAAGTCGAGGACCAGCCGATCGGGCCGTTTGGTGGGGCAATCATGCAGATTAGGGTGCTGACGCACAATATCCACAAGGGCGTTTCCTATGTGTTGCACCGCCGCGTGCTGAGCGACCTGCGCGAAGAGATCCGGGCGGTCTCTGCCGACATCGTCTTCCTGCAAGAGGTCCGCGGCGCCTATCCGAACGAGCCGGAACCACAGCATGACTTTCTGGCGGAGGCCGGCTGGGTCAACCGGGTTTACGGCAAGAACGCGACCTACAAGAACGGACACCACGGCAACGCGATCCTGAGCAAGTTCGAGCTGGTCGAGGACCACAACCAGGATCTTTCCCTCAATCGCTGGGAACAGCGCGGCCTGCTGCACGCTGTGGCCGAGGCTCCGGACGGCAAGCCCCTGCACCTCTTTTGCCTGCATCTCAACCTGCGCAAGGCCGATCGCCTGGCGCAAACACGCCAAGTCATCGATCACATGCGCGGCTGCCTTGGCCCGGACGACCGGGCGATCCTGGCCGGCGACTTCAATGACTGGCAGGCTGATCTGTCGAGCGAGCTGCAGACGGCATTGGACCTGCGCGACGCCGCCCATGTTATGCATGGCGAGCACGCCCGCACCTTCCCCAGCTTCTACCCCATGCTGCGCTTGGATCGGATCTACTTCCGCGGCTTGGAGATCATGGACTTTTCTGTGCTGAACGACGCACGCTGGCGCGGCCTTTCCGATCACCTCCCGATGACGGCGGATTTCAGCCTGGCATGAGAGCTCTACACTCCCTTCTCACCCTTTGTCTTTGTCTGCTTCCAGTTGCCGGGTTGGCGGCTGAGGGGTGGGTCTCCGTTACCTCTGAAGACGGTTCGGCGGCTGAGGCGCGCCACGAATCAGCTTTCGGCGCGGTGGGCGATCAGCTGCTCTTGGCCGGCGGTCGTGGGATCAAGGCCGTCGATATCTTCGATCCGATAAGGGGAAGCTGGACCCGCGGTGCCAAGCCACCGATCGAGGTGCACCACTTCCAAGCCATCGACTTTGAGGGCGAGCTCTGGATCGTGGGCGCCTTCACCGGCCCCTATCCCGATGAGATTCCGCTCAGTCATGTCCTGATCTATGATCCCGAGGAGGATCGTTGGCGCCAGGGCCCGGAGATTCCAGAAAACCGTCGGCGCGGATCGGCCGGAGCCGTCTTGGTCGACGGCGCGATCTACATGGCAGGTGGCGCTCAGCAAGGGCATCGCGGCGGCCATGTGGCCTGGCTGGACCGCCTGGATCCGCAGAGCGGCACTTGGACGGTCCTGGCCGACGCACCCCGTCCGCGCGACCACGCCACCCTGGTCGGCCTGGATGGGAAGCTGGTCTTTGCCGGCGGACGCCTCTCCATGGCCCCGCACAACACCTTCGGCGCGGTGGTGCCTGAGGTCGATGTCTACGACATTGCCGAGGATCGCTGGACCACCTTGGAAGATCCCTTGCCGACGCCACGCGCCGGAAATTCGGCTGTTGCCTTTGACGGCTCGATCCTGGTGATTGGCGGTGAGAGTGGCGCCAGCGAAGCGGCCCATGCAGAGGTGGATCGCTTGGATCTGGAGAGTGGCGAATGGTATGCCGCACCACCTCTGCTGCGTGCCCGGCACGGCACCGGAGCGACCGTTTATGACGACAGCGTCTGGATCGCCGCCGGCAGCGGAGCGCGCGGCGGTACCCCTGAGCTCAACTCCATGGAACGGCTGGATAGATAGCAAGTGCAGCCGTTGCCACGCCGCTAGAGAATGGGCGCCGCCAGACGGGCAGCACGAACGGCAAAGCGAAACACCCAGCCGCGTCGGATCAGTTCCTCGTCTTGATAGAGGCGGCAAGCAGCCAGGTCCTCTTCCAGCATCGCCCGGACCTGGCCGGCAAAGTCCTTATCGGCGAAGAGGACCGTGATCTCAAAATTCAGACGCAGGGAGCGATTGTCCAGGTTCGCGGTGCCGACACCGGCCAGGCGGTCATCCACCAGAACCACCTTCTGATGCAGAAAACCACCGGTGTAGCGGTAGAACTTGATTCCGGCCTCGCCTGCCTCTTTGAAGTAGGCAAAGGCAGCCAGCCAAACGATCCGGTGATCCACTTCGTCAGGAATGATGATGCGCACATCGACGCCGCGAAGCGCCGCCAGCTGCAGGGACGAGACGATGGAGGCATCGGGCACGAAATAGGGGCTGACGATCCAAAGCCGCTCAGTTGCCGTGTTGATAAGCTGGGTGAAGAGCAGAGAGCCGCTCTCCATCAGATCGGCCGGACCGGTCGGCAGCACCAGGGCCGTGCGATCCTCCCCACCGCCAGAATCGAAGGTCCAGTCGAGCTCTAGCTGGGCCCCCTGCGACCAATACCAATCCTCGTAGAAGGAAACCTGGCAGGCCTCGACCACTGGGCCGTAGAGGGCGACATGGGTGTCGCGCCAGCGCCCAAACTTGGGATCCAGACCTAGATACTCGTCGCCGACATTGTGTCCGCCGACAAAGGCGACGCGGCTGTCGACCACGACGATCTTGCGGTGATTGCGGAAGTTGATCTGTCGGCGATAGGGCCGGGAGCGGTCCGAGTTGAAGCTGGCGACCTCCATTCCAGCGTCCCGCATGGACTGAAAGAAGCTGGAGGCGGTCTTATTGCTGCCGATCTCGTCATAGAGCAGATAGACCCGGACCCCACGCGCCTGCGCCGCCAGCAGCCGGTCGCGAAAGCGCTGTCCCAAGCCATCGTCGCGAAAGATGTAGAACTGTACCAGGACATAGCTCTCGGCCCGATCGATCTCCGCGAAGATGGCCTCGAAGGTGGCCTCTCCATCGACCAGCAAGCTGACGCCGTTACCCTTGGTGAATGGCATTTTCGCCAGTGATTCCAAGGCCTCGATGGTCCCCAGACCGGCGCTGGGTCGGTGTTCGGACTGAGGGCAAAGAACATGCCCCAGCGCTTCCAGCTTGTGCAGCTGGTCGGTCTTCAATCGTCTGGACTGGACATAGCCTAAGAACTTGCGGCGCCCGAAGATCAGATAGAGCGGCAGAACCACAATTGGAAAGGAGACCAGGCCGATCACCCAGGCAATCGCACCCTGCGAGGTGCGCGAATCCATGATCGCATGGACGACACAAGCGGCACTGGCCAGGTAGAGAAGTACAATGCCGATGAAATGCAGGTAGGTGAGATCGATCTGCAGGTCCATGACGCCGCCCCGCTGCGCTCGTTACACCTCTCTTCTAGCCAATAAACTCCGCGTCTGTCCCCTGGTCTTTGATCTCAGAAGCGCTCAGAGAGCCAGATTGCGGCCCGGCTGCCCGCTTTGATGCCTGCTGAGAGCAGCGGATAGCCCGGCGCCTGCTCGGCCCCCTCCTCAAGAGCGATGTCGCGATGTTCCACCTCTTCGGCGCGGAACTCTTCGATCGTGTCTTTCAGCTCGCTCTCTTCGTCGCCCAAACTGGACGCCTGCTTCTCGTAGTGCTGATCGATCACCTCTTCGACCGCCGCGGTGCAGGCCATGGCCGCCTTCTCGCCCATCATCGCGGTCGCGGCCCCCAAGGCAAAGCCTGCGACGTGCCAGATCGGGAAGAGCGCCGTCGGGCGCACCCGGCGTTTGCGAATCTCGTCTTCGAAATGCTCCAGGTGGCGCAGTTCCTGCTCGTGCATATGGCGGATGGTCTTGGCCGAGGGACTACGGCCCAGTACGGCCAACTGCCCCTCATAGATCCGCCTGGCCCCATACTCGCCGGCGTGATCGACACGCACAATGCGATCCAGGTCAGCCTTACGCGAGGGATCACCAGGGCGTCTGCGGTCTCGTCCTTGGGTCATCATCGTGCTCCCTTGCCGCTAGCCAGCCAGCCGACCAGGGCCGCTGCGATCAAAGAGTAGACCATATTCCAGCCGGCCATGGAGAGCCCGAGAAAGCGGAAGGGCACCTCGTCACAGGCCACCACCGGCGCACTCAAGATCGCCGCCTTGATGTCCTCGCTGCTCATGCCCCCGCCGAAGTTGGGTGAGGCACAGCCGTCGGTGCCCTGCCACCAGCCGGCTTCGACACCGATGTGGAAGAAGGCGATGGCAGCGCTTGCCACGAAGGCGAGCGCTGCCAGGCGCGCAAGCCAGGGCGCGGCACCCGTCCTGACCAGCAGGAGAGTCAAGAGGCCGAAGCCAAGGGCCGCGATCTGTGCCCAGCGCTGATAGTGGCAGAGCACACAGGGATAGAGCCCGAATCCATACTGGGAAATCAGGGCGATGGCCAAAGCCAGGCCGGACGCCAATAGGGCGAATAGACCGGCCAGAAAGGCTCCATTTCGACGCTCAGTCAGCATGTCAGAAGAGATAGCGCAGGCCCAGGAAGCCGCCAATCAGTAAGACGCAGAAGGCCAGGGTCAAGAGCCCCAGATAGCGCTCTATGAAGACGCGGATCGGCGGTCCGAAGAGGTAGAGCAGGCCTGCCACCAGGAAAAACCGCAAGCTGCGACCTGCCAGCGCAGCGATGCCGAAGGGCAGCAAGGCCATGCCCGTCACGCCGCTGGCAATCGTCATCACCTTGAAGGGTATGGGCGTGAAACCGGCGGCAAAGACGATCCAAAAACCCCACTCGTTATAGAGCGCCTGGAACTCTGCAAACTTCTCGACATGGCCATAGAGTTCCAGGATCGGCAGGCCGATGCTCTCGTAGAAGAAGTGACCGATGGCATAGCCAAGGAAGGCCCCGGCGATGGAGGCCAGGCTGGTGATCAGTGCAATGCGCCAGGCTCGCCGCCGCTCTGCCAGGATCATCGGCAGCATCATCACATCGGGCGGGATCGGGAAGAAAGAAGCCTCGGTGAAGGAGACCACTGCCAGCCAGCGCTCCGCGTGCGGGTGGCCGGCAAGGGCCATGGTCTTGTCGTAAAGCTTGCGCAGCATGCAGGATGATCCGGCTGGAAAGAGAGAGGGTCAGTCCGCTGGCGTTAGCAAAGCGGCCCGCAAGCCGCAAGCTGCCTGTCTCAGGCGGACAGAGATGAGAGGGCTGCATCGATGCGTGAAGAGAGCAAGCTGCTGTTTGCAAACGAGGCCTTCTATGCCGCCTTCGCAGCCAGTGACCTGCCGGCCATGCTGACCGTCTGGTCGGCTGAAGAGCCGCTCTTTTGCCTGCATCCGGGCTGGACCCTGCTGGTCGGGCGCCAACCGATCATGGAGAGTTGGGCCAACATCTTTGCCGCCGGAGGCCCGGAGATTCGCCAAGAAGCCGCCGAGGCCTGGATTCAGAAGGGCGTCGGCCTGGTCTTCTGCCGAGAGCGCCTGACCGGCGGTCTCATGTCAGCAACCAACCTCTTCCGCCAGGAGGAGGGCCAGTGGCGCCTCTTCCACCACCATGCCTCTCCCACCAGAGACATACCGCCGCCAGCCGCCTCACAGCCGCTGCACTAATCGAGCTCTTTGCCAAGGGTCCAGTTCAGCGGCGGCAGTTCTTCGACCACCTCAAAGTTCAAGACCTCGCGAAATGTGCGCCCATGGCGGTCAGTTGCCAGCACCTCCAGGCGATGCGCGCCCACCGGCAGGGTCTTTGGCAGAGGAGCCCGCCAGATATGGCTCGACATCTGGGTCAAAAGACCATTGGGGAAGGGGCCCGGAGGACCGCTCCACTGAAAGCCGCGCCAGGTCTGGAAGCCGTCTGTTTCCTCGCCGTTCTCGGTGCTCTTGAAGGCGATGCGGCCGTTGGTCGACTGCTTGGCCAGCGCCCAGGGGTCGGTGTACTCGATCCCCTTGTGCGCATGCTCCCCCTCACCCTTCTGGGTGCGCTCGGCCGTGATCGCCTCACCGCCGTCGATCGAGACGGTCACTTTGCTGTCCCGGGTGCCGTTCCAGAGGTTGATCACGACCCAGGTTCCCACGTCCAGGTCGTCCAGAGTCAGCATGTCGCGGTCGCCCAGATCATTGATCGTGACCGGCGGGGTGATGTCGAGCGGCACGTCATAGATCTCGGTATAGCCGAAGAGCTTTTTGGCCCAGGCCCGGAAGCGTGGGGTGGAGAAGGAGACCGCCATCTGCTCCTCCTCTCCCCCATCGAAGGTGCGGTAGGTGTCGCGATAGTCGGTGCCGTCGAAATCGAAGATGTAGTAGCCGCGCGGGGTGCCCAGACGCTGCGTCGCGTGCGGCACGCCATGGTCGTTCAGATCCCCCGCCCACCAGGAGGCTGAGACCGCACCGACGATGATCAGGTGGAAGGGAGCTTTATCAACGCCGGTATGCTTATGCCAGCCGGCGTAGCTCTCCCCCTTCACCGACTGCTCGGTGGTGTGGGTATGTCCTGCCAGCCCCAAGGCCGGGCGGTCACCGATGATGGCGGCCAACGCGGCAAAGTTGTCGGTCTGATGCTTTTGCGATTCGGCATCGGAGAAGCTGACGAAGGGAATGTGCGCGTTCAGCACGATCAGCCTGTCTTCCGGCACCTGGGCCAGATCGTTCTTCAGCCAGTCCAACTGGCGCTTGCTGATCACGCCGTTGTAGCTGGGCTTTGCCGAGAGATCGCAGAAGGGATGCGGGTCGACCCCATTGCAGGGATAGCGAACGTTATCCAACACCACGAAGTGCACCTTGCCGATATCGAAGGAGTAGTACTCCGGCCCCCACTCGCGGCGGAAGGTATCGAAGGAATCAGCGTCGCTCTTCGCGTCCCAGTCGAGATCGTGGTTGCCAGGCACGAAGTACTGCGGCACGCCGCCGACGGCCATGATCCGCTTGAAACGCGGATAGAGCGCCAGGTCGTCGCCCATCACGTCGCCTTCGAAGATCAGACACTCCGTCTTGCTGTTGTCGCGCCCGGCCAGAAGGGTGCCGGCCGTGTCGCGCACGAAGCCAAGCTCGCGGTTCGAATAGGGTTGGGGATCGCCGAAGACCAGGCATTGAAACTGGTCGCCGACCGGATCTTGGATCAGCGGAAAGTTGATTTCTTGCGGCAGCGGTCCGGTCGGCTCGATCCCGCCGAAGCGCAGCGGCGGTGAGCCCTCGACCTTGTGGATGTAGTTGAACTGCGGAACCAGGTCCTGGTCCAAAGGCGTCGTATAGTTGGCCGGCTTGGTGATGAAGAGGTTCATGTCCTCATAGGCCGGCAGGCTGTAACGCCCCTCGCCGTCCGTCTTCACCACCTCACGCCCATTCGAGACCAGCACCTCGGGGACACCCTTCTCGCCGGCATCCAGCTTGGAATTGCGATTGCTGTCCTCAAAGACGGTGCCACTGGCCTGGGTGGCAGGTTCTGCCCCCAGCACGATGTCGAGATGACCGATGTAGCTGATGTCCTTCGCTTGGGCCGCTGTGAGGAAGGCCGCCGAAAGGACCGAAAGAGTTACGCCTAGCCGCCAGGTCATCGTCCTAATCTCCCGCTACGGTAAGGGAATAGCCGTCGCTGCTTGCTCGAGAGATGATGCTAGGAGGGCGGTGGCCGTCTTGTCTATCGAGAGAAGCGTCACAATCCTGGAAAGCACTACCGTCTTGCGCACTGCCTCAATGCCATAGAAAGTCCGTGGCGGTCAGCAGGTTGGCGAGGGTGACCCGGTCGACCAGGAAGGCTTGGTCGACGTTGCCGTCGCCATCATCGTCGACCTGGACCTGCCGAGGACCGGCATAGCGTGCCTCGGAGTTCCCAGCGCCGGAGAAGCTGTTCCCCCCAATGTAAGCAAAGCTGCCGGTCTCCAGGCCAGTGGCGAAGACCAGCTTGTCCTCGCCGTTGGCCGCGTTGACCAGCACGCCATCGAAGTCGCGGATGATCGGGCCGCCCGAGCCGGCGTTGCCCAACTGAGCCGGACCAAAGCGGAAGGAGTCCGCGCCAGATCCACCAATCCCCACATCGGCACTCCCCATGCGCAGAGTATCCTGACCAGAGCCACCCTCAAGACGGTCGGCACCCTGATTGCCTTGGAGGTCATCATTGCCCTCGTCACCCAGCAGTCGATCGTCGCCCGCGTTGCCGCGCAGTGTGTTGTCACCACTGTTGCCGTCCAAGGTGTTGTCAATGGCGTTGCCAAAGCCGTTCAGGTTGCCGCTGTTCGCCTGGAAGCGTAGGTTGTCGACGAAGGCAGACGCAGAGCCCGTCGGCAGCGTGTAGCTCACCAAAGCCTGCACCAGATCCGTCCCCTGGCCCAAGAACTCCCGCACCACATCGCTTGAGGTGTTCACCACCAAGGTGTCGTTACCGCTGCCCCCGGTCATTGTCGCAGTGCCGCTGACCCCGTTCATCCGATCAGCCCCGCTTTGCCCCACCAGGGTGTTGTTGAAGCCATTGCCGGTCAGGATGTCGTCGTTGGCATTACCGACAATACGGGCCTCGCCGGCTGCCTCTTGGATGTTCACACGGCTAACCAGCAGGTCAGCCACGGTGCCGAGGCTGTAGTTCAAGGCGTTGAGACGGAGCACGTCATTACCGCCGCCCGCGCCGTCGAAGAGCAGATCCGTGCTGGTGTCGACGATGAAGGTGTCGTTGTTCGGACCGCCGTACATGGTGTCTGCGCCCGAGCCGCCGTTCAGGCGATCGCGACCCTGACCGCCGTACAAAGTGTCGCTGCCGCTACCACCGACCATCTGGTCATTGCCTGTTTCACCCTGCTGGAGGTCATATCCATGACCGCCAAAGAGTCTATCGTTTCCATCACCACCCTCCGCACGATCTGCACCGCTGCCGCCGAATAGGCTGTCGGCGTCCTGCCCGCCGTAGAGAAAATCAATTCGGCTGTTGCCGAGGAGTGCGTCCTGGCCGTCCTCGCCGAAGAGGAAATCGATGCCGTCTTGACCGATCAGGCTATCGTCGCCGGTCACGCCGGTGATGGAGTTGCCATAGTTCGCCGCGGTGATGGAGTCGTCGCCGCTGCTACCGCGAATCAGCAGAATCTCCACCGAATCGAAGGTGACATTGCCGGGCAATGACTGTTGAAAGTGCAATGACAGGGTGTCGGTGCCGCTGCCTCCGTCATAGGTCTCGCCACTCTCTACGTCACCAGGGTCGATCAGCAGAATGTCGGGTCCAGAACCACCGAAGAGATAGTCGAGGCCCGAGCCACCGGACAGAATGTCAGCACCGGCGCGGCCGTGCAGGCCAGCAGAGAGGCCAACAAGACTGTAGGCCTCGTCACCGGAACCACCGTAGATCCGGTCGTCGCCGTCACCGCCGTAGAGGAAGGGATCGTCACCCTGGCCTCCGTAAACGCGGTCGTCTCCAGGCCCGCCGTCAAGCAACCTTTCGTTGCCGTCGCCACCGAAAATCGAGTCGGCGCCACTGCCGCCTTCGAGCAGGCTGTCGCCACCGCTATCGCCGAAGAGGCGGTCGGCGCCAGTACTACCGTAGAAAAATCCGTCGTCACCACTGCCGCCAAAGAGTCGGTCGTCGCCACTGCCACCATAGAGAAAGACGTCCATGTCCTCGCCGCCGTAGATGCGGTCGGCTCCACTGTCTCCATAGAGAAAGTCGTCGCTGCCACTGCCGCCGTACAGCAGATCGCCGCCGCCACCGCCGTGCATCCCCAGTTCGGAACCCGCGCCGCCGAAGATGATATCCGTGCCCTCTCCGCCGAAGGCCCGGTCGTTTCCCGAGCTGCCGAACAGTCGATCGCCGGATCCGCCGCCATAGAGGCGATCCTGACCGTCATTGCCATAGAGCGCGTCGCCGCCGGACAGCCCATAGAGCCGGTCGTTGCCGCTCAGCCCGATCATGACGTCGAAGGTTTCCGTGCCGCTCAGAATGTCGTTACCGCTGCTGCCGACGTAGGTGGCCATGTCCGCCTCCTGGTCTCTGCCGCTCTCGTGGCGGGATCATAGGGCCGTCGCCATCGGAAAGCCAAGTTTCCCCGACCAGGAGCTCTATTGCCGTTCGGTCCTACCCGTTACATCGACACGGGATCCTTGTGTCGGGACCGCTGGCTGAAGGCCTCGATCAGGTTCCAGCTATGGGGCCTGGGCCGACCGTCTGTGAGCTTGGCGTCACCGAGGGGCACGAGTCGGGTGGAGAGCGCTGCCTCCCAACCATCGGCGCTCTGGGCGTTGCCGGGACGCAGCGCAACACCGCTCCAGATCGTCGAACTGGTTCAACACGAACAGCCTCGCTGCGATGGTTCATCCAGGCACCAAAGGTTAATCGCTATATTGACTGCCAAAGGTGCTGCATAATCAGGTCCCTCCTTGCAGTCACGACGCCCTGGGCGGACTTTCTGTTGATTTGAGCCTTCATCGCACCTAGACTGAATTGCGATGTTTGATTAAGGACTCACGCGCGGGGTAATCGCAGTGATCGTAGACAAAGACAAATTCGGAAGATTCTTGATTATAGACACAATTCTGTTTTCTATAATATTTACCATCACCTATTCTACTATCTCATACAGCATTGGACTAGCGTTAGATTTGGATATCCTATCAAGAGAAAGCTTCCTACCGCGGCTTGATGCAGAAGGGCTTTGGATACTGCTCGGGGCAGTTACCCTACCAACATACCTAACAAGCATAATCATTCGATCCAACAAGATCGACAAACTGATGTTGGTCTTCCGCAAACCCACAACCACGAGTAACAAGCAAAAATTTGGGATTCTCCCAGGCTTTATATCTATTCTATTCATCTTATTTGGATTTCTTCTTATGACAAAGCCAGCCTGCGAAAGATCCTATTGTGTTACGACTTTCGTCCATGCCGCAAGCGAGTACCAGTTAAGCTTTCAAGAAGCACTTTATGTCTTTAACCCATTCACCAGAATCCTGAGTAACTCACTCGCGCTAAGCTGCTTCTTCATCGGGTTCCGTGCACTGATTGCTCAAACAGCGATCGCGCACGCAGCGATAACGCGATCATCCTAGCTGCACGAGTAAGGTCAGATGCACTACCTCAAAGAGGCGGGAGCACGATCTTGGTGTTACGCCTCAAACAACGGCAACGCTCAACCTTGTTTTCAGAAACACGAACAAAGGTCCTGACTATCCTCTGGCATGAGCCAGAATAACCAAAGCGCGCCGGCGGTCTGGCGCTCATTGATAGAATAGTTGCTAGTCAAACCGCCCTAACTGCCATGGTTTCTGCTTTTGGCTGACATACCGGGGTACCCTTCAAAAAATTGTCAGCTAGCTTAGAGAGTCTCGATCTAGGGACAGTGTTCCCGGGGATATGTTCTTCGTTGAAGAAACTAGGAGTTACACAATGCTGCGAGCGGCAATCGTCGGACTGGGGAGCTGGGGCCAGGTGTTGGTGGATGCCGTGCAGACGAAGGGGAAACCCAAGGGAACGCTCATCCGTTTCGACCGAGCCGTCACCCGGACCCCAGCCAAGGCGCAAGCCTTCGCCAATAAACAGGGGCTGATCCTGAGCGACCGTTTTGACGATGCCCTGGGTGCTGATATCGACGCCGTCGTCCTGGCCTCCATCAACAGCGTGCATGTCGATCAGATCGTCGTCGCCGCCAATGCCGGCAAGCACGTCTTCGTCGAGAAGCCCTTGGCCTTTTCCTTGGACGCAGCGCAGCAGGCAGCCGAGGCCTGCGCCAAGGCCGGCGTCACCTTGGCACTGGGCCACAATCGCCGCTTTCTCTCCTCGACCCGGACCATGAAGCGGCTCTTGGAGGAGAAGACCATCGGCCGAGTGGTCCATGTCGAAGGCAATTACTCCAACGCCTATGGTCTGGAGTGCGAGCCCGGAGACTATTGGGTGATGCGCAGCGAGCATCCGGTCGGCGGCATGACGACGATGGGCGTCCACATCCTCGACATGATGATCAATCTGGTTGGTGAGATCCAAAACCTGCGCGCCGTTAGCCGGCGCCAACTGTTGGAGACCGAGGCGGATGACAGCACGAGCCTGCTGCTGGACTTTGCCAATGGCGCCTCCGGCACCTTGTCGACCCTGACGATCACGCCGCGGCACTGGCGTGTGACCCTCTTTGGGACCGAGGGACAGATCGAGATGAACGGCTATCGCCAGCTCGTCGTCACGCGCGCCGATGGCAAGCGCGAGATCCTGGACTTCGCCGAAGAAGACATGGAGCGCGCCGAGCTTGAGGCCTTCGCCCGCGCTGCGACCGGTGAGAAACCTTTCCCCCTACCGGTCGAACAGGCGATCCACAATGCCGCTGTGATGGAGGCTGTCATCGGCTCAGCAGCTGAGGGGGGTGTTGTTCAAAGGGTCAGGTCTTGACCCAAGCAGCATAGGTGAGGGCACGCTCAGATCGCATTGACCCTAGTTTTCAGGCAACCCCGCTTTGATCAAGGCGTTGACGTACTTCTCAGAGAAATCTTTGTCCTTGTATCCGGCGCGCCGTTTCCTGGCCCAGGCAGCGTTGGCCGCCGGATAGAGGGCGAGCAGTTCCGCGGCCCGCGCCTGGGCTTCGGCCATGTCGCCCTCGAAGACGGCAATTGCGGTCAGGGCTGCTGCTGCATCGGGTTTGGCACGAACGTCCTCAACGTCAGAATCCAGCACCGCTTTTGCCAGTTGCTTGGCATCCTCGTAGCGACCCAGTTCTATCCGAGCGAAGTTGATCGATTCAGGGAGCCATCCGGGATAATCGGGCTCTAGCCGCATGCCGCGTTCCATCAGCTCAAGCCCCTCGCGGGCCTGGCCTGCGATCGACTTCACCACGCCGGCCAGGGAATTGGCATCCGCACTGCCGGGTGACAGAGCCACAGCCTTGTCTGCCAGCGCAATAGCCTCGTCATAGCGATCCGGAGAGAGGGTTAGCAGGGCCGCCAGGGTGTAGGCATCCCCGAACTCTTCGATCTCCAAGGCGCGCTCTGCGTACTGGCGCGCAGTGGCCCGGTCGGCGGCTGGATCGCTGCTGAGGCCGATAATGGGTTTCTGCCAGTAGAGATACCCCATCAGGTAGTTGGCGAAGGCCAGATCTGGATGCTCTTCATAGAACTCTCCCCAGATCCGCTCTGCATTGGCGTGGCCTTCGGGGCTGAACTTCTGGAACTCGGCGCGGCCGTTAATCACGGTGACATAGTTCTCGAAGCCGCCCACGTAGGAAATCCAGGACCGAATGGTCTCTCCCACGGTCAGGGAGGCAGAGAGCTCTTCGAAAACGCTTCGTGCGATCTCGTCCTGGACGGCAATCAGATCGTCCGTCGCCAGGTCTTTCTGGATCGACCAGATCTGCTTGCCATCGACCACATCGGCCAGCTCCGCAGTGACACGCAATTGATCCCCGGACGGCAAGATGCTGCCGGTCAGCACATAGCGCACACCAAGGTCGCGCGCGGCTTGCGCAGGCGTGGCATCGCGGTCGGCGTAGCCAGACATGGTGGAGTAAGCGATGACAACCATGTCGGGCGCATAAGAGAGGGTGGCGATGGTGCTCTCGGTGATGGCGTCGGCCATCCACCTCTGATCCGAGGTGCCGCCGCGCATCTCAAAGGGAAGGACGGCGATTGAGGGCTCTCTGGGAAGTTCCAGCGCCATCTCCTCCGGATCGACCTGTGCAATGTCCGGACCTATCCAGAGAAAACTCACCGCCACGATCGCGATCAAGGCGACGGCCAAGACTGAGATCACAAGAGCCTTAGGTCTGCGACGCGGCCGCTTGGTCCCGGCTGGGACGACCTGGAAGACACGGTCCGGCCGCGCAATGTTCTTTAGCTTCTTGGTCCCGAGCAGGTGATAGTCCACCGCCACCTGGGATTTCAGCATGTCGTGCGCCGTCCCAGAGACGACGATCCCACCAGGCTCTGCCATCGGTTCCAGACGCGCCGCGATGTTAACACCGTCACCGTAGATATCGTCCTCGTCGAGAACGATGTCGCCCAGGTGGATTGCCATCCGGTAGCGGATGCGGCGGTCTTCGGCCTGGCCGGCTTCGCGCGCAGCCATCTCCTTTTGCACCTGGACGGCCGCCTGCATCGCTTCGACCACAGAGTTGAACTCGGCGATCAGACCGTCGCCGGTCAGCTTGATGATGCGGCCGTTCAGCTTGGCGAAGCTGGGCTCGATGAGCTCGCCGCGGTGCTGCTTCTGGCGCGCAAGGATCCCCGTCTCATCCAGCTCGATGAGACGGCTGAAGCCGACCATATCGGCCGCGAGGATCGCTGCAAGACGCCGTTCCAATCCACCCTCCCCGGAAACCGAAGCGTCATCACCGCCCTCGATCAAAAGAATTGGGCGAAGGAAACTGCCAAGGCTGGCCAGTCAGGTGGGCTTGCCGAGCCGCATTGCTGGAAACATCAGCTACAAGGCTAATTCAACCATCAATGAATCAATCAAACCATAGTCAGATTCGTCTTCGGCCGCTGATACCCGCGCATGCCTTGAAACCCTTGGGTGTATGTGCTTGGAGTGCGCAAGCAAAACCTCTAGCAGGAAAACAGATGCATTACCGGAGAACTGCCATAGCAATCCTTATAGGCTGTCTGCTCTGGGCTCCAACGGCCCAAGCCGACCTGTCTCAGGACTGCAACCAGGAGCAAAACTGGCCGCTCAGAATAACCGCTTGCACGGAGGTCATTAGGATTGATCAACCTACGGGCGCCAACCTGGCCTGGGCCTATCACAACAGAGGCGTCGCTTACGGCAAGACCGGACAGCTCCAGAGCGCGATCGAAGACTTCAACAAGGCGCTTCTTTACGAAGGAGACAACGCGGGTACTTACAACAACCGCGGGATCGCCTATCAGGGCCTCGATGAACATGACCTTGCCTTGCGTGACTTCAATCGTTCTCTGGCGCTCGATCCAACGTACGCGACGGCCTACTCCAGCCGAGGCAACCACTACCTCCTAAAAGGTCAGTATCGTCGTGCCATTCAGGACTTTGATCAGGCGCTTGCCCTCGAACCGGATTTCTCCACAGCCTACAATAATCGCGGAGTGGCCTATCGCGAATTGAAACAGTATGAGCGTGCGATTCAAGACTATGACCAGGCTCTGAGACTCGAACCGAACTCCGCCAGAGCATACAAGAACCGTGCCAAAGCCCATCAAGCACTAGGACAGCACGAGCGCGCCATAGGAGATTATGTACAGGCGCTTCGCATAGCCCCGAACGACATGGCGGCGAACAACGCTATGGCATGGGCACTCTATCTCAACGATCGCTCTGCCGAAGGCTTGTCCTATGCGGATAGAGCGCTGCAACTGCTTCCAAGTCACCACGCCCTGATGGACACCCGAGCCCATATTCTGGCTGCCCTAGGCCGCTCAGAAGAGGCTCGCGCAGAGTTCGAGAGGGCGATGGCGGCGGGTGGTCCAGACTGGGTGCGGACCTATCAGCAGGCTCTGCAGGATCACGGCTTCGACCCGGGCCAGCTCAACGGCCTCTATGGGCCCAGGACTGAAGAAGCTCTGGCGGATTGCCTGAAGGCTGGATGTCGGCTCCTTGAGTAGGTCAAGAAGCCAGCTCAGCGTGATCGCACACCACTCTATGAGATGGACGCGAAGCCATGGTGCCCGTGGAGGGAATCGAACCCCCACTCCCGAAGGAACACGATTTTGAGTCGTGCGCGTCTACCAGTTCCGCCACACGGGCGCACCGCGGCTCGAAGGAGGCGCACTATAGTCACTCCGCGGCGGCCCGCAAGCCAAAAGCAGAGCGATCAAAGGGCTTGATGGGCGGGGCTGCTCTGTGATCCTTTCGCCCCTTCCCAAGAGCGAGCCCCTTCCCAAGAGCGAACCCCGTCCCAACCTGCCATCCATGCGCACCCAAGACTTCGATTTCGAGCTGCCGGAGGAGCTGATCGCCCAGCGACCGGCCAAGCCACGCGACTCCGCGCGCCTGCTGGCCGTGGGGCAGAGCCTGGAGGATCGGCGGATCGGTGACCTGCCGCTCTTGCTGCAGCCGGGCGACCTGCTGGTTTTGAACGACACCAAGGTGATCCCGACCCGGCTGGTCGGCCGGCGCGGTGAGGCCAAGGTCGAGGTCACCCTGCACAAGCAGTGCGGCCCCGCCACCTGGCTCGCCTTCGCGCGCCCGGCCCGCAAGCTCTCGGAGGGCGACTGGGTCAATTTCCCTGGCGACATGCGGGCCGAAGTCGAGACCAAGGGCGAGGCCGGCGAGGTCACCCTGGCCTTCGATGCCGAGGATCACGCGCTGATTGCCTACTTAGAAGCCGAGGGCGGCATGCCCTTGCCGCCTTACATCCGCAAAGGTCGCGGCGACGAAGCCGACCGCAGCGACTATCAGACACTGCATGCCAAGGTCTCCGGCGCGGTTGCGGCCCCCACCGCGGGCCTGCATCTGACCCGTGGCCTTAGAGCGGCCCTGGCGCTCCGCGGGGTGGATACCGCGACCCTGACCCTGCATGTCGGCGCCGGCACCTTCGCCCCGGTCCGCGACGAGGACCCGCGGCAGCACAGACTTCACAGCGAGTGGGGGGCGGTCGAGGAAGAGACCGTAGCCGCGGTCGAGGCTGCCAGGGCGCGCGGCGGGCGCATCGTGGCCTGCGGCACCACGGCCTTGCGCCTCTTGGAATCGGCCGCGGCGGAAGACGGCAGCCTGCAGCCCTTTCGCGGCGAGACCGGGATCTACATCCTGCCGGGCTATCGCTTTCGCGTGGTCGAGCGGCTCTTGACCAACTTCCACCTGCCGCGCTCGACCCTCTTCATGCTGGTCTCCGCCTTTGCCGGTTTGGAGCGCATGCAGGCCGCCTATGCCCATGCCGTCGCCCAGCAGTACCGCTTTTACTCCTATGGCGATGCCACCCTGCTGACGCGGGAGGAGCTGCTATGACCGACTTCGGATTCTCGCTGCTGGCCGAAGATGGCGGCGCACGCCGCGGGCGGCTCACCACCGCCCATGGAACGGCCGAGACACCGGCCTTCATGGCGGTCGGCACGGCGGCCACGGTCAAGGGGTTGATGCCGGAGCAGATCCGTGAGAGCGGCACCCAGATCGTGCTGGGCAACACCTATCACCTGATGCTGCGACCGACGGCGGAGCGCATTGCCGAGCTGGGCGGGCTCCATGCCTTCATGGACTGGTCCGGTCCTATCCTGACCGACAGCGGCGGCTATCAGGTCATGTCGCTGTCCGAGCTGCGCAAGATCAGCGACGAGGGCGTGGCCTTCCGCTCGCACCTGGATGGCGCGAAGCTGATGCTGACGCCGGAGCGCGCAGTAGAGATCCAGCAGCTGCTGGACAGCGACATCGCCATGGTGCTGGACGAATGCGTGAAGCTGCCGGCCGAGCCCGCGACCCTGACCGCCGCCATGCACCGCAGCCACCGCTGGGCCGAGCGCTGCCGCAAGGCCTTTCGGCCCAAGCCCGGCCACGCGCTCTTCGGCATCCTGCAAGGCGGCGACGACATCGCCATGCGCCATCAGGCGGCCCGCGCCCTGACGGACATCGGCTTTGAGGGCTATGCCCTGGGCGGCCTTGCCGTCGGCGAGCCGCAGGAGGTCATGTTCAAGGTTGTGGAGGAGACCACGCCGGCGCTGCCGAAAGACCAGCCGCGCTATCTGATGGGGGTGGGCAAGCCGCTGGACCTGGTCGGCGCCGTCCTGCGCGGCATCGACATGTTCGACTGTGTGCTGCCGACCCGCAGCGGGCGCACCGGCCAGGCCTTTACCGCGCGCGGCACGGTCAACATCCGAAACGCCCGCCATGCCGCCGATCCGCGCCCGCTGGACCCCGAGTGCCCCTGCCCGACCTGCAGCCGCTTCTCGCGCGCCTATCTGCACCACCTGACCAAGTCAGGCGAGATGCTGGGCCCGATCCTCATGACCCAGCATAATCTCACCTTCTATCAAGGGCTGATGGCTGACCTCCGCCAAGCGATCGAGGAGCGGCGCGCAGAGGACTTTGCAGCCGGCTTTGCCGAGGCGCAGGCGCGCGGCGATATCGAGGCACTGGGGGCCTGATACCGGCGCGGTCCGGCCGATCCGCTTCGCGGATCAGATGACAGTCTGAAATCAAATACCTGAAAAGGTGTCGTAATTCCGAAGCAGAGTGCGTGGCGAAGGCGCCTTCGACACCAAAGCCTCACTTGAGCTGAGGCGCGGAGCTCCATTAAACTCTTGTTCTGCGGCAAACTCAGGTTCCGAGATTTTCGTGGGCCAGCAAAGCAAGAAAGAGGGGGTCTTGGTTATGGCATTCATCACAGGTGACGATCTTCCGAACTTCCTGACCGGCACGAACCAAACCGATTACATCTATGGCCTCTCCGCGGACGATTATCTTTTCGGAGAGAGCGCCAATGACACGCTCTTTGGCGGCAGCGGTATCGACACGCTCTATGGGGGATCTGCGGACGATAGCCTGATTGGTGGCGGTGGCGGCGACACCCTCTTTGGCGGTGACGGGAACGACTATTTCGACGAGTACTTCAACCCGGGCTCGGGCGAGGACCTCTTCTTTGGTGGGTCCGGTTCAGACCGAGCCTTTGGCGCGATCGGAGATGACACGCTGCATGGCGATAGCGGCGATGATTTCCTGGATGGTGACGATTCGCCGGACACGCTCTTTGGCGGCGACGAGAATGACTTCCTGAGAGGCTTTGGGCTTGACGACCTGGTCTACGGCGGCAGTGGCGCGGACACGCTCTTTGGCGGCAGCTTTGTCGACGACCTCAGTGGAGACAGCGGCAAAGACATTCTCTATGGCGGAACGAGTGTCGACGACATCGATGGGGGCGACGGCGATGACACCGCCTTTGGTGACCTCGGCGACGATCGCATCACCGAGTTCAGCCTCTTCGGTGATGATCCCGATGGCAATGACCTACAGTATGGGGGGAAGGGCAAGGATCTGCTCTGGGGCGGCCCCGGCGCTGACCGCATATTCGGCGGCCAGAATGCGGATACCGCAGCCGGGAACAGCGGCGACGACACGCTCTTCGGGGCAGCAGGTGCCGACACCCTAGACGGCTTCACCGGCAAGGACACCGCCTATGGGCAGGACGGCAATGATAGCCTGATTGGCGACAAAGGTGATGACAGCCTCTATGGCGGCACCGGTTACGACAAGATTCAAGGCGATAGTGGTGAAGACCTTCTCTACGGAGGGGCCGACGGGGACACCATCTATGGCGGCGATGGCGATGACCTCGTCTATGAATCCCCCCTGGCGACTGATCTTGACGACTTCCTCTTCGGTGGCTCTGGCAATGACCAGCTGAACGGCGGCCATCGTCACGACCGCATTGAGGGCGACAGTGGTGACGACTTCCTCAGAGGAGAGAGTGGCTTTGACACGCTACGTGGCGAAGAGGGCGAGGATGATCTGAGCGGCGGGCAGGGCCCCGACAAGCTCTATGGCGGCGACCAGAAGGATACCCTGGACGGTGGAGACGGCGACGACACCCTAATTGGCGGCATCGCCAACGACACGGCCAACGGCCGAGAAGACCAGGATCTGCTGCAAGGCAACGGCGGCGATGACACCCTGAGCGGTGGCGATGGCAGCGACAATCTTCAGGGCGAAACAGGTGCCGACATCTTGTCCGGGGGCAGCGGCACCGATGTTCTCTTCGGCGCGGACCAGAACGACAGCCTCTATGGCGGCACCGGAAACGACTTTGCCTATGGCGGATCAGGCGACGACTTTTTCAGTGAGTTTCCCGGCCCTTCAGGTGGCGGTATTGACGATGTCATGGGCGGTTCCGGTGCCGATACTGCATTCGGAGGCAGCGGCGGCGATCGGCTCTACGGCGAGAATGGTAGCGACACCCTAGATGGCGACAGCGGAGGTGATTGGCTGGACGGCGGCTCTGCCACTGACACGCTTCGCGGTTTCACGGGAGCAGACTCCGTCTTTGGCGGAACTGGGATCGACACCCTCTACGGGGACAGTGGGAATGACAGCCTTGAAGGCGGACTAGACAGCGACCTTCTCCGCGGAGCCCAGGGGTTTGACGCATTGCGTGGTCAGGACGGCGACGACACGGTCTACGGCGGCAGCACGCGCGATACCATCTTCGGCGGTTCCGGCGCGGACGAGCTGAGTGGCGATTCAGCAAACGATCTGATTACCGGCGGCCTGGGCGACGACATCATCTTTGGCGGAGATGGCCGTGATCGCCTGAACGGTGCAGCTGGAAGCGATACTGCTTATGGCGGGATGGGGAATGATACCTTCATCATCGATACGCAAGGTGATCTGCTGTTTGACGGTGCCGGTCAGGGCAATGACGTGGTGCGCTCCAATGCAGAGGACTACACCCTGGGCACGGTCACTGACGTGGTGGTCAGCCGTGTGAACATCCAGGATGCGGCGGGTGCTGCCCGCTTTGAAGGCAATGCGAACGACGACATTCTGACCGGCAACGCCTTCGACAACAGGCTAACGGGGCAGAGCGGAAACGACCGGATGAATGGCGTCAGCGGCACCGCCACCTTAACTGGGGGCAGCGGGAACGACACCTTGGTGGTCAACACCTCAAGCGACGTGGTGCGGGAGTTCTCAGGCCAGGGGACTGATCTGGTGCAGGCGCTGGTGGACTACACCCTGCCGACCGGCTCTGCCTCGGCCTTTCTGGACAATCTGCGCTTCCAGGCGAACACCGGCGACCGCAACGGTGCGGGCAACAACTTGGACAACTCGATCCAGGGCAACAGCGGCGACAATCGCCTGGCCGGCAATCAGGGCAGCGACACCATCTCTGCCGGCGATGGCGACGACACGCTCTTCGGCGGCGGCAGCGGCGACACCCTGCGCGGCGAGAGCGGCGCGGACACGCTCTTTGTCGGTGCGGAGGATGTGCTGATCGGCGGTTCCGGCATGGACGCGTTCCGCTTCAATGGCGGCAACCTGGGGACCGGCGGCTCAGGAGGACCGATCATCCGCGATTTCGACGGCGTGCTGGCGAACGCGGCCAACGGGGAGGACAAGTTGGTCTTCGCTACCGGCCTGGAGACCGGCAGCTTCGCCTACATCGGCGGCGCGGCCTTCTCTGGCAGCGGCAACTCTGAGGCGCGCTTTGCCGGTTCCCGGCAGATTCAAGTCGATGACGACGGTGATGGCAACGTGGATCAAGCCTTCCTGGTGGACGGGGTGACCAATGCCGGGCTGCTGACGGCGAGCGACTTCGTTTGGCTTTGATCAAAACCAGGCGAGGACACAAAAAGAGATAGCGGATACATCATAAATTGTGCCGCGCATCGATAGAATCTCAGGGCGGGTGAGTAGAGGAAGACTCTCTCAGCCGCCCTCCTTGTAGCTGTCAAAAACTTTACTCTGTCTGAATGAGCGGCCATAGTCACGCCAGCGTGACCCGCTCGTGAGCCCTGCCGTTTTGAGCGCGGGCAGGGGCAAGACCCGAAAGAGGGACTGTTTGCCGAGGAAAGAGCCATGTCGAAGACGCCGTCACTCTGGAAGTCGCTAAGCCAGGTCAACAAGTCCGACACCGGCGCAACCGGTAACGATCAGACCGATGCCGATGTGGTGGGGCTGGCGAACGGGAACATGCTGGTTGTCTTTACCGACGACACCAACAGCATCGATTCCAACAACGGCACCGACATCATCGGCCAGCTCTATGATGCCAAGGGCAACGCCATCGGTGGCGAGTTTCAGATCAACACGCTGCGCACCGCACACGACGAGGGTAATGCCGAGGTGGCAGCCACCTCTGACGGCGGCTTCGTCGTGGTCTATGAGGATGTCGACGCCAGCGGCACCACCCTGATCTGGGAGCGCTTCAGCGCCGCCGGCAGCATGGATGATCGCGGCGTGCTGCAGGCCGACCCGGGCGGCAGTGATGAGGTCTTCGACCCCAAGCTTGCCGTCTTCGACGACGACAGCTTTATCGTGACCTACACCCGCACCACGGCAGGCGCCAGCGATGTGCGTGGCCGCATCGTCAGCGACAGCGGCACGGTCGGTAGCGAGTTCACCGTCCGCGCCGACCCCGACGACCCCCGCGACGCGACGGTGGCCGTGCTGAGCAACGGCAACTTCGTGGCCGCCTTTGTGGAAGACGATGGTGGCGAAGCCAAGCTGGAGTATCACATCTACAACGCCAGCGGCACCTCGCTGCTCAACAACAACATTGTCAGCACCGGCAGTGCCAATGAGACGCCGCAGGTGGTGGGCCTGGAGGGCAGCGGTTTCGCCGTGGTCTGGGCTGACCGCAGCGATCCAACGAATGGCAACATCTTTGCCCGCGTCTTTAACAACTCCGGCACCGATCTGGCCGGCCTCGTCACCATCGAGGGCGATAGCAACGACGCCGGGGCACCGACCGCAACGGCTTTGAAGGATGGCGGCTTCGCCGTCGCCTTTCGTGATAACGACAAGGACTTCCTGGTCGCGCAGTCCTTTGATTCGCTGGGCAATACTCAAGGTGCGGGGACGGTTATCGAGTCACCTCCACCCAGTCCGGAGGCGCCCGTAATCGACATCTTGAGCGACGGGCGCTTCCTCGCCGCCTGGGAGGGCTTCGATACCGCCTCCAGCGGCTTCGATATCATGGCGGCCATCTGGGATCCGCGCGAGGCCAGCTTTGCCGGAACCAGCGGCAACGACGTGCTGACCACGCGCCGAAGCGGTGCCTCCACCATCTCTGCGCTTAGTGGTGACGACACCATCTACGGCAGCACCTTCTTTTCCCGTCTCTATGGCGGTGCCGGATCCGACAAAGTGTTCGGCGGAACGGGAATCGACGTCATCAGAGACAATGACGGTCTGAACGGCGACATCCTGGATGGCGGCAGCGGTGCCGACAGCTTGGACATGCGGCAGAACTCTTTCTTCGACAGTTTGGTGGTTGTCGATCTTTCGGCCGGCTTTGCCACGATCTTCGGCGGTAGCGGCGATGTCATCACCAACTTCGAAGACGCTTTGATCGGGGGCGAGGCCAGCATTCTGGGCACCAGCGGGGACAATCGCCTTTCCGGAGGGCTCTTCAGCGACGGCAACTACATCGCCGGACGGAGCGGCGATGACACCCTGTTTGGCTATGGCGGCACTGACAACCTCTATGGTGGTGATGGCAACGACTCGATCAGGGGCATCGGCGGAGATGACACACTCGAGGGCGCCGCGGGCGACGATTCCATCGATGCCGGCGATGGCGCGGACAGCGCATTCGGCGGCGGCGCTGAAGACACAGTCATCGGTGCCAGCGGTGATGACAGCCTCTATGGCGGTGGTGGCGGCGACACGATTTTTGGAGGCGACGGCAAAGATAGAGTAGATGGCGACGGTGGAAAGGATTCGCTGTTCGGATCATCGGGCAGCGATTTTCTGCTCGGCGATGATGGAAACGATGACCTCTTCGGAGGTAGTGGAAGCGACTATGCCGCAGGCGGTGACGGCAATGACACGGCCTATGGCGGCGCCGGAAATGACATAATGGTCGGAGACAGCGGCGCCGACACCTTGCGGGCAAGAACCGGCAGTGATCGTCTGAAAGGCGGATCGGGGGACGACTTTCTCCTGTTCTACCAGTATGGCAACGACCAGGGCGAAGGTGAGGACGGGGACGACATTATCTTTGGCGGAACCGGAAAGGGTGTTCTCTTCGGTGGCAGCGGTGACGATTCGATATATGGCGATCATGGCGATGACACTTTGGTCATC
The DNA here is from genome assembly GCA_963669335.1 of Rhodospirillales bacterium. GTDB lineage: Bacteria > Pseudomonadota > Alphaproteobacteria > Kiloniellales > JACOMY01 > JACOMY01. Next base: position 5,565,729 of record OY770023.1, read on the forward strand.
GAGACCGGCGTCGACCGGCTTTTCGGTGGGTCGGGGAGCGACCGGATCTTCGCCCTAGCCGCTGAGATCACCAGCAGCGATCTGGTCGACGGAGGATCCGGCAGCGACCGCCTTGATCTCATCGATGCTGTGGAGATGCCGAGCCTGCTTTCGGTCACCAACATCGACGCTCTTTTTGTCTACGGCAGCAACGGCAATGACAGTCTGGTTGGTCGCTTCGCCACGATAACCGAATCCATCTTTGGGCAGAACGGCAACGATGATCTGCGCGGCTTCTCCGGCATTGACGTGCTTTTCGGTGGAGAGGGCAACGACACGATGCGCGGCATGTCGTCAGAGGATCGGCTCTACGATCGTTCCGGCGGCAAGGACACCTTCTTCGGCGGTGCCGCCAACGACACCATGGAGGGTGGCGATGGTAACGACCGGATGGTCGGGGGCACCGGCAGCGACACGCTCTTCGGCGAGAACGGCTCCGACCGCTTGAATGGAGGCTCGGGCAGCGACACGGCTTACGGCGGCTCGCTGAACGATACCTTCTTCATCGATACCCAGGGTGACGTCATCGTCGAGGCCGCAAGCGGCGGCATCCAAGACGTGATCCGACTGAATGCGCCTAGCTACTCTCTGGCAGACGGCGCGATGGTAGAGCGTGCGATCATCATCAAGTCGGCCGGCAATGCCGCCTTCACCGGCAACTCCGACGGCAACACGGTGCTGGGCAACTCCTCCTCCAACCAGCTGACCGGTGGCAGTGGCGACGATGTGCTGAACGGTTTCACCGGTAATGACCTGCTGATCGGCGGCAGCGGCCGCGACACCTTTGTCGTCAATACCGTGGGTGACCTGGTCTTTGAAGTGGCCGGCGGCGGCGAGGACCTAATTCGCGCAGTGGTCGACTTCACCCTGGCGGACGAAGTCGAGGATCTGCGCCTGCAGGGCGGCGCCGGCGATATCGACGGCACCGGTAACAGCCTGGACAACACCCTTGAGGGCAACAGCGGCGACAACCGCCTCTCCGGCAATCAGGGCAGCGACCACGTCTTGGGCGGAGACGGTGCTGACACGATCTTCGGCGGCGGCAGCGGCGACCGCATGGAGGGCGAAAGCGGTAACGATACTTTGAACGTCGGCAAGGACGACGCAGCCATCGGCGGCTCGGGCAGCGATTCCTTCCGCATCTCTTCGGCCAATCTTGCCAGCGGCACGCAGGTGCTGCGTGACTTCGACGGCGAAATCCTCAACGCCGGCAACGGCGAGGACAAGATTGTGCTGGCGACGGGTCTGGAGGTTGGCAGCTTCGTTTACATCGCTGGTGCTGCCTTCAGCGGCGGCGGGAACAGCGAAGCTCGCTATGCCGGCCCCCGCAAGCTACAGATCGATCAGGACGGCGACGGGGCGACTGACATTGCCCTCCTGGTCGATCGCATGACACAGGGCAGTTTGATGACCGCCACGGACTTCGTCTGGCTCTGAGGGCTCGCCCCTCTCCACATTGCCTCGACATTCCCTGCCTCTTGGCTCCCCATTCGCGCTTTAGCTCTTCACTTCAGCCGCGGCGGCGACCTGGTTTCGCTGCTCTGCGGATTAAGTGAAATCGATCCGAGAAGAGGACTGCTTTATCATGAATGCCCGAAACGCACTGCGTAACGGATTGCTCGCTGCCAGTCTGGCGGCGCTTCCGCTTGCCGGCGCCAGCCTGACGGCCAATGCCGAGACCCAGGTCCGCGACGGCAGCCTGCAGCAGATACAGTTGGAAAAGGGTGAGAAGAAGCATCACGGCAAGCATCACAAAAAGCACGGTGAGCGCTATGGCAAGAAGGGCGGGGCCTTGGGGCAGCTCACCTACTTCGAGGTTCAGAACCTGGCCCTGGAGTCGGTCGCCGCACTGAGCGACCAGCCGCTGGATCAGGTGCGTGAGACCGCCCAGGATGAGGGCATGCGCAAGCTCCTGAAGGCCTATGACATTTCCCGCGAGGCCTTTGCCGGCGAGATGGCGCCGAAGTTGATCGGCCTGGTCAAGGCAGCGGAAAGCAAGGGACGGCTCACCGCCCTCCAGGCCAATGCACTGACGGGAGAGATCGAAGCTCGCACGGCCAATACCGGAGAGGAGAACCGGAAAGACCGCGGCCGCGCGATGAAGGACCTGGCCCACATGCAAACTCAGAACCTCGCGATCTCGGTCCTGGCCGAGCTTAGCGGCAAGACCCCGGCCGAAGCCCGCCTGGCGGTCAGCGAGCTGGGTCCACGCCTGGCCATCAGCAGCTTCGGCATCGACAAGGAGGCCTTCCGCGAGGCCATGCAGACCCGCACCAAGGCCTTGATCGAGGCCGCCGTGGCCGAGGGCAGCATCACGGCCGAGCAGGCACAGTCCCTCGAGAAGCGGATGGAGAAGGGCAAGACCTACGATCGCGGCTAAACTGCAAGGCTGCGGCTGGACTGGAGGGACGGGTGGCGAGACGCTTGCCCGTCCCCTCCCCCTTCACCGGTTCGCCGTCCCCAGGGCTTTGCCTGATCGGGGGCGCCTGAGGGGCTTGGGCCGACGCGCCCTAGTGCAGTAGGTTGCCCAACACGGAGCCCTGACCGAGGTCCAAAACCATCCCGCCATGCAGCTCTCCCTTTCAGGCAAGCTCTTCTTCACCGCCTTGACCCTAACGGTCTCGGCGGTCGCTTTGGTGGGCGCGCTCACCTGGTGGAGCCTGGATCGCGGCTTCACGATCTATGTCGCGCAAGCCCAGCTCGATCGCATGACGAGACTGACCGACGAACTGGTCGCCGTCGGCTCAGAGCGCGGCCTGCAATGGCTGAGCGAGGATCGCGATTCCTGGAATGGCCTGCTGCTGCGCGGCCTGCTGCCACACCGCCGACTGAAAGACCTGCAAGACAGCAAGGCCCAGAAGGGCGAGCGCAAGAAACTGCCGCCGAGCGTGGCCAAGATCGCCTCTCGCCTCGCGCTCCTGGGCCCCGATGAGCGCCTTATCGCCGGCTCACCGAGAGCAGTGGAGAGCGATGCCCGTCGCGCAATCGTCAGCGGCGATCGGCTCTTGGGCTGGCTCGCCCTGCGACCCTCCAAACATCTGGCGGACGGAATCCATGGCCGCTTCGTGCAGGCGCAGGAACGTAATCTCTTGGTCATCGGCATCGGCACCATCCTGCTCGCGGGGCTCGCCGCCCTGCTGATGGGACGTCACCTGAGCCGACCGGTGACTGCCATGGCGAAGACGACCCAGCGGTTGCGCGACGGCGACTATGAGGCGCGCGCCAAGGCCGCCAACCGCAGCGACGAGATCGGCAGCCTGGCGCGCGACATCAATGCCCTGGCGGCGACCCTGGGCGCTGCCGAAGCCGGCCGCCAGCGCTGGGTCCAGGATACGGCGCATGAGCTGCGCACACCGCTTGCCAGTCTACGCGCCGAGGTCGAGGCCTTGCAGGACGGCGTTCGCGAGCCCGACGAGAAATCGCTGGCGCGCCTGCATGCCGGCATCATGACACTGGCAGCCCTCATTGATGATCTGCGCCAGTTGGCCGAGGCCGATGGCGGGCGCTTGAACCTGACCATGCAGCGTGCGCAGCTCTGGCCGCTGGTGCGGCGGGTCGCCGGCAATCAAGAGAGCAGGGCCAAGGCAGCCCAGATCGAGATCATCCTGCGCGACAACACCGGCGAGGAGGACTGGACCGTGATGGATCCTCACCGCTTGGGCCAGGTCTTGCGCAATCTGATCAGCAATGCGCTGGCTTACAGCAATGCCGGGGGCCGACTAGAGATCTCCCTGCATCAGGACAGCAAGGCCGGGCGCCTGATACTCCAGTTCGACGACACCCCGCCGGGCGTCTCGCCCGAAGATCTGCCGAACCTCTTCGATCGCTTCTTCCGGGTTGAGGCCTCGCGCAACCGACGCACCGGCGGACGCGGCCTGGGCTTGGCCATTTGTCGAGCGATTGTAGACGCGCATGGCGGCAACATTTCCGCAGAACCCTCCCCGCTCGGTGGACTGCGCGTCTTACTCTCCCTACCTCTATCCGATAGCGAGAAGGGTGCAGCATGAACCAGCAGATTATGATTGTCGAAGACGAGGAGCCCTTGGCCGAGGTGCTCTCCAGCTACCTCGAGCGCGAGGGCTATGACGTGCTGATGGAAACCAACGGTGCGCGTGCGCTGGAGCGCGCCGAAGCCAGAACACCGGACTTGATCGTGCTCGACCTTATGCTGCCGGGCCTCGATGGTCTGGAGGTCTGCCGGCGCCTGCGCCAGAGCTCGGCCGTGCCGATCATCATGACCACCGCCAAGGTGGAAGAGATCGATCGCCTTTTGGGATTGGAACTCGGTGCCGACGACTATGTCTGCAAGCCTTACAGTCCGCGCGAGGTGGTAGCCCGTGTAAAGTCGGTCTTGCGCCGCGCACAAGCGGCCCAGAGTGAGGACGCGAGCGGCGATCCAGACGGCCTGCACCTGGACACCGAAGCCTATCGCGCCTGGGTCGGCAAGCAGCCGCTCGACCTGACCCCGACGGAGTTTCGACTGCTCTCCGTCCTGAGCGGCAGGCCGGGCCGTGTCTTCTCCCGCGCCCAGATCCTGCAGCTTGCCTATGCCGACGAGCATGATGTCTACGACCGGGTGATTGACAGCCACGTCAAGAATCTGCGCCGAAAACTGACCTCGGCCGGTTTGGATCAGAGCGTCATTCGCTCCGTCTATGGCGTCGGCTACAGCTTCGACGGTAGCACGTCGAAATGAAGTAACGCCGGAGTCCATCTCGACTCCTCTGGATGTTTTCTATTGACAGATCTCTGACATTTGTCAAAAATCTGCTACCCCTACGGTAGCTATTAGAATGGGCGGGTCCTAGTCCGTGCTGCTGCAGGGCAGCGAGGAAGAGCCCGTGGTACAGATTACAGTTGAGGTCAAGGAGGTTGCCGTCCTTGGCGTCCCGAGCGGCGTGGGCCATCTCTATCTTGTCTTGAAGAGGGAGAGCGGCGAAGAACTTGTCATCAGCGGCGGGCCGGCCGGGAACTTTCCAAGCTTTGGCGACCTGGTGGTCGACAGCAACGATCCCATTGATGACGAGCGCGACGAGAACGGCAATCCAAGCGACACGGTCAAGGGAATCCGTGTGCTGGATTTCGGTGATCGGGATCTGGAAGATGTTTGGTCGCTGCTGGTCCAGCATGCCGAGCAAATCGATGCAGAGGGGCTTAGCTACCTTCTCTTCGATCAGAACAGCAACTCGACCATCGCCTCGATCCTGCACTTGGCGGGTCTCGACGTCGAGGCTGTGCTTCCGGAGAACAATCTTTCCGTCCCGGGAACGGACAACTATCTGAACTTCGACTACACGCTGCAGGGCAGCGACAGCGGCGACATCATCCAAGGCGTCAACGGCGACGACAGATTCATCGGGGCCACGGGCGATGACCATCTGATCGGGAATCTTGGAGACGATCGGCTTTTTGGTGGACTGGGGACCGACTCTCTCTCCGGGGGCTCTGGTGATGACAACCTGATCGGCGGATCCGGGACAGACTTCTTGGAGAGTGACAGCGGTGATGACAGGCTGGACGCGCGTTCCGGCGCCGACTGGCTCTACGGTGGTGACGGTAATGACATTCTAAGGGGTCAAGCCGGCGCTGATTACGCCTTTGGCGGTCTAGGGGACGACACAATGATCGTCGAAACCTTCAGCGATCAGGTCTTCGAGGCTGCAGGCGAAGGCGGCCGCGACTTGGTGCGCTCCAACGCCTCGGCCTTCCAACTTCCGCTCGTGCAGCCAAACAATGAATTCGAGCGCGCCAGCCTGAATGCAAGTGCCGGTGCGGCCACCCTACTGGGCAACGAGCACCAGAACACACTGGTCGGGAACGACTTTGACAACAGACTGGAGGGTGGCTCCGGCGCAGACAGTCTGAATGGCAGGGACGGCAATGACATCCTTGACGGTGCAAGCGGTGCAGACAAGTTGCGCGGGCACAGCGGAGACGACCTGCTCTGGTTGAACGAGAAAGACACCGCCTTCGGTGGCTCAGGTGCCGACAGCTTTGCCATCATCGACCCTGCCGCGGCCGGGCCAGCCCTCAAGAACTTCTCTGGCCTGCAGTTCAATGCCGGCAGCGGCGAGGGTGACAAGATCCTTTTCGCGCACGCCCCACTCTCCGGAACCCTTGTCTACCGCGGCGAGGAGGGCTTCCTCGCCGACAGCAACAGTCAGGTGCGCTTTCTCACCACCAACAAGCTTCGTATCGACAGCGATGGCGACGGGGCTGGCGACTTCTCGCTGCGCATCAGCAATCTCACCTCTGCCGAACAGCTCACCGCTGCTGACTTCCTGTGGGTCTAGATTGCCCGTTGGTCTTTGTCTGTAAGGAAGCCCGACGCAATCAGCACTAGGCCGGTTGCAGGCCCAAAGTGGTGTGCAGGCTGCTGACCACGTCGTCCGGCAGATTCAGGCGCTGGGCCAGCATGGAAAGATAGGCGCGTTCGGCCGGCGAGGGGGTACCGACGGCGACGACGGAGGCGGCATAGACCTCGGTCGCGATCTCCGGCGAGCTGGCACCGGCCACCACCGGCTCCATGTCGAAGGGCTTTGCCATCTCGGCGAAGAGCATGCCCTGCTCTTGCGGGGTCAGCTCCAAGGCCTTGCTATGCGCCAGCATGGCCTGCTGTTCTTCCTCGTCGATGGTGCCGTCGGCTTTCGCGGCCGTGACCATGGCGGCGATCAAGAGCTGTGCCAAGGCCTCGCGCCCCGCTTCGTCCTGCGGCACGAAACCACTGTCAGCCGGTGGCTCGGGCAGCGCCTCCGGCGCGGCTGTCGGCTGCGCCTGGGCGCCCTGCTCCTTTGCCTTGCTGTGGTTCTGCCAGGCATGGTAGGCGAGCGCGCCCAGGGCCGCGACACCGCCATACTTCAATGCACCGCGGCCGGTTTCGGTAAAGAGCATGGCCGCGCCGGCGCCACCGGCGAGCAGCTTCTTGCCGGGCGTGTCCAGGACCTTGCCGCCTTGCTTCAAAGCCTGACCGCCTGAGTTCATCAGCTGCCCAAGCAGACCATTCAGATTCATCTCGTCTGTCCCTCGTTCTCGTTTCAGAGCCTTCGTAATGCTGCCTCAGATATAGGGACTTCGTTGATCTCTACCAGACTGGAACGCTCGGAAGTCGGCATCCAAGGGCGACTCGACTAGCACAAGCATCGAGTCGATCATCTTCGTTTCACGTAGAGAGCCGCTGCTACTGCTTGGCGGCGAGGAAGCGGTAGAGCGCAGCCCGGTGCGACGAGCGTGCATTGACCTCGGCAGATAGGAAATCACGGACATGGCGCAACACGTCGTGCGCATTCTCGGTGATGATCTCCCCATGCGCCATCAGGATCCGCGTGAAATCCCACTCAGCGATCTTATCGAGACGCACCACGGCAGCCTGCGCGTCATCCGTGTACATGCGAAACTCTGGCGAGGGGAGCGGTTTGCCGAAGATCTTCATGGCCTTGGCGAGCTGCTGAGCGGCGGTTGATGCAATGGTCTGGTCAGTCAGGTTCTCAATCAGATCGGCGACAATGAGCGTCCTGCTGGCGGCATGGAAGAACACGACTTCGGCGAAGAAAACGTTGCCCTCGGTCACCAGCTGGTCCAGGACCGGCGCCCAGTCTGGATGCGGCACATCACCTAAGGTTCCGGCAAAGCCAAGGTCCGGGCGTCTAGCAATCAGTCCCGGCGAAGCCCAGAGCTTTGCATCCGGATAGGCCTCGGCAAACGGCGTCAGGCCCTGATTGTGTATCTTGTTGGGAGAGGCGATGTGCCGGACGGGACCCAGGGCATCGAGCGCCTGCTTAAGCGGTTCGGTCAGCAGCAAAGGGGAAATCACCAGGAGCCCGCCGTCAGGAAGCCTGACCACGCTCATCCTTGTTTGCAAATGCACACCATAGAAAGAGATTTCATCTTCTGCGTAGAAGAGATCGTCATGAAGCCTTTTGAGCACGGCGGTTTCTTGCTCTCAATCGAGGGAGGAGACGCAGGCAGATAGCATCTAGAAAAGTCTCTTTGATGGGAAGAACAGGGCTTTTCCTGCCCCAATTCCTATCCCTCTTCCCAACGCTTTCGGGCGTCCTCGTCGCTTTCGCGGGCGTCAACCCAGCTGCCCTCACCGTCCTGTTCTTCCAACTTCCAGAAGGGTGCCTTGGTCTTAAGCCAGTCCATCAGGAACTGACAGGCCTCAAAGGCGGCGTGGCGGTGGGTGCTGGCGCAGGCCGTCATGACGATGCGATCGCCCGGCACCAGGCGGCCATAGCGGTGCACGATCAAGCTGGCGCTCAAGGGCCAGCGCGCGCGGGCTTCTTGCTCGATCTGGGCCAGCATCTTCTCGGTCATGCCGGGATAGTGCTCCAGGGTCATGGCCTCGACCGCGGCTGGCGCCCCGTCGTTGGCCACCTTGGATCGCACCAGGCCGACGAAGACGGCAAGGCCGCCGATCTCATGCCGTCCCTCGGTCAGAGCCGCCAGCTCTCTACCGATGTCGAAATCTTCGGCCTGAACCTTGATCATGGGCGCGCCTAGCCGCCCGTGACCGGCGGGAAGAAGGCGACCTCGTCGCCCTGAGACACCAGGGCTTCCAGCTGTGCGAAGTCTTGATTGACTGCCGCACGCAGACGGTCCGGCTCGGCGAAGGCGGCCGCGTAGCCCGGGCCACGGGCTGCCAGCCAGGTCATGAGATCGCCCACAGTCCTCACCTCGGCCGGCGGCTGGACCTCCTCTTCGGCGATGCCGATCCGGGTCTTCACCCAGGCGAAGTAGAGCAGTTTCATGTCAGGACCTCGCTGTAAGGCAGGAAAGGCAAGCGCGTGCCGGCCGGAATCTCGGTCAGGGCCTCGTCAAGGATGAGGAAACCCTGGCTGCCGGCCAGCGAGGAGAGGATCCCTGCCCCTTCCCGCGGAAAGCGCTTGGCGGTCGCCAGATCGCCGCCGCCGTGCTCCAGACTGACGCGCAGCCACTCTTGGCGATCGCGCTTTTTGCGATGGGCAAAGCCGCTCAGGACCGGGAAGGTCGCCGGCGCCTCAAAGGCCGCGCCGCTCATTTGATGGATCAGGGGACGAACCAGGGCCGTGAAGGTGACGACGCAGGCAACAGGATTGCCCGGGAGCCCGACGAAGGCCGCCTCTCCCAGATGGCCCAGCGCCACGGGGCGCCCCGGCTTGATCGCCAGGCGCCAGAAGTGCAGCGCGCCGCCAGCGGTAGTGAGGGCGGCCTTGACATGATCTTCCTCGCCCTCGGAGACACCGCCGGTGGAGATCACCAGGTCGTGCGCCGCGGCCGCGGCCTCCAGCTGCTCTCGAATGACGTCGGCGCGGTCAGGAAGGATGCCCAGATCGGTCACCTGACAGCCCGCCCCGCGCAGCAAGGCCCCGACGGCATTGCGATTGGCATCGAAGACCTGTCCGGCACCAAGGGTCGCACCGGGTTCGGCCAGCTCGTCACCGGTCGAGAGAAGCGCGACGCGCAGAGGTCGGGAGACCGGCAGTTCAGTGCGGCCGAGGCTCGCCGCCAGGCCCAGATCCCAGGGTTTCAGGCGTCGTCCGGCCGGCAGCACGACGCTGCCCAAGGCTATGTCTTCCCCGGCCTCTCGGCGGTTGGCGCCGCGCTTGATCCCGGACCGCAGGGTGACCTCGCCCCCTTCGGCGAGGCAGTCCTCCTGCATCATCACTGTGTCCGCCCCCTGTGGCATCGGCGCGCCGGTGAAGATCCGGATGGCTTCTCCGGGCGCGATGGCGCGGGTCAGGGGGTGACCGGCCGCCGCCCGTCCGGCAATGGGAAGCCGGGTGTCGCTATCGGCATTCAGGTCTTGAAAACGCACGGCATAGCCGTCGACGGCCGAGTTGTCGTGCGCCGGCACGGCCAGATCCGCAATCAGGTTCCGGCGCAAGACCCGCCCTAGACAATCCGCCAGGGGCAGGGTCTCCACGGCCGCCAAGACCGGCACCCGTGCACGCAGCATCGCCAAGGCCTCTGCGACCGGCAGCAGCGGTCCGCCAAAGGCAAAGCAGTCGTCGCTCAGCTGTGCCATCAGACCGCCTCTGGCACGCTGAGGCCACAGTGGCTGACGACGAAGTCGGCCACGGCCTCGACATCGTTCAGCGGCAGGATCGGCAGCGGACAGCCCTCGATCGCCTCGTCGCTGGCCACCGCCACGATGGCCGGGTCATCCGGCCAGAGCGCGGGCTTGCCGACACTGGGGCGATGCACCTCTATCTTCTCGTGCCGCTCGCGCTTGAAGCCCTCGATGATCACCAGATCGACAGGGTCGAGCTTGGCCAAGAGCTGCGCGCTGTTGGGTTCCTCGGCATCTCGGTTCTCGCTCATCAAAGCCCAGCGATGCGCCGAGGAGACCAGGACCTGCTGGGCACCGGCCTCGCGATGGCGGTAGGAATCCTTGCCCGGGCGATCGACGTCGAAGCGGTGGTGTGCGTGCTTCAGGGTGGAGACCGCGATCCCACGCGCGACCAGCACCGGGATGAGCCGGGTCACCAGGGTGGTCTTGCCGCTGCCGGACCAGCCGGCCAGTCCAATCACGCGTTGGCGGCCTGTCGCTGAGGCCTCTGTGCTGGCGTTCTGCATTGTCATCGGAAGATAGGGCCGCTGGAGGAGAGGTTAAAGCGCGATCAGGGCTTCTCGCCAGTGGAAGGTTCGACGGGCGAGGACATATGAGCGATACCGCCCTTCAGATAGTCCCAGCCGGTGATGACCGTCAGCAGTGCCGCCAACCAGAGCAGAGCGCCGGCTATCAGATCGGCTGGCGCACCCAGAGCCGGCGCCAAGACGAAGAGCGCCACGGCGATCAACTGCACCGTGGTCTTCCACTTGGCCAGCTTGGTCACGTGCACCGTCACCCCGTGCTCCATCATGTATTCCCTGAGCCCGGAGATCAGGATCTCGCGGCTCAGGATCGCCACAACGGCCACAACCTCCCAGCCGCCGATGTCGCGGGTTGCAATCAGGACCACCAGCACGGCCACCACCAAGAGCTTGTCGGCAATGGGGTCGAGAAAGCGCCCGAGCGGCGAAACCTGGCTGCGTTGACGCGCCAGATAACCGTCGGCCCAGTCGGTCAGGCTGGCCACCACCATCAGCAGGAAGGCCAGCCAGCGTGCCCAGTCTTGCGAGGAGATCAGCAACAAGGCGATCGGCACGATCAAGACCACCCTGAGGATCGTCAGCAGGTTGGGCAGGGTGAGAAGTGGCACTGTCTCAGAGGAAGAGGAGTTCATGAGCCGGAACCTAACATGGAAGGCAGCATCACTCTCTAGTCCGCATGAAAGTGATCGTGGATTTTCTGCGCCACGCTGCGCGAGATGCCGGGAACGGCTTCCAGGTCGGCAAGACCGGCGCGCGAGACCGCGCGTGCCGAACCAAAGTGCATCAAAAGCGCCTTCTTGCGCTTGGCCCCGATCCCCGGGACGTTGTCCAAAGCCGAGGTCAAGCGGCTCTTTGTGCGGCCCTGGCGGTGGGTCCCGATGGCGAAGCGATGCGCCTCGTCGCGAAGACGCTGGATAAAATAGAGGACGGGATCGCGCGGCTCCAACAGCATGGGCTCCTGGCCCGGCCTGAAGAGGCGCTCGCGACCGGCGTCGCGGTCGGGGCCCTTGGCCACCGCGACCAGGTCCAGATCCTCGATCCCGAGTTCTACCAGGACCTTCTGCACCACCTGAAGCTGGCCGCGCCCGCCGTCGATCATGACCAGATCGGGCCAGGTCTTGCCCTCTCGGTCGGGGTCCTCTTTCAGGGCGCGGGTGAAGCGCCGGGTGAAGACTTCCTCCATCATGGCATAGTCGTCGCCGCCACCTTTGCCCTTGATGCCGAACTGACGATAGGCCTGTTTGGTGAAGCCCTCCGGCCCGGCGACGATCATCGCGCCATAGGCGTTGCTGCCCTGGATGTGGCTGTTGTCGTAGACCTCGATCCGCTGCGGCGGCGCCTCTAGATCCAAACGCTCGGCAAGTGCGGTCAAGAGCCGGTTCTGCGATGAAGCCTCAGCCAGTCGCCGTCCCAGGGCCTCGCGAGCATTGGTCAAGGCCTGCTGCATCAGACTGCGCTTCGCGCCGCGTTGTGGCACGCTGACCGTCACCTTGCGCTCAGCCCGCTGGCTCAGCGCCTCCTGTAAGAGGCTCTGCTGCGGCACCGCGTGGCTTACCAGGACCAGGGGTGGTGGCGGCTTGTTGTCATAGAACTGGGCCAGAAAGGCTGCCAGCACGCTCTCGCTGTCGACCGCCTTGTCGTGTGCGGGGAAGTACGCGCGATTGCCGTAGTTACGTCCAGCCCGGAAGAAGAAGACCTGCACGCAGACCACGCCGCCCTCGGCCACGGCAGCGACCACGTCGGCGTCGTTCATACCCTCCAGGTTCACGTCTTGATGTGACTGAATGTGGGCCAACGCACGCAGGCGATCGCGATAGAGCGCGGCCTGCTCGAAATCCAAGGCCTCAGAGGCTGCCTCCATGGCTACCGCCAACTCTTCTTTCACCCCCTGCTCGCGGCCGACCAGGAAGGCTTTGGCGTCGGCAACCAGGCCCTGATAGTCCGTTTCGGAGATGCGTCCGACGCAGGGCGCCGAGCAGCGCTTGATTTGATAGAGCAAGCAAGGACGCGTGCGCGCCGCATAGACGGCATCAGAGCAGGAGCGCAGCAGGAAGGCCTTTTCCAGGGCGGTGATGGTGCGATTGACGGCACCGGCCGAGGCAAAGGGGCCGAAATAGTCGCCGACCAGGCTGTGTGCGCCGCGATGCTTGGTCAGTCGCGGCACCGCCTCGTTCTTGGTCAGCAGGATATAGGGAAAGGACTTGTCGTCGCGCAGCAGCACGTTGTAGCGCGGCCGATAGCGCTTGATGAGGTTGCTTTCCAGCAGCAAGGCCTCCACCTCGCTGGCGGTCGAGATTACCTCCAGCTTGGCCGTCTCAGAGACCATGCGCTGCAAGCGATAGGGCAGACGCTGCGGCTGACTATAGGTGGTAACCCGCCGTTTGAGGTGCCGGGCCTTGCCGACATAGAGCACATCGCCACGGCGATTGATCATGCGGTAGACGCCGGGATTGCTGGGCAGGGTCCTCAAGGCCTCTTTCAGCACCTCGATGCCGCGCTTCTGCGGTCCCTCGACCTCGGCGTCGGCAATCTCCTGCGTGGCCTCACCTTCAGCCATAGGGACGGCCCGCTTGCCCCCCTGTGTCGGATCCTTTGCGCGCCGCTTTCCCTTCATACTCACCCTCTATCCCGGGGCGCCGCAGAGGTAAAGCCGCGGCTCGGATTCGTCTTGAACGCGAACAGCACCGAAGGAATTCCGCCGCCCTTTGTCAGTCGCGATCGACCCTTGAACACGACTTTCCACGAAACTTGTGGATAAGTCTGTGATTAACGGTGGGGACAGAGGCCTTGAGCCCTGTTGTCATAGGGCTTTCGCAAATCTGCTCAAAAAATGAGCATTCAACTTAAGCCATTGATTCTATTAGGCCAGATGTTGCAATCCTGTAAAACTACAGTGACAAGATGGACAAAGAGCGGGGTCGTGAGCCCTCGACCAGGGGCCATTCCAGGCTGTGCAAAACTACTGGGATCTCAGGTCGATCAGAAAGTCGATATGTGGCAACAACTTACGCCACGCTCCTAAGTCTGTTCCTATCGTACAACCTTTTGACAGATCCCAACTTGCACGCTTCCAGAAAAAATGTCCGGCTTTAAAAGCGTTATAGTTGCATCAAGAATCCGTGCGTCGGATAGACAGATTTCCCAAATCCATTGCACCCAAGTTTCAAGCAGTTGCGTTTCGCGAGCGGACAGATCGGTGATGCGTCGCACCAGCACGCCATAGTCCACGACAGAGCTCACATCGTCTTCACGCGCAGGGCTCGGATCGACAGTGATCTCCAGCGAGATCATCAGACGCTGTGGCTTGGCCCGCTCCTCCGCAGGGACTCCCAGTCGCACCTCCAAGCAGAGGTCCTTGATCAGCAGTCGACTCTCTTTCGGTTGAAACTGCCCGGCCTTAGGCAAGGTGCTGACCTCCATCCAAAGCGATCATCTGCCCGGTGACGGAGGCCGCCTCGACGAAGAAGCGCAATGCCGCACTCACCTCCTCCAGAGAGCCGCCGCGGCCCAAGGGCTGACGCGCAATGCGGCGCTTGAAGAGGTCCGGGTCGCCTCCGACGTCCGGCAGCATGAAGCCGGGACCAATCCCATTCACCCTTATGCGCGGCGCCAATGCCAGGGCCAAGGCCCTGGTCAGGGCCCAGAGGCCAGACTTGGAGACGCCATAGCTGACAAAGGTGGGGCCGGGATTGAGGACACGCTGATCCAGCATGTTGACGATCAGTCCGCGATGCTCCTCCGGCAGGTGCTCGGCGAAGGCCTGCGACAGCAGAAAGGGTGCGCGCAGGTTGGCGCCCAGATGCGCCTCCCATCCCTCGCGCGTCACGCTATCCCAGGTGTCGCGCTGAAAATGACCCGCATTGTTCATCAAGAGCCCGACCGGCCCTTGTCGCTCCAGAACCCTCGGGATCAGGCGCTTTGCCTCGGCCTCCTCACCCAGATCTGCGGCATAGGTCTCTGCCGACCCGCCGGCGCTGCGCACCTCTTCGGCCAGGGCTTCGGCATCCTTGGCGGAGCGCCGGTAGTGCAGGGCCAAAGGCCAGCGGTCCGCAGCCAAGGTCAGGGCCAGATGGCGCCCCACCCGCCGACTGGACCCGGTAACCAGGGCGATGGGGGCATAGGGTGGCAGCGGCGGCAAGGCGGTCATTCAACAATCCTAATTCGGGGAACCTAAGACCAATCTAGGGCCTTCCGATCCCGCTCGCCAGCGTCGGCAGGTTCCACCTTATTTCAATAATCCTTAAAATATCGTTGAACCCGATCATGAGGCGTGCTATCTGCTGGTCCATCATGCTGGAGAAAGTCGCCACCCAACTGGAAGCCCTGGGCGCCCCGACGCGCCTGGCGCTCTATCGCCGCCTGGTTCGCGCCGGCGACCAGGGCCGATCCGTGGGCAGCCTGCAGGCCGATCTGCAGCTGCCGCGCTCGACCCTGTCGCACCATCTCCACCGGCTGATCTCTGCCGGACTGGTGACGCAGGAGCGACAGGCCACGACCCTGATCTGCCGGGCTAACTATCTGGCAATGGATCAGATGATCGACTTCTTGCAGGAAGAGTGCTGCATCGAGTCGCGCGCCCCGGAAAGCGAGGCCAGCTAGTCCCACTCAACCACCCTTAGGCGCTCGGACAGATCCGACGCCCTAGTCAGGAGCTTAATAACGATGTTTCTGGGAATATCGAAATATAAATCTCCGATGGTAACGACGACTGGAGGAGATGCCTTCTGGTCCCGTCTCTCTGGCTTGGATCGCGTGTGGCTGGCCAGCGGGATCACCTTGGGCGGCCTTCTGCTGCTCGACCCGCCGCAGGCCGAGGCAAGTTTGCTGTTCCTCATCGACAGCCTGCTGTGGATCGCGCCTTTCCTCGCGATTGCCGTTGGCGTCGCCGCCTATGCCAAGGCCAGCGGTGCCGACGGCCTGACCGCACGCGCCTTCCGCGGTCGGCCCGAGGTGATGATCCTGACCGCCGCCCTCTTCGGCGCACTTTCCCCCTTCTGTTCCTGCGGTGTCATACCCTTAATCGCAGCCCTGATGGCGGCCGGCGCCCCCTTGCCGGCTGTCATGGCCTTTTGGTTGGCGTCGCCGATCATGGACCCCGAAGTCTTTGTCCTGACCGCGGCCGGCCTTGGCAGCGGCTTCGCCATCGCCAAGACAGTCGCCGCCGTCGCCCTTGGCCTCGCCGGCGGCTTCGCAACCTGGGCCCTGCAGTCGCGCTTCAAGAGCTTCGCCGACCCGCTCAAGGTCGCCCCCAGCGGCTGCGCCGCAAAGGGCCTGAACGAGGGCCGCGTTGTCTGGGCCTTCTGGCGCGAACCCGCCCGCCGGGAGACCTTCGGCCGCGAGGCGCTGGGCAACGGGCATTTCCTCTTGAAGTGGATGGCCCTGGCCTTCCTGCTGGAGAGCCTGATGCTGGCCTATGTCCCGGCCGCCGACCTCATCGCCCTGGTCGGGCAGGAGCAAAGCTTCGCCATCCCCCTGGCAGCCCTGGTCGGCGTCCCCGCCTACCTCAACAGCTATGCCGCCATTCCGACCACCGGGGCGCTGATGGATCTAGGCATGACCCCGGGTGCAGCCATGTCCTTCATGATCGCAGGTGCCGTCACCTCGATCCCTGCCGCCATCGCCGTCCACGCCCTGGTCCGCCGCCCGGTCTTCCTGACCTACCTGGCCTTCGCTCTGATCGGTGCCATGCTGACGGGGATCGGCTATCAGGTGGCACTCAGCCTTTAATCCTGCGCCTCGTCTTGCAGCCAAGACAGGAATGCCTCTACGGCCGGCCCGCGTGGCCGGCCCAAGGAGGTTCGAACGGCATACCAGGTGCAGCGCACGACCCTTGGATCCAGCTTCACCAGGGTCCCGGTCTTCACTTCCTTCTGGCAGATCCTGTCGTCAGCCAGGATCACGCCCTCGCCGTCCACCGCAGCGTCGATCGCCAACGACAGATCGGCATAGACCTGCCCCTGCTTCCAAGCCTCGCTGGTCGGCTGATAGCGTTCGAACCAGGTGCGCCAGATGTTGAAGCCATGGTCATGGACCAGCGGTAGGGCCTCGAACCAGGGCCTATCGCTCTTCCCCTCAAAGGCCTCGGCCAGCGACGGCGCACAGGCCGGAAAGCCATCTATCGGGAAGAGCAGATCGCTGTCGGCGACCGCGCTGTTCATCCGACCTTGGAAGTGCACGACGACGTCGCTCAGCTCGTCATCCACCCGCTCCGGCGTCCAGGAGGCCTTGATCTCGAGCCCAATATCCGGGTGGGCGTCCCGAAAGCGGCCGGCATGCCGCCGCAGCCAGCGTGACGCAAAGGCCGGTTCCGCGCTGACCCGCACCCGGCGCTCGCTGCGGGTTCGCCGCACCTGTTCAAAGACCTCTTTCACCTCCAACAGCGAGGCGGTCACCCTTGGCGCAATCATGCGCGCTTCTTCCGTCAGCATGACCCGGTTGCCACTGCGTTCGAAGAGTGCTGTTCCCAACCAGCCCTCCAGGTTGCGCACGTGCCGGCTGACGACCGTGTGGCTGACGCAGAGTTCCTGGGCTGCCTTGGCGAAACTCTCATGCCTGGCAGCGGCCTCAAAAGCCCGAACCGCGTTCAGATAAGACAGCACATCGGTCATGGTCCAGCGTAGTCTCAGGCTTCGCTGAACACAACCTTTCTCTCTTTTTCCTGCCGCCCGGTCGCGCGTTAGCCTCCTCCGAACAATAGAAGACCGGCGCCCCCAAGCGCCATTCCGGGAGGATCCCCATGTCTGGACGAAGTGAATCAGGAAGCATCTCTCGTCGCGGTCTGATCAAAGCCTCGGCAGCCACCGGCCTTGCCTTGGGGCTGGGTGGTCTCGCCGCGCCGGCGATCGCCAAAGAGCGCAGCCTCAAGATCGGCACCTATGGCGGCTACTTCGAGGACAGCTTTAAAAAGCATGTCTACCCGGCCTTCACCGCCGCCACCGGCATCAAGGTCGAAAGCGTGACACAGCCGAACTCGGTCGGCTGGCTCCTGACCATGCAGCAGGCGCAGGCCGCAGGCACCATTCCGACCGACCTCTCGATGTATGCTCCCGTGACACTGATCAAAGGCTCGCGGATCGGTGGCCTCTTCCAGCCGCTGAACTATTCACGCATGCCCAACATCGGCAATCTCGACTCCTACTACATCCATGAGGACGAGAGCGGTATTACTGGAGTCGGTGCTTTAGGCTTTTTCTACTCCATGGTCTACAATACCGAGCAGGTGGAAAGGCCGGAGAGCTGGGGCGACTTTTGGGATGCTTCGCGCTACGAGGCCAGCCTGGGACTCCCTAAGAACTTCAACTGGTTCTTTCTGGACATCACTGCGGCAACCTTCTTCGACGGTCCCGAAACCTTCAAGTCTGAGGAAGGCATTCGGGCCCTGGTGCAGAAGGTCGCCGAGATGCACGGCAATGTCGCCCTCTGGTACACGGCCGAGAACCAGATGGAACAGGCCTTGAAGAACTTCGACGTGGTCGGCGGGCTCTATTTTCACGACGTCGCCGGGCTGATGGCTGCCGACGGCCATCCCATCGCATCGATCTTCCCGAAAGAGGGCAATCCGATCAGCCATAACTCTTGGAGCCTCTCGGTGGGTTCGGAGAAAGCCGAAGAGGCTGAAGCGTTCATCAATTTCTCTTGCGAGCCTGCCACCCAAGCCTTGATGTCGCGCGGTATCGGCACGGCGCCCTTGGTCGAGGCAGCTTCCACCGACCTCAACGCGTCGGAGTTGGCTGCCGTATCGGGTACGCCGGTGATCAAGCCAGCCTACCAGGCCTATGTCGACCAGGAGCTCTTTATGAAGGAGGCCTGGGACAAGATGGTGGCACTCGGCTAGTGCCGAGCGACCGGGCGGGAGGGGCGGTCATGGCCGACCTGCGGCTGGACAAGATCGGCAAGACCTATGGTGTCTACACTGCGGTCGAGGATCTGAACCTGACCTTCGAAGCGGGCAAGCTCACCGCCCTCCTCGGCCCCTCAGGCTGCGGCAAGACCACATTGTTGCGCATGATCGCCGGGCTGGAGGTGCCGACGCATGGCCGCCTCTTCTTGGGCGATGAAGAGATCACCGACCTAAAGGCCGAAGTCCGCAACTTCGGAATGGTCTTTCAATCCTTCGCGCTCTTCCCGCATATGAGCGTCGCCGAGAACATCGCCTACAGCCTGCGCATTGCCGGCCGATCGCGCCGCGACTGCGAGGCACGCGCGGCAGAGCTGCTGCGCCTAGTCCAGCTGGAGGGCCTGGGCGGACGCCGGATCGGCGCGCTCTCTGGCGGGCAGCGTCAGCGTGTTGCCATCGCCCGCGCGCTGGCCCAAGAGCCGCGTATCTTCCTGCTGGACGAGCCCATGTCGGCGTTGGACGCCCAGCTGCGCGGTGACATGCAGATGGAGTTGCGCCGTCTGCAGCAGCGCCTGGGCATCACCACCATCGTGGTGACGCACGATCAGAAAGAGGCCATGACCATGGCCGATCGAATCGTGGTCATGTCGCGCGGACGGGTCGAACAGGTCGGCAGCCCGCAGGACATCTATCATCGCCCGGCCAATGCCTTCGTCGCCGCTTTCATCGGCACGGCAAACCTGCTGCCCGGCCTGCTGCACCAGGACCAGATCCAGGTCGGCGCCGACCGCTTTCAGGTCTCGCCCGAGATGCGGATCAGCGATCGCTCAGAGGTGACACTCTTCTGCCGTCCCGAAGCGCTCAACCTCTATCGTGAAGCGCCCCCATCGAATGGTCTGGCGGCCGAGGTGACCTTTCTGCGAGACCTCGGTCCCTCCATCGAAGTGCACCTGACCAGTGCGCAGGGCGACATCACGGTAGAGGTTAGCGGCAGGACCGACCTCGACTTGCAGCTCGGTGACCGCCTCTATGTCGAGTTCCCGCGGGAGGCCATCCGCGTGCTGCCGCGCGATGCCGAAGAGAAAGCCGCATGACGGTCGAGGCCAGTAGCCTAGCCCCCAATGGGTTTCGCCGCCTGGCGAGCAGGGGCCTGATCCTCGCCCTTGTTCTCTTTCTGAGTGTCGCGCCCTTCCTCTTGGTGATCGCAGTCAGCCTGGGACAGAAGATCGAAGGTGGGGCCTGGGACTGGGGTCTGACCTTCGAGAACTATCAGCGCTTCTTCGTCGGCGGGGATTGGCCGGAGAGCTGGTCGCCTTTGCACCTGCAACAGCTCTGGTACTCGCTCTTCTACGCGATCGCGGCCTCCCTCTTGGCGGTGGTCACGGCCTTTCCCTTCACCTGGGCGATGACGCAGCTCTCGAGACGGACCCAGGCGCTGTGGCTGATTTTCTTCCTGACCAGTCTCTCGCTGTCTGAAGTCTTCGTCGCCATGGGCTGGGACGTGCTGCTCTCGAACCGCTCGGGCCTTCCCATGCTGCTGCGCGAGGGCGGGATCACCCAGTGGCTGAAAGAGGTGGGATGGTTCCAGACCTTCCGCGACTGGGGCCTCGCCAACCCTCGTGACCTGCGCTTCAAGCCGACCAGCTTCGCGACCATTCTGACCATGACCTACCTGGTCTGGCCCTATGCCGTGATCCTGCTCTACCCGGCGCTCTCGCGCGTTGACCGCTCCATGCTGGAAGCGGCAGCAACCATGGGTGCCAAGCCGACAGCCGTCATGCTGAGCATCGTCCTGCCCTTGGTCCGCCTCTCTCTCATCGGCACCACCTTGCTGCTCTTCGTCTTTCTTCTTGGCGCCTATGTGGTGGTTGCGGTCTTTGCCGAGCCGGCCAAGCAAACCCTCTCCATCGCCATCTATGAGACCATCCACGGGCTCACCTTGAATGCGCCCTTCGGTGCGGCACAGGCCATCCTGCTCTTGGTTGCGGCGACCTTGTTGTTGATCATCGGCACCAGGCTCTCGCGTGCTCGCAGAGTGGGAGAGGGCTGATGCGCTGGGTCAGACCGCTTTACATGGCGCTCTCCGCTCTCTTCATCGCCTTGCCCATCGTGGTTGTCTGCGCGTCGGCGCTCAATAGCGGCAGAGCCATGCTGTTTCCACCCGAGGACCCGACCTTGGACCGCTTCCTGGCCTTCTTCGTCGAGGAAGAGATCTGGGTGACCGCCCTTCGCCACTCGATCATCATTGCGCTGGGGGCAGCGGCCCTGGCGACCTTGATGGCCTGGCCCATCGCCTACCAGATCTGGAAGCGAAAGGATGGGCTCTCCAAGCTGATTGCCGGCCTGGCCTCCCTGCCCTTCGCGCTACCGCCCATCGTCTTCGGCGTGGGTCTGAGCTTCCTCTGGTCCTTCACAACGGGCCTCGGCGAGATCTGGGCCGGCATGGTCAGTCATGCCGCCTTCTTTCTGGCCCTGCCGCTGGTCATCATCTCGATCGGGCTGCAGTCGATCGACCGAGCGCACCTCGACGCGGCAGCGACCATGGGGGCCGGCGAGGCGGTCACCTTTCGCACCCTGATCTTTCCCCAGACCCTGCCCTACACCGCCTCGGCCTTCTTCTTCGTCCTGGTGCTAAGCTTCAACGAGTTCATCATCATGTTCTTCGTGTCTTCAGCAGCCTACTCCACCGTGACCCTGCAGATCTTCAACTCACTGAGGAACGGCTTTACGCCGACCATGGCGGTGGGCGCGATCACCTTCATCCTGGCCTCCGTCCTCGTCTTTGCCCTGGTCGCACGCTTCGGCAACCTGCCGAAACTGCTGGGCGCCGACGACAGCAACGCACCTTAAGAGGAGTCTTTAGAGCCATGACCCAGACCGCCAAGCCTAAGCGCCGCCTGTTCGAGGGGCGGCCGGCCTTGATCGTCATCGACATTCAAGAGAGCACCTTCGTCGAGAAGGAGGATCGCTCGATCCCGCACATGCCGGACTATGCCGAGCGCGTCGGGCAAACCCGCGTTGCCATCGACAAGGCCCGCGCCTGCGGCATCCCCATCGTCTTCATCCAAGAGATCCACCGCGCCGATCTGATCGACTTCGGCCGCGAGCTCGACGGCAGCGAAGACATCCACTGTCTGGACAACAACCCGGAAACCGAGATCGCCAAGACTATCCTCGACTTCCGGCCTGGCGACTATCTGGTGCCGAAGCGACGCTACTCCGCCTTCTACGGCACCGATCTGGAGATCCTGCTGCGCGGTCTCAAGGTCGACACCTTGCTGCTGACTGGCGGCCTCACTGACGTCTGTGTCCACTACACCTTTGTCGACGGACACCAGGGCGACTACTTCTGCCGGGTGATCGAGGACTGCGTCGCCGGCTCTTGCGAAGCGGCCCACGAGGGTGCGTTACGCGCGATGGAGTACCTGCAACGCGGCGCCCGGCAATCACTGGACGAGGTGTTGGCAGCGATGGATGGTTATGCTCAGAGCTTTGCTAAGGCCGCCTTCGGGTAAGGCTTTCGATACTTCTACTCGTGGCAGCTGTCATCCCCGCTCGTCGGCCTAAGCCTAGAAAGTCTCCACCCAGGGCCGGAGTTCGAGCTCCCAGCTCCAGGCGCTGCGGTGTTGGCGGTGGACGTCGAGATAGCTCTGGGCGATGGCGTCGGGTTCCAGCCAGCGGTCAGGGCCGCTCTCGTCGTTGACCGTGCCGCGCTCCGGATTGGCGATGCCGCCGTCGATGACGAAGTGAGCGACGTGGATGTTCTGCGGGCTGAGTTCGCGCGCTAGAGACTGCGCCAGGCCGCGTTGGGCAAACTTGCCCATGGCGAAGGAGGCCGACTGCTTGTAGCCCTTCACTGCGGCCGAGGCGCCGGTGAAGAAGAGCGAGCCGGAGGGGCCGCCGGGCCGGGCCAGCATGCGGGGCACGGCCTCGCGCGCCACCAGAAAGGCGGCCCAGGCCGAGACCTCAATGGCGTTGCGCACCTCGGCGCGATCCAGCTCGGCGAAGGGACCGCGCGCTCGGGCACTGGCGTTGAAGACCACCCAGTCGGGTGTGCCGCCGAAAGCAGCCCCGGCGCCGTCAAAGAGGGCCCGCACCTGGGCCTCGTCGGTCGCATCACAGGCGAAGGTCTGGGCACTGGTCTCGGCGGCAAGCCCTGCCAGTTTGTCGGTATTGCGCGCGGCGAGCGCCACCTGGAAGCCGTCTCGCGCTGCCAGCTTGGCGAGCGATCCGGAGAGACCGGATCCGGCACCGATGATCAAAAGAGATTGGCTCATGAGTATCCTCCCAGTTCGGCAGAGACGCCATCGGCTGCGTGGCAGCCTTGATCTTTAGAAAAAATAGAACCGGAAGCGCGGGAATTGCGAGCCTGAGCCGCACAAATCCTTGTCATCGGCTTGACGCTAAGACGCCGGCCCGGTCGAGCCTCGCACCACGAGATCAGCCGGTAGCTCACGATGCAGGGGCGCCTCTTGGGTCTCTGGTGTCGCCATCAAGTAGTCGGCAGCAAGCCGGCCCATCTCGTCCAAAGGGGCATGGATGGTGGTCAGCCCGGGCGGAATCTCTCGGGCCAAAACCAGGTCGTCGAAACCGGTGATCGAGAGCTCTGCCGGCACGGCGATCCCCATCTCCGTCGCTTCCAAGAGCGCTCCCAAGGCCAAGACGTCATTCCCGCAGAGGATCGCGGTCGGCCTCTTGTCGCCCGTCAGCAGGGCGCGCAGGGCCTGGCGTCCTTCATTGATGCTGTAGGGTCGCTCCAGCACTGCAAGCGGTTTCAAATGCCGGGCGGCGAGGGCGCGGCGCACGCCAGAGATGCGCTCGCGGGCACGATCGTTGCCTTGGCTCAGGCCGGCGATCATCGCCATCTGCCTGTGTCCCAGGTCGTGCAGATAGGAGACCAGTCGAATCATGGCCCCGGCATTGTCGAAACCGATGGTGCTGTGCGGGGAGGTCGGATGGTGCACATAGGTACAGACTTTGCGGATGGCCCGGCGAGCCAGCAGGTCATAGACGGCCGGATCGCGATCCTCGCCGGTCAGCATCAGGCCATCGATGCCGCGCACCACCAGATTGCCGATCTGCTGTGCCTCGCGCCCGGGATCATAGTCTGATGCAGCAACCAGCAGGGTCCGCCCTTCGGCTGCCAGGGCATTCTGCAAGGTCTGAATGACGTTGGCGAAGATGGCGTTGGAGAGAGTCGGGATCACCGCTCCGATGGTATTGGTCCGGCTGGAGGCCAAGGCCCGCGCGGCGCCATGCGGCGTGTAACCCAGGCTGGCAATCACCTCCTCGACGCGGCTCCTGAGGCTCGGACGCACCTTCTCAGGGTGGCTAAGACAGCGCGAGACGGTCGCGGTCGAGACTCCGGCCGCAGTCGCCACATCCTCCAAAGTGGGCCGTCCTGCTCCTCTGGTTTGCAAGCGCTTCCTCTCCATCCACCAAGACTACGCGAAGGCACCCGCAGGAGACAACAGAGCGACAAATCCGTTGACGGCGAGTCTCAATAACGCTAGGGTTCGAAAATGTAAGCGCTTGCAGAAAGGCGCCAAGGGAAATGAACTGGATCAAATCAAGGGCGGCCCTCATCGCCGCCGGCCTTCTCTTCCTGGTCTTCCTGGTCAACGTGATCGTGGGGAAGCTGGCCATCATGGAGGGGGCAACCGTGCTGCCGGGTCTGGGCGACGTGGGGGAGTTCATCGTGCTGCTCTTCGCCGTCCTCTGTTTCATCGTCGGCTGTCTGCAACGTGAGGCGGCCGCCGAAACCTCCAACCAAGAATGAGTGAGCAACAGGGAGAGCAAGCAATGTCTGAGAGACGGGATTCCCGGAACGACGGGCCAAAGTCGGAGGAGCGTCGCCGCTTCCTCGAGTTGGCCAAGAGCTATGGCTTCACGGCGGCGCTGGTCGCAGCGGCAGGCGGCACCCTGCTCAGCCGCGAAGCCTCGGCACAAACCGCCAAGGAAGAGCGCGAGCGTGAGTCGTCGGCCGACCACATCATGACCATCGCGACCGCCTACATCCTGGGCGCCTCGCGCAGCTACCCGATCATGCAGCTGGATTTCAAAGAGAACATCCAGAACGCCACCCGCGGCAAGGTCTACGTCAAGCTGGCCGCCGGCGGACAGCTGGGAGCCGGTGGCGCCTTGGCGCAGAAGGTGCAGAACGGCACCATTCAGGCAGCCCAGCACTCGCTGTCGAACTTCGCGCCCTTCGCACCGACGGTCGACCTTATCAACCTGCCCTACTTCTGCGGCGCCAATCAGCGCTTCGTGAACCTGGTGACCTCTGACGCCTGGGCCGCCGACGTGCATCCCAAGATCGAGGCCAAGGGCTTCAAGGCGCTCTGGTATGTCGTCATCGACCCGCGCGTGGTTGCCATCCGCCGTGGCATGGACGGTCCGGTCAAGACCCCGGCCGACCTCTCGGGCGTCAAGTTCCGCGTGCCGGGCTCGCAGATGCTGCAGCAGTACTATCGCATGATCGGCGCCAACCCGACGCCGGTGGCCTGGGGCGAGACCCCCTCGGCCATCAAACAGGGCGTGGCCGATGCCTTGGATCCGGCGGTGGGGGCGCTCTACGTCTTTGGCTTCAAGGATGTCCTCTCTTGGGTCACCTTCTCGCGCGCAGTGCCGGACAGCCAAGTCTACTCCTGCAATCTCGATTGGTACAATTCCCTGCCCGGCGACGTGCAGGACGGCATCGAGTTTGCTTCCGGCATCACCATGCAGCAGAACCTGGCCAAGGTGCCGGCGGCTCGCAACTACGCCATGGCCGAGATGGCCAAGGCCGGCGTCGAGTTTTATTCGCCCAATGCCGACGAGTTGGCCCAATGGGTCGAGGCCGGCGGCTATCAGCGCCCCGAATGGGAAGAATACAAGAAAGAACTGGCCGGCTCGCTTGAGCGCTTTGGCGAACTCGACGAGGCGGCAGGCGCGCAGAGCAAGTTCTACGTCCACGACGCCTAGAGCATGATGACGTCAAATCGAAACGATTTGTTGTCTGAATCATGCTCTATGGGTTCAAAAAAATAGAGCAGATTCACGCGAACAGGTGATCTCACCTGATCGCGATCTGCTCTAGACCCTAGGCGCCTCTCATCTTCTGACGGTCGGAGCCATACAAGGCTCCGGCCCCACCCTTCACCTCCGGCCCGCCCCTTCCCTCCATTCGGCGGCCGGCAGGGAGCCTTTCGTCATGCCGCAAGCCAAGGATCAAGAGACCGTCTGGCAGCGCCTCGACGCCAATGCCGAGCGTTGGTTGCTGTTGGTCTTCTACGCCATGATCGTGGCCACCATCGTGGTCGAGGTCGTGCGCCGCTTCGTGCTCTCCTACTCCTCGATCTGGGGAGAGGAGGTCGCACGCTACGCTTTTATCTATCTGGCCTGGGTCGGTGCCGCCGCGGCCGTCAAGGACCGCGCGCATATCCGCATCGACGTGCTGCTGACCATGGTGCCCAACCGGGTGAAGGCTTTGCTCTACCTCTTCGGCGACTTCTGCATGCTGGGGCTCGCCATCGTCGCGATCTACACCTCGATCGAATCGATCATGACCTCCTTGCGCTTCGGCTCCGTCACCCACGGGCTGCGCATCTCTCTGGTCTTCTTCCTGGCGGCCGTGCCGCTGGGCTTTTCACTGATGGTCTACCGTCTTCTGCAATCAATCCGCCGAGACTTCAGCGACCTGGTCCAAGGTCGTCCGGTCTACGAAGGCGGCAAGCTCTTCGACTAAGGGGGCGGCACCATGCTTTGGCAACAGCTACAAGAGCAATCCGTCGAACTTGGCTGGGAGTTCTATGGCCCGGTCCTCATGATCGTGTTGCTGATCGCGCTGGCCGTTCCGGTCTGGGCTGCGCTCGGTATCGGCGCGCTCGCCATGCTGCTGATCACCGGCGTCCTGCCGATCGGCCTCTTGGGCGAGTCGCTCTTCGACGGCATCGACCACTTCGCGCTCATCGCAGTTCCGCTCTTCATTCTAACCGGCGATGTGCTGGTTCGAACCGGGTTATCGAGCAAATTGCTGGACGTAGCCGACGCTACGACCGGTGGCCTGCGCGCAGGCCTGGGCACGGCGACGGTGCTGGGTTGCGGCTTCTTTGCCTGCATCTCCGGCTCCGATGCGGCTGGTGCTGCCGCCGTGGGGCGCATGACCATCCAGAAGCTGGTCGACAAGGGCTATCCGCGTCCCTATGCCTGCGCCCTGGTGGCCTCTGGTGCCTGTACCGGCATTCTGATCCCGCCCTCGATCGCCTACATCATCATCGGCCTGATCCTGGGCGTCTCTGCCTCCACCCTCTTCCTGGCAGCGGCTATTCCCGGCGTCTTGATCATGATCTCCATCATGGTGACCAACGCCATCATGAACCGCATCCACGGCTTTGAGGGCGATAAGGCCGGCTTCTCCTTCACACGCTGGCGCAGTGCCTGCTGGGACGGCCGCTATGCGCTGATGGTGCCGATCATCATCCTGGGCGGCATCTACAGCGGCGTCTTCACACCGACCGAGGCAGCCGCAGTCGCGGTCGCCACCACCATCATCATCGGCCTGGCGCAGGGCACTCTGACCCTGGCGGATTTCCCGAAGATGTTGGTCAGCTCGGCAAAGGTGAACGGCGTGATCCTGCCGATCATCGCGCTCTCGCTGCCTTTGGCGCAGACCCTGGCCGCACTGCAGGTACCGCAGGGCTTCGTCTATGCCGTGACCTCGCTGACCGACGACCCTGCACTGATCATCCTCTTGATGATCGGCATTCTGATCGCCGCCGGCTGCGTGATGGAGACCACGCCCAACATCGTGATCCTGGCCCCGATCCTGCTGCCCCTGGCGCAAGAGATCGGCATGAACGACATCCAGTTCTGCGTGCTGATGATCACCACCCTTGGTGTCGGTTTCATCACCCCGCCGCTGGGGCTCAACCTCTTCGTGGTCTCGGGCATAACCGGGGAATCGGTGCTGAAGATCGCCTGGCGGGCCATCCCCTATGTGCTGACCATGCTGGTGGTGGTGCTCTTGATTGCCTACGTACCGATGATTTCCACCGTTTTCCTGCCGCCGATCTACTAGCCCTCGGAGAGACCTCGACTTGACCGGAGTATTGGATCGATTTGCCCTCAGCGGACGCGTGGCCTGTGTCACCGGAGCCAGCTCCGGCATCGGCCAGGCGATGGCCAGTGCCTTGGCGGAGGCCGGTGCCGCCGTGGTCGGCCTGGCGCGCCGAGGGGAGCGGCTGGCCGACTGGTGCGCTGCTGAAGAGCAGGCCGGACGGCAGGTCACGGCGCTGAGTGTCGATCTCATCGCGGTCGATGACTATGGCGAGCTGGCAGAGCGCATTGCTGCCCCCTTCGGCGCGCCCGACATCCTGGTGAATGCAGCTGGCCTCAATCCCCGGATGCCCGCCGACAGCCTGACGCCCGAGGCCTGGCACCAGACTTTGGACGTCAATCTGACGGCCCCCTTCTTTCTAGCCCAGGCCCTGGTGTCGGCCATGCAAGCCAAGGGCTGGGGGCGGATCGTCAACCTGGCCTCTTTGCAGTCCCAGCGCGCCTTCGCCAACGGCCTGGCCTATGGCACCGCCAAGGGCGGCGTGACGCAGATGACCCGGGCCATGGCAGAGGCCTGGTCACCTTACGGCATCACCTGCAACGCCATCGCCCCCGGCTTCTTTCCGACCGAGCTGACGGCCACTGTCTTCGCCGATGAGGATTTGGCGGCGCGGCATGCTAAACAGACCTGCATCGGCCGTAACGGTCGGCTAGAGGACCTGTTGGGCCCACTAATTTTTCTCGCCTCTCCGGCCGGCGACTACGTCACCGGACAGGTACTCTTCGTCGACGGCGGGTTCACCGCCAAATGAGGACCTGATGAAAGCGCTGGTCTATACCGCCACCAAGGAAACCACCTATCGCGAGGAGGCCGAGCCTAAGCCCGGCCCCGAAGATGCGCTGATCGCCGTCGAAGCGGTGGGCATCTGCGGATCCGACATGCATGCCTGGCACGGCCACGACCCACGCCGCGTTCCGCCCCTGATCCTTGGCCATGAGGCCGCCGGCCGCGTGATCCAAGGCCCGAATGAGGGCGAGCGCGTGGTGATCAACCCGCTGATCACCTGCGGTCGCTGCCGCGACTGCATGGAAGGTCGCGCCAATCTCTGCCAATACCGGGAGCTGGTCGGAATGCGCATCCCGGGCGCCTTTGCCGAACGCTTGGCCCTGCCGGCACGCAACCTGATCCCAGTGCCAGCAGGCATGTCATCTGCGCAGGCTGCCTTGACCGAGCCCTGTGCCACGGCCTGGCACGCGCTCAGCCTCGCGGCTCGGGCGACCTGGCGCCCGCTGCCGGAGAGCCGCGCCCTGGTCATCGGCGGCGGATCGGTTGGACTGCTGGGCGCTCTCATCCTGAAGGCCTGGGGGGCGGCTGAGGTTCGCCTGGCCGAGACCAATGCTTTGCGCCGGCAAACCGCCGCCTCGGCAGGTCTCGACAGCTTTGATCCCTTGGCCGAGCCGGCTGCGGAAGGCCGCTTCGACCTGGTCATGGATGCCGTCGGCTCGACCGCAACCCGCGCGGCCGCGATCGCCGCGACCCGGCAGGGCGGCGTGATCTCCCACGTCGGTCTGCAGGACTGGGCCGGCGACTTCGATGCGCGTCGCCTGACCCTCTCCGAAATCACCTTTCTCGGCGTCTACACCTATACCGATGCAGACCTCAGGGCCTCGCTGGCAGCACTACATGACGGCCGCCTGGGCGCGCTGGATTGGGTGGAGGAGCGCCCACTGGCAATGGGTGGTCAGGCCTTTCTGGACCTCGATCGCGGCGCCACACCGGCCGCCAAGATCGTGCTCCGCCCCTGACCCAGCGCTTGGCATCCAACGGATCGAGAGAAGTGAGGCCACGTTTTTCCAGCAGTAGGGTGCAATCCCGCGCCCTTTCTGCTTTCTAGACACCGGTGGATTGGCTGCCGGATTGGACCGCCCCGCCACTGCGGCGGGCGCAGAAATCAGAGCATGAAGGAACGAGTGAGCGTGAGGAAGAAGCTATGAGCGGACCTGACTTTCTGGTGCACGACGCGGTGGATACCGTCGGCGTCGTCGTCGTCGAAGGCGTCAAGGAAGGCGCTTCGTTGAACGGCTTGGTGATGGAGACCGGTGCGGCGGTCACGATGACCGCGCTTGCCGACATCCCGCTGGGCCACAAGATCGCGCTGAACGCGCTCAGCGTCGGCGACACGGTCCTGAAGTATGGCCATGACATCGGCAAGATCGTCGCCGCCGCCCAGGCCGGCGATCATGTCCACGTCCACAACATGAAAACCAAGAGGTGGTAGAGATGACGACCCTAGCCGACCGCGAGTTCTTTGGTTATCGGCGCGAGAATGGTCGCGTCGGAATCCGCAATCACGTTGCCATCCTGCCGCTGGACGACCTTTCGAACGCTGCCTGTGAGAAGGTTGCCAACAACATTGATGGCTGTCTGGCCCTGCCGCACCACTATGGCCGTCTGCAGTTCGGCGCCGACTTGGATCTGCATTTCCGGACCTTGATCGGCACCGGCAAGAACCCCAACGTTGCTGCCTGCATCGTGATCGGGATCGAGCCCGGCTGGACCAAGCGCGTGGTCGACGGTATCGCCGCCACCGGCAAGCCGGTCGCCGGCTTCGCAATTGAGGGTAATGGCGAAATCCAGACCGTGGCCGATGCGTCGAAGAAGGCGCAGGAGTTCTCCCAGTGGGCCTCTGAAATTCAGCGTGAGCCCTGCAAGGTCTCCGACCTCTGGGTCTCGACCAAGTGCGGCGAGTCCGACACCACCTCGGGTCTGGCCTCCTGCCCCACCGTCGGCAACCTGATCGACAAGATCGATCCGCTGGGTGCCACCACCTGCTTTGGTGAGACCTCTGAGCTGACCGGTGCCGAGCAAGTCTGCGCGGCCCGCGCGGTCAACGAGGAGATCGGGCAGAAGTTCCTGAAGACCTGGCAGGCCTATATGGATGAGGTGATCGAACCGCATAAGACCTCTGACCTCTCAGAGTCGCAGCCGACCAAGGGCAACATCGCCGGTGGCCTCACCACCATCGAAGAGAAGGCCTTCGGCAACCTGCAGAAGATTGGCAAGAAGACCAGCTTCATCGACGTGCTGGAGCCGGCGGAGGAGCCCGCGGCGGGTGCCGGTCTCTACTTCATGGACACCTCCTCGGCCGCGGCTGAGTGCGTGACCCTGCAGGCCGCTGCCGGCTTTGTCGTGCATCTCTTCCCAACCGGACAGGGCAACATCATCGGCAATCCGATCGAACCGGTGATCAAGCTGACGGCCAATCCGCGCACCGCACGCGAGATGCCGGAGCATATCGATCTCGACTGCTCGGGCATTCTGGCCGGGACCATGACCATGGATCAGGCCGGCGATGCCCTGATCGACATCATGATCCGGACCTGCAACGGGCGTCTCACCGCCGCGGAATCGCTGAAGCACCGCGAGTTCGTGATGACGAAGCTCTATCGCAGCGCTTAAGGTGTTAGAGGGCCCGCCACGGCTACGGCGGGCCCTCTCATCCATGTCTTGAGGAGATAACAGGCGCGTGCGTGATCCCTTGTCCTTGACCTTGATCTCCTCGGCTGGAGAGCGTGACTGCAGCTTCCGGCCCAATCGCCTCTTCATCGCCGGCTGGACCGCCCGGGACCGGGCAGCGATGCAAGCCCATATCGAAGAACTGGCCGAGCTTGGCGTCACACCGCCGTCCAAGACCCCGCTCTTCTACCGTGTCGCCGCATCTCGTGTGACGACCGCTGAGACCATCCAGGTCAGCGGCGAAGAGTCGAGCGGAGAGACCGAATACCTTATCGCCAACATCGACGGCGAGCTCTGGGTCGGGCTCGGCTCCGACCACACCGACCGCGAGGTCGAGGCCTATTCCATCACCGTCTCCAAGCAGATGTGCGACAAGCCGATCGGCTCCTCCTTCTGGCCCTTGGCGGAGGTCGCGGCTCATTGGGATCGTCTGATCATCCGCTCTCATGCCCAGATCGATGGTGAGGTGCAGCTCTATCAGGAGGGCAGCCTTTCCGCTCTATTGCCGCCGCAGGATCTGCTGCAGCGCTTGAGCCGAGAGGAGGCACCTGGGTTTCAGCCGGGAGACCTGCTCATGGGCGGCACCTTGCCAGCACTCGGCGGCGTCCGCCCGGCAACGCGCCTCACTGTGTCGATGGAAGACCCTGTCCTTGGGCGCAGCCTCTCGCACAGCTACAGCATCGAGACCCTGCCCCTCGTCGGTTAGTGGAAATGCGAAGGGCTGGCTTTGCCGTTGATCTTTGCTAGGCTCCCGCGCATGACCAATGGAAAACAGCTGACCCTACGTCCCCTGTCCGGCGCTCTCGGCGGCGAGGTTCGGGGCATCGACCTTTCCCAAGGGCTTGATGACCAAGCCTTCTCAGAACTTCGGGGCGCCTTGGCTCACCATGGCGTTCTCGTCTTCCGCGACCAGGACCTGAGCCCGGAACAGCACGTCGCCCTGGCTGAGCGCTGGGGGCCGATCAACGTCAATCGCTTCTTTCGTGCCGTCGATGGCCATCCGAAGATCGCCGAGGTGCGCAAGGAGCCGCATCACAAGAAGGCCATCGGCAACAGCTGGCACACAGACCATTCCTATGACGCGGTGCCGGCCTTGGGTTCGATGCTCTACGCCCGTGAGGTTCCGGCCTTCGGCGGCGATACCCTCTTCGCATCTATGTACGGGGCCTATGAGCGGCTGTCGGAGGGGTTGAAGTCCCTGCTCCGTGATCTGAAAGCCGAGCATTCCAGCCGACATGTCTTTGGCGAGGAAGCCAGGATCGCCGGTGGCGGCGGCTACGAAGGCCGGATTGGCAATACCGAACAGGCAACCCAAGACGCCGTCCATCCGGTGATCATCAAGCATCCTGAGAGCGGACGCCCTGCCCTCTTCGTGAACCCTGGCTTTACCCTGGGCTTCGAAGGCTGGACCAGAGAGGAGTCTGCAGCATTGCTGGACTACCTCTATCGCCAGGCCACCGCGCCCGAGAACATCGTCCGCGTGAACTGGCAGCCCGGCACCCTGGTCATCTGGGACAACCGCGCCACCTGGCACTATGCCGTCAACGACTATGACGGCGAGCGTCGCCTGCTACATCGCATCACCTTGGAGGGCGTGCCGCTGGCCGCGGCCTAGCGCAGATCGCGATCAGCTGGACTCATACCAAGCGGCGCTGAGTGGAACTCATCGACGCTTGGTAAAAGGCAGTCTCGGTTTCCCTTGACTCTACGCGGGGGCACGTTATCTTGAATTATTGAATTCAGTATTCGGAATGAATGATGACACCCCTTGGCCATCGCCCTATCCTGGTGGAAGAGACCTATCGCGCATTGCTGGACGAGATTGCCGAAGGGCGCCTAACGCCCGGAATGCGGCTTCGGCAGGAGGCCTTGGCGGAGGAACTGCAGGTCTCCCGACAGCCGATCAGCCATGCTCTGGCGCTCTTGAAGCAGGACGGCTTTCTGGTCGAGGCCGGACGCCGCGGGTTGGAGGTGGCGCCGCTTGACCGCGACTATCTCTTGGCCCTCTACCAGGCCCGCGCCGCACTCGATGCGACGGCAGCGCGCCTGGCCGCAGAGCGGGTGGCACAAGGCAGCCCCCAGGCCTGGCAGGAGTTCAATACGCTGAAGGTCGCCTTGGAGGTGGGAGAGAGCCTCACCGAACTGGACATCCGCCACCTGGTGCAGGCCGACATGGCCTTCCACCAGGCGCTCAATCACCTCTCCGGCAATCCGGTGATTGTGGAGATCGCAGAACGCCAGTGGAGCCACCTGCGCCGTGCCATGCATGCCGTTCTCAAAGGCGGCTATCAGGCAGAGCAGGTTTGGCAGGACCATCGCGCCATTGTTCAGGCCATTGCCCAAGGCGACCCTGACCTGGCTGCCCAGGAAGCAACCGTGCATGCACTACACGCCGGACGCGTTACCCACGCGCGCCTGTCCGAAGACAAAGAGGAAGCGACATGAAACTGACCCAGCAACAGCTCGCCGACTTCGATCGCGAAGGTTGGCTCTTCCTGCCTGAAGCCTTTAGCGCAGAAGAAACCGAGTTGCTGCGCCAGGAGGCTGAGCGGGTCTATGCCAGCGACCGCAAAGAGGTCTGGCGCGAGTCCTCCGGCGTCGCCCGCACCGCCTTTGCCGCCCATACCTATAACGAGGGTTTTCGCCGCCTCGGCGCTCACCCGCGCCTGATCGAGCCGGTCGAGCAGATCCTCGGCGGCAAGCTCTACATGCATCAATACAAGGTGAACGCCAAAGCCGCCTTCGAGGGCGAAGTCTGGCAATGGCATCAGGATTTTGGCACCTGGCACCGCGACGACGAGATGCCGGAACCCCTGGCCATGAACATCGCCGTCTTCCTGGACGAGGTCACGGCCTACAACGGCCCCCTCTTCCTGATTGCCCGCAGTCATAAGGAAGGTGTGTTCTCTGCCGGACACGACCTGGAGACCACCTCTTACCCGCTGTGGACCCTGGACAAGGCCACGGTCAGGCGTCTGGCCGATGAGGGTGGGATCGTGGCGCCGGTCGGCAAGCCCGGCGGCATCTTGATGTTCCACTGCAACATCGTGCATGCCAGCCCGCCGAACATCTCGCCTTACGACCGGCGTATCGTCTATCTCTCGCTCTGCCGGACCGACAACCACATCCGCAAATTCAACCGCAAGCCCTGGATCGCGCATCGCGACTTCACCCCGATTGAGGCCCTGCCGGATGACTGCCTGACCCAGCTGGCCAACGAAGCCCGCGAGGCGGCGGAGTAAACACATGAACCTCTATGCCCTGCTGCAACGTCGCCTGGAGGCAGGCGGCGGACCGGTATCGGTCGGCGTCATCGGGGCCGGCAAGTTTGGCTCCATGTTCCTGGCGCAGATCCCCAAGACCCCTGGGCTGAAGCTCGCTGCCTTGGCCGACCTCAATGTCGAGCGCGCGCGCCAGGCGCTGAAGACCACCGGCTGGGATGAAGAGGCCATCGACCAGGTCGCGATCCTGCAGGATTCGGCCGCCCTTATTGCCCGCGATGATGTCGAGGTCGTGGTCGATGCCTGCGGGCACCCGGCGGCCGGTATCAGCCACGCCCTGGCCGCCGCCAAGAACGGCAAGCACATCGTCATGGTGAATGTCGAGGCCGACGTGCTGGCCGGCCCCCTGCTGGCCGAGACCTGCCGCAAGGCCGGCGTGGTCTATTCCATGGCCTATGGCGATCAGCCGGCCCTGGTGGCCGAGATGGTGGACTGGGCGCGCGCCTGCGGCCTGACGGTCGTGGCCGCCGGCAAGGGGACCAAGTACCTGCCGGTCTATCATGCCTCCACGCCGGAGACGATCTGGCCCTACTACGGCCTGACGCCGGAGCAGGCGGCCGCGGCCGGTATGAACCCGCAGATGTTCAACTCTTTCCTCGACGGCACCAAGTCGGCCCTGGAGATGGCGGCCATTGCCAACGCCACCGGCCTGGCAGCGCCCGAGGGGCTCAGCTTCCCGCCCTGCGGCGTCGACGACCTGCCGCATGTGCTGCGTCCCAGATCCGAGGGCGGTCAGCTGGAGCGCGCCGGCATGGTGGAGGTGATCTCCTGCGTCGAGCGCGACGGCCGTCCGGTCTTTCGCGACCTGCGCTGGGGTGTCTATGTCGTCTTCAGCGGCGGCGAGGGGATCGGCGGCGCCTATGCCGACGCCTGCTTCCGCCAGTATGGTCTGGTCACCGATTCCAGCGGCCACTATGCGGCCATGTACAAGCCCTATCATCTGATCGGCCTGGAACTCGGCATCTCCGTCCTCTCGGTCGCCCTCCGCGGCGAGCCGACTGGCCAGACCCAGGGCTTCGTCGGCGACGTCGTGGCCACGGCCAAGCGCCCCCTCAAGGCCGGCGAGATGCTGGACGGCGAAGGCGGCTTCTGCGTCTGGGGCCGCCTCTTACCGGCCGAGCAGAGCCTGGCGCGCGGCTACCTGCCGATTGGCCTGGCGCAAGGCGTGCGCCTCAAGCGCAACATCCCCGAGGGCGAGAGCGTCGCTTGGGCCGATATCGAGATCGGCGACAACAACGAGGCCGTCCGGGTCCGCCGCGAGATGGAGGAGCGCTTCAAGCCGAAGTTGGCGGCGGAGTAACGCGAGCAGCCAAAGTCCAGCTTAGAGTTACGCAGGTGCCCGTGATTGCCGCAGCACAGGCCTGTTAACGGCTACTCTTCAGATACGTCGATGATCCTGAATCCGCCCCGAGACTTAGTCTACCTGATTGACACTATAGCGGTCTGCAACTCAAAAATTTTCCCCTGTCAGCACCCGGTCGCGTACAGTCGCTCAACTTTGTCACATGTTTTGAGGATATGACCCTTGGCGACCAGCGGACCGGACAGCCTTGTTGGCACCAGTGGCCCCGACACGCTCTTCGGGATGAGCGGGAACGACTCCATCATGGGTGGAGCTGACAGCGACAGGCTCTTCGGAGGCTCGGGAGACGATCGGCTCTCCGGCAACTCATCACCCGATCGGCTCTTCGGTGATGATGGCGATGACACCGCATACGGGAACAGCAACCTCGATACGCTCTACGGCGGGAGCGGGGCCGACACCCTGAACGGTGATTCCAGCGCCGACATGATCTGGGGGGGCTCCGGCGACGACCTCATCCTTGCCGGTGATCAGAACGACTCCATGATCTTCGGCGGCTTCGGTGATGACGTCATCTTTGGTGGTCAAGGTGATGATTCGAACCTTAGGGCCGGAAACTCATACAGCCCCGGAGATGATGGCAAGGACACGATCTACGGCGGCGTGGGGACTGATCGCCTCTTTTTCGGCGGCTCCGGCGACGACCGCCTCTTCGGAGGCAGCGGTAACGACGATCGCATGTTTGGCGAGGCCGGTAACGACTTGATCTATGCCGGCAGCGGTACCGATGGTGGCTTGCTTGGCGGAACCGGTGATGATCGGATCTATGGGGATCAGGGAGACGACGACCTCGTTTTTGGCGGTTCCGGCGATGATCACCTCGACGGGGGCAGTGGCCTCGACTCCTACTTCTACGGGGGCGAGGGTGACGACGTCCTGATCGGCGGTAGCGGTAATGATTACCTTCTCAGAGGTGAAAGCGGGAATGACACCATCGGCGGCAACGATGGCAATGACGTCGACCTCTACGGCGAGAATGGTAACGATCGGCTCTTTGGCGGCAACGGGATCGACACCAATCTAGTCGGTGGATCCGGGGACGATGCGCTCTTCGGTCGTAGTGGAAACGATAGATCTTTCTATGGCGATAGCGGCGCAGACAGGCTCTACGGCGGTGTCGGTGAAGATGCCACTTTCTCTGGGGGCGACGGCGACGACGCGATCTACGGCGGAAGCGGCGATGATCGACAGCTCTACGGTGGTCTAGGATCAGATACCATCTTTGGCGGCGACGAGGTCCCCTCGGACGGCGGAGCGCAGGCTCAATCCAAGGCGGAGGATAGTGGCTTTGATCGCCTGCTGGTTGGGGGCAGCGGTAGCGACCAGATCTATGGTGATGACGGCAATGACTTCAGCTTGCTTGGTGGCTCCGGGAACGACGGAATTCAGGGTGGCAGTGGAAATGACACCGCGCTCTTGGGTGGAGGGGGCGAAGACGTTATCAACGGCGGAAGCGGTGATGATAGGAGCCTCTACGGCGATGCCGGCGATGACATTATTGCCGGTGGTGACGGTGACGACAGCTATCTCATGGGAGATGGCGGAAATGACACGCTCTTCGGCGGCGGGGGAAATGACGAAGATCTCTTCGGTCTCGCCGGCGAGGACAGCCTCTTCGGACGCGGTGGCGATGACTATAGTCTGATCGGCGGCGATGACAGCGACTGGATCTATGGTGGAGATGGCTACGACCGAACTCTTGTTGGCGGTTCCGGCATAGACCGGATCTATGGCGGCAGCGGTGGTGATCGCTACCTCTTCGGTAACAGTGGAAACGACCGGCTCTATGGGGGTGGCAACCGCGACGAAGCTCTCTACGGCGGAGATGGGGCTGACAGGCTTGCCGGCGGTTCGGATATTGATGGCTTCCTCTACGGCGACAATGGCAGCGATTCGATCTTCGGCGGAGAAGGCAATGACTATGCACTGAGGGGTGGCAGTGGCAGTGATCAGATCCGGGGTGAGCAAGGCAACGACCAGCTCAATGGTGAAAGTGGCGGTGACACCCTCTTCGGATCGAGCGGCGAAGACACCTTGGTTGGAGGTGAAGGCAATGACCAGCAAGCCGGCGGCGACAACCCGGACATCCTCTTCGGCGACCAGGGGCGCGATCGTCTGAACGGGGGCAGCGGCGCCGATACAGCCTACGGCGGTGATGGCAACGATACCTTCATCGTCGATACCGAGACCGACCGCATCTTCGATGGCTCCGGCGGTGGCAGCGACATTCTCAGGACCAATGCCAGTGACTTTGCGCTCGGCACCACATCCGAGGTCATGATCGAGCGGGTCAACATGACTACGGCGGCCGGCAATGCCCGTATTGTCGGCAATGGCACCGACGAGATCCTGACCGGGAATTCTTTCAACAACGCCATTCTGGGGCGCAGCGGTGCTGACCGCATGAACGGCAATGGCGGCACCAACACCATGACCGGCGGCAGCGGCAAGGACACCTTTGTGGTGACCACTTCGGCCGATGTGGTGCGAGAGCTGAATGGCCAAGGCGTCGACCTGGTCCGGGCGATTGTTGACTACACGCTGCCCAGCGGCACCAACTCGGCCTATATCGAAAACCTGCGCCTGCAGGGCGGTGCCGGCGCCATCGACGGCCAGGGCAACGAGCTGGACAACTCCGTCCAGGGCAACACCAGTGACAACTGGCTCTCGGGTGAGGCTGGCGAG
The DNA here is from genome assembly GCA_963669335.1 of Rhodospirillales bacterium. GTDB lineage: Bacteria > Pseudomonadota > Alphaproteobacteria > Kiloniellales > JACOMY01 > JACOMY01. The sequence continues at coordinate 5,604,059 of OY770023.1, forward strand.
GACACGATCGTGGCCCGCGATGGTGACGACACCCTGCTGGGTGGCCTGGGTGCCGACCTCTTCTACGGCGGCTCCGGGTCGGACACCATCGCAATGGGCAGAGACGACACGGCCTTCGGCGGCTCCGGCGCTGATTTCTTCCGCTTCAGCTCGAACCTCGGGACCGGGGACCAGAACATCGCCGACTTCGACGGCGAGGACTTCGGGGCGGCCAACGGCGAGGACAAGCTGACCTTCAAGACCGGGCTCGAGACCGGCAGTTTCACCTATGTCGACGCTGCTGCCTTCAGCGGCAGCGGCAACAGTGAAGCACGCTTCGCCGGTGGCCAGTCCGTCGAGGTCGACAGCGATGGCGATGGCGCCGCCGACGTCGTGTTCCAGATCGACGGCCTGACGGCTGCGGGGCAGCTGACAGCCACCGACTTTCTCTGGCTGTGAGCCAGACTTGGGGTCTCGGCCCAGCACCCAGATGTGACGCAGCGGCTGTGGTGCCCTGAACTCCACCTTTCGGCACCTGAGTAACAGCCATAGCAGCCGTTCTCAGAGCCGAAAATCTTGACTCTCAGCCGAGAGGAAACACGCAGGGAATCAACAGTTATCCTGTGTGCCACTATGTCGACGCAAAGTTGCCTTATGATTGACCTCAGGTCTGAAAGGACCCTCTTGACCACATTATTGGAGGGGTCACAATGGCACTCTTTATTGGATTTAGCTCGGTCAACGATACCTTCTATGGATCAACCTTCGTCGACACGATGTACGGCAATGGTGGCAATGATCTTCTATTGGGTTACGGCGCTGATGATTCACTCTACGGCGGTGCCGACTTCGATAGACTGCGAGGAGGTCAGGGTAATGACACGTTGTTTGGCGGATCTAACGCTGATGATCTACAAGGTGGGTTAGGAAAAGACACACTATACGGCGGTCAAGGGAACGACACTATCAATTTTGGAGGTTCGGGTGACGACTCCATTCTTGCTGGCTCAGGCAACGATGCTTTTCTGATCGGCGATAGTGGTGATGACACGATCTTCGGAGGCCACGGTAATGATTCGATCCTCGCCGGTGGGATCGGCGACGATCGTATCTATGGCGGAACTGATTCAGATCACAACCTTAGGGGCGAGAACGGGAGTGACATTCTCGTTGGTGGCCATGGCGATGATTCTCTGCTCTTCGGTGGGATCGGTGATGATCGTGTCTATGGCAGAACTGGTGCAGATCACAACCTGTGGGGAGAAAACGGTAGTGATGTTCTCGTCGGCGGCAGTGGCGATGACCAGACGCTCTACGGTGGCAACCAAATCGACTTCCTCTTCGGCGGTGAAGGCAAGGATCAAACGCTTTTTGGGTCGAATGGTGACGACGCCGTCTATGGTGGGGCTGGTCCAGACATCACCCTGCGCGGTGGCAATGGCGACGATCGCGTCTTCGGTGGCTCCGGCGCGGACACTGCACTCACCGGGGGTAACGGCGATGACCTCGTCGATGGTGCCGGCTTCAATGATCGAAGCCTCTTCGGTTCCTCAGGCTCCGACACGGTCATTGGCGGTACCGGGGATGACATCTCCCTCTATGGTGACAGCGGCGACGACGGCGTCTTCGGTGGCCAAGGTAACGACGCCCTGCTCTATGGCGGTGAGGGTGTAGACTACATCTTCGGTGGTTCAGGAAATGACGCTCAGCTCTCCGGTGGCAGTCAGGGTGATCACGTCTATGGCGACGGCGGTGTAGATAGGGCGCTTCTTGGCAACACAGGTAACGATCAACTCTTCGGAGGAACCGCCAGCGATTACTCTTTGCTCGGAGGAGATGGCCAAGATGTGATCTGGGGCGGACATGGCGCAGATGTCCTGCTGAGCGGCAATCAAGGCAATGATACGATCTATGGGAACAGCGGCGACGATACCTCATTGCAGGGCGGCAACGGTAACGATTGGCTCTACGGCGCCGACGGAGACGACACCTCCAGCACGGGGGGCAGCGGAATCGATCGCCTCTACGGGGGATCAGGCAGCGACTTAGAGCTCTTCGGCAGCAACGGCGACGACACGGTCTCAGGAGACAGCGGCAACGATGCCACCTTGCAGGGGGGAAGCGGAGAGGACGAGATCTTTGGTGGCGAAGGAGCCGACACCTCACTTAGAGGCAACGCCGGCGACGATCGCGTTTTCGGTGATTCCGGAAGCGATGCGCAGATCTTCGGCGGCAATGCGTTTGACAGCCTCTTCGGTGGCAGTGGCAATGATACTGGGCTCTATGGTGGATCGAGTGCCGATACAGTGTGGGGGGATTTCGGTGACGACACCTCGCTGCGGGGCGGTCATGGCGCAGATCGCCTGTTCGGTGGCAGCGGCGATGATAGCTATCTGATTGGCGACAGCGGTGACGATCTTATCTCAGGCGGGGGTGGAGATGATGCGGCGCTTGCCGGTGGAGATGGCAATGACACGCTTCTCGGCAAGGAAGGCGACGATACTTTCTTCTTTGGTGACGCAGGAAACGATCAGCTCTATGGCGACAGTGGTGCCGATAGTTTCCTCAGGGGATGGATTGGCGACGATCGCGTATTCGGCGGCAGTGGCGCGGACTTCTACCTGGTCGGTCACTCAGGCGACGATAGCCTTTGGGGCGGCCTTGGCGATGACAGTCGATTTGAAGGTCGTTCCGGTGCGGATAGTATCTATGGCGATGACGGCGATGACGCCTCGCTTTTCGGCGACGACGGCGATGACTTACTGGATGGTGGCACAGGCCAGGATCAAGCCATCTTCGGTGGAAAGGGTGACGATTTCATCAGAGGTGGATTCGGTGCTGACGTCCAGCTAAATGGTGACAGTGGCTCCGACTTTGTAGATGGCGGTGAGGGCAACGACGAGGCCCACGGCGGATCTGGTGATGACCGACTGGTCGGACGCAGCGGAGACGATGTCCTGGATGGGGGTCTCGGAGATGATGAGCTTCGTGGCGGTACCGGTATCGATCGCCTGGTCGGATCCAGCGGCAGAGATACTGAGTTCGGCGCTGAGGGTGACGATCACTTGTTCGGCGACTCGGCGAACGACCAGCTGGTCGGCGGAAGCGGGGTCGATGTCCTCTTCGGTGGCAACAATCGTGACCGGCTGAACGGCGGTTCCGGTGCGGATACCATGTACGGCGGCGCCAACAACGACACCTTCATCGTTGATACCAGTACGGACGTACTTTTTGACGGCTCGGGAGGCGGCAACAATGTGCTGCGTTTGAATGCCCTTAACTATTCTCTAGGGACCGTCGCCGACGTCTTGGTCGAGCGGGTGAACATCCAGGATGCAGCGGGAACAGCCCGTGTTGTGGGCAATGCCAACGACGACATCCTGACCGGCAATCGCTTCGACAACACCCTGGTCGGCCAGAGCGGTGCAGACCGGATGAACGGGGTCAGCGGCAGCAGCACCATGACCGGAGGCAGTGGCAACGACACGATGGTGGTGACCACCTCTAGCGACGTGGTGCGGGAATTCGCAAGCCAAGGGACAGACCTGGTGCAAGCGCTGGTGGACTACACCCTGCCGACGGGCTCTGCCTCTGCCTTTGTGGAGAACCTGCGCTTCCAGGCCAACATCGGCGACGTCGATGGGGCCGGCAACGCGTTGGACAACACCTTAGATGGCAACAGCGGAGAAAACACTCTGCGCGGCAACACGGGCAATGACGTGCTGATCGGCGACGAGGGTGACGACGACTTGATCGGTGGCCCTGGTGCAGATCGTATGGAGGGCGGCTCCGGCGCCGACACCTTGCGGATGGGCACAGGCGATGTGGCGATCGGTGGATCAGGCGCAGACTCCTTCCGCTTCGGTCCGGCGCAGCTCGGCAACGCCGGTTCGGGCGGTCCGATCATCCGCGATTTCGACGGAGTTTTGGTGAACGCAGCCAACGGCGAAGACAAGCTGGTGTTCGCCACTGGGCTGGAGACCGGCAGCTTCGCCTACATTGGTGCCGCTGCCTTCTCGGCCAGCGGTAACTCTGAGGCACGGCTGGCGGGTCCGCGGCAGGTGCAGGTTGACGATGACGGAGACGGCAACGTCGACCAGGCCTTCTTGATCGATCGCGTCACGGTTGCCAATCTGCTAACAGCGACGGACTTCGTTTGGAGCTAGACGCCGCTCTTCTGCCTCAAGCACTGTCGCGCAGGTCGCCCACGCGGCGGTCTTGCACCACGGTGACCCGGTTCATGATGCGGTGGGCCGGTAGGTAGTCGGCGACGGCGTAGTGCATGGTGACCCGGTTGTCCCACATCACCATATCGCCGGCCCGCCAACGCCAGCGCATCTGGTTTTCCGGCTTGTTCATGTGATTGGCCAGATAGGTCTTCAAGGCATTGGCCTCGTTGGTGGTGAGGCCGGCGATGTGGGTGACGAAGGCCTCGTTGAAGTTCAGGTACTTGCGGCCGGTCACCGGGTGCTGGTCGATCAGCGGTCTGATCTGCTGGCCGAAGCGATGCACGGCCTCTCGCAAGGCCTCGCTGCGGTCCCGATTGCCGGCGGGCTGGACGAAGCTGTTGCGGAAGTCGCCCAGGTCGTGGATGGCCTCCAGTTCCTCCATGTCGCGTTTCAGGCCGGCGGGCAGGCTGTCGTAGGCGGCATAGCGGCTGGACCAGAGGGTATCGCCGCCGCAGTCGGGGACTTGGCGGGCAACCAGCACCGAGGCGAAGGGCTGTTCCGCCTTGAAGGTAAGGTCCGTGTGCCAGCTGTTGGTGTCGGCGGGCCGGCTGGGGTCGTTCTCCAAGAGCACGATGTTCTCGAAGTCCGCGACATGGGGATAGTGCGGATGCGGCTCATCCAAGAGGCCGAAGCTTTGGGCAAAGGCCAGATGCTGCCTTGGCTCGATCCCTGTGTCGCGGAAGGTCAGGACCAGATGCTCCAGCAAGGCATCATAGAGTCTGTCGGAGAGGCCTGGTAAAAGCTCATTCTCGAAATCAATGCCGGAAACCTCCGCGCCAATTGCTGGCGTGATCTTTTCGATCTTCATGGTCCCTTTCCTCCCGCGTTAAGAGTAAAGCCGCTGATAGTAAGAATAGAAGGCTGCTAAAGACCCTGCTGGCACATCCGCGACATGCGGGTGGTCGTATTTGTGCCCCTGTGAGACCTGATCTGCTTGCCTTTGGCGGCGCCCCTACCCTACAGTCGTCCAACTCTGTCACAGGCTGTAAGGACTTGAATCATGGCGACCAGCGGACCCGACAGCCTTTACGGCACCAGTGGCTCCGACACGCTCTTCGGAATGAGTGGAGACGACTATATCCGCGGTGGCGCCAGTAGCGATTATCTCTACGGCGGTTCTGGAAATGATCGGGTCTATGGTAACTCCTCCGCGGACACCCTGCAGGGTGACCAGGGCGACGACACTCTGTCAGGAGGTGGCAGCGCTGACCGGCTATCCGGAGACAGCGGATCCGACACGCTGATGGGCGATTCCAGCGCCGACACACTGAGTGGGGGGTCGGGAAACGATCTGCTCTTCGCCGGCGATCAAGACGACACGTCTGTCCTTGGGTGGGCGGGTGACGATGTCATTTTTGGTGGCTCAGGGAATGATGCCTTGGGCTTTCGCAGCAAGAGCAAGGGTGGTTCTGAAGAAGACGGAGAGGACACCATCTATGGAGGGAGTGGCGATGATCTGATACTCATTGGGGGTTCCGGTGATGACCTGATCTTCGGTGACGATGGGAATGATAGCAGCCTCTGGGGTGGCTCGGGCAATGACCTGCTCTCCGGAGGCAGCGGCATGGATTACGTGTTTTTTGGCGGCCAGGGTCAGGATACACTCTTCGGCGGCAGTGGCGATGATTCCTTCCTGAGGGGCGGCAGTGCCAGCGATACGATTGTTGGCGGTGACGGCAATGACTATCACCTGGAGGCAGATCAAGGAAACGACACCCTCTTCGGCGGCGATGGCAGCGACACCAGACTTCTCGGTGACCAAGGCTCAGACTTGATCTATGGCCGACAAGGTGACGACAGCCTGCTGATCGGTGGCGATGGCAACGATCGGGCCTATGGCGGTGGCGGTGACGATCGCTCCTTCTTCGGCGGTGACGGCAATGACACCTTGAGCGGCGATAGCGGTGCGGACAGTGTCCTTGAGGGTGAGTCCGGTTCTGATCTGCTGTTCGGTGACAGTGGAAACGACAGCTTCCTCCGCGGCGGAAGCGGCGACGATCGGGTGCTCGGGGGCGACGGCGATGATGTTCGGCTTTATGGGGACAAGGGGGATGACACGGTCTTCGGCGGCGATGGCGATGACACCTCGCTCTATGGAGGATCGGGCCAAGACCAGATCTTTGGGCGTCAGGGCGACGACAGGAACCTTGGTGGTGGCCACGACGATGACCAGCTCTATGGAGGTGGTGGCAACGATTCAGTCATCCTTGGCGGCCTTGGCGATGACACGCTGCAAGGAGACAGTGGCGCCGACACCGTGCTTGCCGGCCAAGCCGGCTCGGACACCGTCTTCGGTGGCAGTGGCTATGATACCTCCCTCCTAGGTTCTAGCGGGGACGATTGGATCTATGGCGGTGACGGCGGCGACCAGTCTTTGCAGGGCGGTGAGGGGAACGACAGAATCTGGGGCGGCAGTGGCAGTGATTTCTTCTTGGAGGGCCAAGAAGGCAACGACACGCTCTGGGGTGACTCAGGTTTCGATATTCTCTTGGGCGGTGTAGGAAACGACCTCATACGCGCAGGCGAGGACAGCGATTCGGCGCGGGGAGGAAGCGGGACCGACACCGTCTTCGGGGGAGACGGCACTGACCAGATCTTCGGCGACAGCGGCAGCGATCAATTGGCCGGCGGCAGCGGGGGGGATTTCCTCATTGGCTACGACGGTCGCGACCGCTTGAACGGGGGCAGTGGCACTGATACGGCCTTCGGCGGTGACGGCAACGATACCTTCATCGTCGATACAGAGACCGACCGCATCTTCGATGGCTCCGGCGGTGGCAGCGACATTCTCAGGACTAATGCCAGTGACTTCGCGCTGGGCACCACATCCGAGGTCATGGTCGAGCGGGTCAACATGACCACGGCGGCCGGCAATGCCCGCATTGTCGGCAATGGCAATGATGAAATCCTGACTGGGAATTCCTTCAATAACGCCATCCTGGGGCGCAGCGGCGCTGACCGCATGAACGGCAACGGCGGCACCAACACCATGACCGGTGGCAGCGGCAAGGACACCTTCGTGGTGACCACCTCGGCGGACGTGGTGCGTGAGCTAAATGGCCAAGGCGTCGATCTGGTCCGGGCCATTGTCGACTACACCCTGCCCTCCGGCACCAACTCGGCCTTCATCGAGAACCTGCGCCTGCAGGGCGGTGCCGGTGCCATCGACGGCCAGGGCAACGAGCTGGATAACTCGCTCCAGGGCAACACCAGCGACAACTGGCTCTCTGGTGAGGACGGCGAGGACACGATTGTGGCCCGCGACGGTGACGACACCCTGCTGGGCGGTCTGGGTGCCGACCTCTTCTACGGCGGATCTGGATCGGACACCATGACCATGGGCAGAGACGACACCGCTTATGGCGGCTCCGGCGCCGACCAGTTTCTCTTCGGCGCCAACCTCGGGACCGGAGGCCAGATCATCGCCGACTTCGACGGCGAGGACTTTGGACCGGGCAACGGCGAGGACAAGCTTGTCTTCAGAACCGGGCTGGAGACCGGCAGCTTCACCTATGTCGATGCTGCCGCCTTCAGCGGCAATGGCAACAGCGAGGCGCGCTTTGCGGGCGGCCAGTCGGTTGAAGTCGATATCGACGGCGATGGCGCCGCCGAAGTGGTCTTCCAGATTGATGGCCTGACGGCCGCCGGGCAGCTCACAGCGACCGACTTCCTCTGGAACTAGACTGACTGCAACTCAAAAGAATGCCCTCATAGCGCCCGGTCGCGTACAGTCGTTCAACTTTGTCACAGACTTGTGGGGACAGGAGCCATGGCAACCAGCGGAGCGGACAGCCTTGTCGGAACCAGTGGCAGCGACACGCTCTACGGATTGAGTGGCGATGACTCCCTCTACGGCGGAGCCAGCAGCGATTACCTCTTTGGTGGGTCGGGGGATGATCGGCTCTTCGGTGCCTCCAGCGCCGACTTCCTCTATGGGGGCCCGGGCGACGACATCGCCATCGGGCGCGGCAGCAGCGACCGCCTCTACGGAGGGTCCGGTGACGACACGCTCGACGGCTACTCCAGCGCCGACTGGATCAGGGGTGGCTCGGGGGACGACCTCATCTTTGGCGGCAACGAGGATGACGGCTCCCTCTATGGCGGTGACGGCAACGACGTCATATTCGGCAGCCGTGGCGTTGATCGGATGTGGGGCGACGATCCCGGCGGGGCGGGCGGCGACGACAGCCTCTATGGATCCGAGGGTGATGATTCTGGCCTCTATGGCGAAGATGGCGACGACACTGTTTCCGCCAGTTCAGGGAACGACACCTCACTCTTCGGGGGATCCGGTAAGGATCTGCTCTTTGGGGGCGACGGCAATGATGTCGACCTTTTCGGCGGCAGCGGCGCAGACAGCATCTCTGGGGGCACTGGAGATGACGGCGCCTTCGGCAACACTTTGGTGTGGGGAGGCGACGGCGATGATGTCATGGCCGGTGATGACGGGCGCGATCGCGCCTTCTGGGGAGGTCGTGACGATGACAGACTCTACGGCGGCAGTGGCGATGATAATCTCTTCCAGGGAGGCGACGGCTCCGACAGGCTCTACGGCGACAGTGGGATTGATAGCGGTTTCCGCGGCGAAGATGGCGCCGACAGCCTCTCTGGCGGCATTGGGGATGACGTCAACTTCAGGGGCGGCAGCGGCGCCGACCAGATCCTGGGCGGTTCCGGGAATGAGAGCAGACTCTACGGCGAGAGCGGAGACGATGTCATCGGCGGCGAATCCGGAACCGACACCAGCCTTGATGGCGGTGACGGCGACGACACGATAGTCGGCGGTGACGGCGACGACAGCTACCTCTACGGTGACAATGGCAACGATTCCCTCTTCGGCGGAGAGGGCGACGACTATGCGCTGGAGGGTGGCAGTGGCAGTGATCAGATCCGTGGTGAGCAAGGCAACGATCAGCTCGATGGTGGAAGTGGTCGTGACACCCTCTTCGGATCGAGTGGCGAAGACACGCTGGTCGGAGGCGAGGGCAATGATCAGCTAGCCGGTGGCGACAACCCAGACATCCTCTTCGGCGACCAGGGGCGTGATCGCCTGAACGGGGGCAGCGGTGCTGATACGGCCTACGGAGGCGACGGCAACGACACCTTCATCGTCGATACCGAGACCGACCGGATCTTCGATGGCTCCGGCGGTGGCAGCGACGTATTGCGCACAAACGCCAGTGACTTTGCACTCGGCACCACCGCGGAAGTCATGATCGAGCGGGTCAACATGACCACGGCGGCCGGCAATGCGCGTATTGTCGGTAACGGCAATGATGAGATCTTGACCGGGAACTCTTTCAACAATGCCATCTTGGGGCGCAGCGGTGCGGATCGCATGAACGGCAACGGCGGCACCAACACCATGACCGGCGGCAGCGGCAAGGACACCTTCGTGGTGACCACTTCGGCCGATGTGGTACGCGAACTGAATGGTCAGGGCGTCGATCTGGTTCGGGCGATTGTCGACTACACCCTGCCCAGCGGCACCAACTCGGCCTACATCGAGAACCTGCGCCTGCAAGGCGGTGCTGGTGCCATCGACGGTGAGGGCAACGAGCTGGATAACTCCGTCCAGGGCAACACCAGTGACAACTGGCTCTCTGGTGAAGGTGGCGAGGACACCATCGTGGGCCGCGACGGTGACGACACCCTGCTGGGCGGCCTGGGCGCTGACCTCTTCTACGGCGGCTCCGGGTCGGACACCATCGCGATGGGCAGAGACGACACCGCCTTCGGCGGCTCCGGCGCTGATTTCTTCCGCTTCAGTGCGAACCTCGGGACCGGGGATCAGGTCATCGCTGATTTCGACGGCGAAGACAAGCTGAGCTTCAAGACCGGGCTTGAGACCGGCAGCTTCACCTACATCGACGGCGCCGCCTTCAGCGGCAGCGGCAACAGCGAGGCACGCTTCGCAGGCAGCCAGTCAGTGGAGGTCGACAGTGATGGCGATGGCGCCGCTGACGTAATCTTCCAGATTGATGGCCTGACGGCTGCGGGGCAGCTAACGGCGACTGACTTCTTGTGGACCTAGAGACGTCAGGTGATGCAGAGGTTCGCCAGACTTGGAGCGATTGGCCCTTTGGGACCTCTAGCCTTGGCTCTGACGGCCGCTGGACTGCTTTTTGTCAAGGCACCGTTGGCAGCCCCCCTGCCCTGCCCTCTGGCCCAGGAGGCGGCGGCCGCAGGTTCGCTCGACGAGGCGCTGCGGGCTTATGCCCTTTGCTTAGAGACGGCTCCGCTGGATGGGACGCAACGCGCAGAGGCACATCTGGCCCGCGGGGCCCTCTTCCTACAGCACGCGCGGATCGACTGCGCCCTGGCCGACTTCGATCAAGCCCTCTGGATCGCACCCGGCTTCGCCGCCGCCTACGTCGCGCGCGGAGAGGCCTATCTTGCGAAAGCCCTGCGGCCGATCGGTGATCAGGGTGACCAGGGCTGTGAACCGCGACAAACTCCTGGCGTGGCTGGCGGCGGCGCCATCCGCGAGAACAAGGCCGGCGGCGTCAGGGTCGGTCGCGAGTACTTCCCCGACCGTCGCTCGGCCGAGCGCTGGCTTCAGCAACAGCGCCAGATCGCTGATCTGCAGAAGCAGCTCAACGACTTGCAGCAAGAGCTGGCAGACCAGGACGAGACGCCGGCGCCACAGGGAGCCTCGCTCTTGCCGACCAGTGCCCCTCTGCAAGCTCCGGGTGAGGTCACACGCGGTCTGGCCGACTTCTCTCGCGCCTTGGAACTCAACCCAGAGCTCTCTGCCGCCCTCATCGGTCGGGCGAAGTCCTACTGTCTAAGCGGTCAGGCCGATGCCGCAGCAGCCGATTGGCAGAGCTTTGCCAACCAAGACTCAAGCCATGCCACCCAGCTGCAAACCGCTTTGGCCGACGCCGGACACCTGAGCGGGGCGATCGACGGCATCTTCGGGCCTCGGTCACAGGCGGCGCTGATGGCCTTTGTCGCGGCCCGCTGTCGCTGATTTGCGCTTGCGTCGAGCGGCTCGCAGCAGGCAAAAGCCTTGACCTCATGATCGAGGGACCGCTCGCCCGCTATCGGGCTCTTCGCAACGACGGCAGCCTGCAACACGATCCGGCGCAAGAACTGGCGGCGGAGAAGCTGCAGGCGCTTTGCCATGCGCTTCGCAACTATGCCCCGCAGGAGGGCGCCAGCGGCTGGAAGGCCCGCCTGGGCCTGGCCCGTCGCCGCGAGACGCCGCCGCAGGGGCTCTACCTCTATGGCCCCGTCGGCACCGGCAAATCCATGCTGATGGACCTCTTCTATGAGAGCGCGGCTGTCGAGCAGAAGCGGCGGGTGCATTTCCACGCCTTCATGACCGAAGTGCAGGACCGCCTGCATGCCTGGCGCAAGCGCACCAAGGGCAAGGAGGGCGATCCTCTGCCCAAGCTGGCACAGGCCTTGGCGCAAGAAGCGCATCTGCTCTGTTTCGACGAGTTCCACGTGGTGAACATCGCCGACGCCATGATCCTGGGGCGGCTCTTCGAGTGCTTGATCAACGAAGGCGTGGTGGTGGTCGCCACCTCTAACTGGGTGCCGGACCGGCTCTATGAAGGCGGGCTGCAGCGCGAGCGCTTTCTGCCCTTCATCGCCTTCCTGAAGCAGCACCTGGACATTCTGGAGCTGGACGGCGGCCGCGACTATCGCCGCCAGCGCCTGAAGCTGCTGGCCGTCTTTCACGCCCCGCTTGGCCCGCGCACCGACCAGGCCCTGACCCAGGCCTTCGGCGAGTTGACTGATGGCGCCGAGGTGAAACCCGAGAGCGTCACGGTCAAGGGCCGCAACGTGCCGGTCCCGGCCGCCGCGCGCGGCGTCGCCCGCTTCTCCTTTGACGATCTCTGCGCCCGGCCGCTGGGGGCAGAGGACTATCTGACCATCGCACAGCGCTACCACACCGTGGTGATCGGCGAGGTGCCGATCCTGCATGAGGACAATCGTGACAAGGCCAAGCGCTTCATGATCCTGGTCGACGCCCTTTATGAGGCTAAGAGCAAGCTGATCCTGGGCGCGGAGGCACCGCCGGACAGTCTCTATCCGCGCGGCGACGGCTCGGAAGAGTTCCTGCGCACCGCCAGCCGCCTCATGGAAATGCGCTCAGCCGAGTACTTGGGCCTGGAACACATCGCCGCCTAGGCAGAGTTTGACGGTTGCTCGGCACCGGCCCGCGGCCCCGAGCAGCCTTCAACTGCTCGACAGGATCGAGACTGTTTCGCCATAAGTGAAGCATGCCGACTGTGAAGCGAAGCGATCTTCTGCTGTGGCGTGTCTTGAGCAAGGGCAATCGCGTCTGGCTCATGGTGGCGATCGCCCTAGGCTTGATCGTCCTCGCCCTTCTGCCCAGGAGCATGACCCTGGCTTCGCGCGTGACCCTGGCCTGGGACGCGACCGCACTGGCCACGCTCCTCTTCGTCTTCCGCATGGTCTGGCATAATGACCTCAGGCTCCTGAAGATCAGGGCCAGCCGCTATGACCCGACGGTGGTGGGCCATTTCCTCTTTATTCTCTGCGGGGTCTCGGCCTCCATCGTCACTGCGATCTGGACCTTGAAGGTCGGCAGCCGGCAGGCCGGCACGGAGGAGGTGCTGCACCTGGCGCTTGCAATCTCCACCATCTTCATCACCTGGTTCGCCGTCCAGGCCATCTTCGCGCTGCACTACGCCCACCTCTATTATGGCGACCAAAAGGGCGACGGTCTGCCCGACGGCGGTTTCAACTTCCCGCGCGACAAGGGCGACGAGACGCCCCTGGTCTATAGTGACTTTCTCTACTTCGCGGTCTGCGCGGGCATGACCTTCGAGGCCTCGGACGTGCAGGTGACGCAGCGGCGGATGCGGATCTGGGTCACCTGCCACACGGTGATCGCCTTCCTCTACAACAGCGTGATCCTGGCCCTCCTGGTCGATATCGCTGCCAGCTTCATCTGACCGAGAGCCCTCTCAAGACCATATCGCCTTGTGTGAGAGGCCCTGGCGCGCTACCCCTGTCGCGCATTTTGTGCACCGCAACCTGTCGGTGCCTCGTGAATTCGGATGTCCGGGCGAAGGAAGGAGCTAAATCAGCATGGCAAGAAACAAGATCGCACTGGTGGGTGCCGGTCAGATCGGCGGCACTCTGGCGCTGCTGGCCGGACTGAAAGAGCTGGGCGACGTCACGCTCTTCGACATCGCAGACGGCATCCCGCAGGGCAAGGCCTTGGACATTGCCCAGGCCAGCACTGTCGAGGGTTTCGATGCGGTGCTGCAGGGCAGCAATGGTTATGAGGCGCTGGATGGCGCCGACGTGGTCATCGTGACCGCCGGCGTCGCACGGAAGCCCGGCATGAGCCGCGACGATTTGCTCGGCATCAACATCAAGGTTATGAAGCAGGTCGGCGAGGGCATCAAGAACCATGCCCCCAGCGCCTTCGTCATCTGCATCACCAACCCGCTGGACGCCATGGTCTGGGTGCTGCGCGAGGCCTGTGGCCTGCCGCACAACCGGGTCGTCGGCATGGCCGGCGTGCTGGATTCCGCGCGCTTCCGCTTTTTCCTGGCAGAGGCCATGAAGGTCTCGGTCGAGGACGTGACCGCCTTCGTGCTGGGCGGCCATGGTGACTCCATGGTGCCGATGGTGCGCCACTCCACCGTGGCCGGCATCGCGCTACCGGAACTGGTAGAGATGGGCTGGATTTCGCAAGAGAATCTGGATGCTATCGTTCAGCGCACGCGCAGCGGCGGGGCCGAGATCGTGGGCCTCTTGAAGACCGGCTCGGCCTTCTACGCCCCGGCTTCTTCGGCCATCGCCATGGCCGACAGCTACCTGAAAGACAAGAAGCGCGTGCTGCCCTGTGCTGCCTATCTGGAGGGGCAGTATGGCGTCGACGGGCTCTATGTCGGCGTGCCGGTTGTCATCGGCGCCGAGGGTGTCGAGCGGGTGGTCGAGCTTAGCCTCAATGCCGACGAACAGGGCATGCTCGACAGCTCCGTCAAGGCGGTTGAAGGCTTGGTCGAGGCCTGCAAGGCCATCGGCCTTTAACAACTTATCGAGATCGGTCCAGGTTAGCCGCGCGCGGCTGTTGCGCGGCGGCTTGGGCTGGTTATGATGACCGCCAGGGGAGCGGTCCTGTTCTCAAAAGAAACCACCGGCCGAAAGCCATCGGCCCATAAGGTGAGCGGGGTAGTCAGACCGGAATGAATATCCACGAGTATCAGGCCAAGCAGTTGCTGGCCAAGTACGGTGTCCCAGTCCTGAAAGGAGGGGTCGCCTATACCGCCGCGGAGGCCCGAAAGGTGGCCGACGATCTGGGCGGACCCGTCTGGGTCGTGAAGTCTCAGATCCATGCCGGCGGGCGCGGTGCTGGACGCTTCCAGAATGACCCGGACGGCAAGGGCGGCGTGCGCGTCGTCAAGTCGGCCGACGATGTCGAGAACAATGCCGGCGCCATGCTGGGTAGCGTGCTGGTCACTAAGCAGACCGGCCCCGCCGGCAAGCAGGTGAACCGCCTCTATATCGAAGACGGCTGCGACATCGCCCAAGAGCTCTATCTCTCTCTGCTGGTCGACCGCGGCAGCTCCAAGGTCACCGTGATCGCCTCCACCGAGGGCGGCATGGAGATCGAGACTGTGGCCGCCAACGAGCCTGAGAAGATCGTCACCGTGCCGATTGATCCGGCGCTGGGTCTCATGCCCTTCCACGGCCGCAAAGTGGCCGCGGGCCTCGGCCTCAAAGGCAAGCAGGCCTCGGCTGCGACCAAGTTCCTGATCCAGCTCTATAAGGCCTTCACCCAGCTCGACGCCTCTCTGGTCGAGATCAACCCGCTGGTGGTGACCGGCGGCGGCGAGGTCATCGCGCTGGATGCCAAGATGAACTTCGACGACAACGCGCTCTTCCGCCACAAGGACTTGCTGGAGCTGCGCGACGAGGACGAAGAGGATCCGAAAGAGCTGGAGGCCGCCCAGCACGAGCTGAACTATGTCAGCCTGGATGGGAACATCGGCTGCATGGTAAACGGTGCGGGCCTCGCCATGGCGACCATGGACATCATCAAGCTCTTCGGCGGTGAGCCGGCGAACTTCCTGGATGTCGGCGGTGGCGCCACGCGCGAGCGGGTGACCGCAGCCTTCAAGATCATCCTTTCCGACCCCAATGTCGAAGGCATCCTGGTCAACATCTTCGGCGGCATCATGCGTTGCGACGTGATTGCCGAGGGTGTGGTCTCGGCCGCCAAAGAGGTGGCGCTGAACGTGCCGCTGGTGGTGCGCCTTGAGGGCACCAACGTCGATCTGGGTAAGAAAATTCTGGCCGAGTCGGGTCTTCCCATCATCGCCGCCGACGATCTGGGCGATGCAGCGGAGAAGGTCGTGGCCGCGATCAAGGAGTCAGCCTGATGGCGGTGCTCGTCGATAACAACACCAAGGTCCTCTGCCAGGGCATCACCGGCAGTCAGGGCACCTTCCACACCGAACAGGCCATTGCCTACGGCACCCAGATGGTGGCCGGCGTGACCCCCGGTAAGGGCGGCACCACGCATCTCGATCTGCCGGTCTTCGACACGGTCGGCGAAGCGGTCGAGGGCACCGGGGCCAATGCCTCTGTCATTTACGTGCCGCCGCCCTTTGCAGCCGATGCGATCCTGGAATCGATCGATGCCGAGGTCCCGCTGATCGTCTGCATCACCGAGGGCATTCCGGTGCAGGACATGGTCAAAGTGAAGCAGAAGCTGCAGCGCTCCTCTTCGCGCCTGATCGGTCCGAACTGCCCCGGCATCATCACGCCGGACGCCTGCAAGATCGGCATCATGCCGGGCCATATCCACCGCCGCGGTAAGATCGGCGTGGTCTCGCGCTCCGGCACCCTGACCTACGAGGCCGTGGCCCAGACCACGGCGGCGGGCTTGGGACAGTCGACCTGCATCGGCATCGGCGGCGATCCGGTCCAGGGCATGAACTTCGTCAGCTCCATCGAGCTGTTCCTGGCTGATCCGGAGACCGAAGGCATCATCATGATCGGCGAGATCGGCGGCAACGCCGAGGCCGAAGGCGCAGAGCTGGTAAAAGAGTCCGGCAATCGCAAGCCGGTGGTCGGCTTCATCGCCGGGCGCACCGCACCGCCGGGTCGCCGTATGGGCCATGCCGGTGCTGTCATCTCTGGCGGCAAGGACACGGCCGAACACAAGATCGAGGCGCTGAGAAGCGCCGGCATCCATGTCTCCGAATCACCGGCGGGCCTGGGTGCAGCCATGTTGGAAGCGATGCGCGGCTAAGCCGGAGTGGCAGGGCCGGCCGCCTCCATCCCGGAGGTCGCCAGCCCTGCCACGGCCGCTATCGTTTTTATTGACCGGCTTTAAGGGACCGCGACAGGCCCTAAGGGCGCCACTTGCGGAACCCAAAAAGGTAGCAGTGGGAAGTCGAGGCTCGAGGACGATGGCTGACGCAACGTTGATTGGATCCCTTCAGGACACGGCCAAGGCTTCCGCCTTGGCCGATCTTTATCGCCGCTTCTTGGATGGCGGCCAGATTGACCCCGCCTGGCAGGCGGTCTTCAGTGACATGACCTCAGAAGCCCGCGGCGTGATGGATCACCTGATCGGGCGCGGGAATGGCGCAGCGGCCGCTGCTTCTGCCGGCATGGAAAACGTTGCCAGCGCGATCGGCACGGACGTGCAGTCCGCTGCCCGAGACTCCATCCGCGCGCTGATGTTCATCCGCTCCTACCGCGTGCGCGGCCACCTGCAGGCCAATCTGGATCCTCTCGGCTTGCAGCCCAAGCCGCCGCATCCGGAGCTGGACTATCGCACCTATGGCTTCACCGAAGCCGACATCGACCGACCGATCTTTATCAACATGGTGCTGGGCCGGCAGACGGCGACCATCCGCGAGATCGCGGAGATCGTGCAGAAGACCTATTGCGACAAGATTGGCGTCGAGTTCATGCACATCCAGGAGCCGGACCAGAAGGCCTGGATCCAAGAGCGCATCGAGAACATCGGCAACCGCACCGAGTTCACAGTCCCCGGCAAGCGCGCCATTCTGGAGCGCCTGACCGCGGCCGAGGTCTTCGAAAAGTTCCTCGACAAGAAGTACACCGGCACCAAGCGTTTCGGCCTGGACGGCGGCGAATCTCTAATCCCGGCACTGGAGCAGATCGTCAAGCGCGGCGGCCAGCTGGGCATGAAAGAGATCGTGATCGGCATGCCGCATCGCGGTCGCCTCAACGTGCTGGCCAACTTCATGGGCAAGCCCTTCCAGGCGATCTTCAGCGAGTTCCAGGGCGGGGCCGCCAATCCGGAGGATGTGGGCGGATCGGGCGATGTCAAGTACCACCTGGGCACCTCCACCGATCGCGAGTTCGACGGCAACAAGGTGCACCTCTCCCTGACCGCCAACCCCTCGCATCTGGAGGCCGTGGACCCGGTCGTGGTCGGCAAGGTCAGAGCCAAGCAGGCGCAGTACAAAGACAAAGACCGCGCTCAGGTCATGGGACTCTTGATGCATGGCGATGCTGCTTTCGCCGGCCAAGGCCTGGTCGCCGAGACCTTGGACCTGTCGGAGCTCAAGGGCTATCGCGTCGGCGGGACGATCCACGTCATCGTCAACAATCAGATCGGATTCACCACCAATCCGGTGAACGCGCGCTCGGGCCCCTATTGCTCTGAGGCGGCCAAGATCGTCCAGGCGCCGATCTTCCACGTGAACGGCGACGATCCGGAATCGGTTGTGCATGTCGCGCGCATCGCGACCGAATTCCGGCAGCAGTTCAACAAAGACGTCATCATCGACATGTTCTGCTATCGCCGCCACGGCCACAACGAGGGCGACGAGCCGGCCTTCACTCAGCCGCTGATGTACAAGAAGATCCGCAGCCACGACAGCACCCGCGAGATCTATTCGAAGCGGCTGGTTGCTGAAGGCGTCCTCGCCGAGAATGAAGGCAAGGACTTGGTGGACGAGATGCACACGCGGCTGGAGCGTGACTTCGAAGCGGCCAATGCCTACAAGCCCAACAAGGCGGACTGGCTGGAAGGGCGCTGGTCCAACATTAAGCGGGTGGAGGGCTATGACGCCCGTCGCGGCCAAACAGCGGTCCCGCTGGAGGACCTGCAGAAGATCGGCACCTCCATCACCACGATCCCAGAGCGCATCAAGGTCAACAACAAGCTGAAGCGCGTGATCAACAATCGCAACAAGGCCGTGGAGGCCGGCGAAGGCATCGATTGGGCAACAGCTGAGCATCTGGCCTTTGCCACCCTGCTGGCCGAGGGCCATCCGGTCCGCCTATCGGGTCAGGACTGCAATCGCGGCACCTTCTCTCAGCGCCACGCGGTGATTGTCGATCAGGAGACGGAGGAGCGTTACAAACCGCTGCATCACGTGAGCCCCAACCAGGGTGCGCTCGAGATCCTGGACTCGCCCCTGTCGGAGATGGGGGTGCTGGGCTTCGAGTACGGCTATTCCTTGGCCGAGCCGGAAGCGCTGGTCCTGTGGGAGGCACAGTTCGGTGACTTCGCCAATGGCGCCCAGGTGATCATCGACCAGTTCATTGCCTCAGGTGAATCCAAGTGGCTGCGCATGTCCGGTCTGGTCATGCTGCTGCCGCACGGCTTCGAGGGTCAGGGCCCTGAGCACTCTTCGGCCCGCGTCGAGCGCTATCTGCAGCTCTGCGCCGAGGACAATATGCAGGTGGTGAACTGCACCACACCGGCACAGTACTTCCACGCGCTGCGCCGCCAACTGCATCGCGACTTCCGCAAGCCTCTGATCGTGGCGACACCGAAATCACTGCTGCGCCACAAACGCTGTGTCTCCAGCCTGGCAGACATGGCCGATGAAACCTCCTTCCATCGCGTGCTCTATTGCAACGATGTCCCCTCCGCGCCGGAAGAAGCCAAGCAGATGGTCGTCTGCACAGGCAAGGTCTACTACGACCTTCTGGAGGCGCGCGAGCAGCGCGGGATCAAGGATGTCCACTTCCTGCGTCTGGAGCAGATCTACCCCTTCCCGGAGGGTGCCCTGATTGAAGAGCTGTCGAAGTACCAGCACTGCGACTTGGTCTTCTGTCAGGAGGAGCCGCGCAACATGGGCGCCTGGCCCTTCGTCAGCACCATCCTGGAGGAAGTGGCGGAGGAGGCCGGGATGAAATCTCCGCGTCCGCGCTATGCCGGCCGCGATTCCGCAGCCTCTCCAGCGACAGGCTCGCACCAGCGCCATGTCAAAGAGCAGGCGGCCCTAATCGAATCGGCGCTGACCCTCGGCTTGAAGCCAAAGGGCCGCATCGCCAGCCGCAGGGAAGCGGCGGAATAGAACGGCAAAGAACCGGAAGCAAACGGAAGAGCGGGACGAATAGGCGATGGCAAGCGATATCGTGGTACCAACCCTGGGCGAATCTGTGACTGAAGCGACGGTTTCGCGCTGGCTGAAGCAGCCGGGCGAGGCGGTCGCCATGGACGAAGCCCTGGTGGAGCTGGAGACCGACAAGGTAACCCTGGAGGTCAATGCCTCCGTCGCTGGTGCCCTGTCGGAAGTCCTGGTTCCCGAAGGTGAAACCGTCGAGGTCGGCGCCATTCTGGGCCGCATCGCGGCCGGCGAGGCTGGAACGGCCCCCGCGGCGGCCCCTGCCCCTGCGCCCGCTGCAGTCCCGGCCGCAGAACCCGCACCCGCCCCCCAACCCGCTCCGGCGCCTGCGGCGGCCAGCGGCAGCGGCGAGAAGAGAGAGGTTCTGGTTCCGACCTTGGGCGAATCGGTAACCGAAGCCATCGTCTCGCGCTGGATCAAACAAGCAGGCGAGGCCGTTGCCGCCGACGAACCCATCGTCGAACTGGAAACCGACAAGGTGACCCTGGAGGTCAATGCCCCGGCTGCCGGTCGGCTTGAGAGCTTGGGTGCCCAGGAAGGCGATACGGTCGAGGTCGGTGCCCTCTTGGCAACGGTCGCGGTCGGTGCCGGCGGTGCTGCCGCGCCAGCGGCGGCGCCGGCTGCAGCGGCACCTGCACCAGCAGCGGCCGCGCCTGCCGCCGCTCCGGCTGGGCTCGATCCCGCTGCTCTTGGTCGCGGGGCTGACGGCAAGGTTGGTGCCACAGAGCTGCTTGCCTTCTTAGGCGCCGCCTCTGCGCAGCCGGTCATGCCGCTCTCCCCCGCCGTCCAACGCCTGGTCAGTGAAAACAATCTCGACCCGGCCCGCATTCCGGCCAGCGGCAAGGATGGACGTCTCACCAAGGAAGATGTCCTGAAGGTCATCGAGAATCCCGGTCTGCTGCACGCCTTGGCCCCGCCTCCGCCAGTGGTTCCGGTGGCCGCTCCCGCCGCTGCAGCGCCGGCTGCAGCCCCTGCCGCTGCTGCGCCTCGCCAACAAGAGCGGGTGAAGATGACCAAGATGCGCCAGACCATCGCCAAGCGGCTGAAGGAGGCGCAGAATACGGCAGCCATGCTGACCACCTTCAACGAGGTGGACATGAGCCAAGTCATGGCTATGCGTGGTCGCTACAAGGAGGCCTTCGAGAAGACCCACGGCACCAAGCTGGGCTTCATGTCCTTCTTCGCCAAGGCAGCGGTTGCGGCGCTGAAGGCCGTTCCGGCCGCCAATGCACAGCTCGACGGCGACGAGATCGTCTATAACCACTACTACGACATCGGCATGGCGGTCTCGGCCCCGGCCGGACTGATGGTACCGGTGATCCGCGACTGCGATGGCAAATCCTTCGCCGAGATCGAGGCGAGCCTGGTCGACCTGGCGACCCGCGCGCGCGACGGCAAGCTGGGCCTCGCCGAGATGCAGGGCGGCACCTTCACCATCACCAACGGCGGCATCTTCGGCTCACTGCTCTCCACCCCGATCCTGAACCCGCCACAGTCAGCGATCTTGGGTCTGCATAAGATCCAAGAGCGCCCCATGGCGATCAACGGCGAGGTGGTGATCCGACCGATGATGTACGTAGCGCTCTCCTACGATCACCGCCTGATCGACGGCCGCGAGGCGGTGACCACCCTGGTCAAGATCAAGGAAGCGATCGAGGCACCGGAGAAACTGCTGCTAGGGCTTTAGGCAAGGGAATGGCGCCTTAGGGGCCTCTCTGTCAGGTCATGGCGAGGCCGAGCCCAGAGGGACTCGATCTCAAACCAAAGATAACTGCAGGCCGGAGGTACAAGCCCCGTCAGCGCGAATCCTTCTTGGCCTGCGCCGTCTTCATGAACTGGCTGACACGCCCCGCCTCCATGGCGCTGCCGATGCGGCCGACCCTCTGGTTGGTCTTCGGGCGCATGCCATAGTGAGCCGTACGGCTATTGAACTGCTCATGGCTATGGTCGACGGCATGCGCCATCTCAAAGGCGCGCTGCTGATTGGCCATCAGGGTGATCCTTGCGCGCATGGCATCGCGCCGCTTGACCTCTCCATTCACACGCCGCATGGCGGAGGCCAAGACAGTGGCCTTCTCCTGGCTGCCGCTGTCATCGCGTGACGCTTCAGCGCCACGCGGCGCTGCCTTGCCACGCATCTCACGGCGGCGCTGGCGGGCCAGGCGCTGCGCACGATCGCGACGCTCTCGCACCCGCTTGGCCAGCTCACGGAGATCCTTGTCGCACAAATCCTGGATCTCCGGGTGGTAAGTCGCAACAACCATCTCGCGCTCTTCGTCATCCAAGGCACGTGCTTCTGCTTTCCGGCCAGTGATCATTGCTGCCTCCATAAAAGTTCCACGATTGTCTTCTCAGAGACACAAAGTTCGATGCCTCAACGTAAGAAGACAAGACTGGTCATTACTTTCTATATGGGGAGGGTCCGCGTGCAGCGAAAGATCGTGAGGTCAGCTTGTCGCCCCTAAAGCACGCAAAAAGCCACGGACTTGAGCGCGGCTGCACAGATGGTGGTGCTGGATCGACTGCGGCAGGGACGTCAACGCCTGCAAGGCATCGGGTCGGCTGTGACCTGCATAGGTGGCGGCATAGTGGAAGAAAACCCAGTCGAGCTTTTCCGGGCAGCCGGGCGCCATATCAGGGCGAACCTTGCCGTAGCTGCCGAGCACGCGCTTGGTGATCCGCCACATCCTGAGCGGCGTCGGCAAGTCGAGGAAGACCAAGCTGTCGGCTCTTGCCACCCGCTCCGGCCAGGTCCGCCCATAGTTGCCCTCGACGATCCAGCGCTCCTCCAGATAGAGCTTCCGCAGTCGCTCATTGAAGGCGCCCTTCTCCGGTTCCTGCCAGCCCGGCTGCCAGAAGAGCTGATCAATGTGATGGACGGGCAGGTCAAGACGCTGACCCAGCGCCCGCGCCAAGGTCGACTTCCCCGACCCCGGCCCGCCGATGATCATGACACGCTGCACGAAACTGCCTCCGCTGAAAGGGCAGGCAACCTAGGCCAAGCGCCAGAGTCCATCAAGATGGTGGGGCTCGCGGGATAGGCTGCTGCGCCAGCCTCCCTCGCCCTCCGACAGTTGGACGATCGCATCAAAAGATTTGCAATCAGGAGCGACCTCTCAGATGGTCGGCCTCCTGCGGTCCTCCCCCAAGGCCGCAGCAAGGCAGGATCGGGTATCTAAAGGACGAGAAGGACAGAGATGGATCGGAGCATTGCGCGACTGGGAGTCGATATCGGCGGCACCTTCACGGACGTCGTGCTGGAGTACGCCGACAAGCAGGTCTCGACCAAGGTGCTGACCACCTATGCTGCGCCCGAGGACGCGATCATTGAGGGGATCGGCCAAGTCTTGGAGAAGGCTGCGCTTGCACCCGGCGCCATCGGCCAGATCATCCACGGCACCACCTTGGCGACCAACGCCCTGATTGAGCGCCGCGGCGCCAAGACCGCTCTGATCACCACCGAGGGCTTTCGCGACGTCATCGAGATGCGGACTGAAAGTCGCTTCGAGCAGTACGATCTGAATCTACGTCTGCCGGAAGCCCTCTTGCCGCGCCAAGCCCGCTTTCCGGTCAAAGAGCGCATGAATGCCGCGGGGCGGGTCCTGATCCCCTTGGATCTGCACCAGGTCGATGACCTGGTGCAGCGGATCGAAGAGGCCGGGTATGAGAGTGTCGCCGTCGGCCTCTTGCACGCCTACATGAACGACGCCCATGAGCGCGCGATCGCCGAGCGCTTGGCACAGCGCCTGCCGCAGGTCATGGTCTCGCTCTCCTCTGAAGTCTCGCCGCAGATGCGAGAGTACGAGCGCTTCAACACCACGATCGCCAACGCCTATATCAAGCCCTTGATGAAGAGTTACCTGGGACGGCTAGAGGGGCGCTTGCGGGCCGTCGGCGTCGACTGCCCGATCTTTCTGATGCACTCCGGCGGCGGCATCATCTCGATCGAGAGCGCAGCCGAGTTCCCGGTGCGCCTGGTGGAATCGGGACCTGCCGGTGGCGCCGTCTTTGCTGCCGACATCGCCGCGCGCTACGGCCTCGACAAGGTCCTCTCCTTCGACATGGGCGGCACGACCGCCAAGATCTGTCTGATCAAGCAACAGACCCCCAAGACCTCGCGCGTCTTCGAGGTCGCTCGCAGCTACCGCTTCAAGAAGGGTTCGGGCATGCCGATTTCCATCCCGGTGATCGACATGGTGGAGATCGGGGCCGGTGGCGGTTCGCTGGCGCATGTCGATGCTTTGCATCAGATCCGGGTGGGTCCGGAGAGTGCAGGCTCTGAGCCAGGCCCCGCCTGCTATGGGCGCGGCGGCAAGCGACCTGCCGTTACCGACGCAGACCTGGTGTTGGGCAAGCTGGACCCCGAGGGCTTCGCTGGCGGCTCGATCACGCTCTACCCGGAGCGTTCAAGCAAGGCCTTGGCCAGCGCGGTCGGTGATGCCCTCGATATGGATAGCGAGACTGCAGCCTTTGGCGTGGCGGAGGTGGTGGACGAGAACATGGCCAATGCCGCCCGTGTCCATGCCGTCGAGAACGGCGAGGACCTTTCGGGCTACACCATGATTGCCTTCGGTGGTGCGGCACCGCTGCATGCCGGACGCCTCTGCGAGAAACTGGGGATAGAGCGCTTGCTGGTGCCGCCGGGTGCCGGCGTCGGCTCGGCCATCGGCTTCCTGCGGGCGCCCTACAGCTTTGAAGCGACCCGAAGCAGCTATATGCGCCTCTCTGACTTCAAGGCCGATACGATCAAGACCCTGCTGTCCGAACTGAAGGAAGAGGCGACACGCTTCGTGCGCTCCTGCGATGCCTCGGCGGAGATCCTGTCGGAATACAAGGTCTACATGCGCTACAGCGGCCAAGGCTGGGAGATTCCCGTGGCGCTGAGCGAGGCGCAGGCCATGGCCCCCACTGCCGAGAGCTTCCAGAGCCTCTTTGAGGCAGACTATGTGAAGCTCTTCGGACGCGCCGTCGAGGGGATGGATGTCGAGATCACGGTCTGGGCGGTCAACGCCACGACGCCGCCGGAAACCGTTCAGAGGGTACAGCCGGCGACCGCAGTGGCTCCGGCTCCTGCGACGGCGGAGCGATCCCTCTTCGATCCGGCGCTGGGAAGAGCCGTCCGCGCAACCATTGTCGACCGTGCGGCAGTAGAGAGCGGACTGACGGTTGCCGGTCCGGCAGCGATCATAGAGGCTGAGACCACCATTATCCTGCCCTCCAGTCGCGAGGCGCAGGGCCAGCCGGACGGCTGTATCGACGTGACGGTGATGAAGGGGAGTGCCTGACATGGCGGCCGATCGTTCCAGCGTCTCGAACCAGGTCATGTGGAACCGCCTGATTTCCGTCGTGGAGGAACAGGCACAGGCCCTGATCCGCACCGCCTTTTCACCCTCGGTCAGAGAGGCGGGCGACCTCTCGGCCGGGGTCTACGATACCGAGGGGCGCATGCTGGCCCAAGCCGTGACCGGAACGCCCGGGCATGTGAACTCCATGGCCGATTCCGTGCCCCACTTCATCCGACGGATCGGCCGCCAGAACATCTTCGAAGGCGATGTCTACATCACCAACGATCCCTGGGAGGGGACCGGACATCTGCATGACATCACCGTCGTCACCCCCTCTTTCTTCGAGGGCTATCTGGTCGGCTTTTTCGCCTGCACGGCGCATGTGACCGACATCGGCGGGCGCGGCTTCGGCGCCGATGCCAACTCCGTCTTCGAAGAGGGACTCTACCTGCCGATCGTGAAGTTCATTGAGCGTGGTCAGGTCGACAAGACCCTGGTCCAAGTCATGCGCTGGAACGTGCGAGAGCCCGATCAGTTGATCGGAGACGTCTATGCGCTCGCCACCTGCAACGAGGTCGGCCATCGCCGCCTGATCGACATGATGCGCGAGTTCCAGCTGACCGACATCAAAGGCATTGCCGACTTCATCCTCGATAACTCCAGGCGTGCCACTCTGGAGCGTATTGCTGCCCTGCCCCGCACCTCCGCCGAAGGCGCGATGAGCATCGACGGCTATGACCGGGCGGTCACTCTGAAGGTTAAGATCACGGTCGAGGAAGACCGCCTGATCTGCGACTTCGCCGGCACCTCCGGCGTCGACAAGAAGGGTATCAATCTGCCGCTGGTCTACACCAAGGCCTATGCCTGCTACGCCCTCAAGTGTGCCATTGCACCGGAGATCCCGAACAACGCTGCCTCTCTCGCGCCCTTTGAGATCACGGCACCAGAAAACTCGATTCTGCACGCCCTGCGCCCGGCCCCGGTCGCCCTGCGCCATGTTATCGGGCATATGATCCCGGACACAGTCTTTGCCGCCCTGGACAAGATCCTGCCGGAGCGGGTGCCGGCCGAGGGTGCCGGCAGCCTCTGCAATTTCCAGGTCAGCCTGCGTCCCAGCAGTGACGAGCCGGGCACCGCCGAGGGGCGCCGGGCAGAGGTGCTGACCTTCAACTCGGGCGGATCGGGCGCGCGGCCATCCGCCGACGGCATGAGCGCCACAGCCTTCCCCTCCGGCGTCATGACCATGCCGGTGGAGGCCACCGAGCAGGTCGGCCCGATCATCATCTGGCGCAAGGAGCTGCGGCCCGACAGCGGCGGCGCCGGGCGCTATCGCGGCGGCCTGGGCCAGTACATGGAAGTCGGGGCAGAGGCGGGTTACGAGTTCGACTTCCAAGCCATGTTCGATCGCGTCAATCATCCGGCACGCGGCCGCCAAGGTGGTCAAGACGGTGCGCCGACCCTGGTCGCCCAAGACGACGGCACCCGGATGCGTGGCAAGGGCAAGCAATTCGTCCCCACCGGGCGCAAGGTGATGATGGCCTTTCCCGGCGGAGCCGGCTATGGCGCCCCAAGCGAGCGTGACAGGCGGGCCGTTCTGCGCGACCTCACCCGCGGCTATATCTCGCTTGAGGGAGCCGAGCGCGACTATGGTCTGAGCGAAGAGGAGATTGCAGCAGCCAAGGAAGCGATCAGACGCGGCGAAGACCTCTAGTCACGAAGACACAGGTCGGCGCATCGGCTATTCCGCTGCCGCCCTGAATGCATCCCCATCGCGGTTGGCGGGCCGAGAGAAGCCACAGGTGCGATAGAGCCAATCATGCAGAGCAAAGGGCGCGGCTTGGTTATCGCCACTGAGCGCACGCCGTGCCGAGAAGAGCGGCTCATCCGGTGAGCCGACCTCTGAGGGCGAGATGAAGAAGAGCGACTTGAAGACCTTGGTGAAGTGACTAGCATTGGTGAAGCCGTAGCGCTCACCGATGCTGCGCACCGTGGTCTCCCGGCCTCTCACCCCTAGGTCCTGGTAACAGCGGAAGAGCCGCCGTTGCTGGATGGTGTGGTTGACGCCACCCTGACACTGGAAGAGGCGATAGAGGCTGGCCCGCGACAGGCCGAAGGTCTTGCACAGCAGGTCGGCGCCCAGCTTGGGATCGTTCAGATGCGCATCGACAAAGGACACCATGGCAGAGCGCACGGCACGGCGCAGGCTCCGCTGATCCTCCTTCGTGCGGCTGTCCATGAAGATGCCGCGCAGCATCCCGGCATAGCCGGCCGCAATCGCAGGCGCCTCTTCCCCGGTGATCTCCGGCAAGCGATCAAAGATATCTTGAGTCATGTTGGCCAGGACGCGTCCCTTGGCCGACTCGGCCGGCAGCGCCATCCAAGGCCGGTGCTTCGATGGGTCGAAACCCATGACTGAGTAAGGCACGATCACAGCCAGAACGTCGGAGCGATCCACGATGGCACGCAAACTGCGCGAGGCGTCTTGAAGGACCACCTCGTTCGGTCGCTTCATGATCGGAATCTCGTCGATCAGGCCCATGAAGCCGCCACGCCGGAAGATATTGATGGTCAGGAACTCGCTGGGCTCGCTCTCCAGATGACGGCGCGACCGCCCAACCTCCAACTGCTCGAAGACCGAGCGAACGAACATCAGTTGGTCCAGTTGATAGCCGGTAGCGCTGGCCGCAAAGCTCGACACGCCACCAGGCGCACGCGCATCATAGAAGGGACGCGCATAGTCAAGCCAAGCTTCAAAACCACCGCCGCCCTGGCTATGCGAGGCATCGATGTGCCACGACGGAATGGGATCAGTGAGAGTTCCAGTCATCACCCCCCACTTTAGGCCCAAAGCAATGGGGTCACAATGCCTATTGACCAAGGAATGCGCTGTATTCTGAATTCGTTAAGCGCGTCTTAAGCATCACTTCCATCCTTGGTAGATATACCCACTCAACCATGCGAGGATCGGTAAACATGCGTAGGAATACACTCTTCAGCATGATTTTCACTCTTGGGTTGCTGCAGGCAATGACTTTTGGTGCGGCAGAAGCGCAAGAAGAGACTCTCGACCTCGGGACAATGACCTGCATAGAGCTCGCACAGGTGGCCCCAGAGAGTGTGCAGACCACGGTGATGGGCCTCTCCGTCGGCTATGCCATGGGGCAGGACGAAGCCGCCTTCGATCTGGAAACCGCCAACCGCTGGTTCGCGGCCTTTCGCGATTTCTGCAAGGTGGCACCCGACACCCTGGTAGTGGAGGTCTTGCGCGCTCTGCCGGAGCATATAGAGGCGCGCTAAGGCCGATAGCGGAGAGAGGTGATGATCGGATAGTGGTCGCTGCCGACGTCCGGTCCGCGTGACACCTGCTCGACCGAGAAGCTGCTCCCCAGATAGACCTGATCGATCGGCAGCAAGGGCAGGGGCAGCACGCCGCCCGTCGGGAATGAGAACACCCCTTGCGTGACACGCTTGAGCTGAATGGAGACATCGAAGCCGCGCAGACCGAAGGACCAGGGCGTGGAGTTGAAGTCACCGGCAAGGATCGTCCTTGCCTCCGGCAGGGCCTCCAGATGTCGGGCGATCCAGCGGAACTGCCGACGCTGGATCTCTGCCGGGTAGGGCCAGGAGAGGTGGATGGTGAAGAGCGAGAGGCGCTGCCCCTCTGCCAGAACCGCCTCAGCCAAGAGCCCTGCGGCAGCGCCTCTATCGCGCGGCAGTTCCGGAGCCTTGCGCCAAGCTGGATCAGTGGGAGGGGTCGGCGGCGGCGTCTCGCGCCAACCGAGATAGCTCGCGGCCTCCTCCTCGAGCGGAAAGCGGGAGAGAATGACGAGGTTGCAATAGCGCCCGCCGACGCAGTGAACGCCATAGGGTAGATCCGGGCTCAACCTCTCCTTTAGTGCCTCCAAATGCGAGGCCGAGACCTCTTGCAGGAAAACCAGGTCAGGCTTGCTCTCGGCCAGGAAGTCTACCGCGGGCGCGACATCGCGGTTGGCGTAACGCATGTTGAGTGAGATCAGGGTTAGCGGCTGGCCTAGCTGTTCTTCGTCACTGACAGCGGCGAAAGCTGTCGGCAGCACAAAGGGCGCCTGCAGCAGGAGCGATAGGCCGGCCAGGCTCGCAAGCGGCAATCGCCATCCGCGCCGCGCCGGCCAGAGCGCCAAGAGCCCGATCAGCCCGGCAAGAATCCACCAGGGCCGGAAGTGGTTGACCAGATCCAGACTGGGCACCAGGCCACCCACAATCCCGAGCACGCCTAAGGAAAGCAGCAGCGTCAACGCCAGCGCCAACAGCAGGCTGTAGCCCACCTGCACCCAGGAAAGGGCAGCCCTCACCTCATCACCCCCATCACCATCCCATGGTCAGGCAACAGCCATGGCCCTCAATCTTGGCAAGAATCGGTACCCCCGGCGCGACAAGAAGCCCTGCGTCACGCGAGAGGCACGGTCCAGGCATCTCTAGATTGCGGGCTGACCCAGGCCAGAGTAGCGTGGGCTTGCCACTTCGACCAAAGGGAAAGGCTGTCATGTCCGTGCTCGCCCAACGCCTCGGCCGCATCAAACCCTCTGCGACTATCGCAGTCTCCTCCAAAGCCCGCGAACTGAAGGCCGCCGGCCGCGATGTCATCGGCCTGGGGGCAGGCGAACCCGATTTCGATACCCCCGACAACATCAAGGCAGCCGCGATTGCCGCGATCAACGCCGGCGACACCAAGTACACCGCCGTCGACGGCACCCCGGCGCTGAAGCAGGCCATTCAGGCCAAGTTCAAGCGCGACAACGACCTGGACTACGCCCTCGACGAGATCACGGTGGGGACCGGCGGCAAGCAGGTGCTCTACAACGCACTGATGGCCACCCTCAATCCCGGCGACGAGGTGATCGTCCCGGCCCCCTATTGGGTCAGCTACCCAGAGATGGTGGCACTGGCCGAGGGTGAGGCCGTGCCGGTGGCCTGTTCGTCCAATACCGGCTTCAAGCTGCTGCCCGAGATGCTGGAAGCGGCGATCACGCCCAAGAGCAAGTGGTTGATCTTGAACAGCCCCTCCAACCCCACCGGTGCTGCCTATACGGCCGCCGAGTTGGAGGCGCTGGCCGACGTCTTGCGCGCGCATCCGCAGGTCTGGACCCTGACCGACGACATGTACGAGCACCTGGTCTATGACAACTTCCAGTACACCACCATCGCCCAGGTGGCGCCGGACCTGAAGGACCGGACCCTGACGATGAATGGCGTCTCCAAGGCCTACAGCATGACCGGCTGGCGCATCGGCTTCGGCGGTGGACCCAAGGCGCTGATCAAAGCCATGGGCACGATCCAGAGCCAGTCAACCTCCAACCCCAGCTCGATCAGTCAGGCCGCAGCGGTCGAGGCTCTGAACGGCACCCAGGACTTCATCGAGCCGAACAACGACCTCTTCAAGTCGCGCCGCGATCTGGTGGTCGAGGGGTTGAACAAGTGCAAGGGTCTGCACTGCCCGACACCTGAGGGCGCCTTCTATGTCTTCCCCTCTTGCGCCGGATGCATCGGCAAGACCACGCCCGAGGGCAAGGTGATCGAGACCGATTTGGACTTCGTGACCTATCTGCTGGAGAGCGAAGGCGTGGCTGTGGTGCATGGCTCTGCCTTTGGTCTGGCCCCGCACTTCCGCGTCTCTTATGCCACCTCCAGTGAATTGCTGGCCGAGGCCTGCCAACGCATCGCGCGGGCCTGCGAAGCGCTTCGCGACTGACTGTCATGCGGATCGGCGTTCTGGGTGTCGGCGGCATCGGCGGCTATTTCGGTGGGCGGCTGGCTGCGGCCGGCAATGAGGTGCACTTCGTGGCCCGCGGGGCCCATGGTGCCGGGATCGCCAAAGAGGGGCTGCGTGTTCAAAGCCCCTTTGGCGATATCCATGTCGAACAGCCCTCGGTCTCGGACCAGTTGGAAAGCCTGGCCGACTGCGACCTCGTCATGCACTGCACGAAGCTATGGGACGTTGAAGAGAGCGGCCGGCGTTTGGCCGGCTGCCTCTCGGACAGTGCCATCGTACTGCCCTTCCAAAACGGGGTTGAGGCCTCGGCCCTGCTGGCCAAGTCTTTGGGTGATGCCCGTGTGGCGCAAGGGATCGCTTACATCTCTGCCTTCATCGAGGGGCCTGGGTTCATCCGTCACGCCAACAAGGCCCACCGGCTGGCGATCTGGCCCCGCCTGGAAGAGCAGCGAGCGCGGCTGGAAGCCTTTTGCACAGCCGGAACGGCGGCGGGGTTCGAGGCGCTTCTCAGCAAGCGGGGCGATGTCGACCTCTGGCGCAAGATGATGGTGCTGACGGCCTTGGCCGGTGCCACGGCGATGCGGCGCGTGCCCCTGGGCGCGATCCGGCGGACGCCGAGCGGCCCGCAGTTGCTGCAGAGCCTGGTTGAGGAGGCGCAGGCCGTGGCTTTGGCCGAAGGTGTGCCCATGCCAGACGACAGCGTCGAGAAGATCCTGGGGCAGCTCGCGTCTTTCCCGGACAGCATGGAGGCCTCGATGGCCGTCGACCTCAGACGTGGCAGCCGCTTGGAGCTGCCCTGGCTGAATGGGGCTATCCTACGTCTGGCCGAGAAGCATGGTCTGAAGGTCCCCAGCACCGCCGCCGTCGTCTCAGCCCTCACCCCTTTCCAGAACGGTACCCCCGATGCAGCTTGATCATCTGGCAGAGGCTCTGATCACCGCCCGCAACCCGGCAAATCCGGCAGCTCCCTTGCCCGGACCGCTTACCCCCGGGGACATCGATACAGCCTACGCCGTGCAGGACGCCGTCGTCGCAGCACTGGGTCAGCGGCCGGCTGGTTACAAGGTTGCCGCCACCAGTAAGATCGCACAGGAACACCTGGGGCTGGACGGCCCCCTGAGCGGGCGGCTCTTGGCCGAGCGGCTCTATCGCTCGCCAACCTCTCTGCCGGCCAGTGAGCAGCGCTTCTTTGTCGTCGAACCGGAATATGCCTTCACCCTGGGACGCGACCTGCCCCAGCGCGAAGGTGGATACAACGAAGAAGAAGCGGCCGAGGCAGTCGCCAGCCTGCACCCTGCTTTCGAGATCGTCGGCTCCGCCTATGGCGATGCTTGGCGCGAGGCTGGGGCCGCGCCCCTGATCGCGGACAATGCCGTGCATACGGCCATGGTCCTGGGCCCGGCTTACGAGGATTGGCGGACGCTGGATTTCAGGCGGCGCAAGGTGCGCCTGGAGGTCGATGGCGCGCTGCACAGCGAGGGCGAAGGCATCCGTGCGATGGGCGGACCATTGGAGACCCTGGCCTGGCTGACGCAGCATCTGGCGGCGCGCGGACGGGGCTTGGCGGCTGGTGACGTGGTGACCACGGGTGTGGTCACCGACATTGCCTATCTAGCCCAGGGCCAGCGCGCAAAGGCTGATTTCGGCGAACTCGGGCAGGTCTCTTTTACGGTGACCTGATACCGTAGATTCTTTTCTAGAATTATTCCAATCTACCTTGACAAGCTGCTGATACTGCTTATCTCTATGAGCAGGAAAGCAAGACCTCATGCCTTGGGTGATCCCTTCAAAAGGTGCACCTGAGAGGTGCCCCCGAACACGAGGTCAGCACAGCGAGGAGAGAGGATAATGGACATCGGAATCGGCGACAACGCCCGCAAGGAGATCAGCGATCAACTGGCCAAGGTCTTGGCTGACAGCTACCTCCTCTATCTCAAGACCCACGGCTACCACTGGAACGTCAAGGGCCCGCACTTCGCCCAGCTGCATGAGCTCTTTGGCGAGCAGTACAACGACATCTGGACGGCGATCGACGAGATTGCCGAGCGGATCCGTGCCCTGGGCCACGATGCGCCCGGCAGCTACGCCGCGATGGCCAAGCTGGCCACGGTCGAAGAGCGCGAGGACGTCCCCAATGCCAGCGGCATGCTGCAGGACCTGGTAAAGGGCAACGAGGCGCTGCTCCGGACCCTTCGCTCCGCCATGCCCTCGATGCAGGATGGCGGCGACGAGGCCTCTTTCGATCTGATGGTCGAACGCCTCAGCGCCCATGAAAAGGCCAGCTGGATGCTGCGCAGTCATCTGGAATAGGCCGGCCGCCGTATCATAGGTTAGTCTTAGAGCCCAACCCGAAACTGCTTGTGCCCTGCACTGTCTTATCAAAGTCTTGGGCAAGGAGAGTGGCGCGTGGCGATGCCGGGCGCATCGTAAGCGACGCACGACGCAGTCCCAAGGGCTTGATAAGACAGCCCTTCGGGTCGCTGCCGGAGCCACGATTGCCGTGTCGCGCCGGCTTGACGATGCGCCCGGCATCGCCGGCGCCACCGCTCCTAACACTCGCAGCTCCGGCAGCGATGCAGGACACAAGCAGTTTCGGGTTGGGCTCTGAGAGGGCCCGATGCCATCCCCGGCGTCGGGCCTTTCGTCTATCGCGTTCGTGAAGAGCTGTGCTTTGTGGTATCCTGAGGAGGTCGCTAGATCGAGAGCGATAGAAGATGTCTGCAGCATCGACCTGGCCCTGGATCGATAATCCCGGGGACGGGCGAGAATTATGGAGAATGACACGCGATGCTGATCAAGCGCAAAAAAGGTTGGGAGCTGCCGGAGCGACTGGCGACACCGGAGGGCGTCTATCTGAACCGCCGCCGTTTCATGGCCGGCGCCGGAGCGCTCCTGGCAGCGGGAACACTGGCTGCCTGCGACGGCGACGAGGGCATGATCGAGGCCAAGGCTGAAACCAATGCCGGAAGCGCGGCCGATCCTTCGGCGTCGCTCTATCCCGTGCCACGCAACGAGCTCTATACCGTGGAGCGCGCCCTGACGGCAGAGGACGCGGCTATCACCTACAACAACTACTATGAGTTCGGCTCTTCCAAGTCGATCTGGCGGAAGGCGCAAGCCCTGCCGATCCGGCCCTGGACCGTCCGAATCGAAGGTCTGGTCGAAGAACCCTTCGAGATCGGCATCGACGATCTCTTGGCAAAGATGCCGCTGGAGGAGCGCCTCTATCGTCATCGCTGCGTCGAGGCCTGGGCCATGACTGTGCCCTGGAGTGGGTTCGCCCTGCGCCATCTGGTGGCGCTCGCAAAACCACTGTCTTCGGCCAAGTATCTGCGCTTCCTATCTTTCGAAGACCCCAACGTGGCAGATGGCCAACGCGCAGGCTGGTACCCCTGGCCCTATGTCGAAGGCCTGACGATGACGGAGGCCAACAACGATCTGGCCTTTGTCGCCACCGGCCTCTATGGCAAGCCTATGCCCAAGCAGAATGGCGCTCCCTTACGTCTGGCACTGCCCTGGAAATATGGCTTCAAGTCTTCAAAGGGTTTGGTGACCATCCAATTCACCGACACCCAGCCGCTCTCCTTCTGGGAAGAGCTGCAGAGCAGCGAGTATGGGTTCTGGGCCAACGTCAATCCCGAGGTGCCGCATCCCAGGTGGAGCCAAGCCGAGGAGCGTCTTCTCGGTACTGATGAAAAAGTACCCACGCGAATCTACAATGGCTATGGCGAGTTTGTTGCGGATCTCTACAGCAACATCAAAAGTGACCGCCTTTTTATGTAGACCTCCTTTATGGTGGCTGCGGGCTCTACAGTTGAGGCACGCAGCCACTAAATGTTCTTGAATCGACAGAATCTGTCCTAAGCCCGCCAAAGTGCGGCAAATCCTCCGCGCGACACTTGTGCAAAGCCTTTGACCTGCGCTATCTCATTGCCCCATCGGACATCTCTCCAGCTGGGCATGAGGACAGGAAAATGGGCAAAAGTTTCTCCGCGACCGTCGTATTGATCCGCGGCTATCCGCTTCTATCATTGGCAATGCTGACGGAGCCTTGGCGGATCGCCAATGAAATCGCCGGAGAGAAAGTAGCAACCTGGAACCTGGCAACCTGGAACGGTAAGCCTTTGGCGGCAGCCGGTGGTGAAGAGGTTGCCCATGACGGCGAAGCCAAGAAGGTCAATGCCGAACCCGACATGGTGATTGTCGTCGGCGGCAACGACCTGTTGCGTGCGCCGGAGAAGCCCTTGATCACCTGGCTGAAGCGGATCGATGCGGCTGGCGTTATGGTCGCCGGTGTCGGCGCCGGCGCCGACGTGCTGGCGAAGGCCGGGCTGATGGAAGCCGGCGGCGGCGGCGTTCCCATGGAAGCCGCACAGGCTTTCGAAGCCCGTCACCTGGGTGCCGGTCTGGCTCATGGTCTCTACAGCGTCGTCGGCAATCGGGCAGCGGCGGCTGGAGGGACGGCGCCTCTAGACTTCTCCCTCGGCTTGATCGAGCGACGCTTGGGCGCCGAGATGACGGATCGGGTCTGTGAGGCATTGGCCTACCGTCGCCGAATCTCTGAAGTCGACGAGTTGATCAAGCCCTCTGACATGCGTCGTGCCGATGAGCGTCTGACCACGGCGGTGCGTTGGCTCTCGTCCCTGCTGTCTGGCGACGACGGTTCGGTGCGCTCGGCGGCTGTGGCATCGGGCCTCTCTGAGCGACAGCTGCTCCGCCTCTTCCACGATACCTTCACGCAAGCCCCGCGGCGCTATCAGGAGGCACTACGCCTCTATCGCGCACGCACGCTTCTGGCCGAAACCAGCATGACGATCATCGCCATTGCCATGGCCGTCGGCTTCGCCGGCGGGCCGGAGCTCTCGCGCGCCTTCCAGCGTCAGTTCAACGAGAGCCCGACCACCTATCGGGCACGCATTCGCGGCGAGGGCTGACGCTCCCCCCATCCCCTTGATCCTGCTGTTCTTGGGAACAGGAGCGGAGCTGATCTTGGGTAAAGCGATCTAGAAGGCGGCACCTCCGGACGCGGTGTCGCCTTCTTGCACTGGACCTTCGCCACCGAGACTTCCTATTGTCACCAACAGTATCCGGGCGACGATAGGCGAGGCGATGAGCAACACAAGCAAACGCGACCTGATCGGCTATGGCGAGACACCGCTCAATCCCGACTGGCCCAAGGGTGCCCGCCTGGC
Organism: Rhodospirillales bacterium; assembly: GCA_963669335.1. Taxonomy (GTDB): domain Bacteria; phylum Pseudomonadota; class Alphaproteobacteria; order Kiloniellales; family JACOMY01; genus JACOMY01. The sequence goes on from OY770023.1 coordinate 5,639,831, forward strand.
CTTGCAGTTCGTGATCAACTACGAAGAAGGTGGAGAGCGCAGTCGCCTCTATGGCGATCCGGAATCGGAGTCCTTTGCCACCGAGCTTGGCAGCCTGATCGCCAGCCATCCGCGCCGCGATACAGCAGCGGAATCCTTCTATGCCTACGGCAGCCGCGCCGGCTTCTGGCGCCTCCATCGTCTCTTCAATGACTATGCTGTGCCGGTCACGGTTTATGGCGTGACGACCGCGATGGAAGCCAATCCAGCGGCGGTCCAAGCCATGCTGGCATCGAAATGGGAGATTGCCAGTCACGCGCTGCGCTGGATCGACTATGGCGAGATGGATCGCGAGACAGAGCGCTGGCATATCCTGCAAGCCATCGACCGACACAGGAAGCTGACCGGGAGCCGGCCACTGGGATGGTACACAGGCCGCATCAGCCCCAACACACGGGACCTGCTGATCGAAGAGGGCGGCTTTCTCTATGATTCCGATGACTATTCGGACGACCTTCCGCATTGGGTCGGAACCAAAGAAAAACCGCACCTGGTGATCCCCTATACGCTCGACACCAACGACTTCCGCTTTGCCATGCCAGAGGGTTTTCACACCGGAGGCCAGTTCTTGGAGTATCTGAGCGATGCCTTCACCTATCTCTATGAAGAGGGCGCGACGAGCCCCAAGATGTTGTCAATCGGCCTCCATTGCCGTATCACTGGACGCCCTGGCCGTACCGCTGCCCTAAAGCGTTTTCTGGACTTGGTTTGCAGCAAGCCGGATGTCTGGATCTGCCGCCGCACGGACATTGCGCGTCACTGGTACGAGCGGCACCCATTGAAGTAGCGCCCTAGAGAAAGAGGCCGGAGCCTCCCCCCAGAGCGACCGGCTCGGATCGCTCCATAGAAACAAAGCGAGACCGCAATGCCATCCATCGATCACTACGTGCTCGTGGCAGGAAACCTCTCTCTTGCCCGCAAGCACTATCAGCAGTTGGGATTCACCGTAGCCCCCGACGGCGTGCACCCCTTTGGCACCTATAATGCGAACATGTACTTCCGCGACGGCCCCATGATCGAAACCCTGTCGATCGAGAACGAGCGCAGGTACGCCGAGGCCATTGCCGCCGGCAACAGCTTCGTCAAGAACGATGCGATCTATCGCAAGGTCTTGGGCGATGCCGGCTTCTCCCATGTCGTACTGACCTCCGACGATGCCGAGAGTGATCATGCCCGCTTTGTGGGAAAGGGTGTTTCCGGTGGCGCGCTGGTTGCTTTCTCAAGAGACTTCGAACAGCCGGACGGCAGGATTGAGACCATCTCTGCCAAGCTGGCTTTTGCTACTCCCACCAATGCCCGATGCGGCTTTTACTTCACCTGCGAGGACATTGCCGTTCCGACCATCGATCGCTCTTCGCTACTGGATCACGAGAATGGCGCCTTGGGTGCAGTTCAAGCCGTCTCCTCGGCGCCTGACCCGCTGGCTTATGTCGGCTTTCTCGGAACGCTCTTCGAAGCCGGCGCCATTCAAGTCAGCGATCGGAGCGTCGAGTGCCCGCTACCCAAGGGCCGCGCGACCATCATGACACCGGACCAACTGGCCGAGGATTTCGGCATCGACGGTGCACCAAGCGGAAGCGACCTGTTGCACAGGGGCTTGGTCTTCGAGGTCACCGATCTGCAGAAGACGGAGGATCTCTTCACCCGGAACCAGGTCGCCTACAAGCGGCACAAGCAACGCCTCGTCACCCAAGTGAGCCCGACACCTGGCCCCTTCTTCGCCTTTGAGCAGCTTCGCTAACCCCAGACGGCACCGACGGCACCTCAGTCCAAACGATCGCGGGCGGTCTCTCTGAAACCCCAGAGGCTCGCCAACATCACCAACCCGAAGGCCATCAGGTAGTAGGCCGGCGTCGCATCGTCATGCGTCCGCTCCACCAGATATGTGGCGACCAAAGGCGCGCTACCGCCGAATACACCGATCGACAGGTTGTAGGCGATGGCAACACCGCTGCAGCGCACGCCGGCCGGCAGCACCTCCACCATGGTCGGCGCCATGGTGGCACCGACTGTGCAAAAGATGAGCGCGAACCCTGCCTGCCCCAGCACGGCGAAGAGAAAAGAGCCTTGATGCATCATCCACCAGAGCGGCCAAGAGAACAGCAGGATTGCCACGGCCGCGGCCAGTAGCAGTGGCTTGCGTCCGAGCTTGTCGGAGAGATGCGCGATCGGCTGCATTGCGAAGAGCATGATCGCCAGATTGATGGAGCTGATCTCTAAAGCTTGCCCGGTGGAGAAATGCAGCCGGCTCTCCTGAAAGGCTGCCGCATAGATGAACATCAGGTAAAACCCGATGCCGTAAGCCATCAGCAGGCAAACGATCCTCAAGATGCTGCGCCAATGGTCCCGCAGCGCACTGATGACCGGGGAGGTCTCAACCTGCTTCAAGGCCGTGACGGCTGGCGATTCGGCCAGCTCTCGCCGCATGATCAAACCGACCGCAGCGATCACACCTCCAAAAAGGAAAGGCAGGCGCCAACCCCAGGAATCCAGTTGCTCCTGGGTCAAGACCCAGCTGATCAAGGCCCCAAGCAGAGAACCAAGGAGGAAGCCTCCCACTGCCCCAATCAAGGGATAGGCCGCATAGAAGCCGCGACGATCCTGCGGTGCATGCTCGATCACGAAGACGATGGAGCCGGTGTATTCACCGCCGACCGAGAGGCCCTGCACGATTCTCAGCACGACCAGGATCGCCGCAGCAGCAGCGCCGATCTGCGCATGATCGGGCAACAGGCCGATCGCAACGGTCGAGGCACCCATTGCCAAGATTGAGACAATCAAGCTGGTCTTGCGGCCGATCTTGTCGCCGATGTGACCAAAGAGGGCGCCACCCAGCGGCCGCGCCAGATAACCTGCCGCAAAGACTCCGAAAGCGGCAAGCAGCGAAGCCCAGTCATCATCGTCCGGAAAGAAGAGACGCCCGATGATGGGCGCCATATAGCCATAGACGGCGAAGTCATACCACTCGAGCACATTGCCGACGACAGAGGCCCGCACCGCTTGCTTCAGATCCTTGCTCTCTGCCTGAGCGCTCATGCTCTCTGCCCTTCCCCCTGCTCAAAAACGCCAGGCCTCAATCGGCACGACTGCGGCCTCCGCCTCGGGTCTGGCAAGGATCAAGGGATTGACGAACCATCCGGCCTTGCTGTGTTCCTCGATGCGCCGGCCCAGGGCAAGCATGTTGGCCTCGCTGTCAGCCTGTTCCTCTGCGTCGGAGAAGCGGCGATAGCGTCGCTGGTGGCTGCTGACGACCTCCAGGCGATAGCCCTGCTGTTCCAGGATCGCAGCCAAGGGCCCGGTGTCGGCATCTCCGCGCGGACCGAAGAGGAACCAGGGCCGCCGTGGCGAGGAATCCAAAAGCCGTGCATAGCACCCGGAGACATGCTGATAGACCGCCCCCGTCTCCAGGACCAGATCGGTCTCGGCAAAGAAGGCCTTTAGGGCAGGTCCCGGGTCTCGCTCCGTCAGGTCTTCGCTAAAGCCCTGATCGATCAGGCCGCAGGCCTCGGCATAGGCAACGGCACGCTCGGCAATGTCGATCCCGCCCAGGTCCACATCCGGGCCGGAACCTCGGTGCTCGGCGAAGAAGCTCTGATCTTCCTCCAGGAAGCGCGCCGGTCGCTCGGCGCGGAAGCGCGCATAGAGATCTTCCATCGCCAGCCGGTGCCGCAGCACTGCACCAAACGCACCATAGCCACAGCCAAAGTCCAAGATCCGCAGGCGTGAACGGTCCAGTCGGGCAGCGATCGAGGCCCCATACTCCTGCAGAAATCCGGTAACGACGTCCGGTTGCCGGTAACCCAGAGGTTCAAGGGCCCGAAAATAGGCACTTGGGTCGGGTCTGTTGTAGATCGCCTCATAGTCGCGCCATGGCTTCAGATCTTCCGTCTCCGCGCTCACCCTCGCGCCTCCCTCGTGAACTGCGGGGGATGCTAGAGAGCCCGCTGGCCGACTGTCCAGCCTGGCACTAGGAATGCGCTACTTTTTGGCTTGCCTTGGCCCCGGCGATGCATTGCTATGGCGGCGCGGCAGCCGCGGCAAGACAGGCGCCGAAACAGGACCGCTTCTTTGAGGAGAGAGACAATGCTTCGTCGCAGCCTTCTGCGTTCGTTGGTGGCCGGCGCCTCTGCGCTGGCCTTGATGGGAAGCCTTCTGCCCGGAACGGCAGCAGCCCAGGAAGAGCAGGACTATCTGCTGGCAACCGCCTCCACCGGTGGCACCTACTATCCCGTCGGCGTGGCGCTCGCCACCCTGGTGAAGGTCAAGCTGCAGCCCAAGCAGAAGATCGGCATGTCGGCGATCAACTCGGCAGGATCTGGCGAAAACATCAAGCTCCTGCGCGACAACGAAGCCCAATTCGCCATCCTGCAGGGCCTCTTCGGCGCCTATGCCGCCACTGGAACCGGACCGCTCAAGGCCGAAGGCCCGCAGAAAGAGCTGCGCTCGGTCACCATGCTGTGGCGCAACGTCGAGCACTTCGTTGTCGACAAGGACGCGGTGAAGACCGGCTACATCGAAGACATCACCAACCTGAAGGGCAAGCCCATGTCCATGGGCCGCCAGAACTCCGGCACCATCGGCTCCAACAGCACGATCCTGGGCAACCTCGGCATCGACATGGAGAAGGAGTTCGAGCTGGTCTACATGGGCTATGGCCCCTCGGCCGATGCGCTGCAGAACGGCCAGGTCGACGGCATGTCGACTCCGGCCGGCGTTCCGGTCTCTGCCGTGACCCGCGCCTTCGCCAGCATGGGCGATTCCATCGCCATTCTGGAGTTCACCGAAGAGCAGATGAAGAAGGCCAACGGCGACTTCGAGGACCTCTGGACCGCTTACACAATCCCGGCCGGCACCTATCCGGGCCTGGACAGCGAGACCAAGACCATCGCCCAGCCGAACTTTTTGGCCGTGCGCGACAGCGTGCCGACCGAGACGGTCTATCTGATCACCAAGACCATCTACGAGAACCTGCCCTTCCTGCAGGCGATCCACCCGGCCACCAACGCCATGAGCCTGGAGGGTGCGGTCGCCGGCCTGCCGCTGAAGCTGCATCCGGGTGCGTTGAAGTACTATGAGGAGATCGGCATCGCGGTGCCCGATCGCCTGAAATAGTCCAGAGAGAGACGGCCGGGTCCGGATGGTGACCCGGCCGATCCTTCCATGAGCTTTGGCACGCTGCTGCCGGGTTTCGCTCTGCCGTCTGACGGCGAGGGTGGAACCCGCAAGATCATCGGCACCTGGTACGGCGCGATCTATGTCGCCGCTGCGATCCTGGTATCGCTCTATCATCTCTGGGCGAACGGTATCTCCGGCACGCTCTCGACCCTGGAGCTTGCCGGTTATCACTTTGCCGGTTTCGCGCTGCTCTGCGCAATCCGCTACCCCCTGATCCCCGGCAAGGCCGAGAGCCGTGTGCTGCTGCTGATCGACCTGGCCCTGGGCATCCTGGTGGCCGTCGGCGTGATCTGGCTGATCAATCAGGAATCGGCGATCTATGACCGCGGGGTCAGGCTAAGCGCGCTGGATTGGTTCTTCGCTGCGCTCACCATCGTGGCTGCCATTGACCTCACGCGGCGGACCACGGGATTGATCATCCCCATCATCATCCTGGTCGCGCTCTCCTACGTCGACGTCTGGGGCGACGAGATCGACGGCATCTTCAAGTTTGCAGGATCGCTGACGACCGAGACCATCGTCTTCCGCTCGATCTTTCTGGACGAGGGCATGTTCGGCATCATCGGCCGGATCTCGGCCACCTTCGTCTTTATGTTCATCCTTTTCGGCGCTTTCCTGGTGCGCTCCGGCGCCGGCGATTTCATCATCGACCTGGCCCGCGCCGTGGCCGGTCGCGTGACCGGTGGTCCTGGCTTCGTCGCCGTCTTCTCCTCCGGTCTGACCGGCACCATCTCCGGCTCGGCCGTGGCCAACACGGTCTCGACCGGGGTCATCACCATCCCCTTGATGCAGCGCTCCGGCTTTCCCTCGCGCTTCGCTGCGGGGGTCGAGGCGGCCTCCTCAACCGGCGGGCAGTTGATGCCGCCGATCATGGGCGCCGGCGCCTTCGTGATGGCGAGCTACACCCAGATCCCCTATCTGGACATCGTCGCCGTCTCTTTCCTGCCGGCTTTGGCTTACTTTCTCTCGGTCGCCTTCTTCGTGCGCATCGAGGCCAAGCGCAGCAACGTGCGCCCACCCGACGGGCCACAGCCCACGGCCTGGGCCGTGCTTAAGCGTGGCGGACCAGCCTTCCTGATCCCCATCGGTGTCCTGATCGGATTGCTGATCTATGGACTGACCCCGGTCTACGCCGCCGGCTTCGCCATTTTGGCCTGCATCGTCGCCTCTTGGCTGACGCCCAACCGCATGGGACCGCGCGCGATCCTGGAAGCCTTGATCCTGGGCGCCCACAACATGGTGATGACCAGCGTCCTGCTGATCTCGGTCGGCCTGATCGTGAACGTCATCGCCATGACCGGTATCGGCAACACCTTTTCGCTGATGATTGCCGAGTGGTCGGGCGGCAACCTCTTGATCGCCATCGCGCTGATTGCGCTGGCCTCTCTTGTGCTCGGCATGGGGCTGCCGGTGACGGCGGCCTACATCGTGCTGGCGACTCTCTCGGCGCCAGCATTGCAGGGCCTCATCATCGATTTCCTGGTCGACATCGACAGCGAGACCATTCGCCAGATCACCGAGGGCAGCCTGGCGGAGGGCGTAAAACCCTTCTTCATGCTGGTCGACCCCTCGGCCATGGCCAAGCTCTCACAGCCTATGCCGATTGCCGAGGCCGAAGCGCTCTACCACGCGCTCCCGGACGAGGTCCTGGACCAGATCCGCCGACAAGCAACCCAGGCCCTGCCGTCCGAGCTCACCATCGGCGCGCTGCTCTCGGCACACATGATCATCTTCTGGCTAAGCCAAGATTCAAACGTAACGCCCCCGGTCTGCCTAACCGCCTTTGCCGCGGCGGCGATCGCCAAGACCAAGCCCATGGCCACCGGGTTCATGTCCTGGAAGCTGGCCAAGGGCCTCTACCTCATGCCGATCCTCTTCGCCTATACGCCCTTCCTGACCGGTTCGACCGAAGAGGTGCTCTTGACCTTCGGGATAGCCGTCCTGGGGCTTTGCGCCTTGGGCGCCTCGATCGAGGGCTATTTCGAAGGCCCGATCTCCTGGCCCTGGCGCCTCTTGATCGCGGCCGGCGGCGTCGCCCTGATCTGGCCGCAACAGCCCCTCTTGGAGATCATAGGAGCCCTTGTGGTCATCGCAGCCCTGGTCTGGAACACGCGCCAAAGCCGGAAGCTCCAGAGCTTCGATTTTGATGATTGATCAGCAGCCTCAGTTAGGTTAGCTTCCGCGCCTTCCGACGGACGGATGGGTGGCCGAGTGGTTGAAGGCGCACGCCTGGAACGCGTGTATACGGTGTTGAGTCGTATCGTGGGTTCGAATCCCACCCCATCCGCCATAAAAAATGAACAACCTCCTGATTTATATGAAGCTGTGTGCCCTTTGCGAAACTTTGCCCCACAATATGCCCCACGATTTGACTTGGGTTGTTGGTGCTCCACGGTTTGCTGCCGGGCCCAAGAAGGAAGGTGGAACGATGCCGCGCTCGCCGAGTAGACCGCCCGCTCGATGCGCTACCGGATGAGCGCGGCCTAGTACCCGCTGAACAAGACCCTAGCCGAGTTCGACCTCGACGCCACGGCGATCAACGAGGACCTGGTCTGCACGACATTCACCAGGGCGACGTCCTGGGAGAGACGCGTAACGCCGTGTTCGTCGGCGTTCGTCGGCAACGGCAAGTCGCACCTGGCCATTGCAATCGACGCGAACGCTGTCAACAACCGCCGACGGGTCCACTTCTATAGCGCCGTCGATCTGGTCAACCGGCTTGAGGCCGAACAGCGCCAGGGCCGCGCCGTGCGGCTTGGCGACGAGCTCGGCCGCGTGGATCTCGTCATCCTCGACGAGCTCGGCTATCTGCCCTTCGCTCAGGCCGGCGGCCAGCTGCTCTTTCACCTGATCAGCCGCCTCTACGAGCGCACCTCCATCCCGGTCACCATCAATCTCATCTTCGCCAAATCGCCAACCGTCTTCGCCGACGCCAAACTGACCACGGCTCTGCTCGACCGCATCACCGTCGTAGAGAACATCATCGCCTCCATTGCCGTTGAGGGTGTCAACACCACTTGCCCCGAGAACGGTATCATCCCCCCGATAGCCAGTTAGTGAGCCATCGCGGGAAAGGCCTCAAACCCTGTCCGTGAAGCTCGTGCCCTTAAGACTGTCGGGGCCGTCCGTGCCGGTAATCTCAGTCATTGTCGTTTCGCTTCCCCTTCATTTCTGCCAAGGAGACACCGCCAGTCCAGGCGATAGGACCGATCCCGGATCCGCGTTCTCCTGCGGACGACCGCTGTCTCTGTGGCCTCTCTGCTCTACCCTCAAAGGTATCGGTATTGGTCAAGGCCGTTGAGGTGACCAGTATCGATCGTCCCTGACGAGAGCGTTGGCGAATATGAGTAGCTTTCGCATGACGGCGATGATGGCGAGTTTGGGTGAGTTGCCGTCAACCTCGACCTGCCCGCCCCCGAACTGTGCGCCATCGAAGTCCTTGATGATCGGCTGAGGTGCCGGAGAGGGTATCGTTGAGGTCGGTTCCGGCGATGACGGCCATAGCGGTTCTCCTCTTTCTGGCAGCAGCTAGCAGGTGGCATTGGAGCAGCGGGGCTGCCGGCCGGCTACGGAGATTCAATCTTTTAGTATAGTCCTCAATTTTGTATGCAATGTCTACTGCTTGATGTGACAGTGATGGGCTAGAATCACAGATTGGTGGGACGCAAGCATCATGACGTCTTCGCTGGCGGCACGTTTGTCGACCTTGCCATGCTGATCAAAGCTGGGTCTTCCGCCCGACGGAGGATCCTTGAGTGAAGGGGAACATAGAAGTGGCCAACATTACCGGAACCGACCTGAACGACAGCCTCGATGGTACCTCCGTTGCCGATAGGATCTTCGGTCTAAGCGCAAACGACAGCCTCTACGGTGCCAGCAGCGTCGACACCCTCTTCGGCGCCAGCGGCATCGACCGGCTTTTCGGAGGCAGCGGCAACGATAGCCTCCTGGGAGAAGATGGCGACGACCGGGGTTATGGAGGCCCTGGTGTCGATCGGCTCTACGGGGGCAGCGGCTTCGACATTCTGCGCGGTGATGCCGGCAACGACACCCTGATCGACCGCTCCGGCATCAGCAGAAATGCCTGGCTCTATGGCGGCAGTGGCGACGACACCCTGCTGCAGGACGACGCCAGTACGCGCTATGGATTCCTCGATGGAGGATCCGGCAGCGACCTCTTGGTCGCAACCAGTTCCGGCACTGACAATCTTCGTGGCAATGATGGCGACGACCGGCTCTACGGCGGCGATGATTTAGGCGGTGGCTCCGGCGACGACCGGATGTTTGGGCAAAGCGGCGTGGACCGCATCTTCGCCGCTGACGGCGACGATATCGCCTACGGCGGCGACGGTGACGATAACTTGTGGGGCAACAGCGGAAACGACAGCCTCTTCGGTCAGTCGGGTAACGATCGGCTCTATGCCGGAGCAGGTCTCGACCTGCTGGACGGCGGCAGCGGGTCCGATTTTGCCTTGATAAGCCGCTATGGCCTTGTCGACGATCTGGATTTCTCTCTGACCAACGGCACCGTCGTGGTGAACGATGGAGTAGGCGGCAGCTCCGGCTCGACCCTTGTCAGCATAGAGCGCGTGACCCTCATCTCCGGAGAGGGGGATGACAGCCTGAGCGGCAACAGCGGCAACGACACCTTTATCGCCAACAGCGGTGAGGACGGTGTTTTTCTTAAGAGCGGCGTGGATCGTGCTTACGGCGGCGAAGGTGACGACAGCATATTCGGCGGTGACGACAATGACATAGTCTCCGGCGGCAGCGGAGTTGACACCCTCTATGGTGGTAGTGGGTACGACCTTCTGCGCGGTGGGAATGGGAACGACACGCTTTACGATCGCTCCGGTGGCGGTGGCACCAATGCCCGGCTCTACGGCGGAGACGGTGACGACACGCTGTACCTAGATGACGATAGTACCTCCTATGGCTTCATCATCGGTGATAACGGCAATGATATCGCTATCGCCACCTCCTCCGGTATCGATCGCATGCGTGGCCAGGACGGAGACGATCGTCTGTTCGGCGGCAATCGGCAGTATGGTGGCAGCGGTCAAGACGACCTTCGCGGTAAGAGCGGTGACGACACTCTCTTCGGAGACATTGGCAACGATACGATACGCGGCGACGAGGGTTCGGATAGAATCACCGGTGGAAGTGGCCTCGACACGCTGCGCGGCGGAGACGGTGACGACACGGCCCATGGCGGCAGTGGTACAGATCAGATCCTAGCGGGCGCCGGGGATGATCTCCTATTCGCCGGGGATGCCAGCGATCAGTTGGCCGGTGGTTCCGGCAGCGACCTCCTCTATGGTGGCGATGGCCGCGATCGCCTGAACGGTGGCTCGGGTGCTGATCTACTCTTTGGCGGTGCAGGCAACGATACCTTCATCGTTGATACCAAGGCAGACCAGATTTTCGACGTTCTCGGTGTTGGCAACGTGCTGCGCCTCAATGCTTCGGACTACACTCTAGGCACCGCCTCAGACGTGCTGGTCGAGCGCGTGAACATCCAGGAGGCGGCAGGGGCTGCCCGCATGGTGGGCAATGCCAACGACGAGATCCTGACCGGTAACGGCTTCGACAACACCCTGCTGGGTGAGAGCGGGAACGACCGCATGAACGGCGTCAGCGGCACCAGCACGCTCAGTGGAGGCAGCGGAAACGATACCCTGGTGGTGAACACCTCGACAGACGTGGTGCGCGAGTTCTCAGGCCAGGGTGTGGACCTGGTGCAGGCTTTGGTCAGCTACACCCTGCCGACCGGCTCTGCTTCGGCTTTCGTGGATAACCTGCGCATCCAAGCAAACGCCGGAAACCTGAATGGCTTTGGCAACGACATCGACAACACCCTGGACGGCAACAGCGGTGCCAACACCCTGCGTGGCAACTCGGGCGATGACAAGTTGCTGGGCGATGACGGCAATGACAACCTGCAAGGCGGGGCGGGTGCCGATCGTCTGGAAGGTGGCTCCGGTCAGGACCTGCTGCGAATGGGTAGTGCAGATGTCGGCATCGGCGGCTCGGGCGCTGACTTCTTCCGCTTCGGTCCGGCCCAGCTGGGTAATGCGGGCTCGGGCGGTCCCATCATCCGCGACTTCGATGGTGAGTTGGTGAATGCAGCCAACGGCGAGGACAAGCTGGTGTTCGCCACAGGGCTTGAGACCGGCAGCTTCGCCTACATCGGCGGAGCGGCCTTCTCCGGCAGCGGCAACTCAGAGGCCAGGTTCGCCGGCCCGCGGCAGATACAGGTCGATCAAGATGGCGACGGCAACGTCGATCAGGCCTTCCTGGTCGACCGTGTCACGGTTGCTAATCTGTTAACCGCCACGGACTTCGTCTGGCTGTGAGCTCGGCTATACGGTGGAGGTTTCCTCTCTTGGACCACGATCACGCCCCACTCTTGTCCAGATACTGAGGCAGTGACAGTCTAATGACCCTTGTCAGACCGAAATGTTCCTCTGACGAGCGCTATAGGCTGTGCCCTTGATCTAGAGCGATTCGGATTTACTTGGCAACGTAGACCGCGTTTGTGATGTAGTTTTTGCACTCCTGAGGCGAGAAGCGTTTCAGGAGAGCGCCGATTTTGGCCCAGGTGTCTTCAAGGGTCCGTTCAGCAGCGGCCCTGAGGAGGTGCTTTAGTTTGCCAAAGAGCTGCTCGATGGGATTGAGGTCGGGTGAGTAGGGCGGCAGGAAGAGGAGGTGGACGCCGGCGCTTCGGAAGAGGTTTCTGACGGCCTTACCTGTGTGACTTCCGAGGTTATCGAGGATGACGATATCGCGGGGTTTCAGTGCTGGCAGCAGGCAGTGTTCGACGTAGGTCCGGAAAGCCAAGCCATTGATTGGTCCGTCGAGCACCCAGGGAGCGACGATCCCATCGCAGCGCACTCCGGCTAAGAAGGTCATTGTCTTCCAATGTCCGAAGGGGGCCTTGGCATAGAGCCTTTGTCCACGTCGTCCCCAGCCACGCAGGGCCGCCATATTGGTCTTGGCCCAGGTCTCATCGAGAAAGACCAGCCGTTCCGGATCGACCTTTGTCTGGTGCGCTTTCCAGCGTTGGCGCCGACGGGTGACGTCAGGACGATCCTGCTCGCTGGGGCGTAGCGTTGTTTTGTAGCTGAGCCCTTCGCGATGCAGGAAATCGGCCACTGTACTGTGGTGGACGCTAAGCCCGCGCTCTGCCAGCTCGGCCTTCAGGCCGTGAAGCGTGCAGCCCTCGCCTTTGACCCGTTCGCGCAGCCAGTCAGCATCTTCCCCGGAGATCTTCCGCTCGCGATAGCCGCCAAGACGGCGCGGATGCAAGCTGCCAGTCGTCCGCAAAAGCGTCGCCCACTTCGAGACCGTCGAGGGTACCACCGATAGGGCTGTGCCAATCGAGCGGATCGACTCCCCAGCTTCAATCCGAACCATCGCTCGCTCTCTGAGATCAAGAGACAAGGTTCTCGTTCTCTTCATGACGGCTTTCTCCTCTTCAAACCGTCTAAGAGAATCACACCATCTAACCGCGCCGGAATCCCCTACGATTCCTCTCCACTCCGAAACGCTCTAGGCCTCGGACTCATAACCAGTAGCAGACGGTAGCAGCGATGGCGACGGCAGCGAGGAAGTTGGTGGCGAGTTTGTCGTATCGCGTGGCGATGCGCCTGAAGTCCTTGAGGCGTCCGAACATGCGCTCAATGGCGTTGCGGTCTTTGTAGAGGAAAGGTGAGAAGCATGGCTTCCAACGGCGGTTGGTCTTGGGTGGAATGTTTGGAGCAGCGCCCTTGGCCTCGATCTGCCGGCGAAGCTTGTCGCTATCATAGGCTTTGTCGCCATGCAGAAGAACCGTCTCAGGCAGACGTTCCAGCAGGGCTTCCGCAGCCCGACAATCGGCGACGTGTCCGCCGGTCAAGAGAAAGGCGATGGGCCTGCAGCGCGCATCGCTCAGGGCGTGGATCTTGGTGGTCCGTCCGCCCCGCGAGCGGCCGATCGCTTGTTCTGCAGCCCCCCTTTACCTCCAGCCGCACAGCGATGCGCACGCACCGCCGTACTATCGATCAGAACTGCCGCCGGAGGGCCGCCTGCGCTCGCCAAAGCCTCGAAGATATCCGTCCAAACCCCCTTGGCCGCCCAGCGGACAAAGCGATTGTAGAGTGTCTTGCGGGGGCCGTAGACCTCCGGCGCGTCAACCCAGCGCCCACCGGTCTTCAACACATGGACGATACCGCTGATCACTCGGCGGTCGTCGACCCGCGGCTTGCCACGCGTGTCCCTCGGCAGGTGAGGCTCAAGTCGGGCAAACTGCTCAGCTGTTAGCCAAAAATGCTCGCTCATCCTTCACTCCTCCTATCTAGGAAGGGTGAATCAGATCGACTCCGCGTCGCTCAACTCTTTTATGGGTCCGGAGCCTAGAACTACAGTTGCGCATCTAGGTCCCGTCACTTTCGATGAAAGAACGGAGACGGAGGCTTGGTGGCCGCACCGCACAGGCGACCAAGCCCGCGGACGCTTTGCTGAAGAGGTCGTCCCGCAGACCCAGCCCCGTCTTTGGTTCATTTATCCGTAAATCACGCTCTCAATGTTGGTCACTGTCACTCCGGCTGGCAGACTGACGCCATCGCCCAACACGAGCGTGTCTATGCCTTTTCCACCGTCGAAGAGGTCTCCGACCTCTAGCTCGCCTTGGCTGGCAACACTCAAGGTGTCGTTCCCATTCTGACCCAAGATCGTATCGATACCGCTGCCACCAAAGAGGTAGGCATCGTCCCCGCCGCCGCCTCTCAAGGTGTCAGAACCAGTACCACCAAACAAGAAGGAGTCGTCGCCAGCACCACCTGACAATATATCGTTGTCCAAGCCACCGAAGAAGTTGGCGTCATCGTCGGCGCGACCCGATAGGGCATCGTTTCCGCTACCACCATAAAACAGCTGATCGTCGCCGCTGTCACCGGCAAGGAAATCGTCCCCAGAGCCGCCGTAGAGAGAGGAGTCCACTCCGCTACCGCCATAGAGCTTGTCATTGCCCAAATCTCCATAAAGGAAGTCGTTCCCTAGATCACCGTAGAGTCGGTCGAATCCATTGCCGCCAAACAGAGAGTCTGTGCTTTCGCCGCCAAATACTCCCCAATCGCCGGCGGCTCCACCGTAGATTACGTCTTCTCCATAGCCGCCATAAAGACTACGGTCGTTGCTACCACCGCCGCGAATGAGGTCATTACCACTGCCACCAAAGAGATAGGAGTCCTCTCCCGCCCCGCCGGTGAGTGTATCCGCACCGCTTGCACCTACCAAGGAGACATCGTCGCCAGCGCGGCCCGTCAAGCGGTCTTCGCCCTCACCGCCATAGAGGCGGTCCGCTCCACTGTCACCCGCCAAGAAGTCATTCCCGCTATCACCATAGGCTCTATCGCTTGCGCTACACCGAAGAAGCTGTCTGCACCACTACCGCCAAAGGCCCGATCCAGGCCCGCACCGCCATTGAGACTGTCAGCGCCGCTCAGCCCGTAGAGGCTGTCATCACCACTCAAGCCAAAGAGCCGATCATCCCCGCTTGCCCCGTCCAGGCTGTCTGCACCGCTGGTCCCATAGCGCGCCAACACCTCGATCGAGCTCAGCACCACGCCGGCAGGCAGACTTGCACCGTCGCGCAGCACCAGGGTGTCAGTCCCGCTGCCACCGTCGAAGGTCTCGCCATCAACCAGCTCGCCCTGGCTCGACACCGCCATGACGTCCGCGCCGCTGCCGCCGAAGGCCTTATCCAGACCCGCGCCGCCATAGAGGCTGTCGTTACCTTCACCGCCGATCAGGCTATCAGCGCCGCTCAACCCATAGAGACTGTCGTCACCACTCAGACCCAGCAGAACATCGTCACTGCTGGTCCCCTCCAGGCTATCGGCACCGCTCGTTCCAGCGAGCGCGATCACCTCAATAGAACTCAGCACCACGCCCGCAGGCAGGCTCGCCCCATCCCCCAGGATCAAGGTGTCGACACCGCTGCCGCCGTCGTAGGTCTCGCCGGCTACCAGCTCACCCTGGCTGGCAACAGTCATCACATCCGAACCACTGCCACCGTATAGGCTGTCCAGACCCGCGCCGCCCCTGAGCGTATCCGCGGCGACGCCACCAAAGAGAAGGTCGGAACCGCTGCCGCCAAAGACCTGATCAGATCCATCGCCACCCTGAAGGTCGCGATCCGCACCACTGCCGCCGAAGAGGCTGTCGTCGCCGAAACCTCCATAGAGGTAGCTGTCGTCGCCGCCACCGCCTTGCACCACATCTCTGCCCGCGCCGCCGTAGAGGGACACGTCATCACCGTCGCCGCCATCAATCAGATCACTGCCAACACCGCCATTGAATTCAGTGTCCACGCCGCTGCCGCCAAAGAGGCTGTCATCGCCGTCGCCACCGCGGAAGAGGCTATCCGCACCGCTGCCGCCATAGAGCCGGTCGGCCTCTGCACCGCCGGAAAGAGATCGATCATTGCCTGCTCCACCGCGCAGCAGATCCAGGCCGGCACCGCCCTCCAACGCGAAGTCTGTGCCGCTGCCACCATCCAGCGTGTCGTCGCCGCCACCACCATAGTGGAATCTATCTGAGCCAGATCCACCATAGAGGCGGTCGACTCCGGCACCGCCGAAGAAGTCGAAGTCATTACCGAGACTCCCGTCCAATAAGTCATTGCCAGAACCGCCATAGAGATCCCGCTCATTCCCTCCGCCACCGTAGATCAGGTCGTCACCATTGCCGCCGTAAAGATCATTGTCGTTGCCGCCTTCACCATAGATGCTGTCGTCGCCGTCACCCCCCAGGAACTTGCCGTTAATACCAGCTGTTCCGAACAACTGGTCCGATCCCGACCCACCGATGACCGAGAATACGGCGCCAACAATCAGATCATCGCCGCTACCACCGAAGACATCTGAGAGACTACCGGAAGAGCCGTAGATCTTGTCTGATCCCGCCCCACCAAAGAAGTAGCTATCCCGTCCTCCACCGCTGTCGATCAGATCCTGGCCACTGCCGCCATAGAAATTGAAGTCATTTCCATCGCCGCCATAGAGGCTGTCGGACCCGCTGCCGCCGTAGAAGCCTCTATCAGTGCCGCTGTCGCCAGAGAGGCTGTCGTCGCCCAGGCCGCCGAAGAAGCGATCATCCGAACCCGAGCCACCGTCCAGACGATCATCTCCGGCATCGCCGTAGAGCGCCACGTCATTGCCCAGACCGCCGAAGAGGCTATCTGCATCCGCGCCGCCGACCAACTGATGGTCCTCGCCCGCGCCACCATAAACCATGTCGGCACCAGAGCCACCATAAAGGCCGCGGTCGTTGCCGGATCCTGCCTCTAGGCGATCCGCTTGCGAACCGCCATAGAGCCGGTCACTACCGCTTGCACCATAGAGGCTGTCGTCGCCGACCCCACCGGCCAGCAGATCGTCCGCACCCGTCCCAAAGAGACTGTCGTTGCCGGTCAAACCATAGAGACGATCCGGCAGAGCGTCGCCGTAGAGGCTGGCATCGCCCGAACTGCCGAAGAGCGCTGCGTTCCCAACCAGTGTCACATCGACATTCGTCAGCACAGCACCTGCCGGGACCGTTGCACCGCCCAGCAGTACCAAGGTGTCCGTGCCACTGCCACCGTCCAAGAGATCGCCCGTCACCAGATCGCCTTGGCTGCGGACCACGAAGACATCGTCACCCGCTCCGCCATAGACGGAGTCGATCCCGCTGCCGCCAATCAA
Source organism: Rhodospirillales bacterium (assembly GCA_963669335.1). GTDB lineage: Bacteria > Pseudomonadota > Alphaproteobacteria > Kiloniellales > JACOMY01 > JACOMY01. Next base: position 5,656,768 of record OY770023.1, read on the forward strand.
GCTGTTGTCGTTACCCGCACCGCCGTAGACGGTATCGCTGCCGCTACCGCCGACGAGGAGGAACTCGTCACCATTGCCCCCGTCGATACGATCGTCACCTGCACCACCGAAGAGCGCATCGCTGCCGTTCTCACCATCAAGACTGTCCGCCAGATCTCCGCCATAGAGGCTGTCGCCGCCAGAGTCGCCCTCCATGACATTGACGATCGAGCCTGCGCCATGCAGCACGTCGGCCGCAAAGTCTCCCTCGAAAGACACAAGCTCTATGTTCGTCAACACCGCGCCGGGGTGGAGATTGGCACCGTTGTCCAACACCAGCGTGTCGACACCGCTGCCGCCGTCGAGGGTCTCGCCGGCCTCCACCTCTTGCCTTAGGGAAACACCAATCCAATCGTTACCACTGCCGCCATAGACCGTATCTCTGCCACTACCGCCAAACAAAGAGCTGTCGTCGCCTGCGTCTCCGCGAATGATGTCGGCACCACTGCCGCCAAAGAAATCCCAATCATCTCCAGAGCCACCAAAAATCGTATCTGCGCCGCCGGGATTTCCTAATCCGAAATCGATACTAACGGCATCACCGCCAAGCGTTTCATCTTGGCCAGAACCGCCGAAAATCACATCGTCGCCACTGCCGCCACTGAAGTCGCTGTCATCAGAGTCTATACCAGAGAGGGTATCATTACCATCACCACCGTAGAGACTATAGTTCGCGCCATCTAGGGTGTCCGCGCCCTCACCCCCATAGAAGGCCCCGCCGCCGTAGACGTAGGCGGTGTCGTCCCCCGCCCCGCCATAGAAGGCCGAAGAGTCCGGCCCTTCGGACAGCAGGAGATCGGCTCCCGATCCGCCAAACAGGGTAGCTAGCCCCGCCCCGCCAGATCCATAGATCTTGTCGGCACCGGAGCCGCCTTGGAAAACCGACAAATCGGCATCGGCTCCCAGGCCGATCACGATGTCATCGCCAAGGTCGCCATAGAGCGTAGCCGCGTCCTCCAGAACCGAGATCGTGTCATCGCCCTCGCCGCCATAGAAGTAAGTGTCGCTCCCTGAGTCGCTGTAGAGACGATCGTCCCCCGCCTCGCCATAGAGACCGACGTCATCGCCAGACCCGCCGGACAGACGATCCCTGCCCGAGGTACCGGCCAGCATGTCGCTGCCGCTAAGCCCCAAGAGGACGTTCTCGAAACCGCTCCGCCCGGAGAGGCTATCCGCACCGTCACTGCCCTCGCGCTGCAGCACCTCCACACTCACCAAGGACACACCGCTCACCAGGTCGGCACGATCCTGAAGGACCAGGGTATCCACGCCGCTGCCGCCGTCGTAGGTCTCGCCGGCGATCAGCTGACCCTGGCTTTCGACGACCATGATGTCTGCGCCACTGCCACCGTTCACTCTGTCCAGACCCGAACCGCCAGAGAGCGTGTCATCACCCGCATCGCCATAAAGACTGTCGGCACCATCATCGCCGGACAGGCTATCAGCGCCACTCAGCCCGTAGAGGCTGTCGTCGCCACTGAGACCGGAGAGCTGATCGTCCCCGCTGGCCCCCTCCAGGCTGTCCGCACCGCTGGTCCCATAGCGCGCCAACACCTCGATCGAGCTCAGCACCACGCCGGCAGGCAGGGTCGCCCCGTCGCGCAACACCAGGGTATCGACACCGCTGCCACCGTCGTAGGTCTCACCGGCGAGCAGATCACCTTGGCTGACAACAGCCAGGACGTCATCGCCACTGCCGCCGTAGAGGCTGTCCAGACCCGCGCCGCCATAAAGGCTGTCGTCACCTGCGTTGCCATAGAGGCTGTCATCACCGCTGAGGCCGAAGAGCTGATCACTCCCGCTCGTCCCCGCCAGGCTGTCCGCGCCGCTGGTTCCATAGACCTGAACCGACTCGATCGAACTCAACACCACGCCGGCCGGCAGGCTCGCACCGTCGCGCAGCACCAATGTATCGACGCCACTGCCGCCGTCGTAGGTCTCGCCGGCCACCAGCTCACCCTGGCTGGCAACAGTCATCACATCCGAACCACTGCCACCGTATAGGCTGTCCAGACCCGCGCCGCCGTAAAGGCTGTCATCACCGTCGCCGCCGGACAGGCGATCTTCGCCGCTCAGCCCGTAGAGGCTGTCGTCGCCACTGAGACCGGAGAGCTGATCGTCCCCGCTGGTCCCCTCCAGGCTGTCCGCACCGCTGGTCCCATAGCGCGCCAATACCTCGATCGAGCTCAGCACCACGCCGGCGGGCAGGCTCGCCCCGTCGCGCAGCACCAGGGTGTCGACGCCGCTGCCGCCGTCGTAGGTTTCACCGGCAAGCAGATCACCTTGGCTGGCAACAGCCAGGACGTCGGCGCCACTGCCACCATAGAGGCTGTCCAAACCCGCACCGCCATAAAGACTGTCATTACCCGCGCTGCCGAACAGGCTGTCAGAGCCACTCAGCCCATAGAGGCTGTCATTACCACTGAGACCGGAGAGCTGATCACCCCCGCTGGTCCCCTCCAGGCTGTCCGCACCGCTGGTCCCATAGCGCGCCAACACCTCGACCGAGCTCAACACCACGCCGGCCGGCAGGCTCGCACCGTCGCGCAGCACCAGGGTGTCGACACCGCTGCCACCGTCGTAGGTCTCGCCGGCTACCAGCTCACCTTGGCTGGCAACAGCCAGGACGTCGGCGCCACTGCCACCATAGAGGCTGTCCAAACCCGCACCGCCATAAAGGCTGTCGTAACCCACACCGCCGGACAGGCTATCAGCTCCACTCAGCCCGTAGAGGCTATCATCGCCACTGAGACCGTAGAGCTGATCATCCCCGCTGGTCCCCTCCAGGCTGTCCGCACCGCTCGTTCCATAGCGCGCCAGCACCTCGATCGAGCTCAGCACCACGCCGGCCGGCAGGCTCGCACCGTCGCGCAGCACCAGGGTGTCGACACCGCTGCCGCCGTCGTAGGTCTCGCCGGCTACCAGCTCGCTCTGATTCGCAACTGCCAGGACGTCCGCCCCACTGCCACCAAAGGCCGAATCTTGCCCTGCACCGCCGTAAAGGCTGTCGTCACCTTGGCCGCCGGTCAGGCTATCAGCGCCACTCAGCCCGTAGAGGCTGTCATCGCCACTGAGGCCGGAGAGCAGATCATCCCCGCTGGTCCCCTCCAGGCTGTCCGCACCGCTCGTTCCATAGCGCGCCAGCACCTCGATCGAGCTCAGCACCACGCCGGCCGGCAGACTTGCACCGTCGCGCAGCACCAGGGTGTCAGTCCCGCTGCCACCGTCGAAGGTCTCGCCATCAACCAGCTCGCCCTGGCTCGACACCGCCATGACGTCCGCGCCGCTGCCGCCGAAGGCCTTATCCAGACCCGCGCCGCCATAGAGACTGTCGTTACCTTCACCGCCGATCAGGCTATCAGCGCCGCTCAGCCCATAGAGGCTGTCATCGCCGCTGAGACCCAGCAGAACATCGTCACTGCTGGTCCCCTCCAGGCTGTCCGCACCGCTCGTTCCAGCGAGCGCGATCACCTCAATAGAACTCAGCACCACGCCGGCCGGAACAATCGCCCCCTCGCCCAAAACCAAGGTGTCGACAGCACTGCCACCGTCGTAGGTCTCGCCAGCAACAAGCTCTCCTTGGCTTCCAACGAACAGGACGTCTGCGCCACTGCCACCGTAGAGGCTGTCCAGACCCACGCCACCCCTGAGCGTATCCGCGGCGACGCCACCAAAGAGAAGGTCGGAACCGCTGCCGCCAAAGACCTGATCAGATCCATCGCCACCCTGAAGGTCGCGATCCGCACCACTGCCGCCGAAGAGGCTGTCGTCGCCGAAACCACCATAGAGGTGGCTGTCGTCGCCGCCACCGCCTTGCAGTATATCAATACCCGCGCCGCCGTAGAGGGAGGCGTCATCACCGTCGCCGCCAGCAATCAGATCACTGCCAACACCGCCATTGAATTCAGTGTCCACGCCGCTGCCGCCAAAGACGCTGTCATCGCCGTCGCCACCGCGGAACCGGCTATCCGCACCGCTGCCGCCATAGAGCCGGTCGGCCTCTGCACCGCCGGAAAGAGATCGATCATTGCCTGCTCCACCGCGCAGCAGATCCAGGCCGGCACCGCCCCCCAACAAAGAGTCCGTGCCGCTGCCACCATCCAGCGTGTCGTCGCCGTCGCCACCATAGAGTGTTCTATCTCCGCCAGATCCACCATACAGGCGGTCGGCTCCGGCGCCGCCGTAGAGATCGGAGTCACTACCGAGACCCCCGTCCAATAGATCATTGCCAGAACCGCCATAGAGACCCCTCTCAGTCCCTCCGCCACCGTAGATCAGGTCGTCACCATTGCCGCCGTAAAGACGATTGTCGTTGCCGCCTTCACCATAGATGCTGTCGTCGCCGTCACCCCCCCGGAACTTGCCGTTATTACCAGCCGTTCCGAACAGCTGGTCCGATCCCGAACCACCGATGACCCTGAATACGGCACCAACAATCAGATCATCGCCGCTACCACCGAAGACCTCGGATAGAGAACCGCCAAGGCCGTAGATCGTGTCTGATCCCGCCCCACCAAAGAAGTCAAAATTTCGTCCGCCACCGCTGTCGATCAGATCCTGGCCACTGCCGCCATAGAAATTGAAGTCATTCCCATCGCCGCCATAGAGGCTGTCGGACCCGCTGCCACCATAGAAACCCCGATCGGTGCCGCTGTCGCCAGAGAGGCTGTCGTCGCCCAGGCCGCCGAAGAAGCGATCATCCGAACCCGAGCCACCGTCCAGACGATCATCTCCGGCATCGCCGTAGAGCGCCACGTCATTGCCCAGACCGCCGAAGAGGCTATCTGCATCCGCGCCGCCGACCAACTGATGGTCCTCGCCCGCGCCACCATAAACCATGTCGGCACCAGAGCCACCATAAAGGCCGCGGTCGTTGCTGGATCCTGCCTCCAGGCGATCGGCTTGCGAACCGCCATAGAGCCGGTCACTACCGCTTGCACCATAGAGGCCGTCGTCGCCGACCCCACCGGCCAGCAGATCGTCCGCACCCGTCCCAAAGAGACTGTCGTTGCCGGTCAAACCATAGAGACGATCCGGCAGAGCGTCGCCGTAGAGGCTGGCATCGCCCGAACTGCCGAAGAGCGCTGCGTTCCCAACCAGTGTCACATCGACATTCGTCAGCACAGCACCTGCCGGGACCGTTGCACCGCCCAGCAGTACCAAGGTGTCCGTGCCACTGCCACCGTCCAAGAGATCGCCCGTCACCAGATCGCCTTGGCTGCGGACCACGAAGACATCGTCACCCGCTCCGCCATAGACGGAGTCGATCCCGCTGCCGCCAATCAAGCTGTTGTCGTTACCCGCACCGCCGTAGACGGTATCGCTGCCGCTACCGCCGACGAGGAGGAACTCGTCACCATTGCCCCCGTCGATACGATCGTCACCTGCACCACCGAAGAGCGCATCGCTGCCGTTCTCACCATCAAGACTGTCCGCCAGATCTCCGCCATAGAGGCTGTCGCCGCCAGAGTCGCCCTCCATGACATTGACGATCGAGCCTGCGCCATGCAGCACGTCGGCCGCAAAGTCTCCCTCGAAAGACACAAGCTCTATGTTCGTCAACACCGCGCCGGGGTGGAGATTGGCACCGTTGTCCAACACCAGCGTGTCGACACCGCTGCCGCCGTCGAGGGTCTCGCCGGCCTCCACCTCTTGCCTTAGGGAAACACCAATCCAATCGTTACACTGCCGCCATAGACCGTATCTCTGCCACTACCGCCAAACAAAGAGCTGTCGTCGCCTGCGTCTCCGCGAATGATGTCGGCACCACTGCCGCCAAAGAAATCCCAATCATCTCCAGAGCCACCAAAAATCGTATCTGCGCCGCCGGGATTTCCTAATCCGAAATCGATACTAACGGCATCACCGCCAAGCGTTTCATCTTGGCCAGAACCGCCGAAAATCACATCGTCGCCACTGCCGCCACTGAAGTCGCTGTCATCAGAGTCTATACCAGAGAGGGTATCATTACCATCACCACCGTAGAGACTATAGTTCGCGCCATCTAGGGTGTCCGCGCCCTCACCCCCATAGAAGGCCCCGCCGCCGTAGACGTAGGCGGTGTCGTCCCCCGCCCCGCCATAGAAGGCCGAAGAGTCCGGCCCTTCGGACAGCAGGAGATCGGCTCCCGATCCGCCAAACAGGGTAGCTAGCCCCGCCCCGCCAGATCCATAGATCTTGTCGGCACCGGAGCCGCCTTGGAAAACCGACAAATCGGCATCGGCTCCCAGGCCGATCACGATGTCATCGCCAAGGTCGCCATAGAGCGTAGCCGCGTCCTCCAGAACCGAGATCGTGTCATCGCCCTCGCCGCCATAGAAGTAAGTGTCGCTCCCTGAGTCGCTGTAGAGACGATCGTCCCCCGCCTCGCCATAGAGACCGACGTCATCGCCAGACCCGCCGGACAGACGATCCCTGCCCGAGGTACCGGCCAGCATGTCGCTGCCGCTAAGCCCCAAGAGGACGTTCTCGAAACCGCTCCGCCCGGAGAGGCTATCCGCACCGTCACTGCCCTCGCGCTGCAGCACCTCCACACTCACCAAGGACACACCGCTCACCAGGTCGGCACGATCCTGAAGGACCAGGGTATCCACGCCGCTGCCGCCGTCGTAGGTCTCGCCGGCGATCAGCTGACCCTGGCTTTCGACGACCATGATGTCTGCGCCACTGCCACCGTTCACTCTGTCCAGACCCGAACCGCCAGAGAGCGTGTCATCACCCGCATCGCCATAAAGACTGTCGGCACCATCATCGCCGGACAGGCTATCAGCGCCACTCAGCCCGTAGAGGCTGTCGTCGCCACTGAGACCGGAGAGCTGATCGTCCCCGCTGGCCCCCTCCAGGCTGTCCGCACCGCTGGTCCCATAGCGCGCCAACACCTCGATCGAGCTCAGCACCACGCCGGCAGGCAGGGTCGCCCCGTCGCGCAACACCAGGGTATCGACACCGCTGCCACCGTCGTAGGTCTCACCGGCGAGCAGATCACCTTGGCTGACAACAGCCAGGACGTCATCGCCACTGCCGCCGTAGAGGCTGTCCAGACCCGCGCCGCCATAAAGGCTGTCGTCACCTGCGTTGCCATAGAGGCTGTCATCACCGCTGAGGCCGAAGAGCTGATCACTCCCGCTCGTCCCCGCCAGGCTGTCCGCGCCGCTGGTTCCATAGACCTGAACCGACTCGATCGAACTCAACACCACGCCGGCCGGCAGGCTCGCACCGTCGCGCAGCACCAATGTATCGACGCCACTGCCGCCGTCGTAGGTCTCGCCGGCCACCAGCTCACCCTGGCTGGCAACAGTCATCACATCCGAACCACTGCCACCGTATAGGCTGTCCAGACCCGCGCCGCCGTAAAGGCTGTCATCACCGTCGCCGCCGGACAGGCGATCTTCGCCGCTCAGCCCGTAGAGGCTGTCGTCGCCACTGAGACCGGAGAGCTGATCGTCCCCGCTGGTCCCCTCCAGGCTGTCCGCACCGCTGGTCCCATAGCGCGCCAATACCTCGATCGAGCTCAGCACCACGCCGGCGGGCAGGCTCGCCCCGTCGCGCAGCACCAGGGTGTCGACGCCGCTGCCGCCGTCGTAGGTTTCACCGGCAAGCAGATCACCTTGGCTGGCAACAGCCAGGACGTCGGCGCCACTGCCACCATAGAGGCTGTCCAAACCCGCACCGCCATAAAGACTGTCATTACCCGCGCTGCCGAACAGGCTGTCAGAGCCACTCAGCCCATAGAGGCTGTCATTACCACTGAGACCGGAGAGCTGATCACCCCCGCTGGTCCCCTCCAGGCTGTCCGCACCGCTGGTCCCATAGCGCGCCAACACCTCGACCGAGCTCAACACCACGCCGGCCGGCAGGCTCGCACCGTCGCGCAGCACCAGGGTGTCGACACCGCTGCCACCGTCGTAGGTCTCGCCGGCTACCAGCTCACCTTGGCTGGCAACAGCCAGGACGTCGGCGCCACTGCCACCATAGAGGCTGTCCAAACCCGCACCGCCATAAAGGCTGTCGTAACCCACACCGCCGGACAGGCTATCAGCTCCACTCAGCCCGTAGAGGCTATCATCGCCACTGAGACCGTAGAGCTGATCATCCCCGCTGGTCCCCTCCAGGCTGTCCGCACCGCTCGTTCCATAGCGCGCCAGCACCTCGATCGAGCTCAGCACCACGCCGGCCGGCAGGCTCGCACCGTCGCGCAGCACCAGGGTGTCGACACCGCTGCCGCCGTCGTAGGTCTCGCCGGCTACCAGCTCGCTCTGATTCGCAACTGCCAGGACGTCCGCCCCACTGCCACCAAAGGCCGAATCTTGCCCTGCACCGCCGTAAAGGCTGTCGTCACCTTGGCCGCCGGTCAGGCTATCAGCGCCGCTCAGCCCATAGAGGCTGTCATCGCCACTGAGACCGGAGAGCTGATCGTCCCCGCTGGCCCCCTCCAGGCTGTCCGCGCCGCTGGTTCCATAGACCTGAACCGACTCGATCGAACTCAACACCACGCCGGCCGGCAGGCTCGCCCCATCGCGCAGCACCAGGGTGTCGACACCGCTGCCGCCGTCGTAGGTCTCGCCGGCTACCAGCTCACCCTGGCTGGCAACAGTCATCACATCCGAACCACTGCCACCGTATAGGCTGTCCAGACCCGCGCCGCCGTAAAGGCTGTCATCACCGTCGCCGCCGGACAGGCGATCTTCGCCGCTCAGCCCGTAGAGGCTATCATCGCCACTGAGACCGTAGAGCTGATCATCCCCGCTGGTCCCCTCCAGGCTGTCCGCACCGCTGGTTCCATAGCGCGCCAGCACCTCGATCGAGCTCAGCACCACGCCGGCCGGCAGGCTCGCACCGTCGCGCAGCACCAGGGTGTCGACACCGCTGCCGCCGTCGTAGGTCTCGCCGGCTACCAGCTCGCTCTGATTCGCAACTGCCAGAACGTCCGCCCCACTGCCACCAAAGGCCGAATCTTGCCCTGCACCGCCATAAAGGGTGTCGTCGCCTTCGTCGCCATAGAGGTAGTCAGAGCCGCCGGCCCCATAGAGGCTGTCATCGCCGCTGAGGCCGAACTGCGTGTCGATCCCGTTCCTGCCGTAGAGGCCGTCCGCGCCGCTCGTCCCATAGGCGACGATGCGATCGACCGAACTCAACAACACGCCACCCGGCAAGCTGGCGGCCTCGAACAGGATTAGCGTATCCACACCGGTACCGCCGTCGTAGGTCTCACCAGCCACCAGCTCTCCCTGGCTCGACACCACCATGACATCGTCGCCAAGGTTGCCACGCAGGGTATCGACACCTGCACCGCCCCGCAGCGTATCAGAGCCGTTCGCCCCGGACAAAAAGTCGTCCCCACTCTGACCATAGAGGCTGTCATTGCCGCTGAGGCCCACCACCTGATCATTGCCGCTCGACCCAAAGAACTGGATCACTTCTATAGAGCTGACAACGATACCCGCCGGCAGGCTCGCTCCATCGCGCAACACCAGGGTGTCCACGCCGCTGCCGCCGTCGTAGGTCTCGCCGGCTACCAGCTCGCCCTGGCTCGAAACAGCTAGGACGTCGGCACCACTGCCGCCATAGAGGCTGTCCAGACCCGCGCCGCCAAATAGATAGCGGTCATCGCCATCTCTGGACCGAATAACATCGTCACCGTCCCCTCCGTAAAAGTAACGCTCGTCATCAGAGCCCCCCAGTATAAAGTCGTTACCACTATCTCCATAGAAATAGCTGTTCTGACCAAAGTTACCGTTTATGAAATCAGTGCCACTGCCACCGAACAGGCTGGTGTCGTTGCCAAAGAAGGCATTAAGGAAATCCCTACCGTCTCCGCCAAACAGCTGGTCATCCCCAGACCCACCACTTACGCCGTCATTCCCTGACAGGCCATAGAGGGTGTCGTTGCCACTGAAACCGACTAGATTATCGTCACCACTGGTCCCGGGGATCGTGTCGGCGGCGCTGGTACCCAAAAACTGTACGGTTTCAATCGATGATAACTCGACACCAGCCGGCAGGGTCGCAGCTTCGAACAGAAACAGATAGTCCGAATTGTCACCCCCAAAAATCCGCTCACCCGACACGAGATCGCCTTGGCTTCGGACGACGATGTAGTCAACGCCATCCCCGCCGTACAGACTATCCGCACCACCGCCTCCTTCAAGCGAATCGATGCCCGCGCCACCAAAGAGCCTATCGGCGCCACTCAGCCCGTAGAGGCTGTCATCACCACTCAAGCCAAAGAGCCGATCATCCCCGCTTGCCCCGTCCAGGCTGTCTGCACCGCTGGTCCCATAGCGCGCCAACACCTCGATCGAGCTCAGCACCACGCCGGCAGGCAGACTTGCACCGTCGCGCAGCACCAGGGTGTCGACGCCGCTGCCACCGTCGAAGACGTCACCGGCCACGAGTTCTCCCTGGCTCGAGACGATCAGAAGATCGTTCCCGGAACCGCCGTCGACAGTGTCGAGTCCCGAGCCACCTATAAGCTGATCGTTCCCGCGCCCCCCATAAACACTATCGGCACCATCGCCACCGTCGAGGCTTACATCGTCGCCAGCGTCACCATGGAGTGTGTCGTCTCCAAGACGACCGAAGAGAGACGTGTCAGAGCCGGAGCCGCCGAAAATCTGATCGGCATCGCTGCCGGCGGATGGGTCCCCGCCAAATAAATGGGAGTCGTTACCATCACCTCCAAAGAGGGTGTCATTGCCTGATCGGCCCCACAGATCATTGTCATCGCCGGAGCCGCCATAAATACGATCATTACCTTCACCACCAAAGAGTAAAAAATCGTCCCCTAATTGACCACGAATAAGGTCATCGCCGGAACCGCCGAAAATGTCATTGTCGCTGCTTCCGCCACCGACAATGCTGTCATCCCCATCTCCACCGTAGAGATCACTACCCCGCGCTCTGATATTGTCAATCGTGTCCGCCCCCTGCCCTCCAAAAAAAGCGTAAACTCGACTTCCGCCAAAAAAGTCGTCGTCTTGCAGGCCGCCAAAGAAGTTAAAGCCAACCCCATTCCCAACGACGAAGAACGTATCTTCTTCCCCGCCGCCGAAGAGCGTCTCGACGAGAGCAGCCTCACCATAGAGCCTATCATTGCCTCGCCCCCCGAAGAGGTTTGCGGCAGCAGCTCCAACACCAGCGAGCGTATCTGCGCCGGAGCCGCCATCCAGTTTCCCTGAAGAGCCATTTGATCTGATCGTATCAATGCCGCTTCCACCGTAGAGGCTGTTGGAGCCACCGGTGGCCTCAATAAGGTCACCTCCCTCACCGCCATAAGCTGTATCGCTGCCCGAACCGCCGAAAATGCTGTCGCGGAAGGAGCTGCCATACACAGTGTCAGCTAGCCCGCCCCCTGAGGCAATGCCAGGGCCAGCCATCTCAATCCGGAGACCAGTACCCGTCTGCCCAAAAATGGAGACCTCGGCAATCGCATTTACATCTCCTGCGTTGGCACCCGTCTGGAAACTAACGGTGTCAGTACCAAAACCTCCCCAAAATGTCTCCGTATCGCTTATCTCAGACGCGAGAAAAATAGCGAGATCGTTGCCACTTCCCCCAAAGAGAGAATCCCTGAAAGATCCACCGTTAAGAGTGTCTGCGCCCTCGCCACCGTATAGGATATCCCTGTCGGCGTTGCCGTACAAACGATCGTTTCCGCTGCCTCCATCCAGAAAATCATCGGCACCGGATCCGAAGAGAAAATCGTTCCCACTCTGGCCAAAGAGGTCGTCGTTACCTTGCTGACCAAACAAGCGGTCATTATCGTTGCCTCCGAACAGCGTGTCCGACTGGCTTCTGCCGGAGAGACTATCGTCTCCCCCAAGGCCAAAGATCGTGTCGGTGTTGTTTGTGCCGGTCAGGTTATCGACGCCGTTAGTGCCAGTTATCCGAGCCATTGCCTCTTCCCCAGTTGCCCAATCGATCGCAGGCCCCCCGATAAGAATGGCGCAAAGCGACGACATACAGGGTTGGCAGACAGCCTCTGACGGCGGTCCCAGCGCAACCCATCCACACATTGAATTGACAATTGTTTATGCAATTGTTCTGTTTTATGGTGGGAGTTTCGTATAGATTTTTGTCGCCGATATTGTATGCACTGTCAACTGTATCCTGTTTCACAGGCACGCAATCCCGGGAGCCCGCGCACATCGGGGGCTTCTGTAAGCCGGTGGGCAGGCCGGCCAAGCCGACCCGGCTGATGGTTAGGCCGCAGTCATGCCGCCTATTCGAAAGAGGATGGCTAGCCCGGATGCCTCCTTGACGTCGGTGCATCCGGGCTCTGTATCAGCGACAACTGCTCTGGCTCATAGGTTCAACGCTGAGCAGGGGAGCTCTCCGTGACCAACAGTGTGCAGCGCGGATCTGTTTGACTTTGCACCTGGATAGCACAGAGAATACAGTGATTGACGTTTGAACGGCAAGACAAAGGGAAGTTGGGCTCCTGATAGGGAAGCTTCCTGCTCGTTGTTGGTCTGTTTGATGGGATCGAAGCTTGGGCGGCCCGTCTGTTTGCTATGTTGAGGCGGATTTGGTCTGGACCCAGGCGCGGCGTTGCATGTTGTAGACGAGGCTTGCTGGTCCGATCATTACCTAGGACGGCCCACGCCGACGCTGCTGATGATCAACCCTATGCGGTGCTTCTGGCCGATGAAAACATGCCCGACGTGAGATCGGATCCGGCTGCGCGTAACACTACCCGGTTGGATATGGCCTGGCATGTCACGGCCGCGAAGAGGATCTGCTTTGTCTGAAAGTGGCGATAGATTGATCCGTGGTTCACCCCCAGCGTACGAGCAACATCGGTAGCATAAGTTTTCCTGTAGCCGAAGCGCTTCATGGCGTCCTCCGTCGCATCGAGGATCATCTCTTGGGTCAGCCGGGGACGGGGAGAGCATGACGCTCCTGAACCTTTCCTTGTTGGGGCGTGGCTCGTCTGGAGCAATGCGCGGAGACGGACGCCCCTTGGACGAAGACAGTCCTCACGCTTAAGCTCCCGCTCAAGGGCAAAGGAGGGGAGGGCGCCGCCCGGGGATGGCTCTGGAAAAGCAGTCCCGGACGGCGCCTAAAAGAGCCAGTGCGTTCCTGCTGGCTCTTTCCCGTGCTGCTCTCTTATCAAAAGGAGGAGCAGCACTGCCGCAAGCCCTGGGATCACGGGCTGATTCTGCGGCTCTCTTGGGCATCCTGGGGAGCAGGACGCCCGCCCAAGCGGAACGGAGATACCGCTTGGGCGCGAAGCCCCCGGTGTTGACCTTGGATTGGAGGATGTCAACACCGGGGGCCGCCTGCTGACCTTCGGACTGTGAACCAGCAGGCGTTCGAGAAGAGTTAGCCTCAGATCATGTAGGCCACGACCTCAACGTTGGTGACAATGACGCCGGTGCCCAGCATCAGGGTGTCGGTGCCAGAGCCACCATCGAAGATGTCACCGGCTGCAAGCTTGCCCTGGCTGGCTAGGTTAAAGGTGTCGTCGCCTTCGCCGCCATAGAGGCTGTCGATCCCGCTACCGCCGTAGAGGAGATCCATACCGTCGATACCGCGCAGTGTGTCATCACCGCCGAGGCCAAAGATCGTGTCGTCCTCTGAGGTGCCGGAGCGGGTATCGATTAGGTCGGTGCCAATGATGGCGGGCATCGCGTTTCTCCTTATCCCCACCGGGGCTGCTGGCAGGGGGGATGGCATCTAAGCGGGCGGGTCCGCCTGGGGGCTTCTTAGGATCGACTCACTTCTAGATTACCACATTATTGGACACATGATTGGAGACATTGTCAATTGCCAATGCGGTAGGCAATGGCCGGTTCAGCGCGCTGCGCGGGCGCTTGCTTGGGCGGTGGTAGCGATGAGAGGGAGCGTCTTCAGAGATGGTTTGGTCACACCAAAGACTGCCAGGCCAGAACAGCGATCACCCCTCATGGTGCACAGCAGAGGGCTATTGCGCGACCCTCTCCACCGGCATCAGAGTTGCCAAAAGCAAGCCCTCAAGCTCGGAGAAGCGCGGCTCTGCAGAACGCCTCAGCACCATCATCTCCGGGCGATAGAACAAAGCCATAGCATCGAGCAGGGCGCGCGCCTTCACCTCAGGCGCACCATGGCAATCCAACACCCCTTCCGCACACCCTTGGAAGAGGATCTGGGTCAACGACATCTCAAGGGCCTGCCAATGCTGTTCGATCGGCGAGGTCGACCTGCCGGCACTCTCGGCAGAGATAAGACGATAGGCGTGGAAGAGATGTTGCTCCTCTCTTTCGGCTTGTTGAGCAATCTTGATAAGTTCGCGGAACCACTCGGAGAGCCGATCACCGGCAGGGTCCGATGCCTCGGCGATCGGCCAGAGGGGGGCATGGATTGTCTCCAGCCAACGCAGGACCACGGCCTCAATGAGGGCCTTCTTGCTTGGAAAGTGGTGATAAACATTGGTGTGGCGAAGGCCTAACAGTCGCGCCACGCCGGGAACGCTCATCTTGCTCACGCCAAAGCATTCTATGGTCTGCTTGGTGCAATCAAGAATCCGCTCCTTTGCCGGTTTGCCGTGCGCATGCATGGGGCCATGGTCCTTTCCTTGCTGGGCGTCGCTCGTCCGGCGCAAAGCGACGAGACGGACGCCTCTTGGATGAACACACCCCCCTGCGCTTAAGCTCTCGCCGGTGCGCGAAGGATAGGAAGGCGCCGTCCAGGAGGGCTCTTGGGGAAAGATGTGTCCCGGACGGCGCCTGAAAGAGCCAGTGCGTTCCTGCTGGCTCTATCCCGTGCTGCTCCCTGGTCACAAGGAGGAGCAGCACTGCCGCAAGCCCTGGGATCACGGGCTGTTTCTGCGGCTCTTTTGGGCATCCTGGGGGGCAGGACGCCCGCTCAAGCGGAACGGAGACACCGCTTGAGAATCGATGCCCCCGGTGTTGACAGTGATTTAGGAAGAAGCGAAAGCCAACACCGGGGGCTACCTGCTGATGTCCGGGCTAAGGACCAGCAGGCGTTCGAGAAGAGTTAGCCTCAGATCATGTAGATGACGCTCTCGACGTTGGTGACGGTGACGCCAGCCGGCAAGCTGACGCCGGTGCCCAGCACCAGGGTATCGGTGCCAGAGCCACCATCGAAGATGTCGCCGGCTTGAAGCTCGCCCTGGCTGGCGGCGTTCAAGGTATCGTCACCCTCACCGCCATAGAGGCTGTCGATCCCACTACCACCGAAGAGGTAGGCATCCTCGCCACCGCCGCCACGCAGGGTGTCGGAACCGCTGCCCCCGAACAAGGAGGCATCGTCTCCCGCCGCGCCCGTCAAGCGATCGTCGCCAAGACCGCCGTAGAAGAGGCTGTCATCCCCGGCTCGGCCCGAGAGACCGTCTTCGCCGGAGCCGCCGTAGAAGAGGAAGTCATTCCCGCTGTCACCCGCCAGGAAGTCGTCGCCGGCATCGCCCATAAGGAAGCCGTCGGCCTCAGAGCCACCGTAGAGCTTATCGTTCCCAGTCCCCCCGTAGAGGCGGTCTTCACCGGCATCGCCATAGAGCCGGTCTACGCCATCGTCACCGAAGACGCTGTCGTCGCCGTTCCCTCCAAAGACACCGCGGTCACCGCTCTCACCGCCGTAGATCAGATCCGTCCCGTCACCGCCATAAAGCCCGCGGTCCTGACCGCCGCCTGCACGGATCAGATCCTCGCCCGAACCTCCAAAGAGGGAGCTGTCATCGCCGGCACCGCCGGTCAGGCTGTCCTGACCGCTGCCGCCATCAAGAGAGACATCGTCGCCGGCGCGGCCCGTCAGGCGATCATCGCCATCACCCCCGAAGAGGCTGTCAACGCCACTGTCGCCTGCCAGGAAGTCGTTGCCCGCCTCCCCGTCCATTCGGTCCGAACCCGAGCCGCCATAGACCTTGTCGTTCTCACTCCCTCCCACTGCCTGATCGTCACCGGCATCACCGTAGAGCCTGTCGTTACCATTGCCGCCGTAGAGGGTATCGATCCCTGCCCCTCCAAAGATCTCTCGGTCGCCGGCAGCACCACCATAGAGCGTATCCACCCCGTCACCGCCATAAAGCCCGCGGTCCTGACCTCCCCCGCCGTCAATGATATCCGCACCCGAGCCACCATAGAGAGAACGATCGTTACCGCCGCCGCCAAAGAGCGTGTCTGCTCCGCTGCCGCCCTCCAATTCCCAATCGTTGCCAGCGCGGCCCGTCAGGCGGTCATCACCAGCCTCGCCGAGCAGCAAACGGTCATTGCCACTGTCGCCGGATAGGAAGTCATCTCCGGAACCGCCAAAGAGAGAAGCGTCACCGGCCTCACCGCCGAAGAGGGAGTCAGCCCCGCTTCCTCCATAGAACTCGAGATCGAAAAGATTGCCACCGTAAATCAGGTCCGCGCCATCCTCTCCGAAAAAGGAACCATCGGTGAGGCCTCCTCCAAACAGCCGGTCATGACCACTGCCGCCGTAAACTCCATCATTTCCGCCATCACCGTAAAAAATGTCGGCGCCGCTGCCTCCAAAGTTCTTCGTATCAAATCCGCCGCCCGCGAAGAGCCTGTCGTCGCCATCCCCGCCATAAAGGCTATCGTTTCCATTGTCTCCATAGAGACCGTCATCACCGCTCAGGCCCAAGAGTGTATCAGGCCCAGTGCTGCCAAACAGCGAATCGTTGCCACTCGTCCCCACCGCATAGAGTTCAAAAAGGAGGTATTCGACCGAGGTCACGGTCACACCAGCGGGAAGCGTCGCGCTTTGCATCTCTCTCAAGATCAGCGTATCGACGCCACTGCCGCCATCGAAGTGGTCACCAGCAACCAACTCACCCTGGCTCGTAGTCAGATAATCCGCGCCGCTGCCGCCGAACAGCGAATCGCGACCGCTGCCGCCGCGAAGGGTGATGTCATCACCCTCTCCACCGAAGATCAGGTCCTGACCACTGCCACCGTAGAGAAACCTGTCCCTACCGTTATCCCCATAAAGACTGTCGTCGCCAGAGCCGCCGAAGAGACTGGTGTCACCACCCTCTCCACCGTCGATCAGGTCCTGACCACTGCCACCGATGAGCCGGTGGTCATTACCGGTGTCCCCAGAGAGACTGTCATCGCCCTCTCCGCCGAAGAGACTGGTGTCACGCCCCTCTCCACCGAAGATTAGATCCTGCCCACTGCCACCGATGAGACTCAGGTCATAACCATTGCCGCCGTAGAGACTGTCATCGCCCTCCCCGCCGAAGAGACTGGTGTCATTCCCCTCTCCACCGTAGATCCCGTCCTGACCGCTGCCTCCTGAGAGCAGGCGATCGAACCCGCCCTCGCCGCGAAGAATATCATCTCCCTCCCCACCATAGATAAGTCCGTCATTGCCCTCTCCAGCGTCGATCAGGTCAAGGCCACTGCCGCCGTTGAGCGAGGTGTCAACGCCCTGGCCCCCATAAAGACTATCATCGCCATCACCGCCAACGAGACTGTTGTCATTACCCTCTCCGCCAAAGATCAGGTCAAGACCACTGCCACCGATGAGCTTCCTGTCCGTACCGCTTTCCCCATAAAGACTATCATCGCCATCACCGCCAATGAGACTGAGGTCATTACCCTCTCCACCAAATATCCCGTCCTGACCACTGCCGCCGAAGAGGCTGATGTCATTACCCTCTCCGCCGAAGATCCGATCCAGACCACTGCCGCCGAAGAGGCCGTCTGGTTCACTTACTCCATAGAGGCTGTCGTCTCCTAGGAGGCCATAGATGTTATCTCTCCCATCCGTGCCGGTGAGTAGATCGTTCAGGTCAGTTCCAGTGATGTCGGCCATAACTAACTCCTTCTCGCACAGCGCGGGCGGGCAATGGGTCGGTATGCTGATGGCAGAAACGAAACAAGATTGTACTTTTATCTGCCCTAAATTTTGTGCTGGCGATTGTGTCCAATATGACCGAGGCCGTCAACTGTCATTTCGGACGATTTGTTGGAGGCGCAGATCAGCGCGCTGCGCTGCCGCCTGATCGGTCCATAACAGCCATACAAGGGGACGAGCAGGTTTGGGAATCGTCCCGAAAGGCGACGCTCAAAGGTCAGCTAGGCCAGCCTGAAAGGCGGTTGACGGCTGGCAAAGCCGTGGTCGATTCGGCCGACGAAGGTGTCGAGATCCGTAGCTGCGCGGTAGAGATCGGAGAGGACTTGGAGGTCGTGTCTCGAGAGATGGTGTAGGAGTGTCAGCCCGCGCAGCGGGCTGGCCGGACTGGCCTCCGATTGCAAGGGACACCTCAGAAAGAGCAGGAGGCTTTAGAGGATCCCGAAGGAGAGACTTGTATCGGAGGAGGGTTTCTACAGCCTAGCCCGAATATCTCACGAGAGTTAGGTGCATCGGGGCTCTGAGTGTGGGAAAATTCTTTTGCGACAAAGAGTTAATCCATCTCAGAGGAGCCCCCCGATGCCGACAGACTGTAGCTCAGATTCGATGGTCTTTGCACGCCTTGAAGGACGTCGTGTGGTGGCTGATTTTGGCGGCGGGGCGATCTCTTCGGATGCCGGCGCGCTGCTGCTTGGCGCGACCGACCGGGCCATCGGCCTGGTGGATCGCTTCGCCGCCTGCTTCCAGGACGGCCGGCGCGCTGAGCGGGTGGTGCACGACGTCGCCACTCTGGTAGGGCAGCGCATCTTCGCCATCGCCTTGGGCTACGAGGATGTGAACGACCATGACGACTTGCGCCATGACCCGGTTCTGGGGACGGTGCTGGGCCGTCTGGAGACGCGCCATAGCCGTTGCGCGCCTTTGGCCGGCAAGAGCACGCTGAACCGGCTGGAGCATGCGCCCGAGGAGGCAGATCGCTACCGCCGCATCGGCCACGACCCGGAGGCCATCGAGAGGCTCTTCGTCGACCTCTTCCTCGATGCCCATGACAAGCCGCCAGCGCGCATCACGCTGGATCTCGACGCCACCGACGATCCGATCCATGGCCACCAGGAAGGCCGCTTCTTCCATGGCTACTATGACTGCTACTGCTACCTGCCACTCTACATCTTCTGCGGCGATCATCTGCTGGCGGCCAAGCTCCGGCGCGCCAACATCGATGGTGCGGCCGGTGCCAAGGAGGAGATCGCCCGCATCGTCGCTCAGATCCGACAGCGCTGGCCCAAGGTCAAGATCCTGCTGCGCGCCGATAGTGGCTTCGCCCGCGAGGAGCTCATGACTTGGGCCGAGGACAACAAGGTCGACTACCTCTTCGGCCTGGCCCGCAATGCCCGCCTGGTCGAGCGCATCCATGCCGATCTGGCTTGGGCTGAGGCCGAAGCGCTCAGCACGGGCAAGTCAACGCGACGCTTCGTCGACTTCCGCTGGACCACCAAGAAGAGCTGGAGACGGCGGCGGCGCGTCGTCGCCAAGGCCGAGTGGACGGCGGGGCGCGGCGACAGGGGCGCCAATCCACGCTTCGTCGTCACCTCGCTACCGGCCAAGACCGTCAAGGCCTGCGCGCTCTACGAACGCCTCTACTGCGCGCGCGGCGACATGGAAAACCGGATCAAAGAATGCCAGCTCGACCTCTTCGCCGACCGAACCTCAGCGGCCACCATGAGGGCCAATCAGCTCCGCCTCTGGTTCGCCTCACTGGCCTATGTCCTGCTCGCCGCCCTGCGCCGTAAGGCCCTCGCCCATACCCTCTTGGCCAAAGCCACTTGCGGCACCATCCGATGCAAGCTCCTCAAGATCGGCGCGCAGGTCCGCATCTCTGTCCGGCGCATCCGCGTCGCCATGGCGTCTGCCTGCCCCTACGCCCAGGAGTTCCAACTCGCGCACGCACGATTATGCCGCTGATCGCGCTCCAAAGCGCTGCCGCTCTCCCTTCAACAACGATGAACCAGAACTGAACTTCATTGCGCCCCCGGCGCCACCATCTCTCGTGACCGACAACCCCACAGTTGCTCTGCTCTAAACCCAGAGCCAAAACCCTACCGCGATCTATCCCTCGTGAGAGATCCGGGCTAGAGGTGATCACCGGCATCGCCCACTGCCGGCGCTGGTCTTGAGAGCAGAAGCTTCCGATCATCGAGGAGACCGAGGTGCCGCTGACCTCGGCCATAAACGCTGCTGTCAAAGTCCAGTGTCTAACCTCGACCGGAGGCCGGCCCAGCATCAACGCCACCACCCTCTTAACCACCTCCGGCTCGCCGAACGTGCCAGATCGGTGGTCCCCAAAATGCAACTGGATGCTGAGACTTATGCGTTCGATATCCAGTCCGGCAGCGATCCCGACAGTCCAATGCTTCACGGGATTGGGGCAGATGCACGGTTCGACCGCACCAGTGCCGATCGGTTGGAGGTTCAGGAGCAGACCGTCCGGATTAGCTCCAACGAGACCCTGACGCTCCTAGTTATCTGCGATGGCGAAATGCTTGAGGAATAGGGTTTCAACCTGGATCTCCCGGGAATTCGCATGCGCGACTGTGATATCCCCGCCTTCGCTTTGCCCTGGCCACGGCGTAGCGAGTGTCAATAGCTTGCAGGGCCGAAGGATAGAGATCGCGCCGGAGCTGGCCGGCGCAGCCGATGCGTCGCCATTCTCTGACCAAGGCCCACTCGCCGAAGAGGGTCGGCTGAACCGAGAGGCGATAGAACCGGCGCTTGTTCTGCTGCGGATCGATGCAGCGCAGATGGACGGCTGAGGGGAAGAGTTCGAGCTGCACCATCAGTCTGGCTCCTGTCGTGTCACCGTCGCTCGCGCGGCGGGGATGTGCTTGTAGAGCGTCGAGACTGACACACCCATCCGCCGGGCGACCTCCTTGGTGGTGATCGTGGGGTCGGTCAGCAGCGCTTTTGCCGCCGCAATATCTGCTGTCGTCAAGGCCGGAGGTCGCCCCCCTACCCTCCCGCGGTCACGAGCCGCTTTGAGGCCGGCCATAGTGCGCTCACGCAAGATCGAGCGCTCGAACTCAGCCAATGCCGCGAAGATATGAAAGACGAGCCGGCCGCCGGAGGTGGTGGTGTCGATCGCCTCGGTGATCGAGCGGAAGCCAATCCCCCTACCCTCCAACTCGTCGATGGTCTCTATCAGCTGCTTTACGGAGCGCGCGAGACGATCAAGGCGCCAGACAACGAGGGTATCGCCTTTGCGCATGTAGCCGATGGCGGCCTGCAGCTGGGGGCGCTCTCGGAGAGCGCCGGAGGACTTCTCTTCGAACGTCCGCTCGCAGCCGGCCGCGGTCAGCGCGTCAAGCTGGAGCTCAGGCTTCTGATCCTGGGTCGAGACGCGGGCGTATCCGATGAGCACGACAGATCCTTTCCGAAAACGCATCTGTAACATAGCTTTTCGGAAAGCATGTTTCAAGACATAGTTTTCGGAAACCAGGCATTGCCGAAGCGGCGCCTACAAGGCAGTGGTGGCGGATTTCCTGAAACCCCTCGTTTATCGGAATTCCTCCCCCCACTCGGCCCTCCCCTCGCGCGCGCGAGGTGGGGAGGGGTTAAGCGCCGGGACACGACCCTAGAATGTAGGGTCATTTGCCGGCGAGCGGGGTGTCACCCATCAGGACGGCTAAAGGATCGAAGAATGCCCTGGGCGGGCTTAGGCGGCTCGCTGACGGCTTTTTCCTGCTTTCCGCCTCACAAACACTGGCCGAGCTCAACAACGCCGTCAGCGGGCGCCCCAGGCGATTCTAGGGGGTATTGCAAGAGTCAGCATGCCCGGGCGACGTCATCTTCTTGCTCCTATCTGTCTATCTGTTTGTGCTGATCCAAGAGCATCTACTGCCTCTGCTCGTAAGGATCTTCGGTGAACTTGAACCCGCATCGCGCGCTTGCGGTCAACTTCTCCAGCCGCGCCCTTGCCGAGGGCCCTGACGTGGAGCCCTCTGCCCAGAGGCGAGGCAAGCAAGATTCTGGACCGAAACCACTCGTGCGGACTTCCCACCGTCCATGCGCAAGACCATGACCCAAACAAAGGGAGACTCGACATGAGCGCCACCGTCCAGAATGGCAGGTTACATTACCATTGCGGATTCTGGCTGCCAGCAGAGAAGACGGCAGCCGGAATCCGCTTCTGACGTCTACTGCAAGGAATGTACCCCGCCGCCCCTATGGCGGGGTACATATATCCGTAGGATATAAAGGGGGGTTGAGTGGGTACGTTGGTGGCTACGTTCGTGGGTCTCTGAAATCTATCTAGGTTGTTGATTTGGAACACTTCCCGGCCCTGACCACGGCATTGCAGGAACCGCCATATCTTGCGTTCGTGGGTCGTTGTGTGGGTACGTTTAGGGTGGTTCGATTTCAATGGCTTAGCACGAATTTGCCTGAATCCGGCTTGCGCTCGTGGGGGTTGGTGGGTGCGTCGGTGGGTCGATCTTTAGCAAGCCCAGGAAGGCTGTCGGCGACGCGATGGTGGTGCCGATCAAGCTGCCAGGCGGGACGGTCTACCCGATCGTTGCCAGCCATCATCGCTGGGACGCCTGCACCTCGCTGCAGTAGGGTTCTCTATCTCCCGCGTCGTGATGGATGGCACCGACGCCCTGCAGGTGGAGCCGCCAACTTGGCGACCCCTCGATAGGCCGCTCGCCAGAAGACCCGCTCGTTGTGTCGGCCGACCGAGAGGAGAATTCTCCTCTCGGCCCTCAGCC
Organism: Rhodospirillales bacterium; assembly: GCA_963669335.1. Classification (GTDB taxonomy): domain Bacteria; phylum Pseudomonadota; class Alphaproteobacteria; order Kiloniellales; family JACOMY01; genus JACOMY01. The sequence goes on from OY770023.1 coordinate 5,679,366, forward strand.
ACTAGAGTTTTCAGGCAGCTTCCGCCAGGTCAACCTCCTCCACCTGGTCGCTCTCCTGCCGCTGATCGACGCGCACGATCCCCAAAGCCTTGGAATAGTTTTCGCGCTTGAAGACCAACTGATTGGCGCTGATCTTGCCGGCATCGAACAGGCGGTTCATCGCCCTTTCGAGCCGCTTCTTGTCGATGCCCTTGGCCATGGGCATGTCAATCATGACTGCCGGCGCATAGTTGCACCCCGGCTTGTGAGACACGTTGCGGCGTTGGTCCGTCAGCGCTTGGAGGACCTCGAGGAAGATCCGTTCATCCTCCACGTCCTGATTGTGGCCCGCCAGAGCGTTGACCAGATTTCCCGAACCCTTGCCTTTGGGAGCGAGCGATCGGAAGGCGCCGTTGTCCCAGGTCAAAGTGATCTCGGCGTCAGCTGGCGCGTAATTGGACTTCGAGCGCCGCAGCACGCGCAGATTGGTTCCTCCCTGGGCCTCCTGCCACTCTTCCCGTCGATCGAGGAACCAGCGGGTGCGCACCGCCGCGTCCCATGCCGTGGACCCGCTGTACTCGGACTCGGCGGTCTTGCCGGGATGCGCCAGCAGCAGAATGGTCAGGTCGTATTCGACCGCAAGACCGTGCAGCAGGTTGACGAACTGCGTCACGTCGGATCTGGCGTTCTCGTTGCCGGCGAACATCTGGGCCACGTTGTCCAGGATGAGCAAGTCGATGCTCGTTGATTGGACAGTTTGCTCAAGCTGCGCGAAGGCCTCGGTCTTCTGACCGCTTCTGCCCTCGCTGACTTCAAAGAGGACATTCTGCTTGCCTGCGCGCGCTTGCCAGAACATGTCCCGCAAATCGGCCATAGGCATGCCGATCGCTCTGTTGATGCTGATCTGCCGCCTGTGCAGCTCGTCTCGATCGTCTTCACAGGCCACCAGGAGGGTACGGGATTTGCGGACCGGCAGGTCGAGCCAGGTGCCGCCGACTGCAGCAGCGGCAGCCAGCTGCTGGGCCAACAGCGTCTTTCCAAGTCCGCCTCTGCCGGCGAGGATGGCGACGTGCTTGGCTGGTAACCAGCCGGGTACGATCCATCGGCGCTCGGGCGGCAAGTGGAGCAGGTCTGCTGGGCAGACAAGATCGCCCATGGCATCGTCTGCCGAACCCTGCGCGCCCTCGAGGAGATTGTGCACCCTCTTCTCGCTCCAGCCTTCAGGCAGAGGGTCAGCCAGGTCCCAACCTTTCGGCAGGTCATCGGGCAGTGGAACGATCTTGGCGCCGCGCGCGCCGGCCTCTCTGCAGGCCTCCACGACGACTCGGGCTGCCTTAAAGCCAGGTTCGTCGGCATCCGGCCAAACAACCACATCTCGGCCAGCGACGGGTGACCAGTCAGCCCTGGAGACGGCATTGCAACCACCTGGCCAGGTGGTGACTACGTAGTGCCGCCAAAACATGGCGCCTGCCGCGTCCGCAGACTTCTCGCCTTCGACCACCAGAACCGGGCAATCCGGAGCATCATGGAAGTCTCGGAGCCGATAGAGAGGGCGTGGATCGGGCCACTTGGACTGCCAGACCTCGCCCTTCCTGACCCATGGGCGAAACTCCTTCTTGCCATCCGGCTTGTCGTAGCGGGCGTGGACCATGAGAACGTCATCTTGTGGGCTGCGATAGTCCCAGACCCGCGCCGGCGCTCCCAGCTCGGGGTGGATGAACTGCGCGCTGCCCGTGGCGCTTGGTTCCACACTGGGCACGACGGTCTCTGCCAGGCTGAACCGCTGGGTCACGTCCCGCATGGCGTCTTTTGGACTTAGCCGCGTACCGCGGGCGTAGAGGTCCAGATCATCGCCCCTGAAATCTCCACCAAAGTCGACCAGGTCCGGGGCCTTCTCGCCGTCAAATGGGATCGTCAGAGACTTGCCAGGTTTGCCGTCGGCATCGCCGATCTCGAACACAAGGCCATTGATCTTACCGGCTGGAAAGATGATTGGCAGCCACATTTTTCGGTTTGACCGAAGGAACTCGCTTACATCTTTTGCACTTAAACGCTTATCCTTGGATTCTACACTAACATCGTTCGTTACAAAGTCCAGTTTGGACAATTTTACCATCCTTTATTCAAGTGTAGTACAACGTAGACCGGATGACATCCGGACATCGTGCTTTCAAGTGATACCATTTAGTGGGACGAACTAAGGCGGCATTGAAGGGTCATCCTTTCTATCTTGAATTCACACGCTTCACCCCATCCCCAGCGAGACCAGGCGGACGTCGATGTTTCTCTATGGCTATGGAGCATTGCAGTCGTACTTCATCACGAGGTCGCCTTGATGCGCTTGTGATGGCTGGTCGAACGATCACCGACTTAGTGATCATCGTCCTCACTAGCCGGTACACACCCTTGGAGGAAGTCTGTTGAGCCTGCTTTTAGGCCGCAGCTTCCGCAGCAACCCTAGGAAGGGCGTTGAGCCACGCCCTCGCTGCCTCGGCTGTGATCAAGGTACGCCGCCCCGCCTTTCGCGCCTCCAGGCGCCCGGCCTTGATCTCCTCGTATGCTTTGGTCCTGCCGATGCCTACGGCCTTGCAGAAGTCATTGAGGTTCAAGGCGAAGGCGTGCCCCTCGTTTCCGAGGTTGGCCACCCAGGCCTCAGGGGGAATTTGATACACACTCATATGTGTTCGATCTCCAATCTCAATTTGATGAATGTAAGCTCCGCTGCTGTGTTCTCCAGCACTGGGCTGGGTTGCTTCGATTTCAGTTTGCTACCTCCGTGCTACTTTACCTGCGTCTCACTTCTTGAGCGCCTCCCGAGGCGCTCTTGGCCGCGAGCAAGTGTGATCTAGGGAACGCTCGCCAAGTGGGGTGAAATTTCTAGTCTCAAAATGCTTATGATAGTCCTTACACGAAATGATGTCACTTTGTCAATAGACGAATTGTCTATGGTGTTATGATGAAAACTCATAACCAGCGCCAAGGCGTCAACACCCTGGATAAACTCTTAACTGCGCTATCAGCAAACTGCCCCATTCCTCCAATGACCTGCCAGCACCGCTCCAACAGTGCGCCGCGAGCATTGGGTGACCCGAAGACCGGCCTTCGACATTATCCTCTCAGTGGATTCAGCGTTGACAGATTTTACGAGCTTGAGCGAGACAGATAGCTGGACCAAGCGGCCATAAGAGCGCGCCGCTTGTCGAAGAGATCCCCACGCGCATAGGCGGCCTCGGCCTTGTCTTTGATCTGATGAGCGAGCGCAGCCTCGATCACTTCTCGGGCGAACTCAGAACTCTCCCCGGCCCAGTCTCTAAACGTCGAGCGCCATCCGTGTGTGGTGATCGATTCGTAGCCCATGCGCCGCATCACCTTGGTGACAGCGACATCCGACAAAGGCTTGCTGCGCTTCACCTCGCTCTCAAAGACTAGTTGGTCTGTGCCACCAACGCGACGCTGGCCCAGGATTGCAAGCGCAGCACCGCAAAGTGGCACACGGTGTTCCTTGCCGGCCTTGATCCTGCTTGGCGGCACGACCCAGATGGCATTCGCCATATCAACCTCACCCCACCGCATCGAGCGCACTTCATCCGACCTAGCGGCCGTCAGGATGATGAAGGCCAAAGCCTTAGGGGCAACCCCTTCGCGTGACCTCAATTGAGCCATGAACACTGGGGCTGTGCGCCAATCCTGAGCTTTGTGGTGCTCGACCGATTTGACCGCCGAGGGCTTCGGTAGCATGTGGTCCAGATGTCCGCGCCAACGGGCAGGGTTGTCGCCCTGCCGGTAGCCATGTGCCCTGGCATAATCAAGAACGGCCTCAACGCGCTGACGGACCCTGCTTGCCGTCTCTGTCTTGCTCGTCCAGATTGGCTTCAAGACCGCCAAGACGTCAGCCACCTGAATCTTCGACACGTGGCGATCGCCGATGCTCGGATGCACGTAACGCTCAAGGGTCGAAGCCCATTGCGCAGCGTGTTTTGCATTTCGCCATCCGGGCCGTTTCGATTCGATTAGGGCTTCTGCGGCTTCGCGGAAGGTCAATCGCTTCTCAGCCGCTGCTGCCGTTAAAGGGTCAATGCCCTGGGCAACCTGAGAGCGCGCCTTGTCCGCCCTGCGGCGAGCATCCGCGAGAGAAACTGCCGGATAGGGACCGAGCCCCATATCGCGGCGAACTCCGTTCATCTGATATCGAAAGACCCATTGGCGCGACCCGCCGGTCCTCACATGTAGTATCAGTCCCTTGCCATCAGTGTGCCTCCCCGAAGGTGCGGTCCGGCATCGTCGATCGGAAAGCGCCATCTGTGCCCCACATTTTGCCCCACATGAAGACCCGATTTACCACGAACGCTGGCGAACGACAACGGACAAGTGAGCACGATGTATCAACCTTTATCAACATGTTACGCGATCATCCGCGAACGCTAGCGTACGGTAAAGAACACCTAGTCGGCGGACACCCCATCCGCCAGCGGCCCTGGGATCCAGCTCTCCCCATGGCGTCGGGAACATTCCTCTAGACTCTGATCTAGCCCTTCACAGGTGCTCAGTCTCACCCTCATCCAGGTGCGGTAGGGTCCCATCTTGGGAGAGTGCAATGGCGATAGGGCGAAGCTGCTCTACATGCGCGCAGACCAAGACGGCAATGGACAAGACCGGTACGACGATGAGCGCGCCGACGATGCCCCAGATCGCCCCGCCGACAAAGAGCGCCAGGAAGACGGCAAGAGGGCTCAAGTTGAGCGACTTGCCGGTCAGCCTCGGCTGCAGCCAGTTTGAACAGTAGAGCTGCACGATCGTCAAAGTCGGCGCGATCACCAAGAAGGGTGTCAAGGAGTCAAACTGCAGAAGCGCGATGAGCGAGGGGAAGAGAATACCCAGCAGGGTCCCAATCGTCGGTATGAAGCTCAAGATCAAGATCGACACAGACCAGAAGAGGGCTGCATCGACGCCGAAGATCATCAACACGATGAAGGTTGCCGTCGCCTGGATGAGGCCGATCAGGAACTGCACGCCGATATAGGCCTCGATGCTGCGGCGGATCGCTTCCAGCAGCAGCGCGATGCGGTCTTGCCGCTCCTTGTCCGGCATCATCTTGGCGATCTTGCGCTCGAACTGGCCGGTCTCCATCAGAATGAAGATCAGGTAGAAGATCACGATTAGAAAGAGACTGAGATAGCTCGCGGCCGAGCCGGCCAGGCTGAGTGCGACGCTGGAGAAGTCGATCTTCTTAACCAGATCTGCCACCTGCGGCACGGAGTTGAGACCGACCCAGGAAGAGAGCTTTGCAATGGCGTTGTCGAGGTTGTCTTCATAGACCGGCAGGTTGCTGCGCAGCTGTTGCACGCTGTCTGCCAGCATTCCGCCGACGAAGAGGAAGGCCAGACAGAAGGTTGCCGCCGTTGCGGTGCGGGCGACGCGGGGAGAGTCTAGCCGAGTGCCCTCAAGGCAGCGGCTGTAGAGCCGTGCCATGGCGTTCAACAGCATCCAAAGAAGCACGGCAATCGCCAGCGGCTGCAGGACGTCCCGCGCAATAACGAGTAACCAGATCGTGGCTGCCAAGGTTACCACTGTTTTCATCACGCTCGTCGCTCCTTGGGCCGAATTCTAGACTACAGAACCAGAACCACCTTTTTCGAAGAGATCTCTCGTCCCAGGCCCTGCAGCTGATCATAAGATCATAGCCCTTTTGTTAAAGGGTCTTCATGGAGCATGGTTCGAAGCCTTTGCAAACAGCCTGGCGATCCAGTCGCGTGCACGTCTGATTCTTGCCAGGTCTTTCAGATCCGGATGCACCAGGGTCCAGACCTCTCGGGTCAACGCCTGAGGACCGCAGACCTGGAGACCAACGGTGCCAGTCAGCAATGATGCGGGTAGCAAGGCCTTCCCCAAGCCCGCTTCCACCGCTTGCAGCAGGGCCTCGGCGTCATTGACTTTGAGGCCGGAGACAGTCTCGCCCGTCTCGTCGACCTTCCGGGCGATCCAGTGCGCCTGCGGAAGGGCTGCCATAGCGGCACCGTAGGTCACCCAGGGCAGGCTCGTCGGGTCACGCCCCAGGGCACAGCAGGGGTGATAGGCAAGGTCTCCAACCTTCCGGGTAATGGCTTGCGGGTCATCGCGCGGACGGGCAAGGCGCAGCGCGATGTCGACCTCGCGGCGCATGACGCTCAGCGCACTGGGTTCGGCAATGATCTCGACCTCCAGGTCAGGATGCTGGCCCAAGAGAGAGGGGAGTGCTGGCACCAAGAGACGGTTGGCGAGGATCGGCACGGCTGTGATGCGCAGCAGACCGGCGACACTACGATCCTGCCCGGTCACGGCTGCTTGCCCCTTCAGCAGGCTGGCCTCCGCGGCCTCCGCCGCCTCAAGCAGGCCGGCACCGGCGGCGGTCGGCATTAGGCGCCCACCCGCGCGCTCGAAGAGCCGCGCCTGGAGCCGCTCCGTGAGGCGCTGTAGCCGACGCACAACGGTCGACTCGTTGATGCCGAGCCGCCGCGACGCCTCGGCATAGGAGCCAGCCCGCCCCAGCGCCAGGAAGACCCGCAGGTCATCCCAGTTCCAATCCTGCATTTTTGCCGATTGATCCGGCAAATTCTCCGGCTTTTCCTGCATGAATGAGAGGTTAGCTTGTGCCATCCCAAACACCAAGGAGCAGGCTCATGCACTTCATCGTTCTCTTCGAAGACAATCCGGACAAGGCAGAGGCTCGCGCCAGACACATGCCGGACCACCTCGCCTTCTTGCAGCGCAATGCCGCCGCAGTTCGCGCCGCTGGGCCCCTGAAGGATGGGGATGAGGGCGCCGGCGGGCTCTGGGTCGTGGAAGCGGAGACGCGGGATGCGGTGGAAGCCTTGGTGCGGGAGGATCCCTTCTATCCGACCGGCCTGCGCCGCTCTTGGCGCGTGCTGGCCTGGCACCAGGTCTTCGCCGATGGCACGTCCACAACGCCGAAACCGACATAGCGACCGCTGGCGGGGACCTTAGCGCTTGCCATAGTCTATCGGGGTCTTCAGCCAGCCCTCGGCATGGCGCTTCCAATAGGTCTCGCGCAGCCTCGCTGAGATCGGTCCCGGGCGGTCGTTGCCTATGATGCGGCCGTCGATGCGCGAGGCCGGCATGACACCACCGGCCGTGGTCGAGGTGAAGACTTCGTCCGCCTCGCGCAGCTCCTCCGCCTTCAGCGGGCGCACCTCGTGCGGAACATCGAGATACCGGCAGAGGTCGAAGACAGTCTGTCGCGTGATGCCTTCCAAAGCGCCTCGATCGGGACTCACCACAGTGCCGTCGATCACCGCGAAGACATTGAATCCCGGTCCCTCGGTCACATAGCCCTCGAGGTCCAAGAGGATGCAGGCATCCGCGCCGGCCTCTTCAGCCTCGAACTGCCCGCGGATCAGGTCGCCCCAATGGTAGTTCTTGATCGTCGGATCGACGCACTCGCTAGGAATACGGGGCGTCTTGGCGATCATCAGGTGGGCGCCGCGGGCCTGGACCTCTTGCGACAGCACATCCACCCAGGGGATGGCATAGGCGAGAAAGCGATTCTCCAAGAGGCTGGGCTTGCGCGGCTGACCCGGCTTCGGCAGGCCCCGCGTCGTCACCATGGCGACATAGGCCTCGCGCAGCGCGGCACGACGGACGCACTCGGTCAGGATCTCCGCCACCTCCTCCTTGCTATAGGGGATCGACATCCGGAGCCCCTGCATGGAGCGCCAGAAGCGATCCAGGTGATCCTGCAAGCGGAAGAAGCCGCCGTCCCAGACGTGAACGACGTCATAGGTGACGTCCGACTTGTTGAAGCCCCAGTCCAGAACCGAAACGCTGACCTCGCCGATCGGCTTGAAGGCAGCGTCGGAGAACCCGCAACCCTTGGCATAGGGATTGCTCTCGGGACTGCCCTCAATGCTGTTCTGGCGCTCCATGGTCTCAGACATCACGCACCTCCTGTTGATCGGGGCCGTCAGTCTAACCGATAGCCCCTAGAACGATAAGGCCGCCTCAAGATTGGCGCTTGGTGAAGCTGGCGAGCGCCACCTTGGGCTTCCAGGGCCAGTAGAACTCGGCATTACGCGTGATGCCGGCCGGGCGGTAAATTAGGATCAGCAGCAGGACGAGGCCCAAGCCCACTTCGGCTGAACTGGAGGGCAGGCTCAGCACGAGGCCGCCGAAATCGAAGCCGGACTCGAACTTGCGCAGAAACTCGATCAGGAAAGAGATCACCAGGGTTCCGACGACCGCGCCGGAGAGGGATTGCATCCCCCCCACCACCAGCATGGCAAGCGTGATGAAGACCACCGGCAGATAGAAGGTGTCGACCGTCAAGAGGCCTAGGAAATGACCATAGAGCCCACCCGCCATACCGCAGAAGAAGGCCGAGAGGGTAAAGGCGATGACGCGCTGGCCGGTCACGTTCACGCCGGCCGCCTTGGCCGCCACCTCGTCCTCGCGCGAGGCCCGCAAGGCCAGACCAAAGCGCGATCGCGCATAGAGGAAGGCCGCCAGCATAGTGACCAGCGAGAAGACGAGACCAACCCAGGGCGTGGTGGTGACCGGAAGATTGGGCAGCGTACTTTGACCGGCCGTCCAGGTGCTCCACTGCAGATAGAAGGAATAGAAACTCATGAAGAGCGCGAAGGTGCCGATAGAGGCGACGATACCGGAGAGCCGCATCAAGGCGATGCCACTGATGAAAGCCACCAAGGCAGCCAAGAGTCCGCCGACGATGGTCGCCGAGATCCAATGGCTGGAGTATTCCAGCATGAAGACCGGCAATCCTGGGATGAAGATGTCTTTGATCATCGGGTCCATGGTCTGCCAGGCGGTGCCATAGGCGCCGATCATCATGAAACCGATGTGACCGAAGGAGATAATGCCGGAGTTGCCGATAAAGATGTAAAGCGCGACCACCACGACCATGCGGATTAAGGCCTCGGTCAAGGTCCGGCTGGTGATTGTGTCGCCGATAAGCTGGATGACCACCACCACCAGGGTCAGCCCGACGCTGAGGACGAGGAGTGGCCAGAACTCGCGCAGGAGCTCGCCGGCAGGAGATTTCGGCTGCATGCTAGACACGCTCCTTTGCAGAGCGGGACACCACCAAACCCTGCGGTCGCAAGAGCAGGATGACGATCACGAAGGCGAAGACGAAGACGTCGCGAAAGGCACGATACTCTGAGGGCAGGAAGGTCTGCAGCAGGATGCTGACCGCCCCCACCGCAAAGCCGCCGACAACGGCGCCGATCAGGCTGCCCATGCCGCCGATCACGGTGGCGATGAAGGCGAAGAGCATCAGCGGCAGTCCCATACGAAAATCTAGAATGCCGGTCTGCACCACGAAGAGCATGGAGACAGCGGCCGCCAGCATACCGCTGATCGCGACCGCCAGCATGATGACACGATTGGCGCGGACCCCCAGCATGCGCGCCATGCGGAAATCCTCAGCGGCAGCGCGCATGTGGACACCGTACTTGCTGCGTTTCAAGAAGAGCACCAAAGCCGCCAGCATCACCAGGGTGGCGGCAATGATGATGAGCTGCAGCTGCGGCACGCTCACCCCCTCGGCAAGCTCAATTCCGACGGAGAGATCCGACCAGACGTTCACCGCCTTGGGCCGGCCGCTGTAGATCATGATGATCAGGTTCTGCAGGATGAAGCCCAGGGCGAAAGAGCCGATCATCAAGGTGGCCGGCGAGGCGCTCCGCAGGGGCCTGAAGACCGCGAATTCCGAGATCAGCGCGACCACAACGACGATAGCGACAATGCAGGGGATCAGGATCAGGGCTGGGAAATCGCCGATAAAAAGGGTGGCTTCGGTCGCCGCCGAGGGGATGATCAAGGCATAGGCGCCAATGGTGATGAAGTCGCCATGGGCGAAGTTGATGAGCTTCAGAACACCAAAGAGCAGTCCGATGCCAAGCGCTGCCAGTGCATAGAAGCTGCCGAGGCTGAGCGCATCGATGATGACTTGTAGGGCGTAGGCCATCTAGAACTCCACCTTCCCGGACTGGGTGAACCCAAAATAGGCCTGATGCACCGCGTGACCGTCTTGCAGGTCGGCCGCAGCACCGCGTAGCTTGATCTCGCCATTGCGCAGCACGTACATGGTATCGGCCGCCTTCAAGGCGCGTTCCGCCGACTGCTCGACGATCAGCAGGGTCAGGCCGCGGCTGCGGCGCAGGTCGATCAGCACCTCATAGACCCGGTCGACGATCTTGGGTGCCAAGCCCAGCGAGGGCTCGTCGATGGTCATGAGCCGTGGGTTGGTCATCAGCGAGCGGCCGATCGCCAGCATCTGCTGCTCGCCGCCGGAGAGCTTGCCGGCGGATTGTTTGCGGCGTTCGGCCAGGATCGGAAAGGTCTCCAGCACCCGGTCGAAGTCTTGGCGGATCTTGTCCTTATCCTTGCGCACAGCGGCGCCGACTTCGAGGTTCTCCTCGACCGAGAGCGCGGTGAAGATGTGGCGTCCTTCGGGCACCTGAGAGATGCCGAGTTCCGCCACCTCTTCCGGCCGCTTGCCCGCCAATGAAGCGCCATCGTAGGAGATTTCCCCTTGGGTCGCCTTCAGGACCGCAGAGATCGCCAGCAGGGTTGTGGACTTGCCGGCTCCGTTCGGGCCGACGATGCAAGCGATCTCTCCCTCCTCCACGCCGATCGACACGCCGCGCAGAGCGGCCAGGCGACCATAGTGGACGTGCAGATCCTTGACCTCCAACAGCATGGCTTAGCCCTTACCCAGATAGGCTTCGATGACGGCGGGGTCGTTCTGCACCTCGTCCGGCGTGCCGCTGGCAATGGTGCGCCCGCTGTCCAGAACGTGAATGCGTGCACAGACCCCCATGACGACGCGCATGTTGTGCTCGATCAGGATGACGCCACAGCCGTAGCGGGTCGGCAGTTCCTGCACCAGGGCCATCAGGTCGTCGCACTCCAGATCCGACATGCCGGCTGCCGGCTCGTCCAACAGCATGAATTTGGGCTTTTGCATCAGGGCCCTGGCGATGCCGACACGGCGTTCGTCGGTATAGGGCAGCGCGCCGGCGACGCTGTCGGCGCGATCGGCAAGCCCAATCCACTGCAAGAGCTCCATGGCGTCGCGATGCGCCCGGCCGCGCGAGAGCCCGAGGCCGACGCCGGTCACCTCGACATTCTCCACCACCGACATTTCGCGAAAGAGGCGTCCGGCCTGAAAGGTGCGGGACACGCCATGCCGACGCAGCCAATGCGGCTTCATGCCGGCAACCGAGCGCCCGTCGAGCAATACATCGCCTTCGCTTGGCGCCTGAAAGCCGGTCATGACATTGACCAGAGTGGTCTTGCCGGCACCATTGGGACCGATCAGACCGACGATCTCGCCCGGATGGACGCTCTCGTCGACCGTATCGATCGCCGTCAGACCTTCGAAGCGGACGGTGACGCCACGCGCTTCCAGCGTCGAACTCACCACCTGGCTTCTCCCCTCTCCTCAGACACCATCCGCGCATCCCTTTTGCGATGGAAGGCGGCAGCGACCTGCCGGCGCCCATCACGTCCAGATTTCGTTGCGGCGAATCTCCCCCTGATCGCTCTTTCTGTCATTCATAATCAATCAAGTGCCGGATAAATCAAGCTGCATCGGCATCCGCACAAACGCCTGACACTTCCTCAACCAAGTGGACACCTCCCCTGCTGCGCCCCTTCTTCATTTGCACAAAAGGGGTTCTTCGCCGGGAACCCGGATCAGCTGAGGCCTTCGATCCCTAGCATCCTGGAGCCGTGTATCGAATAGGACTTGAGCACAAAGGCGGCTAGCTGGCAATGTGATGTGTGATCACATCTTGATATCGCCAATGGCGTTAGAGAGAGGGGCTTTACACAGCCATCTGTGGCGGATTTGGCCGAATCTCGGCATGAGAGGGCAGAGGCATGCTTGCACGAGATTCAATTCTCGTTACCATGCGGGCCTGATCGCTTGCTCAAGTCCGGTCGGTTGACGCCACCCGCGCAGAGAAGAGGTGGAGGAACAAGAGCGACCGAGAGCGGGTCATAGAGAAGAGACAGGGCGGTTTTCACCAACAGGAGGACGGGAAACCTCATGCGTATTTCAGTTTTAGCGGCCATCGCCGGTGTTGTCGGCATGGCATCCCTTCCCTACCACGCAGCCTTCGCTGAAGACGAAGAGGTGGTGGTGGGCTTCGCGGCATCCTATTCCGGCTGGATGCAGGCCTACAGTGAGCCTTCGACCAATGCGGCGCTGATCGCGATTGACGACATCAACGCAAACGGCGGCTTGCTGGGCAAGAAGCTGGTTGCGGTCAAGGCCGACGCCAAGACAGACCGCGCCGAGGGCGCCAAGGCCGGACAGCAGGTGCTGGACGAGGGCGCCCAGATGGTCGCCGTCGACTGCGACTATGACTTCGGTGCACCGGCAGCACTGGCCGCCAAGAACGCCAACAAGATCGCCATCTTCCTCTGTGCAGAGAGCGTCCTGGCCGGCATTCAGGGCGTCGGCAAGAATGCCTTCTCGTCTTCGGTTCTGGCCGCCGTTCAGGGTGCGACCATCGCCGAGTGGGGGGCTGAGGAGAAGGGCTGGAAGACGGCCTACATCCTGCTCGACACCACCATCGAGTACAACAAGGGCATCTGCTACGGCTTTGACTGGATGTGGCGCGAGAAGCTGGGCCTGGAGGTCTTGGGCCACGACGTCTATCAGAACTCCGACGCTTCGATCGCCGCACAGATCACCCGCATCAAGAACCTGCCGGAAGAGCCGGACCTGATCATCAGCTGCTCCTACGTACCGGGTGGCGCCTCTGCCTTGCGTCAGATCCGGGCGGCCGGTATCGAGAGCGCGCTGGCCGGCGGTAGCTCGATGAGCGGCACTTACTGGCTCGATTCCGTACCGAACCTCAGCGGCCACTACGTGCCGGAGCAGGCATCGATCTACGGCGATGACCCGCGTCCGGAGGTCGAGGAGTTCAACGACAAGTACGAGGCCCGTTTCGGCGAACGTCCGAACAGCCAGTACACCTATCCGGGCTATCTTGTGGTCGAGATGTGGGCCCGCGCGGTCGAGAAGGCCGGTACCTTCGACACCGATGCGGTGATCGAGGCCATGGAGACCTTCAAGGACGAGCCCTTCCTGGTCGGCTCGCGGACCTTTACCCCGCAGCTGCACCATCAGAACTATGCCCCCTACCTGATCGTCGAGACCACCAATGGTCAGCCGGCCGTTGCGGCCGAGCACACCATCTCTGAGCCGGTCCCGATGGATGTGCTCTTCGGCAAGCGCTACGACTACATCGCGCGCTAGTCGATGACCGCATAGGGCAGTGGCCTTATGGCGAAGGGCAGGTCTCAAGGGAGTTTCCCTGCGGACCTGCCCTTTTTCTTTGGCCATCCTCCAGGAAGGATCGCTTGATGCAGCTTGACGGAAAGGTCGCCATGGTGACCGGCGGGTCGCAAGGGATTGGTGCTGAGCTCTCCAAGGCTCTGGCCGCAGCCGGCGCTGCGGTCGCCGTCGTCAATCGCCAGAACCGGGAAACGGCCGCCGACCTCGTCCAGGAGATTGCCGCCAAGGGCGGTCGCGCGGCCGCCTTTCATGCCGACCTGTCGAAGATCCAAGACATCGATCGCGTGGTAGCTGAGGCCGTCGCGGCGCTGGGGCCCATCGACATTCTGGTGAACAACGCCGGCCTCTTTCGCCCGGCCCCGATCGAAGAGACCGACGAGGCCCTCTGGCACAGCCAGGTGGACCTGAACCTCAAGGCCTGCTTCTTCCTCGCCCGCGCGGTGGTCGGCGGGATGAAGGCCAAGGGTGCCGGCAAAATCATCAACGTGAGCTCGATTGCCGGCCAAGGCGGTTTCCCCAACTCCGCCGCCTACTGCGCCTCCAAGGGCGGGGTCAACACCCTGACCAAGGCGCTCTGCCTGGAGCTGGCACCCTTCGGCATCAACGTGAATGCGATTGCCCCCGGCAACATCGTGACCCCGATGAATGCAGAGCTGCGCGCCAATCCGGAGTGGGCGGCCAAGATGCGCGAGCGCACACCGACCGGACAGGACTTTCTGCCGCCGCAGGACATGGCCGGCGCTGTGGTCTTCCTGGCCTCAGAGGCGGCAAAGGCCGTGCATGGCGTGATCTTGCCAGTAGACGCCGGCTGGCGTGCCTGGTGACAACAAGAGGAGCCCTTGAACGATGAATGCACCGACAACGAAGGCAAGCGGCATCGACGGCGTTCAGCTGGCGATCCTGAACAACCGCCTGGAGGGCATCGCGCGCAAGATGGCCAACACTTTGCTGCGCACCGGCCGTTCCGGCGTGCTGAACATTGCGCGCGACTTCTCCTGCTGCATCATCACCGCCGACAATCGCCTGCTGGCCACGGCCGAGAGCCTGCCGATCCATGTGCTTAGCGGCCCGGACCTGATGGCGCAGTCGATGCAGGAATTCCATCCGGAGCTGAAGCGCGGTGACGCCTTCCTGCACAACTCGCCCTACCACGGCTGCTCGCACCCGGCTGACCACACCTTGCTGGTGCCGGTGATCGATAGCGAGGGGCGCCATCGCTTCACCGTGTTGGCGAAGGCGCATCAGGCCGACTGCGGCAACTCTCAACCCACCACCTACATGGGAAACGCGCGCGACGTCTATGAAGAGGGCGCGCTGATCTTTCCGGCCGTCAAGGTGCAGGAGAATTACAAGAACATCGGCGATCTGATCCGCATGTGCATGCTGCGCATCCGGGTGCCGCAGCAGTGGTGGGGCGACTATCTGGCCATGCTGGGTGCAGCCCGCATCGGCGAACGAGAGCTGGTGGCCATAGCCGAGGAGATCGGCTGGGACGAGTTGGATCGCTTCACCGAGCAGTGGTTCGACTATTCGGAAAGCCGCATGGTGAACGCGCTCTCCAAGATCCCCAGCGGCGAGAGCCGCTGGACCAGCCGCCACGATCCGGTCCCCGGGACGCCGGAAGATGGGGTGCCGATCAACGTCAAGGTGACGGTCGACAGCGAGGCCGCAAGGGTTGGCGTGGACCTGACCGACAACATGGATGCGCTGCCCTGCGGGCTGAACCTCTCAGAGGCCTGCGCGCGAACCGCCTGCATGATCGGCATCTTTAATTCGATCGACCCCAGTGTGCCGAAGAATGCCGGGGCTTTTCGCCGGATCGACCTCTCACTGCGCGAGAACGCGGTCTGCGGCATCCCCAAACATCCGACCAGCTGCTCTGTGGCGACCACCAACATCGCCGACCGGGTGGCCAACGGCGTGCAGGCGGCCATGGCCGAGCTGGCTGAGGGGATCGGCATGGCCGAGTCCGGGGCCATCCTGCCGGCCTCGATCGGCGTGGTCTCGGGCTTCGATCCCAAGGTGGGCGAGCCCTATGTCAATCAGCTCTTTCTGGCCATGACCGGGGGTGCCGGCGCGCCCAAGGCCGATGCCTGGCTGACCCTGGGACACGTCGGCAATGCTGGCCTTTGCTATCAGGACAGCATCGAATTGGACGAGCTGCGCCAGCCCCTGCATGTGCACCAAAGGCGCTTCATTGCCGATTCCGAGGGAGCCGGGGAGCGTAAGGGCGGGGCCGGAATGCTGGTCGAGTTCGGCCCTACGCGCGGCACCATGGAGGTGGCCTTCGTCAGCGACGGCACCAGCAATCCGGCCAAGGGCGTGCGCGGCGGCGGCCGAGGCGGTCCAGCCTTCCAAGCGATCCGCGGAGAGGACGGCGAGGTCCGACCCACCGCCAACTGTGCGGTCGTCGCCCTCAATGTCGGCCAAACCATCGTCTCGCACTGTTGCGGTGGCGGCGGCTACGGCGATCCCAAGAAGCGCGATCCGGAGCGGGTGCGCCACGATGTGATCGAGGGCTGGGTAAGCCACAAGCGGGCCCAAGAGGTCTACGGCGTGGTCCTTGGCGACGACGACCGCGTTGACCAGGCCGAAACCGACCGACATCGGTCCTAAGACCCAGGCCTTACGGACAGCAGAAGGGGGAGAGGCATGCGTTTTGCAGTCGATACCGGCGGCACCTTTACCGACCTGGTGGTCGAGAGCGACGACGGCAGCATCGCCATGTTCAAGGCGGCGACCACACCGGAGGATCCTATCACCGGCGTGCTGGACAGCCTGCAGGTGGCAGCCGAGGCCTTCGGGATGGAGCGCGGCGCGCTGCTGAAGGGCGGCAGCACCTTCATCCACGGCACGACGCGCGCGATCAATGCCATCATCACCGGCAACACGGCCAAAACCGCCTTTCTCACCACCGAAGGTCATCCTGACATCCTGGTGTTGCGAGAAGGCGGCCGCAAAGAGGTCTTCAACTTCACCGTCCCCTTCCCCGAACCCTATGTGCCGCGTGCCTTGACCTTTGAGGTGCCGGAACGCGTCGGGCCCGAAGGCGAAGTGATCACGGCTCTGAACGAGCGCGCGGTGATGGGCATCATCGCTCACTTAAGAGAGCTTGAGGTCGAGGCCGTCGCCGTCTGTCTGCTCTGGTCGATCGTGAACAGCCGGCACGAAGAGCGCATCGGCCAGCTTCTGGACGAGCATCTGCCCGGCGTGCCCTATACCCTGTCGCACCGGCTGAACCCATCGCTCAGAGAGTATCGCCGCGCCTCTTCGACGGCGATCGACGCCTCCTTGAAGCCGCTGATGGGACGCTACATGCGCACCCTCTCGGCCCGCCTGACCGAGGCCGGCTTCGAAGGACGTGTGCTGATCGTCACCTCCGCTGCCGGTGTGATCGATGCCGACGATGCAGCGGCAGAGCCGATCCACCTGATCAACTCTGGCCCCTCCATGGCGCCGGTCGCCGGGCGCTACTTCGCGCGGGTCGACGCCGAGGCGCCGACCGCCATCGTCGCCGACACCGGCGGCACTACCTATGACCTGAGCCTGGTGCGCCGCGGCCGCATTCCCTGGACCCGCGAGACCTGGATCGGGGAGGAGTATCGCGGCCACATGACCGGTTTTCCCTCCGTCGGGGTCAACTCCATCGGTGCCGGCGGCGGCTCCATGGCCTGGATCGACGACGGTGGTCTGCTGCATGTCGGGCCGCAGTCGGCAGGCGCCGTGCCGGGTCCGGTAGCCTATGGCCGCGGCGGAACCGTCCCGACCTTGACCGACGCCTGCCTTGTCCTGGGCTACATCGATCCGGTTTTCTTCCTGGGTGGCAGCATGCAGCTCGACCAGGATGCCGCGCGCAGGGTTCTAGCGGAACAGGTGGCAGAGCCGCTCGGGCTCAGCCTAGAAGACGCAGCACTGGCCATCGTCAAGATTGCGACCGAGAACATGGTGCAGGCGATCATGGACATCACGGTGAACCAGGGGATTGATCCGCAGGAAGCCGTCTTGATCGGCGGCGGCGGTGCGGCCGGTCTGAACTCGGCCATGATCGCCGAACGTCTGAACTGCGCCGAGGTGGTGATCCCCGAAGTGGGGGCCGCCCTCAGTGCCGCCGGCGCGCTCATGTCGGAACTGACCCAGCAGTATCGCGCCACCCACTTCACCACCAGCGACGCCTTCGACCTGGAGGGTGTCAATGCCCTCCTCTCTCAGCTCGCCGAGAGGGCAGAGACCTTCAAGGTTGGGCCCGGTGCCGGCTCGATCGCACAGAGCCTGGAGTTCGTCGCCGAGGCCCGCTACCCGCACCAGGTCTGGGAAATCGAGGTCCCACTCTCCATCAACCGCTTTGCCGGCGAGACCGACGTGCGCGACCTGGTGGCGGCTTTCCACAAGACCCATGAAGAGGTCTTCGCGATCCAAGATCCTGAGTCCGAAATCGAAGTCGTCGGCTGGTCGGCGCGGGTGAGCTGCCGGCTGAGCGACGGCGACCTGCCGGCCCTGACCCAAGCCGGCGGTGGCGCGGCCGCGGCCGCAGAGCGTCGCGCCTATTTTGACAAGACCGGCTGGGTCAGCGCCAAGGTTCGCCCCTTCGAGGAGCTGGCGCTGGACAGCCGTTTGGACGGTCCGGCGATCATTGAGAACTCCTTCACCACCGTCGCAGTGCCGCCCGGCTCGCAGGTTCGGCGCAGCCAGAGCGGCAGCCTGGTCATCACCCGTATTGCAGCAGACTGACCTCAAGGAGAGCCGAGATGACAGAGAGTCTGGAAGCCCGTATCGACCGACTGGAATCGATCGAGGCGATCAAGAAGCTGAAGCACATCTACATGCAGCATTGCGATCTGGGCTACAAACCGGCGGACCTGGGTCCCCTCTTCGTCGACGAAGCGGTTTGGACCAGCGCCGACTTCGGCCATCACGCCGGGCGCAAGGCGATCGAGGACTTTTTCGGCGGGATCTCTGCCCAAATCGTCTTCGCCGCCCACCTGGCCATGAACTTCATCCTCGATGTCGATGGCGATCGGGCCACGGGCCAGTGGCGCATCCTCATGCCCTGCACGATGATGGAAGAGGGGCAGCAAGTCAGCCGCTGGATCCTCGGCGACTATGACGAAGCCTATGTCCGCAAGGACGGCATCTGGCGCTTTCAGAAGATCGATTTCTTGGTGAACTTCAATGTGCCCTCCTTGGAGAGTTGGGCTGGGGCTGAGCGGGTTCGGGGCGGCTAGGGATGGCGCGAAACTCTCTCTTCTCGCCCCTGACGCTCAGGGGCATGACACTGAAGAACCGCGTCGTCATCTCGCCCATGTGCCAGTACAGCGCCGAAGAAGGCATGCTGAACGACTGGCACCTGACCCACCTGAATCAGTTCGCGATGGGCGGTGCTGGGCTGGTGATTGTGGAGGCGACGGCCATCACCAAGCAGGGACGCATCACCCATGGTGACAGCGGGCTCTGGTCGGATGCCCACATGGAGCCGATGCGGCCGATCGTTAGCCAAGTGAAGGCCCGCGGCGCCAAGATCGGCATCCAGCTGGCGCACGCCGGCCGCAAGGCCAGCATCTCGCGCCCCTGGGAGGGCGACTGTCCCTTGAGCCCGCGTGAGATCGCCAAGGGCGAGGTCCCCTGGGAGACGGTGGGCGCCAGCCCCGTTCCCTTCGACGAAGGCTGGATCGTACCGGAGGAGCTGACCCGGGCCGGCATCGCCGACACCATCCAAGCCTGGTGCGATGCGACTGAGCGCGCCGAGGCGCTGGACTTCGACATGGTCGAGATTCACAGCGCCCATGGCTATCTCAGTCATTCCTTTCTCTCGCCGCTCTCAAACCGGCGCGGCGATCGCTACGGCGGCAGTCGCGAGAACCGCATGCGCTTCACTCTGGAGCTGGCCGAGGCGGTACGTGGGGTCTGGCCGCAGGAAAAGCCGCTCTTCCTCCGACAGTCCTGCATCGACGGCAAGAAGGACGGCTGGGCCATCGAGGATGCCATCGCTCTTGCCAAGGAACTGAAGACACTCGGTGTCGATGCCATCGACTGCTCTTCGGGCGGTATCGCCGGCTATGGCGAGAACATCCTGCCGCCGCCGACGCCCGGCTATCAGGTGGGACACGCAGCCGCGATCCGCGCCGAGGCCGAAATCCCGACCATGGCCGTTGGCCTGATAACCCAGCCGGCACAGGCCGAGACCATCCTTAGAGCCGGAGCCGCCGACCTGGTGGCTCTCGCCCGCGAAGTCCTCTATGACCCCTACTGGCCGCGCCACGCTGCCCAGACCCTTGGTGAGCCTGGGGCCTTTGCCGACTGGCCGATCCAGTATGGCCATTGGCTCTCGCTCAGGGCCAAGGGCATGTTTGGCGGCCGCGCCGGCGACGCAGACACGGAAACGATCGGGAAAGACAGCAAAACATGAGCCAAGAACAGTCGCGCAGCACCAAGGGACAGGGCCGCCTCTACGACTCCATCGTCGACACCATCGGCAACACGCCGGCGATCCGGGTCAATCGCCTGGCGCCTGAGGGCATACGTCTCTACGTCAAGGCCGAGTTCTTCAATCCGGCCGCCTCGGTCAAGGACCGCCTGGCGATCTCCATCATCGAAGAGGCCGAGCGCTCAGGTGCCCTCAAGCCAGGCCAGACCGTGGTCGAGGCGACCAGCGGCAACACCGGCATCGGCCTGGCAATGGTTTGCGCCGCCAAGGGCTATCCGCTGGTCGTCACCATGGCTGACAGCTTTTCCATCGAGCGGCGCAAACTGATGCGCTTTCTGGGCGCCAAGGTGGTGCTGACCCCGCGCACGGCCAAAGGCTTCGGCATGTATCAGAAGGCCAAGGAGCTGGCCGAAGCGAACGGTTGGTTCCTGGCGCGCCAATTCGAGACCGACGCCAATGCCAAAATCCATGAGAACACGACGGCAAGAGAGATCCTGGCGGACTTCGCCGGCGATCGCCTTGACTATGTGGTCACCGGATACGGCACCGGCGGCACCATGACCGGTATCGGCCGCGTGCTGCGCAAGGAGCGGCCTGAGACGAAGATCATCCTGAGCGAGCCCGCCAATGCCGCGATCGTCGGCAGCGGCCAAGCCCAGGAGCGAACCGAAGCAGGTGAGCCTGCGGCCGGTCATCCAGCCTTCGAGCCGCACCCGATCCAGGGCTGGACCCCGGACTTTATCCCACTCGTGCTGCAGGAGGCCATCGACGGCGGCTACTACGACGAATTGATCCCGATTTCGGGCCCGGTCGGCATGGAGTGGTCGCGCAAGCTGGCCCAGCAAGAGGGCATCTTCACCGGGGTTTCCGGCGGCTCGACCTTTGCCATTGCCATGCAGATCGCCGAGAAGGCGGCGTCCGGCAGCGTGATCCTCTGCATGCTGCCGGATACCGGAGAGCGCTATCTCTCCTCGCCCCTCTTCGAGGGCATACCGGAGGATATGAGCGAGGAGGAAGAGACGCTTTCGCACTCCACGCCGGGCTTCCACATGCCCAAGGACTAGCTAGGCCAAAGAGCGCAAGCTCTCATCGAAGGCATCGAGGATCCGCTCCGCCTGGTCGCTGCTTAAGACCATCGGCGGGCGGATCTTGATGACATTGCCATCCGGACCCTCGGTTCCGATCAGCACGCCCTTCTCGCGCATCCTTTCGACAAGAGCCTTGGCCTCAACGCTCGCTGACCTTCCGTCCTTGATGAGCTCGACGCCCAGTAGGAGCCCTTGACCGCGAACCTCCGCGATCAAGGGATGGGTAAGAGACAAGAGCTCAGCTCTAAGGCGAGTACCCAGCCTCTGCGCGTGCTGCTGCAGGCCCTCTTCTTCCAGACAATCCAGCACGGCGAGCCCGGCGGCACAGCAGACCGGATTCCCGCCCATGCTGGAGAAGAAGTAGAACTTGTCGCTGAAGGCCCGGGCGACCGCGTCTCTTGCCACCGCGACTGCCAGCGGTATGCCGTTGCCGATCGCCTTGCCCATGGTGACGACGTCGGGTGTCACGCCTTCCGGCTGAAAGCGCCAGAAACTATCGCCTGAGCGGCCGAAGCCGGCCTGCACCTCATCGGCGATGAAGAGGCCGCCGGCAGCCTTGACCCGCCTGACTGCCTCCACCAGGTAGCCCTGCGGCAGATCGAGCACGCCGTTGTTGGTGAGCCCCAGATCGATCATCAGGCCGGCCACGCCCTGACCACTCTCCTGCAGGGATGCAATGGCCTGGTCGATGCTGGCCAGCGCCCGCTCCGCCTCGGCCGCTGGGTCGCGGTCGGCCGCGCGCAGGGGATAGGGTGCCAGAATGCGCCGCAGGTAGGGCGGATCGTCCTCGCCCTGCACCAGACCGCAGGGCGAGAGGCGCGCAACCAGATCCGTGACGCCGTGATAGGCCCCCTCCATCACCAGTGCGCCCTTGGCCCCGGTCGCGGCCCAGGCCATGCGCCAAGCCACGTCATTGGCCTCACTTCCGGACGAGAGGAAAAGGCACTGGCTCAGCTCTGGAGGCAAACTCGCAGTCAGGCGCTCGGCATAGGCCACCATGGAGTCAGTGAGGTAACGCGTATTGATGTTGATCCGCTCGGCCTGGCGCAGCATGGCGTTGACCACACGCGGATGGCTGTGACCGACGTGGGGGACGTTGTTATAGGCATCGATGTAGCTGCGGCCCGCTCGGTCGAAGACCAGAGCGCCCTTGCCCCGAACCAGATGCAGGGGCTCGCGATAGAAGTGCTCATAGGCCGGGGCCGTCACCTTGCGGCGACGCTGGAAAAGCTTGGTCTGGGCCGATGGCAGATGGAGTGCCGCCTTCAGATCGGCTGTCACACTGGCCGTCCCGGCACGCTCCAGGGTCTCTAGAGCTGTCAGTTCCCGAGATACGGCCGTCTCATCAAGCGGTCCCAGATGCCCGCCCAGGACGATCAAACTGGTGGAGGCCAGCCGCAAGGCAGCCAGTTCCGCCACCATCTCGATTTCTGGCTCGGTCAGGCGTTCGACCTGATCGTAGCCCAGAACCAGGTCGCGCAGGCAAGCGAGCGGATCCTCGGCGCCAAGCATCAATTCGGCACCCGCCAAGGCCGGCTCCAGGACTAAGGGCTGGTGCATCATGTCACCGAAATCGATCAGGCCAGCCAGCCGCTCCGGTGCCGCGGCATCGACCAGCACATTGTCCAGGGTCGCATCCATGTGGATCAGCTGCGCGCGGAGATGACCGAGCTTGGGCAGGACATGCGCTTCGGCCCGATCGAGCACCCCGATCAGCAGGCCGCGGATATCAGGATCGCTGGCACGTTCCAAAGCCGGCCGCAGGCGCGGTGCCTGCGCCACGTCCCACAGCAAGTCCGGACGAGCGGCGGGATGGAAGAAGCCTGCCAGGGCCCGGTCCAGCTGCGCCAGGAAACCACCCAAGCCGCTCAGGAGTGCGGTCGCGCGCGGCACTGCGCCGATCGGACGACCGGGTAGATAGGTGACCAGTCGCGCCGGACAGGGCCGGCCCTCCGCATCTATCAGGACCTCTAGATCCTTGCCCGCCAGGCTTGCCCGCACCCGTGGCAAGGGCAGCTCTGGTGCAGTCTTCTCCAAATGCCGCAGGGCGGAGACCTGCAGGTTCAGGTGTCCGTGATCTTCGTCGGGGCCTGCGATCTTCAACACCCAGCGCTCGTCACCCAGGGTCACCAGATGGTTCAAGTCGCGCTCGCCCGATAGCGTGAGGAGCTCGCCCTCCAGGCCATAGGCGGACTTCAGAAAGGTGGCAAC
This sequence comes from Rhodospirillales bacterium, assembly GCA_963669335.1. Lineage (GTDB taxonomy): Bacteria > Pseudomonadota > Alphaproteobacteria > Kiloniellales > JACOMY01 > JACOMY01. Next base: position 5,702,389 of record OY770023.1, read on the forward strand.
GACCGCTTCGCTGAGCGCCGGCGGTGCGGCGAGCCCTCCTGTCACGCGGAGGTACCCGCGTTGCGATGCCGAAACTCTGAGATCACCACGCCCAAGGCCATCAGCGCCAGGGCGAGCCAGGTGTAGAGGCCGGCCGCCTCACCGAACAGCAAGGCCGCCCAACCGATCGCGGCCACCACCATCAGATAGTTGAACTGGGCGAAGAAGGTCGGGCCATAGCGGTTCACGATCTCGGCAAAGAGTACGATGAAGACGGCATTGACAGCCGCAGCACCCAAGGTGGGCATCAAGGTGCCCATATCGGTCGGTGCGTAGGCTTGTCCGAAGATAAACATCAAGGGGAAGGTCGATATGGCGGCACCCAAAAGGAACCCGGCCCCCATGACTGTCGAGGAGGTAGCGGGCGGCCGCAAGACAGCCGCCGAGACGTTGGTGACCGCCAACAGCAAGGGAATGACCAGGGTCAGCAGGAACCAGAGCAGTTGGTCGCCGCCGGCGATACCAGAGTCCTCCGGCGCCAGGATCATCGCCACACCGGCGAAGCCCAATGCGATGCCGACCAGACCAAAGACCGAAAAGCGATCAAGTCGCAGGATCACCGAGAGGCCATAGGTGCAGGTCGGCGAGAGGGCGAAGGCCAGAGAGATCAGGCTGCTGGGCAGGTGGTGGCTCACCATCGTGATGATCGCGGGCGGCAATCCGAAACCGAAGATCCCGACCACCAGATAGGCGCGAAGATAAGGCCAGCGAAAGCTGACGGGATCCCCGCGCAGGGCCGAGGCTATGAGCAGGGCGAGGCCGCCGACCAGCGTTTGCCAAAAGGCATTGCCCAGGGGCGTCGCCCCGGCCTCAGCGGCAAACTTGTTCATCGGAAAGACCAGGGCGTAGATCACCGCGGCCAGGACGAGCATGCCGATCGGGACAATGCCCAAGGTCTTGGTTGTCATTCTTGCCTCCCCTCCAGTTCGCCGGGGAAGTCTATACCCATTCGAAGATCGCTTGCACTCCGTCTCTCTTTGTGAGTGACTCTAAGTGACCGTTTGAGCATGGGCTTCTGAGCCCATTCTTAAGGCGGTACCGGCCCGCACCCCCGCCCGACCGCCCAAGGGATCATGATGAATGGGCGGTCGGGCGGGGATGCAGGCCGGTACCGAGAGCGGTCGTTACGCTAGGACCGTCACTGTCACAGAGTGGGCCTTCGATGACGCAGACCTTCACGACCCTGGACCAGCCGGAGCATCGCCAGATCTCCTGGTGGCAAGAGGTCTTGAGCGAGGTCTATTACAATCTGGAGGTCGACCGCGGCCCCAGCGAAGGCCTGCGCGGCAAGATCATCGAGGACCAGTTCCCGGGTCTGGCGATCACGCGCTTTGCTGCCGACGGGCAGCGGGTGATGCGGACCAGCGCGCGCATCGCCGCCGATGACGATGACTATCTGGTCCTGGTCTTTCCCCGCCGCGAGCCGCTCTACTACAGCCACGCCGGACGCAACGGTTTCGTCGAGCCGGGTGGTTATGTGCTGGTGCAGACACGCGCCTTCTACGAACTCTCTTGCCCCGACGGGTTCCAGAACCTGACCATCAAGGTGGAGGCAGAGCGCCTGCGCCGTCGCCTGCCCTTCGCGGAAGACCACTGTGCTTGCGCCTTTCCCAACGACCAGCGCATGGCGAGCCTGGTCATCGACTTTGCCGACTGGTTGATGGACCACCACGCGGAGATGCCGCCGGCCGTCTGCCGCCAGATGAGCGGACAGTTGGAAGAGCTGATCGTGACCCTGCTGGGCGCAGAAGCCGACGATGCCCGCAGCCTCGACCGACCGGATGTGCCGCACCTGCGCCGCCGGATAGAATCCTATGTGCGCGAGCACCTGACCGATCCGGACTTGAGTGCCAAGGGTGTGGCCGAGGCTTTCGGCATCTCGCCCAGCTATCTGCATCGCCTCTTCCGCTCGGCCGACACCTCTTTCTGGCACTGGGTCCTGGGCAATCGCCTGCAGCAGGCCTATGAGCGGCTGACCCACCCCAACTATGCCCACAACTCGATCGCCGAGATCGCCTATGCCAGTGGCTTCTCGCACCAGGCGCACTTTTCGACGATGTTCCGGCGCCGCTTTGGCGCTGCCCCGCGAGACGCGCGCATGGTCGCGTCGGGCAGTGCGCGCCCGGCCGCCTGGTCCATGCACTTGAGCTAGCGACCTCTTTTCCGACCCAGTTCACGATTCCGCAAAACTTCCTGGTCTTCTGCGAAAGACCGGAGGGCAGAGCTTGCGGTTTCATAATCTGTGAGACCGGCGGCGCTGTGGAGGACCTCTCCGCAGATCCGGCCGCTCTTCACGATGGGGCGTGCGGGAGGAGCCTATGTACCGGATCAATCCCGAAGACAAGCACTTGGTCGAGGAGTTTCGAGAGAATCCCATCGGCCTGCACAGTGCCGACCTGCAGAAGCTGTTGAACGTCTTCCGCGGCGTCGCCATGGACGAGAAGTACGTCCTGGTCTGCACCAAGCCGCATGAAGAGTGGATCTTGGCGCAGCTGCCCAAGGGTCGCGGCGGCAAGCTGCATATCCATCACAATCGCGTCTTCACCTCCATCGAGGAGGCGGAGTGGGAAGTCTTCAAGCTGCGCTGGAAGCACTACACCGGCGAAACGCTCGAAGACTGAGGCGGAGATCGATCCCGTGAAGAAGATACTTGGCTATAGCGACGAGATCAGCGTCTTCCCGAACGAAGAGATCGCCTTCATGGTCTCCAGCGAAGAGGGCGCGGATTACCAGGCCTCTCTGGTGCAGATCATCCATGGCGACACCTCGCCCGAGGGTCCCGGCCTGAAGTTGAAACCAGTGCCCAGCCCGATCGACGGCAGCTATGAGGGACGTCGCCAGGAACTGCTCTGCGGTTCCTATGCAGTGGTGGCCGACAACCACTGCTTCGCCGGCCTCACCTCCTTCAGCCTGCAAGCGATGATCTGGCCGACCACGCCGGACAAGGGCGAGCAGGCCATCCTCTCGCGCTGGGATGAAGATCGCAAAGCCGGCTTCGTCCTGGGCATCGACGCTCAGGGACAGCTGTCTCTCACCCTGGGCGATGGCAAGGGAGGGGTTGAGACCGTCAGCTCTGGCAAGGCCCTTGTGGCCCGCGAATGGTATCTGGCGGCGGCCACCTTCGATGCAGAGACGGGTCAGGTCAGGATCGTGCAGGACCCGGTCCAGGATCACGGCGAGACCGACGACGATGCCGACGTAACCCAGGTCGTCTCTCTGCAACTTGGAGAGCTGGCCGGCCCGCTGCTGATGGCGGCGCGCTTTGTGGAGAACATCGGCGGTCGCATCCGCACCGCGGCGCACTATAACGGCAAGATCGACAGCCCGGCCCTGGCCAAGGGCGTTCTCGACAAGACAGAGATGGAGCGCTTGCTTGCCGGGACCACGCCACCGGTGGACCAGCCACAGATTATCGCCCGCTGGGATTTCTCGGAGGGCATCACCAGCGACATGGTCTTCGATACCGGCGCCAATCGCCTGCATGGCATGATCGTGAACATGCCGGCCCGCGCCATGAAGGGCCATAACTGGACCGGCCAAGAGATGTGCTGGCGCCATGCGCCGGAAGAATATGGCGCCATCCACTTCCACGACGACGACGTCTACGACGCCGACTGGGAGGTGGACTTCATCCTGACCGTGCCGGACGATCTGAAGAGCGGCCTCTATGCCGTCCGGGTCGCCTATGACGAGCACGAGGACTACATGCCCTTCGTGGTTAAGGCCAAGCGTGGAACCGGCAAGGGCAAAGCCGTCTTCCTGGTGCCGACCGGCAGCTACATGGCCTATGCCAACGAGCATATGCCGACCGATGCCCCCTTGGCACAGCTGCTGACCGGCCAGGTCTCGGTGCTCTATCCGCAAGATGTCTTCTTGCTGGAGAACCGGAACTTCGGTGCGTCTTGCTATGACACCCATTCCGACGGCAGCGGCATCTGCTATTCCTCCAGGCTGAGGCCGATCCTGAACATGCGGCCCAACTATCAGTCCTGGCTGGGCGGTGCTGGCTCTTCGCTCTGGCAGTTCAATGCCGACACACACATCATCGACTGGCTGGATGCCATCGGGGTCGACTGCGACTTCGTCTCCGACGAGGACCTGCACTACGAGGGCTTTTCGGCGATCGAAGACTATGCCGTGGTCCTCACCGGATCTCATCCCGAATACCACTCGCTGGAAATGTGGGATGCGATGGAGTCCTTCAAGAATGCCGGCGGGCGGCTGATGTATCTGGGCGCCAATGGCTGGTACTGGCGCATCGCCTATCACGAGAGCTGCCCCGGCATCATGGAGGTGCGCCGCGGCGAGGGCGGCATTCGCGCCTGGGCGGCCGAGCCGGGTGAGTACTATCACTCCTTCACCGGCGAATACGGCGGGCTCTGGCGCCGCAACGGCAAGCCACCGCAGATGATGGCCGGCACCGGCTTCACCGCACAGGGCTTCGACGTCTCCTCCTACTATCGCCGTCAGCCGGATGCGGATAATCCGCGCGCCGCCTTCATCATGGAAGGCATCGACGAGGAGATCATCGGCGACTTCGGCTTGATCGGCGGCGGCGCTGCCGGCCTGGAGCTGGACCGTGCCGACCGTCTCTTGGGTACACCGCCCAACTGTCTGGTCTTGGCCTCTTCGGAAGATCACACCGACATCTATCTGGTGGTCTGCGAGGAGTTGCTGATCAACTACCCGGGCCTCGGCGGCCAAGAGAACCCGCTGGTCCGCGCCGACATCGTCTTCTACGAGCTGGCCTCGGGTGGCGCCGTCTTCTCGACCAGTTCGATCGCCTGGGGCGGCAGCCTCTCACACAACAACTACAACAATAACGTGTCGCGCATGACTGAGAACGCCTTGAGACGTTTCTTGGATCCGACCCCTTTCTAGGAGGAGAGGCAGAGAAGAGGATCAACAGCCAAACCAAGGACAGCGAACCCGGGTCTTCAACCTTGAGGGCCAAGGGCTAAGGGTTCTGGTGTTTCTTCGAGATCTGTGATCACATATCCGATAACGGCAGAGAGGTCGAGCGGTCTGGAGGGATCGAAGAAAGGCTGCAGGTGAAGCAGCCGTCTCGGCTTGAGCAGAGCGGCACCGGCGCGTTCCACCAAGGGACCTGGATGCGCGGCGGGGCCGGAGAGAGGGGCAAGCTTCGCCCCTAAGAGGCCAATGTTGAAGAGGGAGCAGTCGAAGTATGACGAAGAATCCTAAGACGACCCTGACGCCGCAGGCACCGCAGGCGAGCCGTCGCAACTTCCTGGCTGCCAGCGCCGGCGGCATCGGCGCAGCAGCAATGCTTGCCAGCTTGAATACAGATGCCAAGGCGCAGAGCGGCGATCCCATCCCGATCGGCAGTGCCTTGCCGATGAGCGGCTTCGCGGCTGCCGACGGCATCGAATTCAGGCGCGGCCTGGAAATGGCTGTCTCAGAGATTAACGCGCTTGGCGGCATCCTGGGCCGGCCCATCGAGCTCTTCATCGAAGACACCAAAGAGATGGGCGTGGAGCTGACCAGCCAGGCGATCCAGCGCCTGATCGACCTGAACGAGGTGCATGCCGTCATCAATGGCTATAACGTCGGCACGACCTCGATCGAAATGGATGTGGTCGCAGAGAACGACATCATCCTGGTGCACTACAACACCGCCATCACGGCCGTGCAGAAGTTCCAGTCGGACCCGGCCCTCTACTACGGTTCCTTCATGGGCGACCCGCCGGAGTACTACTATGGTCCGGGCTTCCTCCTGTTCCTGCAGAGCCTGGAGCAGCAGGGCCTCTGGACGCCGCCCAATCGCAAGCTGGCGCTGATCCCCTCGGCCAACGAGTACTCGATCATCATCGCCAACGCCATTCGCGACCAGGCGGCAGAGTATGGCTTCGAGGTCTCGCTCTATGAGACCGTGCCCTATCCGAACAACCAGTGGGGCCCGATCATCGCCCAGATCCAGCAGGATCCGCCGGCGGCGATTGCGATCACCCACTTCCTGCCGCAGGATCTGGCACAGTTCATGCAGCAGTTCGTGCCGAACCCGACCCCCAGCCTGGTCTATATGCAGTACGGACCCTCACTGCCGGCCTTCCGCGAGATCGGCGGCGAGGCGGTGAACGGGGTCATCTATTCCACCGTCATCGGCGCCATTCCGGATGAATTCGGCCTGCCCTATCGCGAGAAGTATGCAGAGCTCTATGGCAAGGACGCGGCCTTCAACATCGGCTCGCAGACCTATGACGGCATGTGGCACTACGCCCTGGCCGCAGCCATCGCCGGCGGCACCGGCGAGCCTTTCGACAAGGAGCAGAACGAGAAGGTGGCCGGTGCCATGCGCCGCCTGATCTATCGCGGCATGAACGGCACCTGCCGCTATGACGTCGATGGCCAGTACGCCTACTGCTATCCGACGCAGATCAAGGATCCCTCCTTGGGCATGCCGCATCAGTTCCTGCAGCATCAGGACTATACCCAACAGCCGCTCTTGATCGCCCCGCCGCTCTATGCGGTCGCGCCCTTCAAGATGCCGCCTTGGATCAAGTAGCAAGACCGCAAGACGCGGGGTTATGATCGTGGGGGAGCCGTTCTTGCGGTTCCCCCACCTTGTGCCCGTAACCCCTGGAGGAGAGCCCGTAGCCCCGTGAGCATGCTGGTCTGTCAATCGGTCACCAAGCGCTTTGGCGCGCTGGCCGCCGTCGAGGAGTTGAGTTTTGAGGTCGAGCCGGGCCTGGTGCTGGGCATCGGCGGCCCCAATGGTGCCGGCAAGACCACGCTCTTCGATGTCGTATCCGGTCTACAGCCGCTGACATCCGGCAAGGTGACCCTGGACGGGATCGACATCTCTCATGCTTCGGCCGACCGCATCTGTCACCTGGGGCTGGCTCGCACCTTTCAGCTGAACGCCGGCTTTGATTCCATGACCGGGCGCGAGAACGTGCAGGTCGCGGCCTACTTCGGTCACCGCAACCGGCTCTTTCCAGGCCTGCGCCTGGGCAAGGAGACCCAGCGGCGCACGGAAGAGGCGCTGGACCTGGTCGGCATGCGCGAGCGGGCCGCAGAACCGGTTGAAAATGCGCCGATCCTGGACCGCAAGCTCTTGATGATCGCCGGCGCCATTGTGACCGAGCCCAAGCTCTTGCTGATGGACGAGCCGGTCGGTGGCCTGACGCCGAGGGAGATCGATGAGGTCGAGGCCGTCGTCACCCGCGTGGTTCAAGAGAAGAAGCTGACGGTCATCCTGATCGAGCATGTGATGCGCTTTCTGCTGCGCCTCTCAGACCGGGTCCTGATCATGCACCACGGCTCCAAACTCTTCGAAGGTCTGCCAGAACAGGTCTCCGACGATAAAGAGGTGGTCGAAGTCTACCTGGGCAAGGGCAGCAAGACAGAGAGCGCGCCTGCGGATGAAGAGAAGATTGCAACCAAGAGCGTGGCTGCCAGCGGCGCGCCGCTCTTGTCGGTCCAAGATCTGGCCTCTGGATACAAGGGCCGCGACGTTCTACACGGGCTTTCTTTCGAGGTGCCGGAAGGCAGCCTGATCACCTTGATCGGACCGAACGGCCACGGCAAGTCCACCCTGCTGCGCACCATCTCCGGCCTCTTGCGGCCGCGCGGCGGCGATATCCGGGTGGGCGAGCGTTCTATCGCCGGCCTGCCGACCGAGGCGATCACCGCGCTTGGCATCGTGCAGGTGCCGCAGGGCGATATGCTCTTCCCCGAGATGACGGTGCGCGAGAACCTGCTGATGGGCGCCTATCTGGAGCGGGACCGCAGCAACATCGAGCGCCGTCTGGACGAGGTGCACGCGATCCTGCCGCGCCTGAAAGAGCGCAGCAATCAGATGGCCAGCACGCTGTCGGGCGGCGAGCGCCGCATGGTCGGGATCGGACGCGGCCTGATGGCCGGCGGGCGGCTCTTGATGCTGGACGAGCCCTCCTTGGGTCTGGCGCCTATCATCATCGATCAGATCTATGAGGTCGTCGCCGACCTTAAGGCCTCCGGCCGCACCATCCTGCTGGTCGAGGAGAATCCCATGCGCATCGTCGATCTGGCCGAAGAGGTGCACCTGCTGGATAACGGCCACATCGTCTGGAGCGGCAGCGGACAGGAGCTGAGCGAGAGCTCGGAACTGCTCGAGACCTATCTCGGCGGCTAGCGGCAGACGCGAAGGAAAAGCCATGGACGTCCTACCCTATATCCTGGTCACCGCCGTCACCGTCGGCGCCATGTATTCGCTCGCCACCCTCGGCCTTTCCCTGGTCTGGGGCGCCATGGGGATGCTGAACATGGCGCATGGCGCGCTTTTGACCTTAGGCGGCTATGCCGCCTATTCGGCGGTGACCGCCGCCGGCCTTGCCTGGCCCTTCGGCTTCGTGGCGGCCATTATCGTCGGCGCTTTGTTCGGGGCCTTCCTCTACTTCGGGCTGGTGCGCTTCATGCTGGGCAGCACCGCCTTCGAGACCAACATCATCATCGCGACGGTCGGCATTGCCATCGCGCTGGAGAACGTCATTCTGCTGATCTACGGCGGACAGCCCTTGGGACAGCCGGTCAGCCTGGACGGCATGTTTCGTCTGGGTCAGGTTCCCGTGGCGTCGCAGAACCTGCTGATCGTCGTCCTGTCGGTGGCGATCATGTTCCTGGTCGCCTTCACTCTGCGTACCAGCAAGATCGGCCGCGCCATACGCGCCACCGCACAGAACCGCGAGGCCGCACGCCTGATGGGCGTGCCGACCCGCAGCATCTATCTGCAGGTCCTGGCGATTTCCGGGGCGCTGGCCGCGGTCTCCGGCGTGTTGCTCTCCTCCATCACCCAGCTCTCCCCGCCGCTCGGCAACGATCCCATGCTGAAGGCCTTCATCATGTGCGTGGTTGCCGGTCTCGGCAACGTGCAGGGCAGCGTGCTGGCGGCCTTCGTACTGGCCCTGGTCGAGGCCTGCACGCAGTTCTATCTCGGCGCCCGCTGGGGCCTGCCGGTCCTGCTCATCCTGGTGATCCTGGCCCTGATCTGGCGCCCCTACGGCGTCTTCGGTCGGACCCAGGTGACCCGGCTCTAGGAGCGGCCCGATGCGCAGCGACACGCGCCGCGATCTGCTGGTCGCCTTCGCCTTCCTGGCGGTCTTCATCGCCCTGCCCTTCCTGCTGCCGGGGCGCTATTACCTGGGCCAGATCGTCCTGATCTTCTTCTATGCCATCGTCGCCTCGCAGTGGAATCTGGTCTTCGGCGTCGCCGGAATCTTCTCTCTGGCGCAGATGGCGCTCTTCGCGTTTGGGGCCTACACCACGGCCATGTTGGGCTTCTATCTGGACTGGAGCGTCTGGCTGGCGATGCCGGTGGCCGGCCTGGCCACCATCTTCGTCTCGATCCTGGTCGGGCTTGCCTGCCTGCGCCTGACCGGTGCCTACGTCGCCCTGCTGACCCTGGCAATCGCCCAGGTCATGTACTTCCTGATCGTGACCGACACGGAATGCTATGTGATGGAAGGCGTGCGCTGCCGGCAGTTCACCGGCGGTGCCGTCGGCTTCTCGCAGTTCGGCGACCTGGGCACGCGCAAGGCCTTCCGCGGTGACTGGCTGACGGCCAACTACTTCATCGTGCTTGGCCTGCTGATCGTCTCGCTGCTCTTCACCTATGTGATCATGAGAAGCCCGATGGGGCTCGCCTTTCGGGCGCTGCGCGACAATCCGGGCTATGCCGTCTCTCGCGGGATCAGCCGCTTCAAGTATCAGCTTCTGGTCTTCGGGCTCTCCGCCTTCTTCACCGGTGTCGCCGGTGGCCTCTGGGCCAGCCACTTCCGCGCCATCGGTCCCAATCTGCTCAATCTCTCGCTGATGCTCTTCGTGCTGGCGATGATCGTGGTCGGCGCCGTCGGGCGTTTCTGGGGTGCGCTGGTCGGCGCCATCCTGCTGGTCGCCGCAGACGAGGTGATGCGCGAGTTCGGCGAGTTCCGCACCTTGGGCCTCGGCCTGATCCTGGCTTTCTTCGTCGTCGCCATGCCGCAAGGCGTGCTGGGCCTCCTGGAATCGGCAGTCCAGAAACTAAAGCCGAAACGAGCTGAGCAAGACAGCCCGTCGCCCTAACAGCAGCAGAGTCAAAGGAGCCGCGGTTGGGATCTTTCCCAACCGCGGCTCCAGCTTGGCGGTCGCCACTTGAAGCGCGCTAGGCTGCCAAGCGATCCTTATAGTCCCTCATGCGAACGACTTCACCGCTTGGGCCTTGGCTCGCAGTGCTCTCCATGCGCGGCCCCACGCATCGCGGGCAGAAGCTTGCGACCAAGACCACATTGTCGGGTCGATCCAGGTCCTCGTCGTCGAGATCCTGCTGCACTTCAGGCTTCGGAAACTTGCTGCAGCACAAGGAGATCGTCTCCATCGGCCGATCCAGCGCCTCATCATCCAACCCTGACTCGCTCTTCGCAGTCGCCGGCTCCAACTGAGGTGTAAAGCAGCCTCCACAGCCTCTGGTGAGTGCGCCGCTCTCCTGCACCCGATCCAAGGCCTCGTCGGTCACGGTGGGATCCGGCCTGCTTTGGTCGGTGAGGATGGTCGCGCATTGCGTCGCAACCTCTGCCGGGCGATCGATGGCCTCGTCGTCCAGCTCCAGATCGAGATGGCAGAGGGGGCCACCCGTTCCCTCCGTGAAGGCGGCCAGGTCGGCTGACCTGTCCAGGGCCTCATCTTCCAGAGAGGATCCCGTCCTCCGACCGTCTTTGGTCAATGCTGACGAGCCTTCCAGAGGTCCGAAGCTCGACTCAGGCTGAACCTCCTCGCGCTCGATACCGATCGTGAGGAGGGTGGCGCCTGAGCAGACACAGAGAGACGTCGCGCCATCGGGTCGGTCCAGAGCCTCGTCAGAAAGGTCCTGACGCGCCTCCGGAGCCCAGCAGAGACGGGTAAAGGGCATACCGCCCGTCATCGACAGGGGCTCGCTCGGACGGTCAAGGGCTTCGTCCGTCACATCGCCGCGCGCCTCCGGAGCCCAGCAGAGACGAGTGAAGGGCATGCCACCCGTCATCGAAAAGGGTTCGGCCGCACGATCCAGGGCCTCGTCCGTCAGCTTGTTGGTCGTGAACAAGCGTGTGTTTATCGCATTCATGCGATGTTCCTCTCTTCAAACAGCAGGGTGCGTTATCTTCTCAATCTATATGATCATTCAATAATTGCCTTTGAACCCGGCTCTTGAAAGGATCGCGGCAATGCTAAAGCAGGGCCTCAATGTGTAGACACCTTTCCGAACTTGGATAGAGTGTGAAGTTGGAAGGACGGACGCGCCAAAGAACAAACGGGTTTGCTGCGACTGAACACTGATTGCGTGACGGCAGCGATAACCAAGGAGACCGCGATCCGGCCCAATGCCCGATCGCGGTCCTCAGAGATCTAGCGCGCGACCACTTCCCTAAGCCGCCAAGCGCCGGTCGCGATAGTCGCTCATTCGCAGGACATTTCCACCAGAGCCGGAGCCCGTGCCTGCTTTACCGTCGCGCTCTGCATCAGGGCCTTGGCAGAGGCCGCAGAAGCGGCTGGTCGCAGCAACGACGTCAGTCGGACGATCCAAGGCTTCATCGTCGAGACCCGGACCTGATGCGGTCGCGGCAAGTGTGGCCTCGCGATAGGCGGCGAGGGACACCACCTTGCCCGAGAGATCACCCTGCTCCCTTGCTGGCTCGCGCACAGGCGCTTCGGTGAAGCCGCACCAGGAGAACAATGCCGGAGGCGAACGATCCAAGGCCTCGTCTGACAGGGATGGCCCGTCCTGACCTGCTTCGGCCAGGCTCGCGTCATCGCCTTCAGGCGCTCTGCAGCAGCAGAGAGACAGCGTCTCGACCGGGCGATCGAGTGCCTCATCGGCAAAGTCATCGCTGGCACGCTCGGCCCAGCAGAGGACATTGCCGGTCAAGCCGCAGCCGCACATGGCGACGATGCCAGGCGGGCGATCCAGCGCCTCATCGGCAAGCTCTGCCTGTGGCTGGTCCGTCCAGCAGAGGTGGCACCCAGGATTGCTCCAGAGTGCAGGCTCCGGGCGATCCAAGGCCTCATCACTTACCTTGTCGGCCACCTCGGGACCCCAGGTGAGCTTACAGGACGCACAGTAGGCCGTCTCCTCCATCGGACGATCTAAGGCTTCGTCGCCCAGCTCGTGGCGTGCCTCAGGCGTAACCGAGGAGAAACAGAACTCACCGCCACCGCACAAGGAGACCGCGCCTTTTGGCCGATCAAGAGCGTCATCGGCAAGGGCCTGCCGTGCCTCCGGCGCGAAGGTCAAGCCGGTCAAGCCGCAGCCACTGCACCAGTTGTGCGCGTCGTGCCGGGACGGCCGATCTATCGGCTCATCCGTCCGGGAGAGATCGACCCTTCCCGAAGACGACGCGGTCTCCGCGACGGTCTCGGCTGCGCTGGCCTCAGGCTTCGGATAGGTGGTGCAGCAAAGGGAAATCGCGTCAAGCGGGCGATCCAGGACCTCGTCCTGAAGATTCTGCTTCGCCTCCGGCGCGAAGCAGAGGTGGGTCAAGGGCATACCTCCCGTCATCGCGACAGTCTCTGCCGGACGGTCCAGAGCCTCGTCCCCGCGCTCGATCGCAGGCGCGCGGCTGAAGGTACCGCCTGCGCTGAAGGCGATGGTCTCCTGCGGTCGATCCAGGGTTTCGTCGGCCATCTTCCTATTCTCAGCAAAGCAACGGGTCAGCGGGCCAATCGCGCAGACCATGGTCAGATCCGGACGATCCAGACAATCGTCGGTCAGGTCAAGAAACCTGTCGGAGCGGGTGTTGATTGCATTCATGTGAATCTCCTCACTCTTGCGTGGGTGTTCGCGTTACGTCTCACGCCATATGCCTGTTCATTCAAATAAATGAAAGAGTGCGACAGAATCTTTCCCAGCAATGCTACGCGAAGGCCCCACTGTGAAGACCATGATACAAATATGTATGAAGTGTGTTTTCTTAATACCTATTGAGAAAATCGATAAATTTATACAATAACATTTGACACTCTCACCCTCTCTCTCGTCAAAATGATTGCAGCAGAGAGATATCCCAAACAAAATAAAGACAGTCACATCAACACTTCCCCGCGACAGTTCAATCTTGAGCAGAGTCCCGTACAAAATATAGATCGTGCGACGCCTGGCACGTGTGTCATGAAAGACGAGCAATCACTACGGCCAAGGCCGTGCGCCAAACCAACCGTCCTCTTGCTTTGAACAAGAGACTCAATCCTAGGTAACTGCCATGCGACATACCTTTCTGATGATCGTTTCTATGGTCTTGCTGGGTTCATTCCTGTTGGGTCATGGACGAGCGGCCCAGGCCATTGGCGAAGAAGAGCTGCTGGCCATCGTCAAACAGCAAGCCCAGCAGATCGAGGACCTGAACCGGCGTCTTTCTGCCTTGGAACGCGCAACGCAGACCACTCGAAGCAGACAAGAGAACACTGATAAGCGGATTGTGGAGGCGGAGCGCAGAGCGGCCAATGCAGAGGCAAGGGCACGCCGCGCAGAAGCAGAAGCCAAAGCTGCGGTAGAGACCTCGCAAGCTGTCGTAGCCAGCGCTGCGGTAGCCGAAGAGGAAGAGAAGGAACCTGCCGTCACCTTCAAGTTTGCACCGGCGCCTACGCTCAAGGGCAGAGACAGCGAGGGGCGCCCCTGGGAGTTCAAGATTCGCGGTCGCCTCTTGGTCGACGGCGGAGGGCTCGGCGACAAGGACGATCTCTACAAGGGCGACAATGCAACAGAGGTGCGCTCAGCGCGTCTGGGAATCGAGGCCAAGTTCTTCGACGGTTTCAAGGTGAAGCTGGATACCGACTTTGCCGACAACGAAGTCGACATCAAGGATGCCTTCCTGGAGTACGAAGGCCCCTTGATCGACCCCTTCACCCTGACGCTCGGGCAGTTCAAGACCCCGAACTCGCTGGAGGAGCAGACCAGCAATCGCTACACCACCTTCCTGGAGCGGGCGGCCTTCACCGACGCCTTCGCGCTCAACCGCAGGATCGGCATCGGCGGCGGTGCCAATGGCGAGAACTGGGGCACCTACGTCGGTCTCTTCGGCCAGAACGTCAATGTCTCCGCCCCAAACGAAGGCCTGGCCGCCGCCGGGCGCGGTTGGTTCCACGACACCTTCGTGGCGAAGAGGGCGAGGACAACCTCTTCCACCTTGGCCTCTCCACCCGCTATCGCGGGTTCAACAACGATGCCAACGACAATGAAGTCCGCTATCGGCAGCGGCCCTTCTTCCACTTCACCGACCTTAGAAGCGTGAACACCGGCTTCATCGAGAACGCTAGCAACGACGTCTTCTTGGGCGGTGAGTTTGCCTGGGTGAACGGTCCCTGGTCCTTCCAGGGCGAGGTCGCCAACACCTGGTTGCAGACCACCGAGGGCGAGGGTGCCGACAACCTCTGGGGCGGCTATGGCAGCCTCAGCTACTTCATCACCGAAGACGATAGTCGCCGCTACCAGCCGACAGCCGGTGAATTCGGCCGCGTTCGGGTTCAGGACCCCGTGCAAGACGGTGGCTGGGGCGCCTGGCAGGTCGCCGGTCGCTTCGACTATATCGATCTCAACAGCGGTGTCGCCCAAGGCGGTCAGCAGTACACCACAATCGGCGGCCTGAACTGGTACATCAACGACTATTCGCGCATCATGCTGAATGGTGCCGTCACCAAGGTCTTCAATGCGGAAGGCACTGATGCGGCAACGACCGGCTCCAGCAACCTGATCTATGGCGTCGGCGCACGCGTCCAGGTCGATTGGTAAGCCGGATTCAAAGGCCCTCTAGGCACGCAAGCGCATCGCACTCCTCGGCAACGCGGAACATGCGATGCGTCAGCGCCTCCAAGAGGCGCACAGCGCGTGCGCCCTCATGCGAGAGGTTGCTGTGAAAACAGACCGGAATGCTGAGCGCGAAGAGAAGGCCGGCTTGGAAGTCGCGCCAAGCCTCCGCTTCATTAAAGCCTTTGACGCCGCGGGCCAGCAACTGACGATGCCAGTATCCGCAGAGTGCACGGTAGCCGCTCTGCGGTAGCGCACGATCAAGGCTGCCGCACACCAGGCGTGCCGTGTCGAGGCCGGCCATGGTTCGGGAGACAGCCTGCCAGTCCAGGATCATGACCTCGTCATCGGTGCCCGGGCCATCCAGCATCAGATTGTCGGCACGCAGATCGCAGTGCGCCAGGGTTTGCGGGGCTCTGGCCAAGGCGCGCTCGACGGCCCCGGCCGCCTCAGCCAAGCGATCGCCAAAACGACGATCCGCAGGCGAGAGCCAGCCCTCATAGTGGCTCTGAAACGCCGGCCAGGCCGCCGGAAAATTATCCGCATATCCCCAAGGCAAGTGCGGGACCCAGGTCAGCTCGTCCAGTTCTGGAGCCTCCCACCAGTGGGCATGAAGGCCGGCAATCTCGCTCAAAACCCGCTCGACACGGGCCTGTGACAAGCCATAAATCTGGTCCGGCAATTGCCAGTCCTTGGCGTCTTCGATCACGATCACCGTTGCGCCCAAAGTGGCGTCGACGGCCGCATAGTAGCAAGAGGGCACACGGACCGGGATCAAGGCGGAAAGCTCTGAATAGAAGCGAATCTCACGCTCATAGGCATGCACCGATTCGCCCAGGGCAAAGCGCTCCTTGTCACTCGGCGGCAGCTTTATGATCAGGCTGGTGGGTGCCTCTGGCGGCGCGCCCTCATAGTCGGGCGTTACCCGGAGGACGCGGCTGAGAAAGCCGCGGTCCGCATTCAAGGGATTGCCCAAGTCGATTCGTCGGACTGCCGCTGTCTCTGGCAGTGCGCCAGAGCTGTGCAGCAATGCCTCGATCCACTCGGGCGTAATGCGGTCGATCTGGGCAGCCAGTTCAGGATCCTGCACCGCCTTGTCCCTCCTCTAAGGCCTCAATGGCCGCGACCTCTTCGGCGACCCGGAAGGTGCGATGGATCTGGGCTTCCAGAAAGCGCACGGCCCTAGCGCCTTCGTGACTGACCGCGCCGTGAAAGCAGACTGGCCAATAGAGGACATGCAGGATGCCAACGCGAAAATCCTGCCAAGCCCGGTCCAGGTCATAGTCGCGGACCCCATGGCGCAAGAGGCTGGTGTGCCAGACCTCGACAAGCGCTCGATAGCCACTGCTTGGCAAGGCGCGTTCCAGGCTGCCCGAAACCAGGCGGGCCACGTCGAGCACCGCCATGGAGCGGCAGAAGAGCTGCCAGTCCAGCAGCATCACGGGCTCGCCGCCCGGGCCGTCGAAGAGCAGGTTGTCAGCCCGCAGGTCGGAATGTACCAGAGTCGCCGGCGCGGCTTCGACCGCAGCCTGCAAGGCCGGCCCTGAGGCCGCCATGCGATCGCCCAAGGCGCGCCCGCTAGCCGAGAGAAAGTGACCATACTCCTCCAGGAAACCCGGCCAGTGCTGGGCAAAGATCGAGCGGAAGTCGAGCGGGCTGCGCGGCAGCCAGTCCATGTCGGTCAGCTTTGGCGCCTGCCACCAATGGGCATGAAGCTTGGCGACCTCCCTCAAGGTGTTCTCGACCTGTGCGCCCGTGAGGCCAAAGACCTGATCGCCCGGAGTCCAAAGGCGACCGTCCTCCATCACCAGCAGGGCCGTCCCAGCCTCACCCATGCTGACGTAGCATTGCGGCACTCGGACCGGCGTCACCGGAGCAATGTCGCGAAAGAAGCGCAGCTCTCGCTCATAGGCTTGCATGTCGATGCCGAGCGCCCGGCGATCCGCTTCGACAGCAGGCAGCTTGATGACAAGGCTCTCCGGAACAGCCGGAGCCTCTCCACTGAAGCGAAGCTCTACCCGCGTGACCCCACTGAGGAAGCCTCTTCCTTGTCCGCCAAGGTTGTGTAGGGCGAAGTCAGAAACAGCAGTTGCGCCGTCCAGGAGACCTGCATGACGCAGCAGCACGGTCAACCAGGTGGCATCGATGTCATCGACGCTCTCAATCTGTCTTGCTGCGGTCATGGTTTAGCCTCTGCGCAAACCTGTCACTCGCCAGCAAGCCGCTGCTGCTCTTCAGGGGGACTGGCCAGGCCTGCGTCACGCAGGGGCAGAACGATGCGGAAGACCGTACCTTCAGGCCCGCTGCTCAAGAGCACGATGCCGCCGCCATGGGCTTCGACAATCTCGCGCGCGATGGCGAGGCCAAGCCCGGTGCCGCCGGCGCGCGCCGAGCCGCGGAAGGGCTGGAAGAGGTTGGCCTGTGCGCGCGGCGGCAGGCCGGGGCCATTGTCGCTGAAAGTGAGCGACCACTGTCCGCGCTCGGCCTCCACCTCCACGGTGACGTTGAGATTGGTCGCACCGGCCTCGACGGCATTCTGCGAGAGATTGGCCAGCACCCGGTAGAGCTGGTCCCGATCGGCCGTGGTGATCAATTCCGGCGGCACCGAGCAGCGCCAGGTGGCGGCACCGGAGATAACGGCCGGCAGGGCCGCACCCACCTCTGCCACCATCTCGGCCACGACGATGCGGCTGGGCTCCATCCGCATCTCGCCGCCGCGTGCGAAAGTCAGGGTGCGCTCACAGAGGTCGACGGCGCGGTCGATGGCGCTGATCAGGGTCGGCGTCACCCGCCGCACCCGCGGGTCTGCACTCTCGGCCATAGAGTCGGAAACCAGACGCGCCGTGGTCAGGATGTTGCGCAGATCATGATTGATCTTGGAGACGGCAGTGCCCAAGGCCGCCAGCCTGGTCTGTTGCCGCAAGGCCGTGCGCAAGCCTTCTTGCATCTCTTCCAGGGCATGCTCGGCCAGACCGATCTCGTCGCTGCGCTGGCCGGCCGGACGATAGACCTCGCTGCCCTCCGGATCAGCTTGAAAGGCGATCATGCTTTCGGTCACCCGCCGCATCGGCCGCACCAGCATCAGCTGCAGCGACAAGAACACCAGTCCGGCGGTGATCACCGAAATCACCAGAGAGAGCAGGAAGATACGCAGACCAAAGCTACGCAGGTCATCTTTCAGCGGCAGGTCGTCGATGACGATCTCAACCGTGCTGCTGGGCGCCTCCGGCGAGCGGCCGATAACCCGAATGACCTTCTCGTCGTAGCTGATCAAACCCTGCAGCGCATAGTCGATCAGCTTCATCGCCGAGGCATTGACCAGATCGACGGTCTCGGAGATCGGCTTCGGCGGATCCTCTGCCATCAGCATCAGCTTGCCGTGCGTGTTGGTGCGCACCGAAACCGAATAAGCCCCGACATGAGACAGCAGTTCAGCTTCCAGTTCGGCATTAATGACAAGGTTCGGCGTCGCAGCCAGGCCTAAGACCGCAAGATGTGCCGCAGCCAAACGCTCGTTCAGCCAAGTTTCCCAATAGCGGCCGATAGAGGGTGCAAAGATCAAGACTTCAGCCAGCATGACGAAGACCACCGTCAGCAGCAGCAGACGGGCGGACATGCTTTTCCAGGGTCTTGGCAACTTGCTCGCCATTGTCGTTCAGGCACCTACGGCCGGCTGGTTCCGGCCTCTACGGGAGATACTCTTGTCGCCTCTCTTAACCTAAGTGCTTCAACAAGGCGACCAAGATGCGCGAACGTTTGGAAAAGACCTTGGGCGCGTAGAAGCTGCCAGCGGCCCGTTTCGAGACCTCACCCAGGGTCGGATAGGGCGCCATGGTGGTGGCCAGCGCCGAAATCGGCAAGCGCCGCTCCAGCGCCAGAACCCAGGGCTGGATCAACTCTCCGGCGTGGCGTCCCAGGATCGAGGCACCCAGAATCTTGCCTTTGGCCGTGGTCACGACCTTGATGAAGCCGCCGGTCGCATGCTCTGTCTGCGCCCGGTCGTTCTCATGAAAGGACCAACGCAAAAGGTTGATCTTGTGTCCGGCCGCCAGGGCCTCAGCCTCGCTCAGCCCGACCTGCGCCAGCTCCGGATCGCAATAGGTGACCCGCGGGATCACCAGGCGATCGGCGCGCGACGGCAGCCGGAAGGCGATTGCCTTGATCAGGTGAGAGGCATGGGCGCCGGCCAGATGGGTGAACTGCTCACCGCCGGCCGCGTCGCCGGCCGCATAGACCCGCCGGTTCGTGGTGCGAAGGCGCCCGTCCACGACCAAGCGCCCCTGATCCATGGCGATCCCCGCTTTCTCCGGCTCCAGCCCTTCATAGTCAGCCTTGCGACCGACGGCGACCAACAGGTGGCTGCCGCTAATCTCTTCGCTGGCCTCGGCGGTCTGGACCGTCAGCACAAGATCCTCGCCCTCTCTGCGAACGGCGGTCGCTTCACTGCCGGTTCTAAGGTCGACACCTTCGGCGCGCAGCCGATCGACCAGCAGGTCTGCTTGCTCGGTCTCAGCTCTGGGCAAGAGGCGATCGCGCTCGACCAGGGTCACCTTGCTGCCGAGCCGCACAAAGGCTTGCGCCATCTCACAGCCGATCGGGCCACCGCCGAGCACGATCAGATGCCGCGGTAAGATCGTCAGGTCAAAAAGGCTCTCATTGGTCAGATAGGGAACCTCATGCAGGCCCGGAATCGGTGGCACGAAGGGGCGCGACCCGGTGGCAATGATGAAGCGTCTTGCCTGCACGCGGTGGCGCGCTGTTTCCACAGTCTCGGCGGAGGCAAAGGCCGCGCTCTCGCGCAACACGGTGACCCCCAAGCCCTCAAAACGCTCTTGCGAGTCCATTGGCGCGATGGCGGCAATCACCCCCTTCACATGCGCCATGACCTTGGTGAAGTCGACCCGCGGTGCCTCGGCCTCGATGCCAAGCGCGCCAGCCTCGCGCCAGGAGACGGCAGCCGCGCCGGCAGCCAAGAGGGCCTTGGAAGGAACGCAGCCAGTATTCAGACAATCGCCGCCCATGGTTCCGCGCTCGATCAGCACGGTTTTCAGACCCAATTGCGCCGCACCGGCGCTCACCGAGAGGCCGGCCGAGCCGGCACCGATGACGCAGAGGTCGGCTTCGATGTCCCGCTTGGCGTCAGACATCAGCCTTGCGGCGCTTCTGCCAGCGCTTCCAGACGACCGGAAGCAGAGCAAAGACGGCCAGACCGAGCAGCGGCAGGATGATGACTGGATCCAAGATGATGGATAGGTCCGGCTCCTCTCCCCTGGCGATAACGGTACCCAGGCCGTTGCCCAGGGCAGCATAAACCAGCACGCCCGGTATGATCCCAAGCGCTGTCGCCAATGTATAGATCCAGAGCTTCACGCCCAAGAGGGCGGGCACCAGATTGACCAGCCAGAAGGGGAAGATCGGCAAGAGGCGAAGCACCAGAAGGTAGCTCAAGGCATCCTCTTGAAAGCCCTTCTCCATCCGCTTCAGCCAGGGCCCGGCCCGGGCCATGAGGGTATCGTGCAGGGCGCCTCGGGCGGCAAGGAAGACGATGACGGAACCCAAGGTCGCGGCAAAGACCACCCAGAGCGAGGCCACAAGGGTGCCGAAGAGGTAGCCCGCAACCACGGTCACCAAGGTCGCGAGAGGCAGGGAGAGAGCAGTGATCGCAGCATAGAGCCCGAACAGCGCCAGACCGGCCACAAAGGGATTGGCCTCGACCTCGGCGCGCAGCCACTGGCTGTGCTCTGACACCGTATGGAATGAGATACCGCCGTGCTTGAACAGCAGAATGAAGGCCGCCGCACTGGCCGTGATCAGAATGGCAAAGGGGATCCAGCGCCGCTCTCTGGTCGCTGTCGGCTCTCGTTCCTCGGCCTCGCCGCTGTCCCGCATATTGGCAATGTCCATGTCAGACCACCTTTCCAACACGAGCGCACCTGCTCTCACTCTGCAAGGCCGAATAACTGCGGCCGGCAGCCGAGGCACAGGCGCCCGGACATGATGATCGCGTCTTGTGGCCCCGCCCCCGGAGACTCAACACTAGATGCGGCGGTTAGCGACAGGGTGCATCACGCAAGTCATAAAAAGCGCGTGATGCATCGGAACTGTGTGTAAGCCATAGCGGCACTGCGCGGGAAAGTTCCCCTCTGGCTGCTGCCCGCATTGACAGGCCCACCCCGTCCCCCTTATATGCCGGGTTCGCGGGTGCTGCAGCCGATTTTCTGCGCAGCTATCCCATTGCCTTTTTCTGATCCTTAGGAGTGTCCAAGGTGAAGCGCACCTTCCAACCCAGTGTCGTGGTTCGCAAACGCCGCCACGGCTTCCGCGCGCGCAAGGCGACCGTCGGCGGCCGCAATGTCCTGCGTCGACGCCGGGCGCGCGGCCGCAAGCGTCTCTCCGCCTAGACGGCCGAACCTTAGGGGAATGGCGCAGCGCCTCACGCATCTGAAGACGCGCGCCGACTTCCTGCGGGTCGCCGGTAAGGGCCGAAAGTGGGCCATGCCGGGACTGGTGGTTCAAGCCGCAGCCCACAGCGACGCAAGAGAAGCCCAAGAAGGGCCGCAGCTAGGCCTGACTGCCAGCAAGAAGGTCGGCAACGCCGTCGCCCGCAATCGGGCGAGACGGCGGCTTCGGGCTTTGGCGAACGAGGTGCTGCCGGTTCATGGCCGGGCAGAGCTTGACTATGTGCTGATCGGCCGGCCGGCAACCGTCAAACGGCCCTATGCCGAGCTGCGCGATGACCTGCTGGCCGCCATGAAGCGAGTCAATCGGCCAAAGCGCAAAGAGACAGCATGAGGTTCATCGAACGCCTCACCAGTCTGCTGCACTGGCTGACGATCCTGCCCTTCCTGGGTGGCATCTGGGTTTATCGCCTGTTCCTCTCTCCCTTCCTCGGCCGGCAATGCCGTTTCCTGCCCACCTGCTCCAGCTATGCCGAAGAAGCCTTGCGGCGGCACGGAGCGATCAAGGGCAGTTGGCTAACAGTGCGACGCTTGGCTCGCTGTCATCCCTGGGGCGGATCGGGATACGACCCCGTGCCAGAGGCTGACGTAGCGGGCGCCGCGATCCGCGCAGACTCTTCCAGTCAACGACAAGGCTGATCCGGTAAGGCTCCTTCATGGATCAACAGAACCTAAAGAACCTCATTCTGGCGGTCGCCCTGTCGATCGCCATTGTGTTGGCGTTTCAGTTTTTCTTCGTCCCGCCGCCGCCGCAGGCTCCGCCGCAGCAGCAGACCACGAGCGAGACCGCAACCGGTGGCCAGAGCGGCAACCAGAGCGGTGTTCCGGGGATCGAGGGGGCAGCGACCGTCGAACCGCAGACCAAGGACGAGATCCTGGCGGAAAGCCCGCGTCTGCCGATCGAAACGGCACGCTTGGGCGGCTCCATCGCGCTCAAGGGCGCCCGGATGGACGACCTCGTCCTAAAGGACTACCACACGGAGCTCTCCAAGGAGAGCCCGAACATCGAGCTGCTCGCCCCGCGCGGTAGCGAGTATCCCTATTTCGCGGCCGTGCGCTGGTCCTCGACCGACGGCACCACGGTTCCCGGCAGCGACACCGTCTGGAAGACCAACGCGACGGTCCTGAATGCCGACGTACCGGTGACCCTCTATTGGGAAAATGGCGAGGGGCAGCGTTTCGAGATCGAGATCGGTGTCGATCAGGACTACATGTTCACCCTGAAGCAAAGGGTGATCAACTCCGCCGACAAGACGGTCCAGGTGAAGGCCTATGGCCTGATCAATCGCGTCGGTATTCCGCCGACCTTGGATACCGCCTTCATCGTGCATGAGGGCCTGGTCGGCGTCTTCAACGACACCTACGAAGAGGTCGACTACGACACGGTCGAAGAGGCGCCGGCAAGCACGGCCAACAATCCGACCCGCACCATCACCAATCGGAGCGAGGGCGGCTGGATCGGCTTTTTCGACAAGTACTGGACGGTGCTGCTGATCCCGGAGCAGAGCTCCGACGTCGACGCACACTTCTCTTACAGCCCGGTCAATGGCGGCGACACCTATCAGACCTCCATGACCTACAACCCCTACGACGTGGCCTCAGGGGCGACGCGAGAGGACAGCTTTCACCTCTTCGCCGGCGCGCGCGAGCCGAACCTGATCGACCACTATAACGACACACTGCACATCGATAAGTTCTATCTGGCCGTCGACTATGGCTGGATCTTCTTCCTGGCACGGCCGATCTATCTGGCGCTCAACTGGTTCCATGGGCTGGTCGGCAACTTCGGCGTGGCCATTCTGCTGCTCGTGGTCTGCGTGCGCATCCTGCTCTTCCCGCTGGCCAACAAGGCCTACAAGTCGATGGCGAAGATGCGGAAGCTGCAGCCGCGCATGCTGGAGCTGAGAGAGCGCTACAAGGAGGATAAGCCGCGCTTCCAGAAGGAGATGATGGGGCTCTACAAGAAGGAGGGGGCGAACCCGGTTGCCGGCTGTCTGCCGATGCTGGTTCAGATCCCGATCTTCATCGCGCTCTATAACGTGCTCTACGGCACCATCCTGATGCGCCATGCGCCCTTCTTCGGCTGGATTCAGGACCTCTCCGCGCCCGATCCCACGACCTGGATGAACCTCTTCGGCCTGTTGCCCTACACCGTTCCGAATTTAGGCATCTTGCAGATCTTCTCGCTCGGCGTCTTTCCGCTCTTCATGGGCTTCACCATGTGGGCGCAGTACCGTCTGAACCCGCAGCCGACCGATCCCCTGCAGGCCAAGATCTTCGCCTGGATGCCGGTGGTCTTCACCTTCATGCTGGGTCAGTTCGCGGCCGGCTTGGTGATCTATTGGGCCTGGAACAACGTGCTCTCCATGGCACAGCAGGTCATCATCATGCGCCGCCAGGGCATCCCGATCGGCGGCAAGATGCCCCCGATCAACCTGCCCGGGACCAGCGCGGCCAAGAGCGAGCCGGAACCCGAGCCCGAGCCGGAGCCCGAGAAGCCGAAAGCCATCACCAAGGAGCCGGCCAAGGTCGAGGGCAAGACCAGGAGCCGCTCGTCCAACAAGGGCGGGCGCCGCTCCAGCAACCCGGCAGCCAAGAAGCGGCGGCGGTAGCGGGTGCCTTGCCTGAGATTGACGAAGAGACTGACGGTGAAGAGGCAGCGTTCGCGCGCTGGCTCTTCGCGCAGGCCTGCAACTTCGTAGCGGGCGCGGCCAGCGAATCACGTTTGCCCGGCTATCTGGGCCCGGAGGTCGCCTTCGTCGGGCGATCAAACGTCGGCAAGTCCAGCCTGGTGAATGCGCTGACCGGCCGCAATACCTTGGCAAAGGTCTCGCGCACGCCAGGGCGTACGCAGCAGCTCAACTTCTTCGACCTTGGTGGCCGCCTGATTCTGGTCGATCTGCCGGGCTATGGCTATGCCAAGGCGGCCAAGCAGTCGATCGATTCCTGGACGGAGCTCACACGGCGCTACCTGCGTGGTCGGCGTGAGCTGGAGCGGGTGCTGGTGCTGATCGATGCCCGGCATGGCCTCAAGCCCTCGGACCTCGAGGTGATGGAGGCGTTGGACGAAGCGGCACGCCCCTATCAGCTGGTGCTGACCAAGGCCGATCTGATCAAGGCTTCAGACCGGGAAACGCTTCTAGAACAGGTCTCCAGCAAGGCCAGCCGCTATCGCGCCGCCCATCCGCGCCTGCATCTGACCTCCGCGGCGAAGGGGCTTGGCATAGCCGAGTTGCGCCAAGAGCTGGCTGCGCTGGCGTCGCCGTCTGCGGCACACTAAGCTCACGCCGGCAGGAAGGAAGGAAGCGGAACAATGGCAGAGAGAAACTTGAGCGACACCAAGGCCTGGCTCAGGACGGCCCGCGTGATCACCGAGGCTCTGCCCTATATGCGCCGCTATGCCGGACAGACCTTCGTCATCAAGTACGGCGGCCACGCCATGGGCAATCCGGAGCTGGCCAAGCTCTTCGCCCGCGACATCGTCCTGCTGAAGCAGATCGGCATCAATCCCATCGTCGTGCACGGCGGCGGACCGCAGATCGGTCAGATGCTGGATCGCCTGGCGGTGCAGAGCAGGTTCGTCGACGGACTGCGTGTCACCGATGCCGAAACCGTCGAGATCGTCGAGATGGTCCTGGCGGGTTCCATCAACAAGCACATCGTGACGGCCATCAACGAGGCCGGCGGCACGGCGATCGGCATCTCCGGCAAAGACGGTCGTCTGATCCAGGCGACCAAGCTGCGCCGCACCCAGCGTGACCCCGATTCCAACATCGAGAAGATCCTGGACCTGGGCTTTGTCGGCGAGCCGAAGGCGATCGATCCGCACATTCTGGCCGGCTTGGAACACTCGGGCATGATCCCGGTGATCGCGCCGATTGGGGTCGGCAACAATGGCGAGACCTATAACATCAATGCCGATACGGCCGCCGGTGCCATCGCCGCCGCCGTCGGCGCCTCGCGCCTGCTGTTGCTGACCGACGTTGCCGGTGTGATGGACAACAACAAGAACATCCTGACCGACCTCGACCTCGACCAGATCACGCAGCTGAAGCGCGACGGCATCATCACAGGCGGCATGATTCCAAAGCTTGAAACCTGCATCTATGCGGTCGAGAACGGGGTTGATGCCGCCGTGATCCTGGACGGTCGCGTCCCACACTCCATGCTCTTGGAGATCTTTACACAACACGGCTTGGGCACTCTGGTGCGCCGCAAGCCACTCGACATCTGAACGAAGCGGAGGAGAAGGCCCGATGGACAAGGCCGCCTTGGAACAAAGCATCTTGGCCGCCTGGGAGGCGCGCGACACCATCTCGCCCGCAACCCAAGGGGCAACGCGTGAGGCAGTTGAGACCGCGCTGGCTGCGCTCGACGCCGGCGAACTGCGCGTCGCCGAGAAGCGCGAGGGTAACTGGCAGGTGAACCAGTGGCTGAAAATGGCCGTCCTGCTCTCCTTCCGCCTGAACGACATGAAGCCGATCCCGGGCGGCCCCGGCGAGAACAGCTCTTGGTGGGACAAGGTCGATTCCAAGTTCGCCGGCTGGGGCGAGAACCGCTTTCGCGATGCCGGTTTCCGCGCCGTGCCGCACACCGTGGTGCGCCACTCTGCCTATATCGCGCCGGGCGTGGTCTTGATGCCCAGCTTCGTCAACCTGGGCGCCTATGTCGACAGCGGCACCATGGTCGATACCTGGGCCACCGTGGGCTCCTGCGCGCAGATCGGCAAGAACTGCCACATCTCCGGCGGTGCGGGCATCGGCGGCGTTCTGGAGCCGCTGCAGGCCGGCCCGGTGGTGATCGAGGACAACTGCTTCATCGGCGCGCGCTCCGAGGTGGTCGAGGGCGTTCTGGTCGAAGAGGGCTCGGTCCTCTCCATGGGTGTCTTCATCGGTGCGTCCACCAAGATCGTCGATCGGGAGACCGGCGAGACCCATCGCGGCCGCGTGCCGGCCTATTCGGTGGTGGTGCCAGGCACCCTGCCCGGCAAGCCATTGCCGGATGGCAGCCCCGGCCCCGGCCTCTACTGCGCCGTCATCATCAAGCGCGTGGACGAGAGGACCCGTTCCAAGACTTCGATCAACGACCTCTTGCGCGACTGACCGAGACGGTGATGAGCGGGACAATCGAAGCAGTCGCCTACGCACAGGATCTCATTCGCTGTCGCTCGGTGACGCCGACCGAGGGCGGGGCCCTGACCCTCTTGCAGGGAACCTTGGAGAGGATGGGCTTTCGCTGTAGCCGTCGGGTGTTCGAAGAGGCAGGAACGGAGCCGGTCGACAACCTCTATGCCCGTTTGGGCGAGAGCGGTCCGAACTTATGCTACGCCGGTCACACCGACGTCGTCCCGCCGGGCAAGGAAGCGGACTGGAGCGTCGATCCCTTCGCCGGTGCCATCAATGACGGCTGGCTGATCGGCCGCGGTGTTGTCGACATGAAGGGGGCGATCGCCGCCTATGTGGCCGCACTCTCCCGCTTTTTGAGCAGGCGGCAGCCACAGGGCTCACTCTCGCTCTTGATCACGGCCGACGAGGAAGGACCCTCGGTCAACGGCACACGCAAGATGCTGGCCTGGATTCAAGAGCAGGGCGAACGGCTGGATGGCTGTATCGTGGGCGAACCCACCAGCGTCGACCGCATTGGCGATATGGCCAAGATCGGGCGCCGCGGCAGCCTGAACGGCTGGCTAAGGGTGCAGGGGATCCAGGGCCATTCCGCCTATCCCGACGTCGCCGACAATCCCGTGCACCGCTTGATCAGCTTGCTGAAGATCCTGACCGAAGAGCCGCTGGATCACGGCAGCGAGCACTTTCAGCCCAGCAGCCTGCAGGTCACCACCATCGATGTGGGCAATCCGGCCACGAACGTGATACCGGCTGAAGCCTCTGCCCGTTTCAACGTGCGCTTCAACGACTCGCACCAAAGCCAGGACGTCGAAGACTGGGTCCGTCAGCGTATGGCCAGGATCGGCGGCACGATCGATCTTCAGATCAGGGTGTCCGGAGAATCCTTCCTGACGCCGCCGGGCCACTTGAGCGATACCGTTGCCACCGCGGTCGAAGCCGTCACCGGCCAAAGCCCCATCCTGGGAACCACCGGCGGCACCTCCGATGCCCGCTTCATCAAGGACGCCTGCCCGGTGATTGAGCTTGGCCTGCGCAACGAATGGGCGCACAAGGTCGACGAACGTGCCCCACTGGACGACATCACGACCCTTACCCAAATCTATGAGAGAGCCTTGGACGGTTTGGCCGGATAGGCTGAGCCTGCTCCCCAGTGCGGAGCAGCCGGCAGCAACCTGAAACCCTAACGAGCCTGGACAAGAGAGAGGCTCATGGGAGAGACGCGAATGTTCCCAACCGGCGAGGAGGTGCGCCGCGGCCTGGCGGCCGTCCTGCCGCTCTTTAGCTTTAACGACAGTGGTTTGGGCTTGCTGCCCAACGATCGCTGGACGGCCTGGCGTTCCTTCCTGGCCGGCGTGCTGGCCTTGCCGCCCTTCATGGTCTTCGTTCTGGTGCAACAGCGCGAAGGACCGGTCGAGCCGCTGGGCCTGCACTTCTTCGCAGTCTGGATCCTGGCCTATATCCTGCTCTGGACCGCGCTTCCGCTCTTGCTGCTTGAGTTCGGTCGCGGCAAGCCCTTCGAAGCGCGCCTGCCGCATTTCATCGCCGCCTACAACTGGCTGTTGCTTCCGATCGCCTATCTGCGGTTCATCACGATGATCCTACCGGCGCCGCTGGACGTGCTGTTTGCGATGCCTTTTCTCGTCTATGTTCTGGGTTTGAAATGGTATCTCACCCGGAAGAGCCTAGGGGTCAGCGGCTCGGGTGCTGCAGCGGTAGTGGCAGTCGCGTTCTTCCTCTCGCTGACCATTGTCGACATCGCCTTCGATAGCACCGCGGAAGAGATCAAGCTGCCCAACTGATACCGTCGGTCATTGACGATGACCGACTTTGCTCGGCGGCGCCGGCCTGAGCAACCGGATAGATGGGTAACACTTTTTGCGGTTCGGCGGCTTTTGGCCTAGGGCTTCATGCGGGCGCTCGCTGTTGTAGCTATGACAAAAGCGATCGAAGCGACGCTGCTGCTCGGCCAGGCTGGCTGCCGGTGGGCGAGAGGTCTCTTGCTTCAAAGCCAGGTGAAAGCG
The DNA here is from genome assembly GCA_963669335.1 of Rhodospirillales bacterium. Classification (GTDB taxonomy): domain Bacteria; phylum Pseudomonadota; class Alphaproteobacteria; order Kiloniellales; family JACOMY01; genus JACOMY01. The sequence goes on from OY770023.1 coordinate 5,730,779, forward strand.
CTCGTGGCGCCCATTCTGCTCTGGATGGCCAGGCGCGATCCTGGCCCTGAGCCTCCAGATAAGCGCAGCTTGCGGGGCCCCCAGCTCGGGCGTTCCCGGCGAAGCTGCAGGATCGCCGCCGCCACCTCCTGGCCGACATCTCACCTGTCACCCATCTATCCGGTCTATTGTGTTACCTATCTATCCGGTCTGGACCGCCCGCACCCCCGCCCGGCCACCCACGCCAGTATTCTATTGGGCGGCCGGGACGGGGTGCGGGCCGGTGCGAAGCGGTGAGCTTGCCTCACCGCTCAACAGAGCTAATCTCTTCTCGCTTCGACCAGGGTCTTCAGCTCTGCAAGCTCGCGACGCAGCGCCTTGACGTCGGCGCTCAATTCCTGGCGCGCCTCGACCGCGGCGGCCTCCTGTTGGCGCTGTTCCTCGTCGTGTTCCTCCTGCATGGCGCCGACGACGATGCCGACCACCAGGTTCACCACGGCAAAGGTGGTGATCAGGATGAAGGGGACGAAGAAGAGCCAAGCCTGGGGATGGGTTTCCATCACCGGCCGGACGATGCCCATCGACCAGCTCTCCAAGGTCATGATCTGGAACAGCGAATAGGCCGAGTTGCCGACGTCTCCGAACCACTCGGGAAAGCTCTTGGCGTAGAGCTTGGTTGCGATCACCGAGAAGATATAGAAGATCAGGCTCATCAACAGCAGGATCGAGCCCATGCCAGGGATGGCGCGAGCCAAGGCTTCGACCACCTTGCGCATCGAGGGCACGACCGAGATCAGGCGCAGCACCCGCAAGATGCGCAGCGCGCGCAGCACCGAGAGTGCGCCACTGCTGGGCATCAAGGCGATGCCGACGATGACGAAGTCGAAGACGTTCCAGGCATTGGTGAAGAAGCGCCAGCCGAAGGCCACCATCTTGCACCCGATCTCGACCACGAAGATGGCGAGGAAGATGCTGTCCAGGATCGGCAGGAGCCCACCCGTGGCCGCCATCACGCTGGGTGCGGTCTCAAGCCCCAGGGTGACGGCGTTCAGAACGATGATGGTCGTGATGAAATGCTGGATCTTGGTCGAGGTGATCCAGTCGCCCAGCTCTTGACGCCAGTGGGCGCGCTCGCTCATGCCGCTTCTCCAGTGATCCGAAAACCGCGTCCTATCTGGCGGCTTAGCGCCTGATGAGCAAGATCCTTACCGCCGACCGAAGAGCTTTTCGATATCGGCGCGGCTCAAGGCGACGTAGGTCGGGCGTCCGTGGTTGCATTGGCCGGAATGCGGTGTGGCCTCCATCTCGCGCAGCAGCGCATTCATCTCCTCGGCATTGAGCCGGCGCCCGGCCCGGACCGAGCCGTGGCAGGCCAGGGTCCCGCAGACCTCGGCCAGGCGCTCCTTCAAGGCAACGGCCATACCCAACTCGGCCAGTTCGTCAGCGAGATCACGGATCAGGCCCTGCAGGTCGAGCTTCTGCAGCAAGGCCGGCACCTCGCGCACGACCAGCGCGGTCTCGCCGAAGGCCTCGACCACCAGGCCCAGTTCGGCCAGTTCGGCGCTTCGACTGGCTAGGGCCTGCACGGCGGCGGCGGGCAACTCCACCACTTCGGGGATCAGCAGGGTCTGCCGGGCGACCCCACTGGCGGCCAGCGCTTCTTTCATCCGCTCATAGACCAGGCGCTCGTGGGCGGCGTGTTGATCGACGATCACCAACCCTTCGGGAGTCTCGGCCACGATGTAGGTCGAGAAGAGCTGTGTGCGCGCAGCCCCCAGCGGATGGCTCTCATCGATCGGCGATGGCTCGAGCGTCCCCGTCTGCGGTGCAGCGGGCGGCATGGCTAAGTCCGGCAGCACGCCCTCAGCCGCGGGCAAAGGCGCCTGATAGGCCGCCGCGGTCTCGGCCAAGCCTGCCGGCAGGGTGCCACCCTGCGGTCTTGGCCAAGATCCGGCGCTACCGCCGCTGCGGAAGGAGCCCAGCGCGGCATTGGCGGTTGAGGTCGAGGCTCGATGTCCGGCAGCGGCCAGCGCATGGCGGATGGCGCTGACCAGCAACCCGCGCACCAGGGCCTGGTCGCGAAAGCGCACCTCGGTCTTGGCCGGGTGCACGTTCACGTCGACCTCCTCGGGCGGCAGGGTCAGGAAGAGGGCGACCAGCGGATGGCGGTCGCGCGCCAGAAAGTCCTGGTAGGCGCCGCGCAGGGCACCGACCAGCAACTTGTCGCGCACCGGCCTGCCATTGACGAAGAGAAACTGATGACGCGCCGTCGCTCGGTTCAGGGTCGGCAGGGCGGCATAGCCCTGCAGGCGCACGCCCTCGCGCAGCGCATCGATTTCCAGCGCGTTCTCCTGAAATTCGCGTCCCATGATGGCGCCCAGGCGCTGCAGGCGGGCCTGGTTGGGGTCGAGGTCCTGCTTGCCGGCCAGGTCCAAGAGGCGCCGGCCATCGGCCTCGAGGCGGAAGGCGACCCGTGGGTTGGCCATGGCCAGGCGGGTCACCACGTCCTCCACCGCCATGCGCTCCGAGCGCTCGCTCTTCAGGAACTTAAGTCGTGCCGGCACGGCGTAGAAGAGATCGCGCACCTCGATGCGGGTGCCGGGCGGGCCGGCCGCCGGCCGTGGGGCCTCGGCCTTTCCGCCTTCGATCGAGAGTGCCCAGGCCTGCTCCGCAGCCTCCGGCCGACTGGTCAATGTGACGCGCGCAACAGCGGCGATCGAGGGCAAAGCCTCACCACGGAAGCCGAGGAAGCGGATGGTCGCCAGATCGTCGCCAGGGAGCTTGGAGGTGGCATGGCGCAGGATGGCCAGGCCCATCTCCTCGCGGGTCATGCCGCAGCCGTCGTCGCCGACCGCGATCGAGGCCGCCCCGCCGGCCCGCAGAGAAACCTCGATGCGCCCGGCACCGGCGTCGAGCGCATTTTCGACCAGCTCTTTCACGACCGAGGCCGGTCGCTCCACCACCTCGCCGGCGGCAATGCGGTTGACCAGGGTCTCGGGCAGGCGCCGGATCGCGCGCGGCGCCGTAGCTGCTGCCTCTGCCTCGGCCATGCTGTCAGACCCTTCCGCTCGCAAGGAGGGCCGGGCGCCCTTGGCCCCCGTCCCTCGTTATCGGCAGACCTGGCCCTAATTGGTCTCCAGGGCTGCCGGTTTTTCCTCAGCAGAAGGAGATAGCGCGCTTGCAGGCGCGCCGGCAATGACGATGGCCAGTGCGTCTGGATTGAGCCAGCGCTTGGCCGCGGCGCGGATATCCTCCGGCGTCAGGCTCTCGTAGATCTCCTGCCGGCGCTCGATGTAGTCGATACCCAGGTCTTGACGCTGGATCGAGACCAGGGTGTCGGCGATGGCGTCAGAGGAAGAGAGCGACAGCAGGAAGGAGCCGACGATGTAGTCCACCGCCTGTTCGATCTCCGCGTCGTTGGGACCGGCTTCGGCCATCTCACGCCAGACATCCTGGATCACCGCCACCGACTCGCCGACGCGGTCGGTCTGGGTCGAGGTGCCGGCATACCAGATCCCGGCATTCTCCATCGGCCGGAGCGCACTCCAGACGCCATAGGCCAGTCCGCGCTTCTCGCGCACCTCCTGATAGAGGCGCGAGGTGAAGCTGCCACCGCCCAGGACCTTATCCACCACCACAAGGGCATAGTAGTCCGGGTCGTCGCGCAGCGGGCCGTGCTGGGCCAGCATGATGCTGCTCTGCGGCACCATGATCTCCACCTGATGGCGGTGGCCCGGCGCCTGCGGCTTGGTGTCGGCAACCTCATGCGAGGTCGCAGTCTCCGGCAGAGCGCCAAAGACCTCATCCAGATAGAGGCCGAGTTCCTCCGGCGTGATGTCGCCCACGGCTGCGACGGTCAGGCTGTCGCGGCCGATACGCTCTTCCACGAAGGCTTTCAGGTCGTCGACCTCCAGCGCGGCCACACTCTCAAGGTGTCCGTTGGTCGGGCGGCCATAGGGATGATCGGGGAAGAGGGCCGCCTGCAAAGCCAGAGCCGCCTGCGCGTTCGGCTGGCTCTCACGCCGCTCAATGGAGTTGATCATCTGGCGGCGCACCCGCTCCACGGCATCCTGATCGAAACTCGGTTCGGTCAGGGCCGAGGCCAGGAGCGAGGCAGCCTCGTCCCGACGATCCGTCAAGGTCACCAGATTGCCCAAAAGCACGTCGCGCCCGACATCGAAGGAGAGAGTGATCGAGCGGCGCTCCAGGGTGCCGCGGAAGGCTGCCGCATCCATCTCACCAGCGCCCTCGTCGAGCAGCGAGACGGCAAGCCGCGCCCTTCCCTCTTTGCCCAACGGATCGCTGGACGATCCGCCATCGAAGGCGAAGGAAAGCGCCAGAATGGGATTGCTGTGATCCTGAACCAGCCAGGCCTCGATACCACCGGGGCTGGTCACGCGCTGGATCTCCATGGCCCGGGCCGGGGCGGCCAGCAGTAGCAGAAGGCTGATCGCCAGGAGAGGAGTGGTTCGCAAGAGTGTCATCAAGACGGCATCTCCGGATGCAGAATTCCGGTGACGGAGCGGCGCGGGTCGATCACCTGCCGTGCCAACTCGGTCACCTGTTCAGGCGTAACCGCCGCGACCCTTTCGGGCCAGGCTTGAAGATAGGCCAGAGGCTCGCCGACGGCCATAGCCGAGCCGATGACGCGCGGTGCGGTCTTGGGATCGTCGCGCGCGAAGACGGCGGCGGCCGCCAGTCGGTCCTTGGCATCCTGCAATTCTGCGTCGGTCACACCGTCCTCCAGGAAGCGGTCGATCTGTCCATCGATCTCGGCCTCCAGGGCGGAGACCTCCACGCCCGGCACCGGCTGGCCGTAGAGATGCAGCGAGGGATAGTCCAGGACCTCGGCCCGATCGTAGGTGCCGGCTGAGATCGCCAGCCCACGGCCCAGCACCAGATCGCTGTAGAGCCGGCTGGTGTTGCCGCCACCCAGCAGCATGGAGAGGATCTGCAGCGCCTCCAGGTCGCCGGCGCCCAGTTCGCTGCGATGCGGCACCAGATAGGCGCGCGAGAAGCGCGGCTGCGGCGTCAGGCTGGAGCGCATCTCGACCCGCCGGGCCGTCCGCGAGGCCGGCTCGCCTGGCCGCTGCCGGCTGTCGCGCCCGCGCCGCGGCAGCACGCCATAGGTCTTCTCGATCAGCGGCATGGCCTCTCTCAGGTCGACGTCGCCGCCCAAGACCAGGATCGCGTTCTGTGGTCCATACCAGGTCTCATAGAAGGCGAGCGCATCTTCAGTGTTCAGCTGATGGATTTCCTCCTCCCAGCCGATGATCGGGATGCCATAGGGATGGTTGCGGAAGAGGGTCGCCATCACCGCTTCGCTCAGCTGCGAATCGGGGCGATTGTCGACGCGGCTGCGCCGCTCTTCCAAGACCACGCCGCGCTCCGGCAAGACTTCGGCATCGTCCAGTTCCAGGTTCAGCATGCGATCCGCCTCGAAGGTCAGGATCATCTCCAGTTCGCGCCGCGGCACGGTCTGCCAATAGCCGGTGTAGTCTTGATGGGTGAAGGCGTTCTCCCGCCCACCGACCGCGGCAATGGCCTGCGAATAAGCACCGGCCGGATGGCTCTTGGTGCCCTTGAAGAGCAGGTGTTCCAGGAAATGCGCCAAGCCGGACTTACCGGCCTCTTCGTCGGCGGCACCGACCCGGTACATCAGCAGCTGCGTCACCAGCGGAACACGGCGATTGGTGGTCACCACCACCGTCAAGCCGTTGTCGAGGGTCACCGTCTCCGCCGGAAAGATATCTGCGAGCGCAGAGCGCCCAGAGATCAGGGGGAGACCGGCAAAGGGAAGGGCAGCGGCAGCCGTCAAGAGGCCACGCCGCGAGAGCGTCAGGTCAGCCATGGATCCTTCGAGAACTCCTCTCAGCCCCACATTGGGCTTTCGAATATCGTTACTTAATGGATAGCTCTGTCCAAAATATGGTGCCTTGATGGCCATCCGCCTATCCTTGTCGCCATATTAACGCGGATGTGACGAGCGTCGAGGGCGCGAGGGACGATTGAGGACAGGCGGGATGAATCCGCAAAAGCTGATCGAAATGAATGCCTTCGCGGCCGTGGTGGAGGCCGGCTCCTTCACCGGTGCGGCCGGCGCCAAAGGGCTTTCCAAGGCGGCCTTGTCACGCCACGTGGCGCAGCTGGAGGATCGCCTGGGGGTGCGCCTGCTCAATCGCACCACGCGCAGGCTCTCGCTGACCGAGGCGGGCCGCGCCTTCTATGAGGGCTGTCAACGCATGCTGGCCGAAGCCGAATCGGCCGAGGTGCAGGTGACCGCGCTGGCCGCTCGGCCGCGTGGGGTCTTGCGCCTCTCGGCCCCGGTGTCCTTCGCCTACTGGCATCTGAACGCACTCCTGGTGCCCTTCCTGGAAGCCTGCCCGGAGCTGGAGCTGGACCTGGTGTTGGGCGACCGCCGGGTCGATCTTGTGGAAGAGGGCTTTGATGCCGCCATCCGCATCGGCCGCCTGCTCGATTCCAGTCTGATCGCCAAGCGCCTCTGTCGTCTGGAGAGCTATCTGGTCGCCGCGCCCGGCTATCTTGCCGAGGCCGGCGTGCCGCAGAGACCGCAGGACCTGAAGACGCACAACTGTCTGCTCTACAGCTATTACAGCGGTGGCCGCTCTTGGCGCTTCTATGGGGCCGAGAGCAGCGTCGACGTGGAGGTCAAGGGCCGCGTCATGGCCAACAATGGCGATGCCCTCCTGTCTCTCATCCTTGCCGGCCAGGGCATGGCGGTCATGCCCAGCTTCTTCGTCGCCGATGCCCTGCGTGAAGGACGTCTGAAGCGCCTGCTTCCAGGCTGGCGGACCAACACCGAGGATATTCTGGCAGTGGTCTATCCGGCCCGTCGCAATGCCCCGCCCAAGCTGCGCGCGCTGCTCGATTTCCTGGGCCAGGCGATCCAGGACCCGCCGCCCTGGGAGCGTGACCTGCCGGCGGCCATCAATGCACCGCCCTGATCCGCGTAGGAGCAGCGGCAAGAGCCTTGCCCCGCGCCGCGCTCGATGTTACTTGCCTTCCTCGGCGCAGAGGGGTCTGCGCACAATCCAGGGGTGTCCCACGCGTGATCGCTAGGTTCCGACGACGACGATAGCTGTTCAAAGCAAACGAGAGACCATCTTCAGGCTCTCGAGGCCGCTGTGCGGCCACGCGTCGAGTTAGGAATCGAGACAATGCCCGCCCAAAGCGAGGTCAAGCCGAGTGAGATCACCATAAGGCGGACCGAGGCGAGGACAAAGAGAGAGGCCGGACCGGCCACAAGCGCTCTCGCGGGCGGATAGGCGACGGAACCCTGGAATGAGCGACTACGGGATCATCCTGGAAGAGCCGCAGTTTGCGGCCAAGATCGAACGCTTGCTGGATCGGACCTTCGGGCCCTCGCGGGTCGGTCGTACCGTCTACCGTCTGCGCGAAGACCTGCCGCCGCTGGCAGACATCTCCTTCGTCGCGGTCGACAGCTACGGCGGCCTCTTGGCCTCCTTGCGCTTCTTTCCGGTGCTGATCGAGGATCAGGAGGCAATCCTGCTGGGGCCGCTGGCCGTTGACCCTGCATTGCAGCGCCGCGGCATCGGCAAGGCACTGGTGCGCCACGGCTTGACCTGCGCCAAGCGCCTGGGGCACCAGCTCTGCCTGGTGGTGGGCGAACCCTCCTACTACGCGAACTATGGTTTCCGGAACGCCTCGGAGGAGGGGTTGGTCTTGCCTGGACCGGTCGATCCGCGGCGCTTCCAAGTGCTGGAACTCAGCCCCAATGCACTCGCCGGCATCAAGGGGCGCATCAATCGCGACGAGCGCCCGCGCAGCAATCGCCCCAGCCCGGAAGCAGAATGGGCAGCGTCACTGCTGGCGCGCAGCGGCTGAAAGGACGAGAGAGACTAAGAGAACCGGGCTCCTGGAAGACCGGATGCTGAATTCTCAAGCCCGCTCCTCATTGGCGACTCCGGCCTTTATCAGCCCATCAATCAAGAGCTGCCTCTGTGCCGGAAGGCTGTAGAGCACCAACCCTCCCTGCATCACAGTGTCGATGAAGCTCGGCGAGAAGGCAGCCAGTTCCTCAAAATGGGTTCGAGCTTCTGATGTCTGACCGAGGTGCCCCAGAGAGGCGACCATCAAGGCACGCCGGATCGGCGCACGCGGTGTCATTTGGATCGCACGTTCCCCCCAATGGATCGCGTCTTCAAACAGGCCATCGGCGAAGGCCGCCTGTAGCAGGCAGAGATAGGCATCCCCGACCCATAGATCAGAATCGCGCGGTGATAGGCGAAGCACCAACTCTGCATGTTCGCGGGCTTCAGCCGTGCGGCCGACCAGCGATTCGTGCCAGGCCAGCGCCATAAAGCTCCAGGCGTTGTTGGGATTCAGATCACAGGCACGCAGCAGGTCGGCCGTCGCAGCATCGAACTGCTGGCGGAAGTGGAGCACCAGACCGCGGACTGCGAGGCCCCTCGAATCGATCTGTGCCGTCTGGGTCAAGGCCTCGGCTGCGACCCATGCCTCTGTCAGCGATGCATCCGGATCGGCGCCGATGCGATAGAGATAGCGCATGCTGTGGACATAGCCATTGAGCCAGAGCGCGTGGCTGTTGCGCGAATCCATCTCCAGGGCACGCCGCGCCATCTCGACGACCCGGTCGCTTCGCTCTTGCTCGGCATAGGCGCCATGGTGAAACAAGGCCTGCGCCTGCAGGGAGAGCTCATAGGAGTTCACGTCCATAGTCTTCTTGTTGAGCACACGGTCCATCTCTGCCTTGCGGATCTGGGGCGCGATAGCACCGGCGACGCTGCGGGTAATCTCGTCCTGTAGCTCGAAGATGTCGTCCAGGTTGCGATCATAGCGCTCGGCCCAGACATGGGCGCCGGTCACACAGTCTATGAGCTGGGCGGTGATGCGGAGGCGCTTGCCAGCGCGGCGCAGGCTTCCTTCCAGCATGTAGCGGACGCCAAGCTCGCGGGCGACCTCGCCGTGGGTGACCTGCCTGCCCTTGAACGAGAAGGAGGAGTTGCGCGCGATGACGAAGAGCTCGGAAAAGCGCGAGAGTTCGGTGATGATGTCCTCGCACACGCCGTCGAAAAAGTACGCCTGCTCGGGATCATCCGACATGTTCTGAAAGGGCAGCACGGCAATTGATGGCTTGTCGGGAATCTCGAGCTTCTTGCCGGTCACTTCCTCGAACTTGGTCGGCGCTCCTTCATCCGGGGCGAGGTCGATCTTGTGCGCATGGACCGGCATCGGGATGTTCTTGAGGCTAAGCCCTCCCAGGTCGATGAAACGGAGGTCGGTCTTTCCGCGGACCTGGCGAAAGGCATCGTCAGACAAGGTAACGCCGCTGCTATCGGCCTGAGATTCCAGGCGAGCGGCAATGTTGACGCCATCGCCATAGACATCACCGTCATCAAGGATCACGTCACCCAGGTTGATACCGATGCGAAAGGCAATGCGCGTCTCTGCCGCTCTCTCGGCTTCCGTCGCAGTCACCGCCCTTTGGATCGCGGCCGCGGCCTCCACCGCGCCGACAACACTGCCAAAAAGCACCAAGACGCCGTCGCCGGTCAGCTTGACGATCTCGCCCCCATGGCGGGCGATCTCTGGGTCGATCTGATCTTTTCTAAGCGCCTTTAGCCTGGCCAGGGTGCCCGCCTCGTCGATCGCCATCAGCCGCGAGTAGCCGACCATATCGGCAGCAAGGATCGCAGCAAGGCGGCGCTCTGTCATTGAGGACTCCCGATACCCCTGATGTGGCAGCGCTTCCGAGAATCAAGGCTCGGTTCGCTGGTGCAGCACGCGCCGAGAAGAGTCCCGACGCAGGGAACACCAATCAAGTACAAGCAGATCCCTGCCTCTCAGTCGAAGAACGAGGGCATCGATTCACAGCTAGCCGGAGAGTCGCTTTCTGCTATAGCTCTGCGTGACCCGACACGAACTCTAAGGCGTGACCTGGACCTTGGCCATCGTTTCCGCGACCAAGTCGCTACTCCATCGCTTGGCTCGTGGCGTTGACGCGCCCAGCGGCACGGTCGTGCCTTGCCCGGCACTCAGCCGGGTCTTGCCGCCGGCCTTGCCGGACACCTCCACCAGCCCGGTCACCACGAGGACAGCAGACTGCTCTGCTGCGCTCTCAACCACGAAGTCGGTGCCGCGCACCGAGGCCACCGAGGTCGAGCTGTCGACAGAAAAGCCGTCCCAGGCACCGCCACCTTTCAGGATCAACCGCAGGATACCGTCACCCATGACGACGAGCCCGCGCCCGGCGACCTCTTGCGTCGGCAAGGCCACGTCCTCCAGACAGATCGTGGTGCCGCCGCCCAGCACCAGCAGGGAGCCGTCGTTCAGGCGGATCTGCATCTTGGCACCGGCCTGGGTTTCGATCTCGTCGGCGGCGAAGATGGGATTGCCCTGCCGCACCAAGATCTGGGCCCCCTCGCGATACAGGAGAGCCCGACCCTCCAGTCGCTCCACCCGACCGATCGCGCCGCTATCGGCACGCGCCGGCCCCGCGCCAAGCCAGGCAGCACCAAAGAGACTTGCGGCACCTGCCAACAGAAAGCTGCGTCTTGCCCGATCCATCATGCCCTCCTCAACAAGCAGTGATGGGAAAGCTGGTGGGTTCGGTTCCTCGCCACAAGAGAGCCTGTACCGTCGGTTCACCAGTGCCAGGCGCAACCCAGCTATCGCCGGGGAGAGCGCCGGCCTATGCTTCGCCGCAAGATGACGGACCTCAGCATGCAAGAGGTGAGCCTGGCAGCCCCCGCCCTGGTCTTGGCCGCGGAGGGCCTATTGCTGTTGACCGAGGAGGGCGAGGTTCTGCGCCCCAGCGGTGAGGAAGCAGCCCGCCTGGCCCGCGACGCCCCGCCCTTGGTTTGCCACCTGCCGGCACTCTGCCGCCGCCTAGACATCGGGCCTTTCCCGGCGCTGGACCTGCTGGAACTCTTCGCCTTCCTGAGGCCGGCTGAGGCCTGTGTCCCCACTCCGCGCGGACTTTGTTTGGCGCTCGGCCTGCCCGAACCGGAAACGGCGGAGGCCGCCGCGCAGGGGCTGCAACGGGTCGCCGCCCGTCTGCTGGCCAGCGGCGAGACCGCCAACCCCAGACAAGCCGGCGGCCTTGCCTTCGCCCTTGCGCGTGAAGGCTGGGCCTGGTCGCCACTGCTGCTGAAAGCCCTAGGCCTGGATCAGGCCGAGGGACCGGCAGCGCGCGGCCTCGCGGTCTGGGAGCGCCTATCACGCTGGCACGACGAGGGGCCGCCGGCACAGCCCAGCCAAGACCCGGTCAGCGAGGCCGAGGCAAGGCAAGCCTTGGCCGGCTTGCGACCAGCCGGCGCCGAAGACCGGCCACAGCAGGCCGACTATGCCTCGGCCGTTGCCCGCGCATTCCAACCGCCGACGGCACGCGAGCAGCCGACCGTGGTCCTGGCCGAGGCCGGGACCGGGGTCGGCAAGACCCTGGGCTATCTGGCCCCGGCCGGGCTCTGGGCCGAGCGCAACGAGGGCAGCGTGCACATCTCGACCTTCACCCGGGCTCTGCAGGGCCAGTTGGAGCGCGAGGTCACGGCGCTCTATCCCGATCCGGAGGAACGCGACCGCAAGGTTGTCGTCCGGAAGGGAAGAGAGAACTACCTCTGCCTCTTGAACTATGCCGATGCGGTCAATGCCGCCGCCGTCCGCCCCGGCGATCTCTTGGCCCTGGCTCTGATGGCACGCTGGGCCTTGGTCACCCGCGACGGCGACATGGTCGGCGGCGACTTCCCCGGATGGCTGCCCGATCTGGTCGGCCGGGCGCGCACCCTGGGCCTGACCGATCGCCGCGGCGAGTGCATCTATGCGGCTTGCGAGCACTACGGGCGTTGCTACATCGAGCGCTCGCAGCGCCGGGCCAAGCGGGCCCGCCTGGTGATCTCCAACCACGCCCTGACGATGGCTCAGGCTGCCGGTGCGCTGGACGAACAGCATGCTCCGCAACGCCTGGTCTTTGACGAGGGTCACCACCTCTTCGAAGCCTCCGACCAGGCCTTTTCCCTGCACCTGACAGGCCGGGAGACCCAAGAGCTGCGCCGCTGGATCCTTGGCGGCGAGGGTGGGCGCGGTGCACAGCGCCTGCGCGGGCTCCGCCGGCGGCTGGAAGACCTGGTGCTGGACGATGCCGAGGCCCAGGAGGCCCTGCAGGGGGCTCTGGTCGCCACCGCGGCTCTGCCGGCCGAGGGCTGGCGTCAACGCATCGCCACCGGCTCCGCCCGTGGTCCGACAGAGCGCCTCTTGGCCGCGGTCGCCGATCAGGTGGAGGCCTATGCCCCGCGCAAGGACGAGGGCTATGACCTGGAGTGCGACACACAGCCGGTACAGCCGCCCGTGCTGGAGGCGGCGCGCCATCTAAGCAAGGCTTTGAGCGACATCGCCATCCCGCTGCGCCGTCTCACGACCAGACTGGCAGCCCTGCTCGACGAGGAGCCGGAGCTGCTGGACAGCGATCAGCGGCGGCGCCTGGAGGGCAGCCTGCGGAGCATCTCACGGCGCGTCCTGGTGCGCCTCGAAGGTTGGCGCGAGATGCTCTTGAGCCTCGAGGACGCGACGCCGGAGGGCCAGGTCGACTGGATGGCGGTGGCGCGAAGCGAGGGCCGCGCCATTGACGTCGGCATCCATCGTCATTGGCTGGATCCCATGGAGCCCTTTGCCGAGGTGGTGCTGAAGGCAGCCCAAGGCGTCGCCGTGACCTCTGCCACCCTGACCGGCGCCAGCGGGGATGCCGAAACCGACTGGCAAGTGGCCGAGCGTCGCTCCGGCGGTAGCCACCTGGAACATCCACCGATCAGGGCGAAGGTGCCGAGCCCCTTCGACTACGCCCAGCAGGCCCGAGTCTTCATCGTCGGCGACGTCGCCAAGACCCGGCCCGAGGCGCAGGCCGCGGCCCTGGACGGCCTCTTTCGAGCGGCCGGCGGTGGTGGATTGGGCCTCTTCACCGCGATCCAGCGCCTGCGCGCCGTGCATCGCCACCTGGCGCCGCGCCTGGCCGAAGCCGCCCTGCCGCTCTATGCACAGCATGTCGATCCCTTGGATACGCAGACCCTGGTGGAGATCTTCCGCAGTGAGCGCCAGAGCTGTCTCTTGGGCACCGATGCGCTCCGCGACGGCATCGACGTGCCAGGTGATAGTCTACGCTTGCTGATCTATGACCGCGTACCCTGGCCACGCCCCGACATTCGCCATCGCGAGCGGCGCAAGGCCTTCGGCGGTCGTACCTATGACGAGGAAGCGGTCAGGCGTCGCCTGCGTCAGGCCTTCGGTCGGCTGATCCGTCGGGCGGACGACCGCGGTGTCCTGGTCATGCTGGACGGCGCCTTCCCTAGCCGCTTCTTAAGCGCCTTCCCGGAGACCGTCCCGGTGGAGCGCTGCGGCCTCGCCGAAGCCATCGCCGCGACCCGCGCCTTCCTCACGCCACCTCAAGCAGAATGAAGAGCCCGAAGAGGGTCACCAGAGAGAGCAGGGTCGAGATCAGGATCACCGCAACCGAGCGCTGGGTGTAGACGCCATAGCGCTGTGCCAGCACGAAGCTCAGCGCACCAGTCGGCAAGGCGGCCAAGATTACCGCCGCCGCTGCCTCGATCGGGGTCAGATCGAAGACATGATAGGCCAGGACGAAGGTCACCAGCGGCTGCACCAAGAGCTTCAGCAGGGTCACCCAGAGAACCTCGCCCAGGCCGGCGCGCACCGACTTGCCGACCATGAAGAGACCGATGGCGAAGAGGGCGCAGGGCCCGGCTGTGGCGCCCAGCAGGTTGCAGAAGGTCTGCACCGCGGTCGGCAGGCTGAGACCTGAGGCGGAGACCGCCAGACCGGCCAAAGCACTGACCACCAGCGGTGAGCGGAAGACCCCGGTCAGAGCCTTCTTGGCCAGCGCCAAACCACCGCGATGTTCGCTGGCATCGATCTCCAGGAGGATGGTGACCAAGGCCATGATCACCGTGCCATTGATCACCGTCGAGATGATCCCCGGCATCCGCGCGGCGTCACCGAAGGCGATCGCCAGCAAGGGGATTCCCATGTAGCCCGTGTTGGAGAAGATCGCCGACATGGCATGTAGCGAGATCGCGCCCAGACCATTCGGGAAGAGGAAATGGGCGACCAGCGCCGAAAACAGGAAAACGGCGAGGACCCCGCCCAGAAAGGCGGCGATGAAGGGCAGGTTCAGGGCCTCTGCTACCGGGACCTGCGAAAGCGCGACGAAGAAGAGCGCCGGCAATGCGACGTAGTAGACATAGGCGTTCAGCGCCTGGCTGGAGCCTCCGCCCAAGACACCGAAGCGCCCGCAGAGGAAACCTGCCAGCATAATGCCGAAAACCGGCAGGATGACATTGACGATCGCAAGCATGAGAGCCTTAAGGCATGAGAAGAGGCCGCCGGGCGGACGACCAGAAAAGCCGAAAGCTGCCCAAGCCTAGGGCAAATGGGCCCGAGATCCAGCATCGGCTTGCATCATGAGACGGAAGGCCTCACAAAGCAGCCTCGCTATGACGTTCGAGACGCCCGATCCGACTGCCCAAATCTCCGAAGGGCGGCGATCCGGGCAAGAAGGAGCAGCAGAGTTCATGTTCACGCATCACTCGGCCCTGATCGCTTGTATGGTTCTGGTTGCCGGCGCCGACCGGGTTATGGACGATTCCGAATTGCAGATGATCGGCAACCTGGTGCAGCGACTGCCCGTGTTCCGCGACTATGACATCAACGAGTTGACCGATGACGCACGGCGCTGCGGCACCATCCTGCAGCGCGAGGATGGCCTGCAGCAGGCGCTCGCCGCGATTGCCGAGGCGCTGCCGGACCGGCTGCGCGAGACCGCCTATGTCGTGGCCTGCGATGTGGCCGCCGCAAATGGCGTGGTCGCCGATACCGAGGCCCGTATGCTGGAATTGTTGCGCCAGCGCCTACGCCTGGGTCGCCTGGTCTCTGCTGCGATCGAGCGTGCGGCACGGGCACGGCACATCACTCTGGAACAGGCGCGGATCTAACCAGCGTCCTGAAGAACGAAGAGCGGCTCTATGCGTCACTGTATTCTGCACATAGGCGGTCACAAGACCGGGTCGAGCGCCATTCAGCAGCTCTTCATGGAGCATCAGGAGCAACTGGCCGAGCGCGGTATCCTCTATCCACTCTGCGGCAAGACCACCGGCACGCAACGCAATCTCTATTACGAGATGACCAGCCGGAAGCAGTTCGACCCAGAGCAGCCGACTTGGGAGTGGCTCGGCCAAACGCTAGCCAAGAGCGACTGCGATGTTGTGATTCTCTCCGCCGAGATCTTCAGCACCCTGCCGCCGCGCTCGCGCATTCCGGCCAAGATCGAGAGCTTCTTCCGCAAGCTGGATTTCTCGGTGCAGGTGGTGGCCTATGTCCGCCCCCAACATGAGCTGGTAAACTCCATGTACGCCCAGCGTCTGCGGCTGCTGCACAGCGATCAGCACTTTGCCCGCTGGGCGCCCAGAGAGCTGACCCACCGTCTCTATCACTATGAGAGGCTGCTCAGCCCCTGGGACCGCAGCGGCGATTTCTTCCTGAGTGTTCTCCCCTACGGCCGCAAGGCTAAGGAGCAGGGCGCCTTGCAAGACTTCATCGCGACCTGCGGCCTGACCGAGCGGCTGGAGGGAAGCAGCCTGGCGCTGAAGCGCGATCGCCGCAATGTCACGCCCGGCCCCAAGGCGGTCGAGGTCCTGCGCCGACTGGCAGCCTCCGGCGGCCGGCGTAAGTACCGCAAGAAGCTGAGCGACATCCGCAACTTCGTGCTTGGCCAGAGCGCCGCTAGGGGCTGGAACGAGGACCCCTTCAACGGCGTCAGCGACCGCATGCGCAAGCGCATTTCGCACCGCTTTGAACGGGAAAATCGCTTACTGTCGCAGCAGTACTTCGAACGTGGCTGGAAGGCGACCTTCTCGCATGAGCTCAAAAAGCCAATGGTCGTCAACGAGTTCGACAAGAAGACCGCCTCCAAGCAGGACGAGCAAGAGGTCGCCGAGATGGTGAAAGAGGTGCAGGCGCGCTTTGGCGCAGGGGCGAAATCTGGCTAGGCAGCCGATAGAGGCACATCTCTAGGCGATGGTCGCCACGACAGTCTCCGGAACCAAACCGCATGCCAGCCCCAAGGCCTTGGGGCTCTGGCTCCTGGGTGTCGCCGGCATGATCTTCGCCATGGCGATCATCGGCGCGATCACCAGGCTGACCGAGTCGGGTCTTTCGATCATGGAGTGGGCACCGATCAAAGGCAGCCTGCCACCGCTCAGCACTGAGGAGTGGGAGCGCCTCTTCGCGCTCTATCGCACCATCCCCGAATACCAAGAGGTCAACGCCGGCATGAGCCTGGCGGAGTTCAAGACCATCTTCTGGTGGGAATGGGTGCATCGCCTCTGGGGTCGCTTAATCGGCCTGGTCTATGCCCTGCCCTTCTTCTGGTTCCTCTGGCGCCGCCGCCTGCCGGGCTGGCTGGTGCCGCACCTTTGGATCGCTTTGGCTCTGGGTGCCTTTCAGGGCTTCATGGGCTGGTTCATGGTGGCCAGCGGCTTTGCCGATCGGGTCGACGTCAGCCAATACCGCCTGGTCGCGCACCTTGGACTGGCACTGGCGATCTACGGCTATCTCTTGGTTTTGGCCTGGCGGGTGATGCGGCCGGAAGCGGGCTTGGGCGTGGCGCCACCTCTGCTCCGCCCGGTGCTTTGGCTGGTCGCGATCCTGGTCGTCCTAACCCTGGTCTCCGGCGGGCTGGTGGCCGGCCTCAACGCCGGCCTGATCTACAACAACTATCCCTTCATGGATGGTGATCTCATTCCCACCGGCTATGCCGAATTCAGCCCCTGGATCGTCAACTGGGGCGAGAGCGTGACGGCAGTTCAGTTCAATCACCGCCTGCTGGCGCACTTGGCGGCCCTGGGATGCTGGGGTCTCTGGCTCTTGGCGCGCCTGGGGCGGCTGCCGCCGGATGTGCGCCTGGCCTTTGACCTGCTGGCTGCTGCCGCACTGCTGCAGCTTCTGCTGGGCATCGTGACCATCCTGCTGGCGGTCCCGATCTGGCTTGGCGCCCTGCACCAGGCTGGCGCCATTCTGCTGCTGACCGCCCTCTTGTTTGCCTTTCATCGATCCCGCCCACGCACGAGGGCCAAAGCATGAACCACGAACCGCCCGGCACACCAGACGAGCCCTTTCCCGTCAGTGTCCTGACCGGCTTCCTCGGCAGTGGGAAGACCACGATCCTGGCCCACCTCCTGACCCAACCCGCCAGCGGTAGCCTAGCGGTCATCGTCAACGAGCTGGGCGAGATCGCATTGGACCACCACCTGGTCCGACAGATCGATGAAAGCACCCTGGTGCTGGATGGCGGCTGCCTCTGTTGCACGGTGCGCGACGACCTAGTGTCGGGCCTGCGCGATCTGGCTGGCAAGCGCGACCAGGGAGCCATTCCAGCCTTCGACCGGGTGGTGATCGAAACCACCGGCCTGGCCGATCCAGCACCCATCGTCCACACCTTGATGCGCGACCCCATGCTGAGCTTTTTCTATCGCCTCGATGGACTGATTGCTGCGGTCGATGCCGTCAATGCGCCGAGCCTCCTGACCAAGCAGATCGAGGCAGAGAAGCAGGTAGCGATGGCCGACCGCCTGGTGGTGACCAAGAGCGACCTGATCGAGCCAGCAGCCCAGCGTGATCTCGGGGTACAGCTAAGGCGGCTGAACCCCGCAGCACCGATCGAAGCGGCCGTTATGGGCCAGATCGAGCCGGCACGCCTCTTCAACGCCGGCCTCTACAACAGCGACACCAAGAGTATGCAGGTGCGCCAGTGGCTGGCGGCCGAAGCCTATGAGGCCGAAAAGGCCCGCCCCGTCGAGCATACGCACCATCACCACGATCATGACCACGACCACCATGATCACGGGCCACATCCCGATCTGCGGCACGACAGCGCGATCGGCGCCTATTGTCTGACCCGGGATGAGCCGGTGGTCTGGGATCGCCTGGCGGCCTGGATCGAGACCATGATCCTGACCTATGGCGACCGCCTCTTGCGGATCAAGGGCATCGTCAATGCGGAGGGTGAGAGCAGCCCCATTGCCTTGCATGGGGTCCAACACCTTTTCCACCCGCCCGTCATGCTGGAGGCCTGGCCCGACCTCGATCGCCGCACCCGCCTGGTCATCATCGCGCGCAATCTGGATCGCCAGACCCTGGAGCGGAGTCTTGCAAGTTTTCTAGATCGTTAGGAGAGGGTGCCAGGGTTGGAGCGGATGAGGGGAATCGAACCCCCGTCGTAAGCTTGGGAAGCTTCTGCTCTGCCATTGAGCTACATCCGCGCCAAATCGGCCCTATGGTCATGGTATAGTCCGCGTGCGCTGAACACCGCAAGAGCGTGCGCGCTTGTCCCGTCTCGAACCCCCGTCTCGAAACCAAGGAGAGACCGCCATGAGCCTGTCCAGCACGCTAACCTCCAGGACGCTTCCTGATCGACGTGATGTCCTAACCGGCGGTCGGGGCGCCATCCTATCCGCCGCCGCTCTTGGCCTCTTGGCCGGCTGCAGCGCGGCTGAGAGCAGCCAGGGCGATGCCTCGGCGGAGGATGCGGCGCTGCTAAACCAGGCCTTGGCCCTGGAGTATGAAGCCATCTTCGCCTATCAGGCCGGCGCCGAGAGTGGCCTTCTGGATCCCGCTGTCCTAGAGGTCGCCGTGCTGTTCCAGTCGCATCACAAGCAGCACCGCGACTTCCTGATCCGCACCGTAGAGCGCATCGGCGGTGCGCCGGTGATGCCTGAATCCGACTCCATCTATGCCGAGCGACTGCAGCTCTCCAAGATCGCAACGGCCGCCGATGTCCTGGCCTTGGCCCAGTCCTTGGAGGTGGGGGCTGCCGACGCCTACCTCGGCGTACTGCCGAAGTTCTCTGACCCGCTCTTCGGGCAGTTCTCCGCACGCATTGCCGCCGACGAGGTCATGCATTGGACCGCATTGGCCGGTGCCCTGGGGCAACCGCTGCCGGAGCGGGCCCTGACCTTTGGCGCCAGTTAAAGGACATGCGATAACGAAGAAGAGATTGGCGCGTTAGGGCAGAGGTCGACATTTCTGTCGATAGCCTTGGACGACGTCGGTCGAAAGAAGTGAGGGGATGGCTATGAGGCTTGCCGCGTTTGGCCGGCGCCTATCTTGGTGCGGGCTGCTGTGCCTTTGTCTCCTGGTCTTGAGCCTCCGGGCGCCTGTCGCTAGCCCCCTGCAGTCTGACCCGAATGACTGGGCAGCCGTCTTGGCAGAGGCCAAGGGTCAAGAGGTCTATTTCAACGCCTGGGGCGGCGATCAACGCATCAACGACTATCTCGCCTGGGCCGCGGAACAGCTCTGGGACCGCCACGGCATCACCTTGAAGCATGTGAAGGTGGCCGACATCGGTGAGGCCGTAACCCGCGTGCTGGCCGAGAAGAGCGGTGGGGCAGAAGCAGCCGGCAGCGTCGACCTGGTCTGGATCAACGGTGAGAACTTCGCCGCGATGAAGCAGAACGGCTTGCTCTTCGGCCCCTTCACCGAGCGCCTGCCCAACTGGCGACTGGTCGATCTTGAGGGCAATCCCACAGCGCTTCTGGACTTCACCGTCTCCACCGAGGGCCTGGAGGCCCCTTGGGGCCGGGCGCTCTTTAACCTGCTCTACGACTCCGGGAGCGTCGCCGAACCGCCGCGCAGTTTCGAGGCGCTCTTGACCTGGGCCGAGGCCAATCTCGGTCGCCTGACCTATCCCAAGCCGCCCGACTTCATGGGAACGACCTTCCTGAAGCAGGGCTTGATTGCCTTGACGCCGGACCCGCAGCTCTTGTTGGCCCCGCCCAAAGATCAAGCCAGTTTCGAGCAGGCGACGGCACCGCTCTGGGATTTTCTGGACCGGCTCACGCCGCTGCTTTGGCGGCAAGGGCAGCACTATCCGGCCAGCGGCCCGGCACAGCGGCAGTTGCTGGCTGACGGCGCGCTCGACTTCGCCTTCTCCTTCAATCCCGGAGATCTCGATTCGGCCATCGCCCTGGGTTTGTTGCCCGAGACCACCAAAGCTTACCTCTTCGATGACGGCAGCCTGGGCAACAGCCACTTTCTGGCCATTCCCTATAATGCCAAGGCAAAGGCCGCAGCCCTGGTGACGATCGATTTCCTGCTGTCACCGGAAGCGCAGGCACGCAAGGCCGATCCAAGGATCTGGGGCGATCCCAGCGTGCTGGCGATCGATCAGCTTGCAGAGGCAGAGCGTCGGCACTTCCAGCGTCTGCCAAACCCGCCGCGCGCCCTGACCGCGGGCCTAACGGCGCCGGTCTTGGATGAGCCGCATCCGGACTGGACCCAGGCCCTGGAAGCAGCCTGGACCGCGCGCTACGGCCGCTAAGGCAGGACGAGAGAGCGCGACCTGTGCGGCTCATTCTCGCCGGCATTATCTCCACCTTGCTTCTGCTGCCGGTCGCGATGGGCCTGCTTGGAGTGCTGCTGCCTGCTTTCGGCTATCTGCCTGTCTTGGGCGGCGAGCAGGTCTCACTGGACGTCTGGCGTGCGCTCTTGGCTGAACCCGGTCTGCTGCACGCCAGCCTCTTGTCGCTCCGGACCGGCCTTGCTTCTACGCTCTTGTCTCTAATCTTCATCTTGTTGCTCTTGGCCGGCGGTGAGACTTGGCTCAAGCGGCGCCTTCAAGCCCTGCTGTCGCCCCTTGTCGCCGTGCCGCACATCGCCCTGGCGGTGGGCCTGGCTTTCCTCTTGATGCCGAGCGGCTGGCTCGCGCGTCTGGGCTCCCCCTGGCTCACCGGCTGGGCGCGTCCCCTGGACTGGGCCTTTCCCAACGACGGAAATGGTCTGGCGCTGATCCTGGGCCTGGTGGTGAAGGAGGTGCCCTTTCTGCTGCTGGTGGCCTTGGCTGCTTTGCCGCAAATCGAGGCCGAAAAACGCTTGGCGATGGCGCGCAGTCTGGGCTATCGGCCGGCCACGGCCTGGATCAAGGCAGTCCTGCCTGACCTCACCCGTCGCCTGCGGCTGCCGGTTTTTGCCGTCATCGCCTATGGCGTCGCCAACGTCGAGATGGCGATCATCCTGGGCCCCAGCACGCCGCCGACCCTCGCGGTGCTGATCGTCGAGTGGTTCCAGGATCCCGATCTCTCGCGGCGCTTTCTCGGATCGGCCGCCGCCCTGCTACTGCTTTCCCTCGTCCTGCTGGCACTGTTGATCTGGCAACTTGCGGCGCATGGTTTGGCCAAGGTCTGGCTCTGGCTGGGTGCCGGCGGGCATCGCGACCTGGGCGAGAGAGGCCTTTCGCTGGCTGCGCTGCTTGTCAATGGACCGCTGGCCGCCCTGACCCTGCTGGCCCTCCTCTCCCTGCTGCTCTGGTCCTTCGCCGGGCTTTGGCGTTTTCCCGAGGCCTTTCCAGCGTTCAGCCTCGACACCTGGGAGAGGCACGCCAAGGACCTGCTGGCCAGCAGCCTTACCACCGTCACCCTGGCGCTCGCCAGCAGCGGCCTTGCCCTCACTCTCAGTGTGCTCGCATTGGAGGCCAGCAGCCGGGACCAGCGGCCCCCCGGTCGCGGCAGCCTTTTGGTCTTGGCAACCCCGCTCTTGGTGCCGCAGATCGCCTTCCTCTTCGGAGTCGCGGTCAGTGCCGCCGAGAGCGGCTTGATCGGTGCCTGGACGACCGTGCTTTGGGGGCATCTCCTCTTCGTCCTGCCTTATGTCTATCTGGCGCTCTCCGGTCCCTATCTGGGTCTCGATCCGCGCTATGCGGCGATGGCGCGCAGCCTGGGCAAATCCCCCTTGACCATCCTCCTCAAGGTCAAGCTGCCGTTGCTGCGCCGGGCACTCTTGACCGCCGCGGCGATCGGCGTCGCCGTCTCCGTGGCGCTCTACCTGCCGACCCTGCTGCTGGGCGGCGGCCGCGTCTTGACCCTGGCCAGCGAGGCCGTGACCCTGTCCAGCGGCGGGGATCGGCGCCTGCTGGCCGCCACGGCCTTGGCGCAGGCGGTCATTCCCTTGCTGGCCCTTCTTCTTGCCACCTGGTTTGGCAGAACCAAGCTCGAGCGACGGGGGATGCGGTGACGGAGCCTGGCTACGGCCTCTCCCTGAAGAGGCTCTCGCTCAGCATTGCAGGCACGCAGCTCTTCCCGCCGCTCACCTGCCGGGTCGCGGCGGGCGAGGTGGTCGCCGTGACCGGACCTTCGGGCTCGGGCAAGTCCTCTTTACTGCTCGCCATCGCCGGCCTGTTGCCAAGAGCCTTTCAGATGCAAGGCGAGATCAGTCTGAACGGCCGTAGCCTGCTGGAGATGGCAGCTGAGGCGCGACGGGTTGGCCTGATTTTTCAGGATCCTTTGTTGTTGCCGCATCTGACTGTTGGCCAGAACCTGGCCTTTGGACTATCGCGCGAGGAGTACCGATCACGGGACGCACGCCGTCAAAGAATCGAAGCCGCTTTGCGGGAAATACAGCTCGAAGGATTCGCAGATCGCGACCCGACGACCTTGTCCGGCGGTCAACGCGCCAGGGTGGCCCTGATGCGCAGTCTTCTGGCGGAGCCTGACGCGGTGTTGCTGGATGAGCCCTTTGTCAGCCTGGACCCCATGCTGCGCCGCGATATGCGCCTCTTGTTGGGTCAGCTCCTGCGTGCCAGAGGCCTTCCGGCCCTGCTTGTGACACACGACCAAGAGGATGC
This sequence comes from Rhodospirillales bacterium, assembly GCA_963669335.1. Classification (GTDB taxonomy): domain Bacteria; phylum Pseudomonadota; class Alphaproteobacteria; order Kiloniellales; family JACOMY01; genus JACOMY01. The sequence goes on from OY770023.1 coordinate 5,753,436, forward strand.
GGAGGCCTTGGCAAATCAAACACTTTCGCTGATTTGCCATTCGTAACGCGCATTTTATGACTGACAGGCGAAGAGGACTGTGGCACAAACGGCACAGGCGGGTGTGATACCGCTTCTTGAGTGCTCTTTACCGCTTCAGGCTTTTGACAGACGAAGCCGGGCTTCATAGAGTGCTTAAGCGGAAAGTTTAGGGGGCAAGGCGGGGGTTCTTGTCCTCAGAACCGTGGGGTTGGCTGCCAGTACCTAATGCCGAAGGCAGCCAGACCTGTCTGAAGGACGAGAGGCGAAGGAGGGATCTTATGGCCCACAAAATTGTCGGAGCGGTCGCAGCGCTCGCCCTTCTGGGCGGCTGTGCTTACGACATTGAAGACATGCGGACGGTTCAACCCGTCGGCAACCCGTTTACCCAGGCGTTGACTGAAGAGTATCGTGAGATCGTCGCGTTCGAAGCCGACGAGATGTACGATTGGATCGACGCTTCCTATTTCGCTCACAAGGGTCTGCTTGCAGCCCAGGGCGAAGAGGTCCCGCCGGAGCTGGTCTCCGATTGGGATATCAGCGATCCGGCCGCGCGTGACGAGTTGATCGTCGCCCGCGAGCGCCTCGAAGGCGTGTTCGACCTGGGTGCCCGTGAGCGTTATCCGGCTATCGCCGCACACGCTCAGGGTCGTTATGACTGCTGGATCGAGCAGCAGGAAGAGGGATGGCAGACCGAAGATATCGCTGCTTGCCGCGATGCCTTCTACGCCGCCATGACCGAGCTGGACGCCCTTCTGGGTACCCCGGCTGCCGGTCCGTCGCCCTACACCATCTACTTCGCTTGGGATAGCGATGTCGTGACTGCCGCCGGTGACGTGGCCGTCGACAATGCCATCGCCGCCGCTGCGAAGATGGGTCTCAGCGAGTATGCAGTGACCGGCTACACCGATACTTCCGGTTCGGCCGAATACAACCTGCGTCTCTCCTTGCGCCGCGCCAATTCGGTCAAGGAAGCTCTGATGGCTCGTGGTGTTCCGGAGCAGAACATCTCGGTCGCAGGCCGCGGTGAGAGTGACCTCGCGGTGCCGACGCCCGACGGAGTTCGGGAGCAGGCAAACCGCCGTGCGATCATCATCATCCAGTAGAGCTAGGGAAACGTCTCTCTAACCAGAGACCTTCAGCAGGGGCGCCGCGTTCGGCAAGAACGCGGCGCCCTTTGTTGTTTGCGGGATCGGAAACCGGCGCAATCGTCCCCTCCCAGAGCTCCACTGCCCAAACCGCCACTGGCATGCCGCGTCTTCATCTTGGTGCGCGCGCCGTCATGTGGTTAGAGTGGCGAACCCTTAAAGCGGCCGCGGCAAGCGGCACAGCAAGGTGGTTTCAGGCCAAGGTGGTTCAAGACATGTCACAGCCGGTCTACAGCACAAGCACACGCAATGTGCGCGTTACGGTCAGTCCGACCTTTCTGGTCGAACAGTCCTCGCCCAGCGAGCAGCACTACGTCTGGGCCTATCATGTCGAGATCGCCAATGAAGGCAGCGAGACCGTGCAACTGGTCACCCGCTGCTGGCACATCACCGACGCCCGTGGTCAGACCCAGACGGTCAGAGGACCGGGCGTTGTCGGCGAGCAGCCGGTGCTGAAGGGCGGTGAGCGCTTTAGCTACACCAGCGGTGCGCCCCTGCAGACGCCCTCGGGCTTCATGGTCGGCAGCTACCAGATGGTGACGGCAGACGGCACCGAGTTCGACGCCGAAATCCCGGCCTTCTCGCTCGACAGCCCCTATGCGCCCTCAAGCGTTAACTGACAGCGCGGACTTGCCCTAGCGCATTGGCGGACTAGTTCCGCCCTCTAGAACCAATCTTCTTCTACCCAGACACAATAAAGAAAGAACAAGAGCCGTGCCCGATCGCCCCACGCGCCAGGAGGCCCTGGCAGCCGTCGAGACCCTGATCCGCTATGCCGGGGACGACCCGACACGCGAAGGCCTGCTCGGCACACCCGACCGTGTCGTCCGTTCCTATGACGAGCATTTCCAGGGCTATGGCGTCGATCCCGATGCCTTGCTGCAGCGCACCTTTGAAGAGGTCGAGGGCTATGACGAGATGGTCCTGCTGCGCAACATTCGCTTCGAGTCGCACTGCGAGCACCACATGCTGCCGATCATCGGGCATGTCCATGTCGGCTATCTGCCGCGCAAGCGTGTGGTCGGGATCAGCAAGCTGGCCCGCGTGGTCGATGCCTATGCCCGGCGCCTGCAGATCCAAGAGAAGATGACGGCCCAGATCGCCGCCACCATCGCCACCATTCTGGATCCCAAGGGCGTGGGCGTGGTGGTCTCTGCGACCCATCAATGCATGACCACGCGCGGCGTGCACAAGACCGGGGTCACCATGGTCACCAGCCGCATGCTGGGCCTCTTCCGCAGCAATGCGGCTACGCGCCGCGAGTTCCTGGCCCTGGTCAGCCAGGGCGAACGCGGTCCGGATCTCGCCTAAGGCCTTGGATTAGCGGCAGGAGATTGCCTCGCCCTCGGTCCGGCCAGGATCGGAGAACTGGGATGTCAGACTTGCCAAGCCCCTAGCGCGGCAGGCCGACACGACACTAGCATGGCGCCATGATCAGCCTGCGGCCAGCCCTGGAAGCAACCGGCCTACTGCTGGTGATCCTGGCAGTGGCCATGCTCATTCCAGCAGCACTCGACCTGGCCCAGGACCATGAGGACTGGCAGTCCTTCATTGGTGCGGCCGCGGTCACCCTCTTCTTTGGTGTGGCCCTCTTCCTGGCCAGCCTGCGGCCCGATCGACGCCATGTGACCTTAAGGCAGGGCTTTCTGATCGCCAATCTGACCTGGCTCTCGATCTGCCTCTTCGGCGCCCTGCCCTTCTATTTTGCCGATCTGGGGATCAGCCCGATCGAGGCCCTCTTCGAATCGGTCTCCGGCATCACCACGACAGGCGCCACCGTCCTGGAGGAGCTGGACATCCTGCCGCCGGGACTGATCCTCTGGCGGGCACTGCTGACCTGGCTCGGCGGCATCGGCGTGATCCTCATGGCCTTGGCGCTGCTGCCGGTCTTGCAGGTCGGCGGCATGCAGCTCTTCCGGCTGGAGGCTGAGGCCTCAGAGCAGGCTCTGCCGCGGGTGGCCGAGCTGGCGATCGGCATCGCCGAGCTCTACCTGCTGCTGACCCTCTTCGGCACCGCGGCCCTGATGCTGGCCGGCATGCCGATCCTGGATGCGACGGTGCACGCCATGTCGGCGATCTCGACCGCCGGCTTCTCCATGCACGAGACCTCGATCGCCTACTACGACAGCCGCACGATCGAGGCGATCCTGGCCGTCATGATGGTCATGGGGGCGCTGCCCTTCATCGCCATGCTGCGGGCCGGCCGCGGCAAGCCCCTGACCCTGATCCGCGACGGTCAGGCCCGTTGGCTCTTGGGATTCATCCTCTCCGCCACGCTGCTGATCGTGCTCTGGCGCTGGCTGGAGCTGGAGCAAGACATCGGGGAGGTGATCTGGACCAGCCTCTTCACCGTGATCTCGATGATGAGCGGCACCGGCTATCGTATCGACGAGCCGCACCTTTGGGGCGCTCTACCGGGCGCTACCCTGCTCTTCCTCATGCTGATCGGCGGGGCGGCGGGCTCCACCTCCTCCGGCGTCAAGCTCTTCCGCGTGCAGATCTTCGCCGCGCTCTTCCTGGCACAGCTGCGCCGCCTCACCCGTCCGCACGGCATGTTCCTGCCGCACCTGGGCCGCCGCGAGATCCCGGAGACCGTCTCCGATGCGGTCCTGGCCTACTTCGTGCTCTTCACCCTGGCCTACATGGCGCTGACCCTGCTCTTCGGCCTGACCGGACTGCCCTTGGAGGATGCCATCTCCGTCACCGCCAGTTCGCTGGCCAACGTCGGCCCCTCGCTGATCGATCCCAACTTCGCGCGCGGCGACTATGCGGCGCTGAGCGACCCCGGCAAGCTGGTAATGATCGCCGGTATGTTCCTGGGCCGCCTGGAGCTGCTGGTCGTCCTGGTGCTCTTCACCCGGCGCTTCTGGCGCGGCTAGGCCGGCTGGTCTAGTCTCTCTGCCATCCAAGACCAAACAAGGTTTCCCGCATGTCCCCTCCCCGTTACAGCGCCAGAGAGATGCTGGCCCACCTGGTCGGCTTCGACACCACCTCGCGCGACTCCAATCTGGAGCTGATCGCATTCGTCGAGAACTACCTCGAGGCCTATGGCATCGGCTCCACCCGCATCCCCAACGAGGAGGGCGACAAGGCGAACCTGCTGGCCAGTGTCGGGCCGGAGCGTGCCGGCGGCATCATCCTCTCCGGCCACAGCGACGTGGTGCCGGTCGACGGGCAACCCTGGTCCAGCGATCCCTTCAGCCTGACCGAGCGCGACGGCAAGCTCTACGGGCGCGGCACCTGCGATATGAAAGCCTTTCACGCCATCGGGCTGGCCCTGCTGCCGGAGATGCTGGCGAAGCCCCTGCGCGTCCCGCTGCACTTCGCGGTCTCCTACGACGAGGAGGTCGGCTGCACCGGCGTCCTGCCGATGGTCGAGCGCATCGCCGCCGTGGTGCCACAGTGCAAAGCTTGCATCGTCGGTGAGCCGACCGAGCTGGGCCTGGTCATCGCGCACAAGTCGATCAACTCTTTCCACGTCGCCATCCGCGGCCGCGAGGCGCATTCCTCCATGCCGCAGATCGGCGCCAATTCGATCCATGCCGCCAGCCTGCTGGTCGCCAAGCTGGTCGAGATGGTGAAGGAGCGCGAGGCCAATCCCATCCCCGACAGCGGCTTCACCCCGCCCTGGACCACCATCCATGTCGGCCGGATCGAGGGCGGCACGGCGCAGAACATCCTGCCCTTGGACTGCTATTTCACCTGGGAATACCGCCTGCACCCCGGCGACGACGGCTTGGCCATCGAAGAGGCCTTCACCCGCTATGCCCGCGAAGAGGTCGAGCCCTGGCTTCAGCGCTACGCGCCCGAGGCCTCGATCGAGATCACCGTGCTCTCGGCCGCCCCGCCGCTGGTCCCGGAGCCGGAGAATGCCGCCGAATCCCTGGTGCGCCAGCTCTCCGGGATGAACACGACCTCCATGGTCTCCTTCGCCACCGAGGCCGGTCACTTCCAGCACAGCGGCGTGCCCACCGTGGTCTGCGGGCCCGGCTCCATCGAGCAGGCACACAAGCCGGACGAGTTCATCAGCCTGGACCAGTTACAGAAAGGCGAAGACTTCCTGCGCCGCCTGATCCACTGGGCGCAGGAGGAGGCCTAAGCACAGACGGCGGACCAGGAGCAGCGCATGAGCTTGGATGAAGAGGCCGCCCGCCGCATCACCGACTGGCTGATTACCGAGGCCCGGCTGCTGGATGACGGGCAGGCCCTGATCGAAGGCTACTGCAGCCGTCTGGTACGGGCAGGCCTGCCCCTGGCGCGAGCCAACGTGGCACAGCGCTTTGCCAATCCGCTGTTGGCGGCCTGGGGCGTGATCTGGACCCTGGAGGAGACCCGCGCCTATACCGTGCCGCATGACGTCCTGGGCACCGGCGCCTACAAGGGCGGGCCCTTCGACTATGTCCGCAGCCAGCGGCGACCGCTGCATAAGTCTCTGCTCAATCTGGACCCGGTGAGCGATCACGCCGTCTATCTGGATCTGGCCGAGGGCGGCGGCACCGATCTCTATGCCCTGCCGCTCACCTACAGCGACGGCTCGGTGCACGGCAGCACCTTCGTCGCCGATGCAGCCGAGGGCTTTCGCGAAGCCGACATCGCGCTCATCCAGGCGACCCGGCACGCGCTGGCCGCGGCCATGGAGCCGGTCACCCTGCGCCGCTCCACCTTGAGCCTGCTCACCAGCTATCTGGGCGCGGGTCCCGCCCAGGCCGTGAGCGAGGGCAGCATCCGGCGCGGCGAGCAATCCCGCCTGGAGGCCGTGGTGATGATGAGCGACCTGCGCGGCTTCACCGAGGCCAGCGAGACCTGGAGCGAGAGCGATTTGCTAGAGGCGCTCAACGGCTACTTCGATCTGGTGGTCCAGGCCGTGCGCGGCCAGCGCGGCGAGGTCTTGAAGTTCATGGGCGACGGCATCCTCTCGATCTTTCCAGTGGCGGGCCATGCCGAGCGCCGTCCGCAGGCCGAGCACGCGCTGGCCGCGGCGCGCAGGAGCCTCGCCGATCTGCGGCGCCTCAATCAGGAGCGCCGCGCGGCCGGTGCCCCGCCACTGGCCATGGGCATCGGCCTCACCCTGGGCCCCGTGGTCTATGGCAATATCGGCAGTCCCGAGCGCCTGGACTTCACGGTGCTGGGCTCCGCGGTCAACCTGGCCAGTCGCCTACAGGAAGTCTGCCGCGAGCTGGAGGAACCCGTGATCGCCAGCCAGGCCGTCGCCAAGGCTCTGGAGACTCGGCTCTCTGCCTTGGGCAGCACGAGCCTGCGCGGCGTCAGCGGCGCCGTGGAGATCTTCGGTTTAGGCGAGGATTAGGAGCCCTCTGACGACAAGGACTCCGGAGTCGGCACGCTGCGGGCCTTGACCGTCACATCGGCCTTGCCCAATGCGGCTTGCATCTCGGCCGCGAGAGCCTCTTGCCGGCGGTCGACCTCGGCCATGCTGAGCCGGTCCCAGAAGCCCAGGCTGACCTCGATGAAGAGCAGGTCGGCCGAGCGGCGGGTGCGGATGCCGTCGAAGGTGGCGAAGCTGGCCTCATGCTTGGTCAAGACCTGCAGGATCTTCTGCTGGTCAGGCTCCCGCAGCCCGCGGTCCAGCAGGTCCGGCAGGCTGTCGCGCAGCATCGCGACGCCACTGACGATCATCAGGCAAGAGACGAAGATGGCGCCCAGCCCGTCCAGCCAGTGCGCGACCAGGGTGTCATAGGTCAAAGCCGCAATGGTCAGGGTCACCTGGACCACCAGAGAGGAGGTCAGCTTCACCTGCCGCGCGCGCAGCTGGGCTAAGAGCATGATGTTGGGCTCGGCCCGGGCGGCGCGGCGCATGGCAAGCCAGGAAACAAAATTCTCGAAGCAATTGATGGCCGCCACGGCCGCACCCAGGGCCAAGGCGAAGGGCGAGAGTGGCTGGGGTTCGCCGGTCAGCGCGTCGAGCGCGGTCAAGAGGATGATGGCACCGGCCACGAAGAGGCCCACGGCAACACCGCCGTTGGCCATCTGCTCGATCTTGCCGTGGCCGAATTCGAAGTCGGGAAAGCGCCCGCGATGGATGCGCCGCATGGCGATCAGCGAGATGATCTCCAGCATCAGCAAGAGCGCCATGCGCACCACCTCTGCGATCAGGGTGAGCGAGCCCGAGGCCAGCGCCACCAGGGCCATCAGCAGGGTCAGCGCCAGGTCCGCCAGGGCGGTGTAGAAGATCGCGTTCTCGCGCTGGCGCTGGACCGCGGTGATGGGGCGCTCTGCCATCTCCTGCCCTAGAGCCTGAGGCGCACGCGGAGCACGTCGAGGATGCCGACCTCCGGGAAGTCGACATAGGCGGCATGGCCGACCGGACAGGCCTCCTGTTCCTTGGTATTGCCCTCCAAGGTCAAGATCACCTGTGCCACGCCCTCGCCCCGACCCTTGGCCACGGCAGCCAGGTCATCGTCGCGGATCGTCGCCGCAGAGCCGCGGGTGAGCAGCACGGTGGCGCTGCGCTGGCGGGTCTCGCCCTCCAGGATCACCGTCGCCGGATCGCCGGCATGCAGCAGCGCGATCATGGCATCCGACAGCGGCACATCGATCAAAAGCCGGGAACAGTCGATCCAGGTGGCGACCGGCGCGCCGACATCGACCGTCGCACCCTCGCCGACAATGGTGCTCCACAGCAGGGCGCCGGCGGGCGCGCGGACCCTGCCTTCGCGCTGCTGCAGATAGGCCTCCTCCTCCGCTTGGGCAGTGGTCAGCGCCGCGGTCAGGTCGGCCTCGGCCTCCTGCCGGGCGAAGACGGCCTGGGCCAGGTCGCGGTTCAGATCGTCCAGCGCGCGCGAGCCCCAATCGGGATCGTTGCCGTCCGAGAGGATGATCGCCCCCGCGTTCAGCGCCTGACGCCGGGCGCCCAGCACCGCCTGCTCGGCCGTCAGGCTGGCGATCTCGCGTTCCAGCGCGGCGACGCGCGCGCGCGCCTCGTCGAAGTCGGAGAGCGCGGCCGTCCCGCTTTCGGCCAACTGCTGCCTGCGGCTGGCGATCCGGTCCAGCAGCTGATGCTCTTCGCGGGCCCGCTCCAGTTCCTCAGCACCCCCCTGCAGCCTGGCGTCGACCTCCTTCACCAGAACGGCGCGCAGGGTCTCAAACTCCTCAAGACGTTCATTGCGCTGACCGCTCAGCGCCGCGACCAGCTGGCCCGCCGAATCATAGACCTCCTCATAGCGCGCGACCTGCGCCAGCGCAGTCTCCAGCCGGCTCTTATCCGCCTTATCATTGAGGATCTCGGCGATGCTGCCCCCGGCGCCGATGCGATCGCCCGGCCGCGGCAGGTCGCTCACCACCTCGCCATAGATCGGCGCGGTTGCCAGATGCACCCAGGTGGTCACCGCCGCATCGCGCACCAGGGTGGAGCGCAGGTAGGGCCCCAGCATGATCCCGACATAGACCAGTAGCACCACCACCGCCGCCCAGGTCGCCCAGCGCAACCCCCGCCGCGACCGCTTCTCCTCCTCGGCCATCGTCAAGAGAACCAGCCTCCGCCTTGCATCCAGCAATCTCCGCACCGACGGACCCATCGGCGATTGGGACCTGCCCCGTCAACCTAGCACCAAGAGCCTCGCCGTCGAGCGCCGGCACGACGAAGGGACTCCTGATCTGCGCACGAGGGGCAGGTTAGGCCGCCGCCGAGGGAGGATTCTGTACAGGCTGGACGATCGTATGGGAAGGGGCAGGTTGACGGAGCGATGCTGGGAACCTGATTCGGCCCCCATGAACGGAACCAGTTGCACTTATGAGCGGACGACTGACCGCACAGCTGATTGAATGCCAAATGTAACCACCCCGCAGCAATCCGCGCTCAATAACAACTCAGCCAAATTGATCCCTACCTTATGTGTTTTGGCTTCATCGGACTGAACCAAGTTGACCTGAACAAGCTCAGAGCGTACTTTAGGTTGGTGTCTAGAAACCTGACCATCGAACGAGTTGTTGTAGAGAATTTCAAGGGCCTGCGGAGGGTCGACGTGGCATTGCACGAAGGTGTGAATGTGATAGTCGGAGATAATGAAACCGGTAAAACCACGCTGCTAGAAGCTATCAACTTAGCGCTCCGTGGTCAGTTAAACCGACGCCCCATTTTATACGAATTGCACCCCCTGCTAGTCAATATGGAAGCAGTTTCAGAGTTTATCAATTCATATAGAACGGGAAAGCCAAAACCTCCTCCATCAGTGATGATTGAAGTCTACTTTCGAGAACACAAGGACATTGCAGAGTTTCGAGGATCAAACAATAGCAGTAACACTGATTCTCTCGGAGTCTCACTAAGCATCATGCTTGATGAGAGCTTCCAATATGATTTCCAAAAATATGTCGCTGATCCATCTGAGATCAGAACAATTCCAATCGAATACTATAAAGTTGTATGGGAGACATTTTCTGGAAGACCATTACGGACTGGCTTTATGCCAGTCAAGACTGTCTTGATTGATCCAACTGCCATCTCCAACTCACATTCCGCAAACAAGTATGTTTTAGAGATCGTACGTGACTACCTAACAAAACTACAATCAGTTGATCTCGCACTAGCCTACAGAAGCATGCGAGATAAGTTTCAGAATGATGAACGAATTGGAAAAATCAATGAGGAACTAGCTTCTAAGCAAGGAATAGCGTCTGATAAGACGCTTTCAGTTGCATTGGACACCACCACACGGGCGAGCTGGGAAACAGGAGTCATCCCCCACTTGGACACCATTCCTTTAACCCTTGTGGGAAAGGGTGAGCAGAACACTGTGAAGATCAAGTTGGCGATCGAAGCTGCCGGGGGCTGTGATGTTCTCTTAATGGAAGAACCTGAGAACCACCTTTCACATACGAATCTGGGACGGCTTGTATCGCATCTTTCGGACCAGTGCCAAGGGAAGCAACTTATCATTAGCACACACAGCAGTTTTGTATTGAATAAGCTTGGCATTAATCGCGTAATGATGTTTAATGGCTTAAGCACCTTGACATTGGAAGAACTATCTCACGAAACTCAACTCTTCTTTCAGAGATTACCAGGTCACGATACACTACGGCTAATTCTAGCAAAGCGTTCGATATTAGTGGAAGGACCTTCTGATGAACTAATTGTGCAGAAAGGTTTTTTGCAGACTCATGGCTGTTTACCGCTCGAGAAGGGTGTAGAGGTGATTTCTGTTGGCACGTCATTTAAACGGTTTTTGGAGATTGCCCGTCACTTAAACTTAGATGTCAGTGTAGTTCGGGACAACGACGGCGACCCTCATGGAAAGCGCAGAGCTTTTGATGAGTACCGAACTGACGACAACATCAAGGTGTTCATTGATGATGATGCGAATGCGAAGACACTTGAACCACAACTCATCAATTCTAACGGACTCAAGCGCCTCAACAAGATGCTTGAGAAGAACTTTGATACTGAAATCGAATTGGAAAAATACATGAGTAGAAATAAAACAGACTGCGCGTTGAAGCTTTTTACGTATGATGGCGAGCTTTTGATCCCGGAGTACATATGTGCCGCAATCCGTTAATCAAATCGTCCTAGCCGCTGCCGGTTCAGGAAAAACAACCACAGCAACAAGTTTAGCTTGCAGAGATGCGTGCAAGCGTACTGCGCTTGTAACTTACACTCGGAATGGCCGAAAGGCAATTGAGATCAGTGCATACGAAAAATTTGGATCCATTCCTGCAAATGTATGTGTGTTAACTTGGTACTCCTTCATACTAACCCACTTTGTTAGGCCTTATAGAAATTACTTGTATAATAGGCGGATTGAGAATATTAACTTCTTTGATCCACCTAAGTCACGAAGGCGGTTCAAGAAACATCAAGTCCCTTCATATTTCTTTGCGTCTCCAGGGACAATCTGGGCAGATCGCACCACTGACTTTGCACATGAGTTAATCAGAGTTACTAAAGGCCTAACGATACGGCGCGTGGAGGGAATATTTGAACGAATTATCATTGATGAAGCTCAGGACCTTGCGGGTTGGGACCTTGAAATAGTTGAGGCGCTACTTAGTTCAAAAATAGAGACGACTCTTATTGGCGATCATCGGCAAGCCACATATTCAACGAACAAAAGCAATAAGAATATACAGTTCCGTGGTGAAAACATCATAAAGAAGATGCAACGGTGGGAAACATTGGGATTGGTTGAGATAAAAACTCTGTCGCACTCACATCGATGCGTACAAACTATTTGTGATGTAGCTGATCAATTGTTCCCTGAGTGCTCACCAACTAAGTCGTACAATACTCTATGCACAGGACATGATGGCGTGTACCTGGTTAGAGAGAAAGATGCGGAACAGTATTTTGGCATGTTTTCACCTCAGGTACTGAGGTGGTCCAAACAGAAAGAGATAAGATTTGGATACCCCATGAACTTCGGGGACTCTAAGGGCATGACATTCGACAGAGTCTTGATTTACCCTCACACGAAACTCCGGGCGTTCCTGAAGACTGGGAAGAACGAAATGGAAGGGCAATCAAAAACTAAATCATATGTGGCGATAACGAGAGCACGGCAGAGCGTAGCATTGGTTGTGCCAGATGATTTTACATCAGAGTTTGTGATATTCTATGAATTCCCTCATTAATTGCCTATTGGCTATTTCTGAAACATCATTTTCAAGATGATGAAACGCTAGTTCCCACGGGATGACTCTCTTACCCTCACCCTTTCCACCAAACTCTCCAACCCCTTCGGCAGGAAGAGCACGGCCAGGATCAAGATCCCGCCCAAAAACAGCGGCCGTGCCTGGTCCACACCCAACGAGCGCAGGATGAGTTCGTTGATCACCGTTAGGACCAACAATCCCAGCAAGGGGCCGTAGAAGGTGGCGGTGCCGCCGACGATGACCCAGACCAGGACGTCGACCATGCGGCTGACCTCGAAGGCGTTGGGGCTGACGGTGCCCAGGTAGTGGACGTAGAGGCCGCCTGCCAGGCCGGCGAAGGCGGAGGCGGCGACCAGGGCCTGGGTGCGGTAGCTGCGGGCGTTGACGCCGACGCTCTCGGCCAGCTTGTCCTGCCAGTGTAGCGCGTGGAAGGTGAGGCCGTGGCGGGACTTCTCGATGCGCCAGAGCACCAAGAGGGAGGCCGCGACGATGGCGAGCGCCAGGTAATAGTAGTTGACCGCCGACCACCAGGCGATCTTGTAGCCGAAGAGGTGCCAGTCCTCCCACCCCGGGATGGAGCGGATGCCCTTGGGGCCGCCGAAGATGGCGCGCAGGTCAGAGAGGCGCCAGGCGAGCCGGATCACCTCGCCCGCCGCGAAGGAGCCGATCAGGAAGTAGAAGCCCTTCATGCGAAACAAGGGAAAGCTCAGGATATAGGCGACAAGGCCGGCGGTGATTGCGCCCAGCGGGATGGAGAGCGGGACCGGCAGGCCCAGGCGCTTGGCGAAGAGGGCGCTGGCGTAGGCGCCGACCCCCATCATCACCACGTGGGCCAGAGACCACTCGCCGGTCAGGGTCATCAGGCGATAGCTGCAGACCAGCAGCGCGTTGATCATGAAGAAGACCGCCAGCTCGCGCTGCTCGGCCGAGGTGGCGAGATGCGGCAGGGCCAGCAGCAGGGCGGCGGCAAAGAGCCAGAAGAGGAGCTTGCGGGCCGTCATCAGGCGCGATCCTTCACGCCGAAGAGGCCGGTTGGCTTCACCACCAGCACCAGCAGCATCAGGGAGAGGCCGACGATGTCGGCCATGACGCCGTCCCAATAGGTGGTGACGAAGGTCTTGACCAGGGCATAGAGGACGGCGGCGATGACGGCGCCGCCCAGGCTGCCGATGCCGCCGACGATGATGATGATGAAGGCGGCAACGATGATGCCATGGCCCATGTGCGGCTCGGGCTCGACCAGAGGGGCGGTCAGCGCGCCGGCGACGCCGGCCATGGCGGCGCCGATGAACATGGCGAGCCGGGCCGTCTGGTTCATGGAGATGCCTTGCAGGGCGGCGGCCTCCGGATCCTGGGCGCAGGCGCGCAGGGCCCAGCCGAACTTGCTGCGCTTCAGGAAGATCCAGAGCGCGCTCAGGAGGCCGACCGCGACCAGGATCACATAGACCCGGGTCATCGGCAGGGTGACGCCGGGCAGCAGGGTCAGGATCTCTTGGGTCGGCGGCGGCACGGGCTTTTTCTTGGTGCCGAACTCCAGGGTGGCGGCGGCCTGCAGGCAGAGCAGCAGCCCGATAGAAACGATGAGTCCGCCCAGCGGATTGTCGCGCAGCGGTCTGAAGAGCCCGCGCTCGATCAGCAATCCAAAGGCGCCGACCAGCACCAGCCCCAGGGCGACGGCGACCAGAAAGCTCATTTGCTGTTCGGTATAGAAGTAGAAGGTGGCGTAGGCGCCCAGCATGTAGAGCTCGCCGTGGGCAAAGTTGATGATGCCCATGACGCCAAAGATCAGCACCAGCCCCACGGCCACCAAGGAGAGGTAGCTTGCGGCATAGGCGGCATTGGCCAGGGTCTGCAGAATCAACTCCATCGGCGTCGCACACTCTTTCGCGTCAAGGAATCGAGGGGGTCCAAGGGGGAGGTCTCGCCTCCCCCTTCTCTTTGTCCCCTAGAGCGAAGCGCTATCAGCAGCATCAACCCTCTTCCTAATGTCGTAGCCTCTAGCCTGCCCCTTCTCTCTTTGTCGTCCATCGGCTTGACCGGAGGACCTCCGACCGCTTTCCAGGCAAGCGGCCGCGGATTCTCCGGTCAAGCCGGAGAATGACAAGGTGGGGAGGAGAGGTGTGGCCTCTCTGGATGATCGTCGTTCAGGGCTCTGGTGGTGCAGGGCCAGCCGGAGGTGGCAGGCCCCACACCACAAGACGCCCTTTGAAAAAGAACCCGAGGGTCAGATGCGCTGGTAGTACATCTCGCCCATGGCTTCCATGTGCTTGATCAGCAGGTCCTTGTGCTGGTCCCACCACTCAGGAATGGAGTGGTATTCGACGATCTTGGCCTTGCCGTCCTGGATGGTGACGACCGGCCAGTTGCCGACCAGCGCATTGTCGATGCCGAAGAGCTCCTTGCCCCACCAGCGGGCCTCACCGAAGCACTGGGCGCCGGTGCCATTACCCTTCATGGCGGCCAGGACTGCCTCGGGCTCGGCCGAATCGGCGCTCTCGGCCGCGGCCTTCCAGAGGTCCATGATGGAGGCGTACTCCCAAGAGACCGCGCCCCACTCGCCGGGGAAGCGCTCATTGTATTCGGCATAGAAGCCGCTCGGGTCTTGGAAGTTGATCTGCGGCTCGTTCAGCTTGGGATCGTCGAAGTCCGGGAACTGGAAGATCACGCCCTCCATGAACTCCTTGGAGGTCTTCTCGATGACCTGGTCGTAGAAGTCCATGGTGCAGGAGATGATCTGGCCCTCGAACTTCTGCTGGAAGGCCTGCTCGCAGAGCGGGTGGACATAGTCGGTATAGGCCGTGTCCAGGCAGATGATGTCCGGGTTGGCGGCCATCAGGCGGGTCATGACCGGCGCGAAGTCGGTGGTGGAGATGTCGAAGAAGAGCGGCTCTTCGACCACCTCGATGCCGGCGGCCTCAAAGGCGGCCAGGTAGGTGGCGACCGAGGGGCGGCCGAGCGCATCGTCCTGGGCACAGATGACGGCGCGCTTCAGGTCGGGGCGCGCATTGCCCAGCCAGGAAACGCCGGTGACGTTATAGATGGGATGCACCTCGGCCGGCGCGATCAGGAAGGGCGTCTCCGGCGTCAGGTCGGAGGGCAGCAGGGTCGAGACCAGCATCCCGGTGCGGTTGGAGATGTCGACGACCGGCGGCATGGTATCGCCGCCCAGCATCATGATGAACTTGACGCCGTCGTCCTCGATCAGCTTTTGCGCTCCGGTGCGGGCCTTGGCGGCCGAGTATTCGTTGTCGAAGGGCACGAACTCGATCATGTGCTGCTTGCCGCCGATGGTGACGCCGCCGGCGCCGTTCACCCGCTCGGCCCAGATCTGACAGCCGTAGAGGCCGGGTGCGCCCCAGGCCGCGACGTCGCCGGTCAGCGGCGCCAGGAAGCCGATCTTGATGGTTTCGCCCTCGGCGAAGGCCTGGCGGCCGAGGCCGAGCCCGGTGGTCGCCACGGCAGCACCGGCGGCACTGGACTGGATAAAGCGTCGACGGCTCAGCCGTCGCTTGATGAGTTCGATGGACATGATGTGTTTGTGTCTCCCTCTGGTGGCGCCGTTCGATCGCTCCTTTGGGGCCCAAGCGCGTGACGCCGGTCGTTTGCTCCCCCGCTGTATTCCGCCGTATCTCAGGGCCGGCGAGCGATCGCGCCAACCCGGCGGTTCTTGCTTTACGAGAGGAAGCTTAACGCAAAGGAAGAGCGGCCTTCAACGAGGAAGCGCCAGATTGGATTGAAATTGGTATGAAAAAGTTTGCCGATCGGTTTCATTGGTTTGAATTGGTCTGAATTGCGGGGTGGTACCGACCGGTCGGATGGTGGGAGATGGGGTTATGGGGGATGGGGCCTGTTTGGCGTCATGGTCAGGCGCTGGATCTGTCTCTCTTGCGTCTTGAATCGGGACGCTGATTCTTATTTTCTTTCAAGAAGTTAGAGATCCTCCGCTCAAGCCGAAGGATGACAGAGGTGCGTGTTGAAGGGGTGACGCGTTGATTGGGACAAGCGGCTATCCTCTGTCCCCCTCATGTCCCCGACCAGTTGTCGTTCTCCGGCTTGACTGGAGAACCTCTCACCAGCGGCACATCAAGAGAAGAGTGGCACGGGACCGAGAGACGCTGATCATCCCCTCGTGCATCCCGTGCCACCGCTTCTTCACACCGCTGTAGCCAGGCGGGCAGGACGCCAAGCAGCCCCGCCCTCCGGCCGCGCGTCTTAACTCCGCAGATAGTCCTTCATGGAGTCGTCCAGGCAGTCGACCCAGGGGGTGTGGTGGTTGGGCGCCATGGTTCCGGTCATGACCGACTTATAGCCGTTGTCGCGGAAGGCCATGATGTTCTCTTTCTTGTGCTTCTTCCATTGAAAGAAGGCCTCGCAAGCGCCGTCGACGTCGAAGCTGGGATAGTCGGTCTCGTCGATGAGCTCTTGGGTGTAGTCGCCTTGGTAGCGGATGGCGTCGTAGTCGCTCTCGCCGGCATCCTCGGCGGCCACGCGCTTCTCCACGTCGGCGATGCGCAGTGCCTTGTCGGCCGGGATCTCCAGGCGGCCCAGGATGGCGTCGCGGACCCACCAGGCCTGGGCGTCGAACATGTTGAAGGTGAACCACTGGTCCTGCATGCCGAGATAGAAGAGCTTGGGATTGTCAACCCAAACAACGCCCTTGTAGAGGTCGGCGGTGGCCAGACGGTTGGCGGTCTTGAGGCGCAGGTCGTCCGGCAGGAAGGGGAAGTGGTGGATGTAGCCGGTGCAGAGAATGATGGCGTCGACCTCGGCCGTGGTGCCGTCCTTGAAGCTGCAGGTCTTGTTCTCGACCTTGGTCAGCAGCGGCACCTCTTTCCAGTTGTCCGGCCACTTGTAGCCCATGGGCGCGGTGCGGTGGCTGACCGTGACCGACTTGCAGCCGTATTTCCAGCACTGCGAGCCGATGTCCTCGGCCGAATAGCTGGTGCCGACGATCAGGATGTCCTTATCCTTGAACTCCAGCGCATCGCGGAAGTCGTGGGCATGCAGCACCCGGCCGTTGAAACCGGTGAGGCCCTCGAAGTGCGGCACGTTGGGGGTGGAGAAGTGGCCGCTGGAGACGATCACGTGATCGTACTTCTCGTCGTACATGCGGTCGGCCTTGAGGTCGTGGGCGGTGACGGTGAAGAGCCCGCTGGCCTCGTCATAGGTCACCCAGCGTACCGGATGGCGAAAGCGGCACCACTGGCGCACACCGGCCTTCTCCATGCGACCGATGATATAGTCGCGCAAGACCTCGCGCGGCGGATAGGAGGCGATCGGCTTGCCGAAGTGTTCCTCGAAGGTGTAGTCGGCGAACTCCAGCCCCTCCTTGGGGCCGTTGGACCAGAGGTAGCGATACATGGAGCAGTGCACCGGCTCCCCATACTCATCAAGGCCGGTGCGCCAGGTGTAGTTCCAGAGGCCACCCCAGTCGTCCTGCTTCTCATAGCAGACGATTTCCGGGATCTCTGCGCCCTTGGCGGCGGCCGACTGGAAGGCGCGCAAAGCGGCGGTGCCTGAGGGGCCCGCTCCGATAACGGCAACTCGCTTGCCCATTTCCCTCTCCTTGGTGCTGTTTGGTATGAAATTGGTTTGGCGCCTTACGGCTGCTTTTTTGTCCGGCCCTCAGCACTTCACCACTGTTAAGGCGGCACTCTAACCAGAAATCGCATGGCTATCCAGTGGAAATGCGGCGCCTCGATGAAACCGCTTGTCATCTCCTGCAGGTCTCAGCCTACAACCAAAGGCGACCAAAGACGTCCAATTGGTCTGATTGCGGGGCTGCCTAGAGCGGACTAGAGTGGCGCGCCATCAGCCGGAGCGGAAGAGGAGTCATAAATCATGATCAGCTGGAGCTACCCGACACGTATTCTCTTCGGTGCCGGCTGCCGCTCGGCGCTTGGCGCCGAGGCCAAGGCCCTCGGCATGGCCCGCCCCCTGGTGGTGACCGATCCTGGCCTTAAGGATCTGCCCTTCATTGCCGAACTCAGGGGCCTTCTGGACGACGCGGGGCTGGCCAATGGCCTCTTCTATGACATCAAACCCAATCCGCTGATCGAGAACCTGGAGGCCGGGCTGGTCGCCTTTCGCGACGGCGGGCACGACGGCGTCATCTGTATCGGCGGCGGCAGCGCCATGGACTGCGGCAAGGTCATCGCCTTCATGGCGGCACAGAGCCTGCCGGTCTGGCACTTCGAGGACATTGGCGACAACTGGAAGGACGCCAATCCTGAGGGCATCGCGCCGATCATCGCCATCCCGACCACGGCCGGCACCGGGTCGGAGGTCGGGCGCGCCGGCGTCATCGGCGATGCAAAGGCCGGCTTCAAGAAGATCATCTTCCATCCGAAGATGCTGCCGGGCGTGGTGATCGAGGACGCAGAACTGACGGTTGGCCTGCCGGCGGGCCTGACGGCCGCGACCGGTTTCGATGCCCTGGCGCACTGCCTGGAGGCCTACTGCGCCCCCGGCTTCCACCCCATGAGCGAGGGCATCGCGGTCGAGGGCATGCGGCTGATCAAGGCCAACCTGCCGCGCGCAGTGGCCGACGGCAGCGACCTTGAGGCTCGCGGCAACATGCTGATCGCCGCCAGCATGGGGGCGACCGCCTTTCAGAAGGGATTGGGGGCGATCCACTCTCTTAGCCACGCCGTCGGCGCGCTCTTCGACACCCATCACGGGCGCACGAACGCCGTGATGATGCCCTATGTGCTGGCCTTCAATCGGGCCGAGATCGAAGGGAAGATGGGACGCCTTGCCGCCTATCTGGACCTCTCGCCCTCCTACGAAGCCTTCTTCGACTGGATGATGGCAACCCGAAGCGCGCTCGGCATCGAGCACAGCCTGGCCGATCTGATCGGTGAGCGCGCGCGTCAAGAAGAGCGGGTGATCGAACTCTCAGTCACCGACCCGACGGCACCCAGCAATCCGCGTCATCTGGATCGCGACGGGGCGGCCAGGCTCTATGAGGCCGCACTCTCAGGCAGCCTCGGCGGCTTGTCAGACTAAGGGGATGATTGAAGCGGCACCGGCCCGCACACCCACTCACTCAAAAAAGTTTCCTCAATTGATCTATCGCAATGTGGCTTGGGCTGGGGGCTGTCAGGATCTCCTTGTTGCCATGGGTTAGCCCGGTGTCTAGCTCCCACAGCGGCAGGTTTGCCCTGTCACTGGCTTAGCCGGCAGACCCAGTTCAGTACTTCCCTTACTCCGTGGGGCTGTCTCTCTTGAGGCGGCCCCCCTTTTTTTGCGCTGATGCGCCAAAAAAGGGGTCTATTTGAGTTTGCACGGTTCCGGCCCGCACCCGCACCCGGCCGCCCAATCCAGGATACTTTCGTGGGCGGCCGGGTGGGGGTGAGGGCCGGCGCCGCCTTTAAAAAGCAGCTCACTCGCTGTGGATGGGGATCGCCACACCCTCCTTGATCTGCTCCATCACCACATAGGTATGGGTTTGCGAGACGCCGGGGATGGAGACCAATCCCTCTCCCAAGAGGCGGCGATAGTCGGCCATGTCCCGCGCGCGGATCTTCAAGAGATAGTCAAAGCCGCCGGCCACCATGTGACACTCCAACACCTCGGGGATCTGCTGGACTGCGTCGCTGAAGGCCTGAAAGGCATCCTTGCTGCTGCGATCCAGGGTCAACTCGACGAAGACCAAGAGCGCGGCGTCGAGGCTTTCCGGATTGAGCAGGGTGGCATAGCCGTCGATGTAGCCTTCGCGCTCCAGGCGTCTCACCCGCTCCATACAGGGCGTGGCGCTCAGATGAACCCGGCGCGAAAGCTCGGCGTTGGAGATCCGGGCATTGGCTTGAAGCTCACGCAGGATGGCGATGTCGCGGTCATCCAGGCCACGCGGCCGGCGCGATCGGGTGGTCGAATTTGGCATATCTCCCCTCCCTCTTCTCTAGATGTCGATGACGACGTCGCCCTTGGGGCGGGCGCTGCAGATCAAGACCTCGCCCGGCTCGGGCGCGGCCGCGGGCTCTTCGTCGTAGGCGATCTCACCGCTGATCAGCCGGCACGAACAGGTCTGGCAGATGCCCGAACGGCAGGAGTAGTCCGGGCTCAGGCCAGCTTGCTCTGCCAGATCCAGGATCGATTGAACGCCCGGGTCCCAAGGCGTCACCACGCCGGAACGCGCAAAGGTCACGCTCAGCTGTCGGGCTGAGGATTCGATCGGCTTGGGAGGCCGCGGCCGCTCCGGCGGGCGCTCTTCCACCGCCAGATCGACCGGCACGCCAAAGTGCTCATAGTGGATCTGATCGGCCGGCACCCCCTGACGGCGCAGCCCTCGGTAGAGGTCTCTGAGGAAGCCCAGGGGACCACAGAGAAAGTAGTGCGTCTCCGGCGGTGCCTTGATGCTTTTGACCAAGGCCAGATCAACACGACCGATGCTGTCATGGCGATGGTGCAGAACATCCTGACGGCTGGGACGGCTGTAGCGCAGATGGGTGGTAAGACGCGGAAGGATCTGCTGCGCTTCACGAATTGGCAGGCGAAAGGCCTGCTCGCGGCCGCTTCGGGCGCCGTGCAGAAACCAGAGCGGTCGCCTGTCGCCGGCCGTCTTCAAGGCATCCAGCATACTCATCATCGGGGTGATCCCGACACCAGCGCTCAGCATCGCCACCGGCGCGCTGCCGGCCAGCGACAAGGTAAAGCTGCCAAGCGGTGGGCGCACCAGGATCTCGTCACCCATGGCCAGTGAGCGATGCAAATGGTTGGACACCACGCCGGGCGGCAGGGTGCCGTTCATCGCCCCCTCTTCGCGCTTCACTGAGATCTGCAGACAATCGCGATCCCCCGGCCCCTTGGAGAGAGAGTAGGTCCGCGTCACCGGCGCCGTACCGCCGCCACCCAAGAGCCGAATAGCCACGTACTGGCCTGGCAGGAAGTCGGGCAGCGGCATTCCATCCACCGGTGACAGACGAAAGCTACGGATGGTCTCGCTCTCATCGATCAAGCCGCGGACCCGAAACCGCTTAAAACCAACCCAGAGAGACTCTTCGGCCGTGTCTGGCGCGCCCTCAAACCTTGGAGGATCTCGAACGATCGTCATATCAGCTTTTATAGAGCAACATATATCACTATTCAATCCACTTATAGAAGGATTAATCACTATTTTCACGACATAACTCAGGAGCTTTATAAAGTCTGGCGCTCTACTTCAGGCATGAATGTCATCCCAAGACGCACTTCACGGAAGAATCCATCCTTTTCCGGATAGCATCAATGCAAAATCGCTGTTTCTAGGGATTCATTCTTCATGTAGAGCTATCTTCAGTGAGATAGCCTAACCTGATCTTGCTATCCTGGTCTTGTTCGCTGCTTTCGCTTTGGGAGAGCGGTCCGCGCAACAAGGGAGGCGAGTTCATGGCCAGCAAGGTCGCGCAGTTGCAAGCAAGGGAGGAGCCGCAGCCGCGCCATCGGCACGTCCTCAAGGTCATTCCTCAAGGCGAGAAGGGGCTGTTCAGCCAGAGCTGGTATCCGATCTGCCGCTCGTCGGAGGTCGAAGCGGGCGCGGTCATTGCCAGGCCCTTTCTCGACGGGCAGGTCGCGATCTATCGCACCGAGGCTGGAGAGGCCCGGGTGGTCAGTTCCTACTGTGTGCACATGGGTGCGGATCTGTCCGGCGGCCGGGTGGTGGGCGATCGCCTGCAGTGTGCCTTCCACGGCTGGCAGTATGGGGAGGGCGGACGCTGCCTGGGCACGAAGATCGGCGCCAAGCCACCCAAATCAGCCGCGATCTTTGCCTTTCCGACCCGCGAGCGCTGGGGCTTGATCTTTGCCTTCAACGGCGAGGAGGCCTTGTGGGAGCTGCCCGACCTGGACCGCCCCGATGAGGAGCTCATGCTGATCGAGCGGCCGGTGGTGCATTTGAAGTGCGATCCGGAGATGATCACCGCCAACGCCTTCGATTGGCAGCACTTCGCCACCCTGCACGACTTTCATTCGAAAGAGGACGCCGACCCGACCACGATCCAATGGGGCCAATACGACACCGGCTACCTCTTCCAAGGCTATCACTGGCTGGGCGAAGACACGACCTACAAGATCCACATCTACGGCACCAACATCTACACCCAGCAAGGCAGCCTGGACGGCTTTTGGTACGCCATGCTGAACCCCATGGCCATTCCGCGTGCCGGCGAATGCACCTTCTATATGCAGATCCTCGTCCCGCGCGGCGAGGACAGTGAGGCTGCCCGCACCTTCGCCACCTACAAGGGCGAGGCCCTGGCCGATATGGAAATGCGCTTCATCGCGCAAGACATCCCGATCCTGAACAAGCTGCATTTCGCCCCAGGCCATCTGCTGAAGGAGGACAAGCAGTTCGTCCAGTTCCTGGATTGGCTGAAACGCTATCCGCGCGCCAATCCAGCGATGAATTACCTGCGCTAAGCAGAGCAACGACCAAGAAACGACAAGACCAACGAACAAGGAGTAGCCGACATGTCTGGACTAAAGCGCCTGGGTCTGCCCCTGGCTCTCGCCCTCACCTTCTCCACCACCGCAGAGGCCGAGCAAGAACTGAACCTGCTTGCCTGGTGCGACCACGACGATTCGTCGATCTATGAGCCCTTCGAAGCGGAAACCGGTATCAAGGTGAACGTGAAGGTCTATGAGTTGACCGGCGCCGCCATCTCTATCCTGGAGCAGTCGGACAGAGGCGATTGGGACGTCTTCATCGTCGACACGGCCGATGTACTCCGTATGGCCGATGGTGGTTGGCTAGCAGCCCTTGACCCCAAGGATTTCCCCTACGACAACCTTTTTGAAGGTGCAAAGACCCCGCATCTGCATGAGAAGGACGGGGCTCTCTGGGGCGTGCCGCAAAAATTCGGCTTCAACACTTTGGCCTATGACGGGCGCAAGGTCGGGGCTGAGGGTCAAGCGGTCAGCCTGGACACGCTCTTCGATCCGGAGATGAAGGATCGCGTCGCCGTCTATGACTACTACCTGCCGATCATCCTGACCCTGGGCCTGCGCCACGGCGTAGAACCCAAGGACTTTGATGCAGAGACCTTGGCGAAGGTGCGCGACGACCTCTTCGCGTTGAAGGAGAACTCTAAGATCGTCGGCGATCTGATCGCCACGCAGACGGCACTTGCGACCGGCGATGTCGATGTCCTGATTGGCGCGGCCGAGTGGGTGGCCCCGCTGCAGGTCGAAAAACCCTATCTGGATTGGGGCACGCCGGTCGAAGGCGGCCTGCGCTGGAGCCAGTCGGTCGCGGTCTTCGAACAGAGCGAAAAGCCGGAAGCCGCGCTGCAGCTCGCACAGTATCTGATGAGCCCCGAGGGTCAGGCCAGAATTGCCGTCGCACCCTGCTACAACGCCATGCCGGCGAACAGCGCCGCCGCCTTGGGTGAGGCAGAGAAGGCCAGCCTGCGTTGGGCCGAGATCGATGCCTTCCTGGCCAACACCTATGACTATGGTGCGGTCTCGCCCGAGCTGGACGAGGAGATGGTCGAGGTCTGGACAGAGTTCCTTGCACACTAAGGGTCCGAGAATGAGGCTTGCGACCCAGACGCTGCGCATCCGCGAAACGCTGGGTTGCTTCCCCTCGAACCGCGACAGGGAGCTTCCGGACCTCCCATGACTGTCAAGAACCTCAAGGCCGGCCGGACATTCGCCACCACGCAGCGGCGGCGGCGGCGCTTCTCGCCGGGCTGGATCTACGTCCTTCCGGCCGGCCTTTGGACTCTGCTCTTCTTCCTCGTTCCGCTCGCCGTGATGGCAATCCACTCTTTGGCGCAGCGCAAGGGCGGCAAGATCCTGCCGGGGCCGACGACGGCGAACTACGAGAAGTTCTTCGAAAAGGACTACCTGCTCGGCACCCTGGTGAACTCTCTAGAGCTGACCGGCCTGACGGTGCTCTTCAGCACACCGCTGGCCTTCGCACTGGCAGCGGTCATCGCCTATCTGGTGCCGCGTCGCTGGCAGCTTGCCGCCTTGATCCTGGCGGTGCTGCCGTTCTGGACCTCCTACATCGTCCGTTCTTACAGCTGGCTGCTGCTGCTGTCGGAACGCGGTATTCTGAACAGCCTCTTGATCGATCTGGGACTAATCGGCGACCCCATCACCCTGGTCAACAGCCGGGTCGGCGTGCTGATCGTCATGGTGCACTACTTCATGATGATCATGACCCTGACGATCTACGTTAACCTGCGCCAGATTCCGGCCAACTATCTGCGCGCGGCGCGCGACCTGGGCGCCGGGCGCCTGCAGATCCTCCTCAGGGTGATCCTGCCGCTCTCGCTGCCCGGAATCATGGTCGGCATCTTCCTCACCATCGTCTTTGCGATCGGCGATTACGTGACACCGCAGATCATCGGCGGGAACCGTGAAATGGTGATGCCGCAGGCCATCCTGCTGCAGATCGGCCGCTTGGCGAACACACCGATGGCAGCAGCCCTGGCCTTTATCCTGATGGTCGTGGTGGTCTTGACCGTAGTCGGTTTCCGCCGCTGGATCAGGATGGAGAGGCTGTAAGACCATGGCCCCCTCCTCAGATCGCGGCCTCCTGATCAGCGGCGCCGTCTATGGCAGCCTGGCCTACCTCTTTCTTTTCTCGCCGGTCCTGGTTCTCCTGCTCTTCTCATTCCAGGATGGGCAGCTCCCGATCCCGCCGCTGAAAGGCCTGACCCTGAAGTGGTATACGCAGGTCTTGGCCGACGCAGATATTATGACAGCCTTGGTCCACTCCTTGCTGGTCGCGCTCGCGTCTGCCAGCTTGGCCTGCCTCATGGGCTTCCTTGCCGCCTATGGCCTGGCCCGCTATCGCCTGCCGGGCGGAGGCAGTCTCGGATGGCTGATCCTGGCGCCGGCCACCCTCTCCTATCTCATCATCGGCATGGGTCTGATGGTGACCTTCGGGACAATCGGCCTGCCCCGCTCTCTCATCAGCGTCGTCATCGGTCACGTGGTGATCAATTTGCCGATCGCCTTTACCCTGATCTACAGCCAGCTTGGCGCTCATCAGCTGAACATCGAACGCGCCGCGCGCGACCTGGGGGCTGGGGAGCTGTCGCTGCTCATCTTGATCGTTGTACCCAGTCTGCTGCCGGCGCTGGTCGCTGCCTTTGCGCTCTGTTTCTCCCTCTCTTGGGATGAGTTCATCATCGCCTTCCTGCTTTCGCAGTTCGAAGTCACCCTGCCGGTTGAGATCTGGTCGAACCTCAGATCAGGGCTCAATCCGGCGATCAACGCGGCCGGAACCCTGGTCTTCGGTCTGTCCCTGGGCCTCTTCCTCTTGGCCCTGACCTTCGTTTTGGCACGGCGAGGAGTGCGCAATGACTGACGCGGTAAGCTTGACCGGGGTCGCCAAGAGCTACGGATCGACCGAGGCTCTGAAGGCCTTGACCTTAGGCATTGGGGCAGGGCAGTACGTCGTTCTCTTGGGTCCCTCCGGCAGCGGCAAGACCACGCTGCTGTCGATCCTCGGCGGCTTTGTCGAGCCCAGCAGCGGGCGTGTCTTCGTCCAAGGCCAGGACGTGACAACCCTGACCCCGGCCAAGCGGCCGACGGCCACCGTCTTTCAGGACTATGCCCTCTTCCCGCACATGAATGTCCGCGACAACGTTGCCTTTGGTCTGCGTATGCGCGGCATCAGCGGGCACAAGAGCCGGGCGAAGGTGATGGAGATGCTGGACTTGGTCGGATTGGCCGATCTGGCAGAGCGGCGGATCGATCAGCTATCGGGCGGACAACGCCAGCGCATAGCCCTGGCACGCGCGCTCATCATCGAGCCTGAGGTCCTGCTCTTGGATGAGCCCTTGGGCGCGCTGGACCTGCACCTCAGACGGCGCATGCAGGAAGAGCTGCACCAATTGCAACGGCGCATAGGGTCGGTCTTCATTCACGTAACCCACGATCAAGAGGAGGCGATGAACCTGGCCGACCACCTGGTCGTCATGCGCAACGGCGCGATCGAGGACAGCGGACCGCCGCGACGGCTCTACCTGCAGCCCGCAACCGCCTTTACCGCAACCTTCATGGGAGAGAGCAATCTGCTGAAGGGCCGCATCGTCGGTCGCGACGGCGATCTGGTGGAGGTCGAGACTCCTCTGGGGCAGATCCCTTGTCGCGGAAAGGGAGACAAGGGTGCGCAGGTTCGAGTGTCTCTCCGACCCGAGCACATCCTGCTGCAAGCCAACGGCAGAACCAGGGCCTTGGCCCGCGCACGGGTCCTGGACCTCGCCTTTCAGGGAACACGCAGCCTGCTGACGGTCGAGCCGCAGGGTGACTGCGAGGCTCCACTCAAGGTCAGCGGGCCCGCGGAAGACGCGCCGCCGCCCGGCAGCGAAGTCGCCCTCTTCGCCGAAGGATCGAGAGCCGTTCTGCTTCCGATGTAACCAAGAATGGTACGAATGCACCCTAGACCTCTCTGCTATAGTCGCCACGACAGCAGCGATCGAGGGGAGCGTCCGAGCCATGGCCCAGAAATTCGACATCATCATTGTCGGCGGCGGCAATGCCGGCTTCGGCGTCTCGGCGATCGCCGCCGAGGCAGGCAAGAGCTTGGCCTTTATCGAGTCCTGGGATTTCGGCGGAACTTGCCCCAATCGTGGCTGTACCCCGAAGAAGGTCCTGGTCGCCGCCGCGCATGCGCTGGATGAGATCGAGCGGGCATCGGCCCACGGCATCACCGTGGGTCCGACAAAGCTGGATTGGGGCAAACTGATCGACCGCGAGAAGGCGATGATCGACTTCATCCCCGGCGCCATGGGCGATCTGGCAGCCAAGCGCGGCACGGTCTTTCGCGGCCAGGGACGCTTTATCGGCCCCAACTCTGTGCAGATCGGCGATGAGGTCCTGGAGGGCGAGAGCATCGTGATCGCCACCGGCTCGACCCCGCGTCCCCTGCCGATCCCCGGCGCCGAGCACATGATCACCTCCGATGAGGTGCTGTCGGAGCGTGAGCAGCCTGGCTCTGTCATCTTCATCGGTGGCGGCGTGATTGCCATGGAGTTCAGCCATGTCTATGCCCGCGCCGGTACCGAGGTCACGATCCTGGAGGCCCTGCCCACGCTCTTGCCACGCGCCGATCCGGATGCCGTGGCGGCGATCCAGGAGGAGAGCGAACGCTTGGGGATCGGCATCAAGACCGCTGTCAAGGTGACCGCCGTGACGCCCGAGGCCGGCAAGCTTCGCGTGGACTTCGAGCATGATGGCAAGGCCCAGTCTCTCTTGGCAGACCGGGTGGTGAACGGCGCCGGCCGTATCCCCAATGTCGCCGATCTCGATCTGGAAGCCGGCAATGTCGCCCACGATGGCCTGCGCATCTCGGTCGACGCCACTCTGCGCTCGACCTCCAACCCAGCGGTCTGGGTCTGCGGCGATGCGGTCAGCGGCACCGCCCAACTCTCACCAGTCGCGACCTACGAGGGGCAAGTAGTGGGGCGCAACATCGTCGAAGGTGCAGGGATAGAGCCTGACTATGTCTCGCTGCCGAACTGCGTCTACACCGTGCCGGCCATGGCCTCAGTCGGGCTCACCGAAGCAGAGGCGGAGGCCAAGGGCCTCAAGGTCAAGGTCTCGAAAAGCGATATGCGCGGCTGGTTCTCCGGCAAGAGCTATGCCGAGAGCGTTGCCTTCGCCAAGACCCTGGTGGAGGAAGGCAGCGACCGCATCCTGGGCGCACACCTGGTCGGCCATCAGGGTGAAGAGCTGATCCACATCTTTGCCATGGCCATGCGCTACGGCATCACCGTCGGCCAGATCAAGCAACAGCTCTTTGCCTTCCCGACCATGTCTTCCGACGTGAAGAACCTGCTTTAAAACATTCGCCAACCAGACGGCACCAGCCCACACCCCCGCCCGGCCGCCCAGTTCAGGATACTCTCGTTGGGCGACCGGGCGGGGGTGTGGGCTGGTGCCGATTCAGCTTTCATGGCTGACGCTTAAGCCATTCACTTGATGCCGCTCTCGGCCAAGGGCGCGTTGGCCTCAACGCGCCCGAACTCCAGGCGGCTGAGATCGAGGCTCTGATAGCCTCCGGTAAGCGCCAGCTCCGCCAGGGCTCTGCCGACGGCAGGCGCGTGCATGATTCCATGCCCGGAGAAGCCGCAGGCCGTGATCAGGTTGTCGTGGCCTGGGGAGTATCGGCCGATGATCATGTTACCGTCCAATTGGTTCTGGGCGTAGTGGCCGAACCAGCTCCTCTGCAGCCTCAGCTCTTCGAACTTGGGCACAAGGCCGGCCAGGATCGGCCAGACCGTCTCTTCGAAGTAGTTGGCGAAGAATCCGGAATAGATGTCCTCGACGAAGCCGGGCTCGATGTCGAAGCTGGGCCGACCGCCGACAAAGCCCTCGCCTTCCGGGCGGAAGAAGGACCCGGTCTCGTCTTTCACCAGGGGCAGAGACTCCAAGGCATGGGCACACTTCCAATAGTGCTGGACCCGACAGAGCGGCACGATCGGCAGGCGGGCGCCAGTCATGCAGGCGATCTCTGAGACCCAGGGTCCCGCCGCATTGATCAAGAACTCACAGGCGAGGCGCTCTCCCGATTTGAGCGAGAGGGCCCTGACGCGGCTTTCGTCATGGTCGATCGCCACGACTTCGTCAGAGAGGAAGCGGACGCCCAGATGCTCAGCCGCGCGGCGAAAACCCCAAAGGGCGGCATAGGGATCGATCCAACCGTCATTGGGAGTATGGCAGCCGAGAACCAGGTCCTCACCGCCGATCGAGGGGAAGCGTCGCCTGATCTCCGCACGATCGATCAGCTCTGCCTTGACCCCCGATGACTCCTGCTGCCGCTGATTCTGGGTCAATTGCTCCGCACCGGCCGCGGTTGCGACGAGGAGGTAGCCCTGCTCGACAAAGCCGATGTCCGGGCAATCGGGAACATCCGCCATCTCGCGCGCGAAGGCCTTGTAGAAAGCCAAGCTGTGATGCGACATCTCGATGTTCTCGGGCACGCTGAACTGTTGGCGAACCCCGCCCGCGCCGTTGGGGGTCGTAGCCTCCGCATAGCTCGAGTCCCGCTCGACGACGACGACCTCACGCCCGCTACCCCTGCGTGCCAAGAAGTAAGCGGCGGCGGAGCCAATGATGCCCCCACCGATGATGGCTATGTCACAGTTCAAAGCGAACTCCCCATGGCACTGCGGTGCGCGCGCTCTCAGAAAGAGCTTCGAATATCGAATACGTTCCTATTAAAATCGTATCCGATTTGCAAGCACCATAGGACACATAGCGGCCCCGCGCCCTACTGACGGCGGGGCCTGTTCATTCAAGTCCAGGAACACCTCCCCCTAACAAAGACCCAGGAGATCCTCCTCAAAGGGAAACTCAGACAGCAGCTCGACACCTTGCTCGGTAATCAGGACCTGCTGTTCCAGCTTGACACCCTCAGAACCGCCCTCCGCGCCGATGTAGCTCTCGATACAAAGTGTCATGCCGGGCTCTATCTCACCGTCATAGCCGGCATCCGGAAAGTCGGCGCGGTGGTAGAGGTAGGGGTATTCGCCGGTCATCCCGACGCCATGGGCTGAAAGGTAATAGCGGTTGGCGTGATAGCTGGCGGGGATGTCCCAAGCGGCGTCGGCATAGTCGCGGAAGCTCATGCCGGGCTTCAGGATCGCCATGTTGTGGTGCACCTGCTCGTGCGCCAGGCGATAGAGTTCTCTCTGCGCGGCGCTAGGGCGATCAGGGCCGACGTGGAAGGTGCGGGAGAAATCCGAGTAGTAGCCGTGGCAGCCCACCACGTCGGTGTCGAGCGCGACGAGCTCATTGGCCTCGATCCGGCGCGGTGAGCATTCCTGAAACCAGGGATTGGAGCGCGGACCGCTGTTCAAGAGCCGCGTCTCGCAGTAGTCGCCGTTCTCGGCGATGACGGAGGCATGCAGATGCGCCCAGAGCGCGTTCTCGCTGATGCCAGGCCGGATGGCCCTGCGCAGCGCCTCCACGCCGCGCTCCGTGGCGCGAAGCGAGGCCTTGATGCACTTGATCTCTTCGGCGGACTTGATGGCGCGCGCCCGCTCGACCGCCGCCTGGGCATCGACGATCTTGAGCCCCTCGGCCTGCAAGGCAATGGCCGTCCCGGCGTTCAGCCGCTCCAGGCCCAAGGTGGCGCCCCTGCCGCAGAGCTCAGCCACCAGATCGGCCATCTCGGCGGCCCAGCACGTCTCACGCTGCGCAATGTCGTGCCCGGCGGCGACGAAGCTGGCGGTACTGGAGGGTCGCACCTCATCCAGTGTCTCGTAGCCCGCGGCCAGATGCAGGCAGCCGGTGAACTCAAAGAGAATGGCGCGCGCCTGGGTCAGCAGCAGATAGCGTGCCGGCGCGTTGCGCATGGAAAAGACCTGCATGTTCCGCGTGCCGCTGGCGTAGCGGATGTTGATCGGGTCGGAGAGCAGCAGGGCATCGACTTCTCGCTTGGCCATCTCGGC
Organism: Rhodospirillales bacterium; assembly: GCA_963669335.1. Classification (GTDB taxonomy): domain Bacteria; phylum Pseudomonadota; class Alphaproteobacteria; order Kiloniellales; family JACOMY01; genus JACOMY01. The sequence continues at coordinate 5,783,602 of OY770023.1, forward strand.
GCGCAGGCGGTCGCGGCGATAGAGGCGCAGAGCCAGGAGATCGATGCCCTCACTCTCCGGCGCGCGATCCAAGAGGGCTAGGTCGTGTAGATCGCTTCGCTCGGCATGCCAATCCAGGACCAGCATGGTTTTCCCTCCTTTGAGTAATCCAGTGCTGCTGCACATTCCGCGATCTCTCATATGACTCATGGTCTTGCTCAGGGTTAGAGTGCAAATTCTCCTGCATTTTGATAACTAGGAGTTATGAATAATCTCCGCCGACGTCTGCCGCCCTTGGATAGCCTGCTGTTTTTTGAGGCTGCCGCCCGCCACGGCAGCTTCACGCGCGCCGCTGGCGAGCTCTATGTGACCCAGGCAGCCGTCAGCAAGCGGATCCAGGGTCTGGAAGACTGGATCGGGCGTCGTCTTTTCCATCGGGTCGGGCGAAAGCTGGCTTTGACGGAAGAGGGCCAGCAACTGCAGCAGGCCAGTGCCACTGCACTCGACTACCTCGACGGTGCAATCGCGCTTCTGTCGAGCCGTGATCAGGAAACCCTTAGGGTCGCAGCACAGAGTTCCGTCGCCATGTTCTGGCTGATGCCAAGGCTGCAGGCCTTCGGACTGCAGGCTGAAGCGGCGCCAATCAACCTGATCACCTCCGAGCAGGACGAAGAGCTCTTGAAGGCCGATCAGGATCTGGTGCTGATGTACCTGACGGCACCCCCACGAGGATGGCAGGGCGTCGCCCTGCTGCCGGAGGTCCTGGCGCCAGTCGCAGCGCCGAGCCTGGCAGAACGCCATGATCTCTCGCCGGAGCGCCCCCTGCTCGCCTCGCTATCCACCGATCCTCCACCCCTCCTGAACTACACCCGACTGACACCGGACTGGACCAATTGGGAGGTCTGGGCAAAACGGCTAAAGCTGACGGGCCTCTCCTCCTGGCCGCAGGCACAGTGTCTCAGCTACGCGCACAGCATCGGCGAGGCGCTGCGCGGCCAGGGAGTGGCCCTTGGCAGCCTGTCGCTCATCGCTGAAACCCTGCAGACCGGCCGCTTGGTGCCGGTCAGCTCTGACCGCTTGGAGTGCGAGCAGGCCTTTTGGCTGCTGCACAAGGACTCCAGAGCGCTGAGCCGTCCTGCAAGCCTGCTGTTCGACTTTCTGGTCGCGGAAGCGGAGGTCTAGGTCCCGGGCATGCTTGACAGATCTTCGGAGAGGCCCTTGTTGTAGGGAGCAGCCTCTGCTGTAGGGACAACTCATGGAGCGGTGATGTCGGACGAGCGCATCGAAGAGCAGCTGATCGGTCTGGAGGCGGAGGTCTTGGCCTTGCGCAAGACCCTCTCGATCGCGCTTTTCATCCTGGCCAGCAATGGCTTGGCGACGCGCGGCGGCCTGAATCAGATCGCCAGCATTCTCTCTGAAGACCTCTTGGACCGCGTGGCCGACGAGCCTGACGAGAGCGTCGAGCGCAAGGCCATGGAGCAGGCTGCCGCCCTGGTGGTCGAAATGACCGAGGCGGCAGGACGCCCGCTGCCGGAATCAGGCGAGGTCGCACCGCATTGGCCGAGCCGCGCGCAGTTCGCCGCCCTGGAGAGCACCGTCGCCGCCCTGATGGTGGCCTATCTGCATGGCAACCCCAATCGAGAAACGGTCTTCGCGCGCCTACGGCAGATGACGGTAGAGACGGTCAAGAGACGCAGCTGGCGAACCCTTGACGAGGCCGAAGCGGAACGGCTGAGGCGCGACAGCGAGGCGGAGACCGATCGCCTCTTCATCTCGGTCGCGCGTGCCTTGGGCATCTCTCTAGAAGTCGAGACCGCAGATGCCGCTCCGCGCGCCGCTGGAGAGGGCTGAGCCATGGCTGCCTATCCCCTGGAGTTCGTGGAACGTCTGACCCTGCCTGATGGGGGGGCCTTCCTGCTGCGTCCGGTGCAGCCGGATGACTGGCAGGCAGTGCAGGAAGGCTTTGCCAAGCTGTCGCCGGAAGACCGACGCTATCGCTTTCTGGGCGGCCTCTCCAAGCTGACGGACGAGATGGCGCAGCGGCTCTGCACCTTGGATTATGAGCGCGAGATGGCTTTCACCCTCTTCGATCTCTCGGCCGTGCCGCCCAGAGGCGTCGGCATTGCGCGCCTCGCCGCCTTGGAGGAGCCCGGGATGGCCGAGATGGCCATCGTCGTGCTGCCGGCCTGGCGCCGGCGCGGCGTGGCACGAACCATGCTGCAGCATCTTGTGCGCTGGGCCCGTCATCACCGCTATCGCCGTATCCGCTCTCTGGTCGCGGCCGACAACGGGCCGATGCGCCGCCTGGCAGAGGCCTACGGCTGTCGCATTGGTCCGGCCAGGGACGAGCCGGGCCTGCTGCAGATCGAGTTCGAGATCGGATCAGGAAACGGCGACGGCGTCCCGGTCTAGGGCATAGCCGGCAGAGCGGACGGTGCGGATCAAGTCGCGCTCGTTCTTGCCGTTCAAGGCCTTGCGCAGACGGCGGACATGCACATCGACGGTGCGCGGCTCGACATAGACATCGCGGCCCCAGACCGCGTCCAGCAGCTGCTCGCGGCTGAAGACACGGCCCGGATGCTCCAGCAAGTAGCGCAGCAAGCGAAATTCGGTCGGGCCCAGGCGCACCTCACGTTCCGCACGCCTCACCCGATGGGCCGCCAGGTTCATGATCAGGTCCTCGAACTCCAGCACCTCACTGTCCATGGCCGGACGGGCGCGGCGCAGGACTGCGCGCAGGCGGCTGATCAACTCCGCCGGCGAGAAAGGCTTGGTGACATAGTCGTCGGCGCCAGAATCGAGGCCACGCACCTTGTCGCTTTCTTCGCCACGCGCGGTCAGCAGGATGATCGGCACCTCTCGGGTCTCCGGCGTGCGGCGCAGGCGCCGGCAGACCTCAAGGCCGGAGATATGCGGCAGCATCCAGTCCAGCAGGATGATGTCCGGACGCTCCTCCTTGCACAGCAGCAAGGCCTCTTCACCGTCGCTGGCTTCGGTAACGCGAAAGCCCTCTCGCTCGAGGTTGTAACGCAGCAAAGTAACCAGTGCTGCCTCATCCTCAACGACCATGACCAGAGGCTTACTCGCGACCATGACTTACTCCTCGTCTTTCTCCGGCTGCGACACATCGAAGGGCGAGGCATCGCCCTTGGGTCGGCCACCGACAATCATCTTGCCGGTCACTTGGAAATGCAGCACCTCGACGATGTTCGTCGCGTGGTCGCCGATGCGCTCCACGTTCTTGGCGATGAACAGCAGGTGCGTGCAGGGGGTGATGTTGCGCGGATCCTCCATCATGTAGGTCAAGAGTTCGCGGAACAGTCCGGTATAGACCTCGTCAACCTCCTCATCGCGGCGCCAGACGTCCAGCGCCCGTTCGGGATCACGGCTGATGTAGGTGTCGATGGTTTCCTTGATGATCTCCTGCACCAGGCGGGCCAGGCGCGGAATGGCACTGGCCGGGCGCATGTTCGGCAGCTGGGTCAGCGCGATACAGCGCTTGGCGATGTTGGCGGCATAGTCGCCGATCCGCTCTAGATCGCTGGCGATCTTCAAGGCGGCAATGATCTCACGCAGATCGTTCGCCATGGGCTGGCGCAAGGCCAGCAGGCGAATCACCTGGTTGCTGACCTCCTGCTCCAAGACATCGACATCGGCATCGTCGCGGACCACCTCGGCCGCCAGGCTGGCATCGCGTCTGGCCAATGCCTGCATGGCTCTGGCCAGCTGTGATTCCGTCATCCCCCCCATACGCACGACGGTCTGGCGCAAGGCCTCCAGACTCTCGTCAAAGGACTTTACGATGTGGTCGTTGTTTGCTGCCTTCATGGCCTATCACCCCTTCGTCTAGACGAATGAAGGGTACCTTAACCGTAACGACCGGTGATGTATCCCTGCGTGCGCTGATCCTTGGGATTTGTGAAGATCTCCTCGGTGTCCGAGGTCTCGACCAGCGAGCCCAGGTGGAAGAAGGCGGTACGCTGCGACACGCGGGCTGCCTGCTGCATGGAGTGGGTTACGATCACGATGGTGAAGTTCTGCCGGAGGTCGTCGATCAGCTCTTCGATCTTGGCGGTCGCGATCGGATCCAAGGCCGAGCAGGGCTCGTCCATCAAGATCACCTCTGGGCTGACCGCAATCGCGCGTGCGATGCAAAGGCGCTGTTGCTGACCACCGGAGAGGCCGGTGCCCGGCTCATTGAGACGGTCCTTCACCTCATCCCAGAGGCCGGCGCGTTGCAGGCTGGTCTGCACCACCTCTTCCAACACCGACGACTTGCTGCCGATGCCATGGATACGGGGGCCATAGGCGATGTTGTCGAAGATGGACTTCGGGAAGGGATTGGGCTTCTGGAAGACCATGCCGACACGCGCACGCAGCTGCACCACGTCCAGCTTGGAATCGTAGATGTTCTCGCCATCCAACTGCAGGTCACCGGTCACGCGACAGCCGTCGATCACGTCGTTCATCCGGTTCAGGCAGCGCAGGAAGGTTGACTTGCCACAGCCCGAGGGGCCGATCAGCGACATGACCTGGCGCGCCGGAATGTCGAGATCGACATGCTTCAGGGCATGGGCCGCGCCATAATAGACGTTGCAGTCGCGCGCCGTCATCTTGTGCTCAACGGTCGCTTTCGGCTTCGGGCCCGTGCCGGTCAAGACTTCGGAAGCGGGCTCCAGGAAGTCAGCTTTGCTCATGTCTCTTGTCATCACCACCGTCGCTCGAAACGTCGCCGCAGCAGGACTGCCAGGGCGTTCATGAAGATAAGGAAAACCAACAGGACCAGGATCGCGGCTGAGGTCTTGGCCTCGTAGGCGCGTTCTGCCTGATCGGCCCAGGAATAGATCTGCACCGGGATCACCGTCGCCGTATCCAGGATGCCGCCGGGGGCCTCCTGCACGAAGGCGAACATACCGATCATCAAGAGGGGCGCAGTCTCTCCCAATGCTTGTGCTACACCTATGATGGTGCCCGTCAGGATCCCGGGCAAGGCCAAGGGCAGGACATGATGCAGCACCGCCTGAAGCTTGGAGGCACCCAGCGCCACGGCACCTTGCCGGATCGAGGGCGGTACCGCCTTCAGGGCCGCCCGCGTGGTGATGATCACTGTCGGCAGGGTCATCAAAGCCAGCACCATGCCACCGACCAGCGGCGCCGAGCGCGGCAGACCGAAGAAGGAGAGAAAGACCGCCAGACCCAAGAGACCGAAGACGATCGAGGGGACGGCCGCCAGGTTGTTGATATTGATCTCGATGATGTCGGTGATCTTGTTCTTCGGCGCGAACTCTTCCAGGTAGGTCGCCGCCATCACACCGACCGGTACGCAGAGCACCAGCATGACCAGCATGGTTAAGAGCGAGCCGACGATGGCAGCGCCCAGACCCGCGGCCTCGGGCTCGGCCGAGTTGCCGTCGGTGAAGAAGTTCCAGTCGAAGCGCGTTTCGATCTTACCGTCTTTTTCAAGAACGTCGATCCAGGCGACCTGTTGATCGCTGAGCCGCCGTTGATCGACCGGCATCGCTGCCGTCGTGTCGCCTTTGATAAAACGGTCTGCGTCGTCCGAGACCAGGAACCACTGCTCGACCGTCTTGCCGACCAGATTTGGATCTGCAACCACGGCATCCTGTAGATTGAAGCGGGCGATCGGCGACAGCAGATTGGCCAGCTCGCGCCGGTCTTTACGTCCGCTCGCATCGGGAAAATCCGTCAGCAGGGCGTCACGCAGCAGCGGCGCGTAGTTGCCGCGACGCAGGCTGTCGGGCGACAGATCCCCGTTCGGCGCGACGGCCTCTGTGGTCACATCGACGGTGAGCAGCACATAGGACTGAAAGAAGCCCGGTATGCCGCGCACCACAATGGTGCCCAGAAAGACGACCAGGAAAGCAACCGCCAAGAAGATGGCACCCAGGCCATAGGCCTTGAAGCGCGCCTCTGCCCGATGGCGCTTGCGGATCCGTTCGGCCGAGAGATCGGGCTTGACGGATCCGCCGTGGGTCAAAGCTGTATCAGTCATATTTCTCGCGATACTTCTGGACGATCCTGAGGGCGAAGAAGTTCAGCGCCAGGGTCACGGTGAAGAGCAGCAGGCCGAGGGCGAAGGCCGAGAGTGTCTTGGCGCTCTCGAACTCCTGGTCGCCGACCAGCAGGGTTGCGATCTGCACGGTGATCGTTGTCACAGCTTCCAAGGGGTTAGCCGTTAAGTTGGCCGTCAGGCCTGCTGCCATCACCACGATCATGGTTTCGCCGATGGCGCGGCTGACGGCCAGCAGGACGGCGCCGACGATGCCGGGCAGGGCTGCCGGCAGGACCACCTGCTTGATGGTTTCGGACTTGGTGGCACCCAGCGCAAAGGCGCCGTCGCGCAGGGTCTGCGGCACCGAGTTCATCACGTCATCCGACAAGGACGAGACGAAGGGGATGATCATGATGCCCATGACGATGCCGGCCGCCAGCGCCGATTCGGAGGAGACTGTAAGGCCGATGCTCTCACCGAAGTTTCGGAAGAAGGGTGCCATCACCAGGGCGGCGAAGAAGCCATAGACCACGGTCGGAATGCCGGCCAGGATCTCCAGCACCGGCTTGGCGAAACCGCGCATCTTGGGTCCGGCGTATTCCGACATGTAGATCGCGGAGAAGAGGCCGATGGGCACCGCCACCATCATGGCAATCACGGTGATCAGCAAAGTGCCGGCGATCAGCGGGATCGCACCGAACTCACCCGAGGAGCCGACCTGATCGGCACGGATGGCGGTCTGCGGGCTCCAGCTCATCCCGAAGAGGAAGTCGAAGAAGGGCACACGAGCGAAGAAGCGCATGGCTTCGAAGAGCAGCGAGAAGACGATGCCGAAGGTGGTCAGGATGGCGATCGTCGAGGCCACGATCATCGCGATGCGGACGATCAGCTCGACCTTGTTGCGGGCCCGGAAACCAGGCGAGAGCCGACGCAGGCTGAGCCATGCGGCAGCAAGCGAGACCGCCACACCAGCAAAGACCAAGAGCCAGCGCGCCGCGCCGCGGAACGCCGCATAGCGCGCGCCAGCCTCGGCCTCACCCGGCGACAGCTCGGCGATGGTGATCCCGCTGGAGAGCTGGTTCACGATGTTGGTGACGACGAGGTTCAGTTTGGCTTCCGGCAAGGCTTGCTGCTCTGCGGGCAGCCAAGAGATCAACAACCAGCGCGCAATGGCCGGCTCAAAAATCACCCAGAAGAGGATCAAGGCAAAGCCGGCAATCAGGGTCCAGAGCGCGATGAAGGCGCCATGATAGCCCGGCCGAGAATGAATAGTCTGCGTGCTTGCAATCAGCTCGGCGCGTTGGCGACCCATGAGGTAGCCGATGAGCGCGAGCAGGGCGACAGCAGCAACAACGATGATGATCGTCATGAGGGATCCACCAGCGTCAGAAAAAGAGCGGAAGGAGATGGGGCGGCGGCCTTTAGACCACCGCCCCGCAAACTCCGCGAACCCTTAGTTCTCGTGGTTCTGAAGCTGCTTGATGGTCTTCAGAGCCGTCGCGTTGGCACGCATCTCGGTGCGCTCCGCATCCGGCAGCGGGATCAGGCCGCGGTCGGAGAGGAAGCCGTCGGGGCCGACGGCTGCATCGCTGGTGAAGATCTCGACATATTCGCCCAGGCCGGGGATCACGCCGACGTGCGCCTGCTTCACGTAGAAATAGAGCGGGCGGGAGACCGGATAGGCACCATCGGCGATGTTGTCGAAGGTCGGCTCGACACCGTCGATCAGGGAACCATGCACCTTGTCGGCGTTCTGGTCGAGGAAGGAGAAGCCGAAGATGCCCAGCGCGCGGGGGTTGGCTTCCAGCTTCTGGACGATCAGGTTGTCGTTCTCACCGGCCTCGATGAAGACACCGTCCTCACGCAGCTCGGCGCAGAACTTCTTTTGATCGGCCTTCTCCATCTCTTCGAAGACGGTGAAGCTCTCGCAGGCCTCTTCCATCACCAGCTCGACGAAGGCGTCGCGGGTGCCGGAGGTCGGCGGCGGGCCATAGACCTCGATCTTGTTGTCCGGCAGGCCGGCGTCGATCTGGTTCCAGTTGGTGTAGGGGTTCGGGCCCAGCTCGCCATCGGTCGGGACCTCCTTGGCCAGCGCCAGGAAGATCTGCTCTTTGGTCAGGCTGTAGGTCGGTGCGGACTTGGCATTGGCCATGACGATGCCGTCGAAGCCGATCTTGACCTCGATGATGTCGGCAACACCGTTGCTCTCGCAGAGCTCGATCTCGGTGGTCTTGATGGCGCGCGAGGCGTTGGTGACGTCCGGGGTGCCGACGCCGACGCCCTCGCAGAAGAGCTTCAGACCGCCGCCCGAGCCGGTGGACTCGATAACCGGGGTGGGGAAGCTGGTCGAGCGGCCGAAGTCCTCGGCAACAGCGATGGCGAAAGGATAGACGGTCGAGGATCCGACGATGCGGATCTGATCGCGCGCAGATGCCTCGGCAGCGAGGCCGAGGCTGGCAGCGGCCGCAGCCGCCAGAAGCAGGGATTTCTTCATGGTGAGTGGCAACTCCTTAGGACCGGTCGAAGGCGGGGCTTTGACGGAGATGAAAAAGCCGGCCGCCGAACCAATGGAGGGGGCGCCGGTTTCGGCCGAAAGGCCCACCGTTCATCCCCCGATCCGCGGCGGACGCTAGTCCTCTGGGGTCACTGATCTGTTACCAAATTGTTATGCTTTTATGACTGCGACACAGAATGACGAGAGGAAACTGTGAATCAGTCGAAAGCGTTGATACGTCTAGACAAATTGCGGATGACACGACCATCGATCGCGAGAAGTCCCAACAAGATCAGAACCAAACCGGCGAGCTCCGTTACACCGAATGCTTCGCCCAAAAAGAGGCTACCCAGAAGCATGGCAGAAGGGGGAATCAGCATGGTCACGAGCAACAGATTAGTCGGGCCGGCATCACGAAGAATTCTGAAGAAGATCAGATAGGCAAGCGCGGTGGAGAGGAGCGCCAAAGCAAGGACCGAGAAGAGGGCCCCAGCATCCGGCATTGCCAAGGTCCAAGGGCGGTCGACAAAGAGCGCGATCGGGGCCAGCAGCACGCTGGAGCAGATCAACTGACCGCTGGCGGCTTGCCAAGGATTGAGCCCGCGCAGTTTGCGGCCCCAGAGGCCGGCGAAGGCATAGGAGAGCGCGCCCGCCAGGACGGCCAACTGAAAGAGCAGGCCCTCTCCCAATCCCTGCAGAACGTCAGGGCCGATCAGAACGATCAGGCCGGCGAAACCCAGCAAGAGGCCAGCGGCACGTCCGCCCGTCAGGCGCTCGCTCTTGACCACCCAGGCGGCCAGGATCACCGCCCAGAAGGGTGCCGTCGCATTCAGGATGGCAGCAAGCCCACTGTCGATGCCGCTCTGACCCCAGAAGATCAGCGAGAAGGGGATGACATTGTTCAGCAAGCCCATGCCCAGAAGGTTGAGCCAAGGCCAATCGCCAATGCCGGACAGCCGTCCCGTCACCGCCATAAAGATAATCAGGGCAAGCGCCGCCAGCCCCACGCGCAACCATGCCAGGGTCAAGGGCGGAATGGAGGCAACCGCCACCTCGGCAAAGAAGAAGGAGCCACCCCACAGCAGCGATAAGAGGAGCAGACGCAGCCAGTCGGCGTTGTTCATGCTGGTGGCCGGCAGGGGCCCGATGGTTTCGCTTCTCATCATGGCGTAGAGATGCCACTTCCCCGCTGAATCCAGCTATCCGCGGCTTGCACGGACCTCTGCTTCTAGGGGCTGAAGACCAGCATCAGTAAGACGAGGAAGAGGACAAAGTGCACAGCACCCTGCGACAGGCTGGTCCGGACACCGCCGAACGGTCGCTTCTAGACACCCCCCCCTAAACCCGACGCTGCGGCGAGACGGTGGCCGCGCCGGGCTGTTGCGTTAAGGTCCGTCGTTCGAAGTTCGGCCCATTGCTCGAGGCGATCATAGGGAAGCCGTGCACTCGCGGTCCATGTGCGGAGCGCCTCAACAAGCAGATTGGCGTCGCCAAAAGCCTTCGAGGTGCCGGCGGCGGTATGGGGCCGGACAGTGCCGGCCGCGTCTCCGATCAGAAGCGCGCGGCCGTGGACGCGCTGCGGAGGCTCGACGTCCTGGATCGGTTGCATAAAAAGGGTCGAGGCCTCTACTAGATCCCGAAAGAGCGGTGGCAGGGCGCCTTGAGCGAGCTCTCGAACGAGGCGCCCGACTGGCGCGGCGACGTCTCCAGGCGGCAGGAAGGAGCGATAGCGTTGTCCCGATGCTCCGGTCATCAGGTGATCTAGATGGTTTTCCGGCGTGTTCACGTACCAAACCCAGTTGACCCGGCGCAGCCCCGGCTCGGTAGCGCCATCGGCTCCGGGCACGAGATAGCAAAGCATCTGCAGCCCAGGGGTCATGTGGTATGTGAAGCGGTCTTTCAGAACGTCCACAAGCCGCCGAGGAAGGGCGCTTTCCTCCTCCAGTCCACGCCAGGCGACGTAACCGGTGTAGGTCACCGCTTCGCCGCCGGAGATCACATGCCCGCGTACGGCGGAGTTCACTCCATCCGCCCCGATCAGCAGGTCGGATGAGGCCGCGTAACCGTCCGCAAAGCTGGCCGTTATCGTGTTGCCGTCTTGGCCCAACCCGACCAGCCGACTGCCCTGGCGATAGCAGGCATCGCCGAGGTGGTCGCGCAAGATGCGATAGAGTGTGTCCCACGCTGTCATCAATTGCGGTGCGGAGATGGCGTCGATGCGGCCATCCAGCGCCATCACGGCTCGTTCTCGCAGCGCGACGCATACTGACCCTGTGGCTATACCGATCTGTTGGAGCAGTGCCTCGACTTCGGGCTGCATGACAACGCCAGCGCCGCGAGCTCGCATCTCGCCCGCCGATCGCTCGAAAACCAGTACCTCGGCACCAAGCCGATCCCTCAGCTGGATTGCTCCGGCGAGACCGCCGACGGACCCGCCGATGACGATGGTCCGAAAGGGCGCGGATTCCGACATGATACTAGCCGTCCTGGAGAAAGCGGTGGACAAAGGCCACCGCCATCGCCCCTTCGCCCACAGCAGTCGCGACCCGCTTGATCGATCGGTGTCGCACGTCGCCGACGGCGAAGGAGCCGGGAACGCTCGTCTCCAAGAAATGCGGCGGCCGCTGCAACGGCCAGCAGTCGGGCAACCGGCCGTTCGTAGCCAGGTCCGGACCGGTGACCAGATAGCCGGCCTCGTCGCGGATGATGGCCGTGTCTTTCGCCCACTCGGTATGAGGCTCACCCCCAATGGCAACGAAGACGCGGCTGGTCTCCTCCCAGCTGGTCCTGCCGTCGCTGTCGGCGATCTCAATCGCCGAAAGGCCATCGTCGCCATCGAGAGCCGTAATCTCTGTTCCGTAGCGAACGTCGACGTTCTCGGCACCTTCAATTCGCGCGCGCAGGTAGCTCGACATTGAAGCCGCCAGTGCGTCACCGCGTACGATCAGAGTGACCTGTTCCGCGTGATCGGCCAGATGCATGACGGCCTGGCCGGCAGAGTTGCCGCCGCCAACAATGAAGATCCGCTCGCCGCGGCAGAAGCGCGCCTCGCTCACGCCTGCGCCGTAGTACAGCCCAGAGCCGAGGAATGCCTGTTCCCGATCCAGTCCGAGGCGGCGCCAATCGACACCCGTAGCACAGATGTTGGCCTGCGCGACCATCTCGCTGCCGTTCGCCAGGCCGACATGGATGCGCCCGCCGCGAAACGCAGCCTTCACGCCCTCGCGCATCATTAGGATCTCCACACCAAATTTCAGAGCTTGCTCGCGCGCTCGTTCCGCCAGCTCGACGCCTGGGAGGCCGTCCGGAAAGCCCAGATAGTTCTCTATCAGCGAGGTGGTACCGGCTTGCCCACCGATCGTGTGGCGCTCTATCAACACGGTGCTCAGCCCTTCAGAGGCCGCATAGACGGCAGCAGACAAGCCAGCCGGTCCTGCACCATAAATCGAGACGTCATAGAGGCTACGGCGCGGCTGCACGATCAGACCCAGCGCCTGCGCGAGATCCTCCACCGTCGGGCTGGTCAAGCTAACCTTACCAGGGATGTCGGCGATGACAGCGGTGTCCTCCTCCACCCACTCGAAATCGATCCCCGAACGCTGCAAGAAATCGCGCAGTCTGTGCCCGCCCGCATCTCCGTTGCGGCCCTTTAACCGGATCACACCACTGGCCCTGACAACTGATCTATCTTTTTTTGACGACAAGGCGTGCCTCCCACCAACATGCGGCGTTCATGCCGTGCTACATATCTGGCACCGAAGTAACTAAAGGACGAGTAGGCACCAGTTGGTGACCTGAATTACTGTTTGAAAGCGTTTGAGATTGCGCGGCACCGGCCCCCTCTCAAATCGGCTCTCGGAACGATCAGGTGGAGGGGGCGATGTCTGACGGAAAGCAGGATGAGGCTACGACTACAAAGGAGGCGATCCTGGGCGAGCGCTATCCTGCGCGCAGGGTGCTGACGCTGGTCGCCGACAAGTGGACCCCTATCGTTATCTACTGTCTGGCTTCTGGCACGCGGCATTTTGGGCAGATGCAGCGGCGCATCCCGGGGCTGTCGAAGAAGATGCTGACGCAGGTATTGCGGCGGTTGGAACGGGATGGACTCGTGACACGTCGTGTTTTCAATGCGGTACCGCCCAAAACAGACTACGAACTCACAGCGCTCGGCCAACGTCTGCACGAACCCATCACGATGATCTGCGAGTGGGCGCTGGAGAATGAGGAGATTCTGGATCAAATCGAGAAACACGAAAACAGCAGCTTGGATCGCAGCGCTCGCACTTAGAGCCCAACCCGAAACTGCCTATGTCCTGCATCGCAGCCGGCGCGACGCGTGTTGGGAGCGGTGGCGCCGGCGATGCCGGGCGCATCGTCAAGCCGGCGCGACGCGGCAATCGTGGCTCCGGCAGTGACCCAAAGGGCTGTCCTGTTAAGCCCTGGGACTGTGTCGTGCGCCGCTTGCGATGCACCCGGCATCGCCACGCGCCACTCTCCTTGCCCAAGACCTTGATAAGACAGTGCAGGGCACAAGCAGTTTCCGGACGGGCTCTAAGGACTAAAGACCAGCATCAGGAAGACGAGGAAGAGGACAAAGTGCACCGCGCCTTGCAACAGGCTGGTGCGAACGCCGCCAAATGTCAGGGTGCAAATCACCAGGGTCAAAGACAGTAGAACAATGCTGGCGTCATCCAGACCCAAGGTGACCTCTTGGTTATAGATCAAACCGATGATCAGTACCGCTGGTAGAGTCAGGCCGATGGTGGCAACGGCCGCACCCAGCAGCAGGTTGATGGAGCGCTGGAGTTGGTTCGCCTTGGCCGCGCGCAGTGCCGCCATGCTCTCCGGCGCCAGAACCAGGAGCGCGATGATGATACCGCCGAGAGCAGCCGGTGCCCCGATCTCGACGATACCGAAGTCGACAATCCCGGCCAAACGCTTCGATAGCAGGACGATCGGCACCAGGGTGGCGACCAGCATGATGGCGTGATAGGGCGCCGGGCGGATGGGGCCATGGCTATGCCCGTCTGGATCCTTGCCGATCAACTCCCTGTCTTCGGCACGCGGCGGCTGTTGAAAGAAGCCGCGATGGCGCACGGTCTGAATGGCCAAGAACACGGCGTAGAGCAGGACGGTCAGAACCGCCAGGAAGATCGCCTGCTCTGGCGAGAAGCTGGGACTTTCGGTCGAGACCGTGAAGCGTGGCAAGATCAAAGAGCAGACGGCCAGTGGGAGCAGCACGGCCAGGAAGGCCCTGGCGCCTTGCAGGTTGTAATCCTGCTCGCGATGCCTGAGCCCACCCAGGATCAAGGCCAAGCCGACGAGGCCGGTCAGCACGATCATCAACACCGCAAACATGGTGTCGCGCGCCATGGTCGGCTGCGATGCCCCCGTCAGCATGATCGAGGCGATCAAGGAGGCCTCGATGCCGGTAACGGCCAAGGTCAGGATCAGAGTGCCATAGGGTTCCCCCACCAGGTCTGCCAGGGCGTCGGCGTGACGAACAACCGAGAAGGCCGCCCAGACCATGACGCCGAAGAGCCAGAGAAAGAGCCCGCCTGCCAGCGCACGCTGGTTCAGCTCCTTGAGCCAGGCATCGCCGCCAAACTGGAAGATTGCCAGGGTGCCGACCACCGCAAAGAAGGGGACCAGTTCCCGCGTGACGCCGCTCCACGGATTGGTCGTCGTCAGTCCGATCTCTCTACCCCCTTTAGCTGCTTACAGAGTTTAGGCGCGCCCGATGCTACCGCGCAAATCCGATGCGCCGCACCCTCCAGCGTGGACAAGCGGGCGCTCCGCGTCCATTGTCGCCGGCAATCGACGCGCGGGCCGGTCTCATTCATCTCCGCGTCGTTCTTGGAGGGCTGAAGTCTATGGTCACAGCGCGGCGCGTTTCGATCTTGGATATCTTGACGGACAAGGTCGGGCCACGCGGTCCAGAGCGCGCCTTCCTCAACAACATCGGCCGGCAGTACTATTCGATCATGCCGCAGGTGGTGGCCACCTGGTGCCGGAATCGCGGCCATGACGTGCACTATGCCACCTACTTCGGGCAGGCCGATCCCGAGAGCCTGGTCGACCCCGAAAGCGACATCGTCTTCATCTCCGCCTATACCCGCGCCTCATCTCTGGCCTATGCGCTCTCCAAGTTGATCAAGGCACGTGGGGCCCGGGTCGTCATCGGCGGCCCGCACGCCAGCTGCTTTCCTGAGGATGCCGCCCGATTCTTCGACTATGTCGTGGTCTCCTGCAACGAGGCGCAGGTCCTGGACCTGGTTGAAGACCGCATCGCGCCCGGCAGCACCATCACCTCAAGCGACAAGGCCATTGCAGTCCCCTCTCTGGCCGAGCGGCTGCAGGACGTGCAGACGGCAAACTATGTGAACGGCAAGCGCTCACGGCTCTCAACGGTCTCGCTGCTGACCAGCACCGGCTGTCCCTACACCTGCAGTTTCTGCTCCGACTGGAATTCGGTCTATGTCGCGCGCGGCACCGACGAGGTGATGGAGGATCTAAAAACCGCCGCTGAGGCTTTTCCGGGCAACCTCTTGGCCTTCCACGATCCCAACTTCGGCGTGCGCTTCGACCAGACCCTGGCTGCCTTCGAGCAGATGCCGAAAGAGAGGCGCAACCCCTATATCGTGGAGTCCTCCCTCTCGCTGCTGCGTTCCGATCGCATCGACCGCCTGCGTGCCACCAACTGCTCTTACCTCGCGCCCGGAATCGAGTCCTGGTATCTCTATGGAAACAAGGCCAGCACCTCAGCCTCGACTGGAACCTCTAAGTTCGATCGCGTCTGCTCGATCTTCGACGAGCTGACGCAGAAGATTCCCTGCATCCAGACCAATTTCCTGATTGGCGATGACGGCGACCGTGGTGACGAGCCCTTTCAGCTGACCAAAGAGTTCATTCGCCGCTATCCCAGCGTCTTCCCGGTGATCAACCTGCCGATGGCCTTCGGCGGCACGCCGCTGCGCGACACCTTGGCCAATGAGGGACGTCTGCTGCCGCTGCCGTCGATCCACTACGCCAGCCCGGTGCTGACGCACCAGTTGGTGCACTACTCCATGCCGGAAATCATGGACCGCAAGATCGACCTGATCAGCTTCATCATCAGCCCGCGGCTCTTCCTGCCACGCATGCGCCAGCGATCACCCCTGGCCGCCAAGATTTTCTGGGCACTTTTCTGCTTCCGCCTGGTCTCCTATCGCAACGAATTGCGCGAGTTCCGTCGGCTCTTCGACGAAGACCAAACCTTCAACGACTTCCATGAGGGTCGCAGCGACCGGGTCCCGGCCTACTACGATGCACGCCTCGACCGTCGCCTTGGGCGCTATGGCAAACTGCTGACGCCGGAAGATCGGCGTTTTATGCCGAGCAAGGCCAGCGCGAGCCTCTCAGGTCCGGTGGCCGCCTAGCCACGCCCGCGATAGGGCGGGACCCCCTGGTCGGGGATCCAGACGCCCTCCGGCGTTGGGCCTGTCTGCCAGAAGACATCGATCGGGATACCGCCGCGCGGATACCAATAGCCGCCGATCCGAAGCCACTGCGGGTCCAGAAAGTCGACCAACCGGCGGGCAATCGAGATGGTGCAGTCCTCGTGAAAGGCGCCGTGGTTGCGAAAGGAGCCGAGGAAGAGCTTCAGGGACTTGCTCTCCACCAGCCAGTCGCCCGGCACATAGTCGATCATCAGATGCGCGAAGTCCGGCTGCCCGGTCATGGGGCAGAGCGAGGTGAACTCCGGCGCGGTAAAGCGCACGACATAGGCGACACCTGCCTGCGGGTTGGGAACCCTTTCCAGCTCAGCCTTGTCAGGGCTTTCAGGCAGGACCGTTGCCCCACCCAGCTGCTTCAGATTGCTGTAGATGCTTTCCATAGAGGGCTCCTCTAGACGCCGCGCTTGTTGCCCCAGATCAGAACATGGAGCTGCGGGAGAATGCGGGGCTGAAACCAGCCGTCCGTGGTGGTCTTCTCCACCAGCCAGTGCAGACGCTCGGCAACGGTCTGCGGCTCGACCGGCGACTCGGGATCGGAGTCTGGATTGCCAGGCTGCAAGAAGAGCGAGAGCGCGGGAAAGCGGTCCGCGGCCGCCTTTGCCCAGGCATAGTCCCCATCGTCAAAGACCACGATCTTCATCACCACCTGACCCGCGCCCTCGGCAGCCTCAAGGCAGGCCTCGAAGGCTGTCCAGTCAACTCTCTCACCGCTGGAGGGCGGCTTGGGGCTCAGGACCAAGGTGTCCAAGTCTGAGAACCAGCTGCGCGGCACCGAGCCTTGGGTCTCGCAGGCGAAGCGATAGCCCTCTGCCTTGCCGGTCGCGATCACCCCGGAAAAATCCTGGATCGCCGGATTGCCGCCGGAGATAGAGACCGTCAGAGGCTTGCCTCCCGACAGGGTCGAGACCTCTTGCCAGACCTCCTCGTTCCCCATCTTCAACCAGCTATGCCGGTGTTCGCTGTCGACCGCATGCGGGCTGTCGCACCAAGAGCAACGATAGTCGCACCCGCCGGCACGGATAAAGACCGTCGGCTCGCCGATCAAGGCCCCCTCGCCTTGGATCGTCGGCCCGAAGATCTCGGCAATGCGCAGGCTCATGGCCGGTACTCGGCCCAGGTCGCCGGGGTCTCGCTCACCCGGACCGAGGCAGCCTCCGGCCAGCGCTCGGCGCACCACTCATAGAAGTGTCGTGCCAGGTGCTCGGCCGTCGAGGGCGTATTGCCCATGACATCATTCAGATGCCGATGGTCGAAGGCCTCGTCGATATAGTCCTTCAGCGGCTTCAGTTCGTGATAGTCACGCACAAAGCCGTCTCCGTTCAGCGTCTCGGCTTCCAGTTCGACCACGACGACGTAATTGTGGCCGTGCAGGCGGGCGCATTGATGCTCGGCCGGCAGGTGGGTTAGCTGATGCGAGGCCGAGAAGCGGAACTCCTTGCTGATCCGAAACATCAGCAGGCCTCCTTCTCGGCGATGGCCTGCCGCCAGAAGTCGGCATCGGCATAGATCGTCGGATCGGCGACACCGGCCAGATCGAAAGCCTCGCGGCGCTCCACGCAGGTCCCGCAGCGCCCACAGTGCAGATCACCGCCCTTGTAGCAGGACCAGGTCTCGACGAAGGGGGTTCCGACCTTGGCGCCCTCCATCACGATGTCGGCCTTGGTGCGATGCACAAAGGGGGTGGAGAGCCCGACCTCGGCATAGCCATCCAGTGCCGCACGCTGCATGGCATCAAAAGCCTCGGTAAAGGCGGGCCGGCAGTCGGGATAGATGAAGTGATCGCCGCCGTGGACAGCCGTCGCCACAGCCTGATCGCCCTGGGAAGCGGCCAGCCCGAAGGCAATTGTCAGCATGATGGCATTGCGGTTGGGCACCACGGTGATGCGCATGCTCTCTTCAGCATAGTGGCCGTCCGGCACCGCGACCGCATCGGTCAGGGCCGAGCCGGTCAGCACCGCGCCCACGCCGGAGATATCGATCCGGTGATGCGGCACGCTCAGGCGCTCGGCACAGGCGGCGGCATAGTTCAGTTCTTTCAGATGGCGTTGGCCGTAATCGAAGGAGACGAGGCGTGTCAGCTCTCCTTCGGCGGCAACGATATGGGCCAGCGAGACTGAATCCAGTCCGCCGGAGCAGATGACGAGGGTCTTCATGTCAGTCCTTGTTTTGGTAACCGGGTAGGCTGCGACCGGTGGGCCCGTCATAGAGACTTGGCGCCAGGATAGAAATCAGATTCTTCGCAAGCTGGTCATTCACCCGTCACAAAGGTTCGACGCCCGCCGAGACAAGCGAGAAACGCGAGCGGCCGCCGGATTTCCGCCGGCGGCCGCCCAAACCTTTACCCAAGCAAATGACTAAGCAACGCCGGCGGCTTGCCCCATCACGCGGGTCAGGCGCTGTGAGAAGCCGGCGGGGTCGCTCACCGGCTCGCCCTCCATGACGCGGGCCAGTTCGAAGAGGAGCCAGGCGCTGTCTTCGATGCCCTCGCCCGTGGCACCAGAGGCGATCTGCCGGCTCATCGCCTGCAGCAGAGGATGCTTGATGTTGACCTCCAGGATCCGGGTGCTGGCCTCGGCCACCTGGCCCTGACTGCGCAGCAGCCGTTCCAGATTCAGATCGAGATCGCCCTCGCCGGCGACCAGGCAGGCCGGGCTCTCGGCCAGGCGCTTGGAGACCCGCACCTCTTTCACCTTGTCGCCCAGAGCCAAGCGGATGGCGGCGAGCAGCGGCCCCTGCCCCTCCTCCTCCTTCTCCGGCTCGCTGCTCTCCTCCTCCTTACCGTCGAAGCGGTCGAGGTCGGCCTGCCCCCGGGTGACAGAGCGGAAGGGCTTGCCCTCGAAGTCCATCACCATGGTGGTCCAGAACTCATCGACCGGATCGGTGAGATAGAGCACCTCGATGCCGCGCGCATTGAAACCCTCCAGATGCGGAGAGCTGGCCAAACGGTCGAGGTCGGCACCGGAGAGGGTGTAGATGGCCTCCTGCCCCTCCTTCATGCGGGCAACATAATCCTTCAGCGAAACCAGTCCCTCTTCGGTGCTGGAGCGGAAGCGCGTCAGGCCCAGCAGCGCCTCGCGCTGGCTCGCGTCCTCGTAGAGGCCCTCCTTCAGGATCGGGCCAAAGGCCTCCCAGAAGGTCTTGTAGCCCGGGGCGTCCTTCTCCGCGGCCTTACCCAGCTCTCGCAGCACCCGCTTCACCAGGCCTTGCCGGATCTTGGTCAGGACCGGGCTGGTCTGAAGCAGCTCACGCGAGACGTTGAGCGGCAGGTCCTCGCAGTCGATGACCCCCTGCAGGAAGCGCAGATAGGGCGGCACCAGGGCCTGGCAGTCGTCGGTGATGAAGACCTGCTTGACGTAGAGCCTGATCTGCGACTGGCGGTCGGGATTGAAGATGCTGGGCGGGCGCTCCTTGGGGACGAAGAGCAGGCCGGTGTACTCGATGGCGCCCTCGGCCTTCCAATGCATGGTCTGCCAAGGCTCATCGAAGGCCCGTGAGGTGTCGCGGTAGAAGGCCGTGTACTGCTCTTCCGTCACCTCGGAGGCCGCACGACGCCAGAGCGGGGAAGCCTGGTTCAAGGCCTCCGCCTTGCCGTCTTCGTCCAGGATGCGGATCTCAACGCCGATGTGCTCGCAATGGGTCTTGACCAACTGCTTCAGGCGAAAGCTCTCCAGAAACTCCTTGGCGTCTTCCTTGAGGCTGAGGACGACTGCAGTGCCACCGCCCTCCGGCCCGCTTTCGCTCTGCTCCAGGATATAGCCTTCCGCACCGCTGGACTGCCAACGCCAAGCCTCTGTCTCGCCGGCATGCCGGCTTTCCACCGTCACCTGGTCGGCCACCATGAAGGCGGAATAGAAGCCGACACCGAATTGGCCGATCTGCGAGAGGCTGGCCTTGTCCGGATCTTTACCCTGCGCCTTCAGCTGCTCCAGGAAACGGCCGGTACCGCTGGCGGCGATGGTGCCAAGGTTGGCTGCCAGCTCCTCCCGGCTCATCCCGATCCCGCGATCGGCGATCTTCAGGCTGCCGGCCTCCTTGTCCACCGAGATCTCGATGGCAAACCCACCGTCGGGCAGCAATCCCGGATCGGCGATCGCGGCAAAGCGACGGCGCTCGCAGGCATCGGCGGCATTGGCAATCAGCTCACGCAGGAATATGTCACGGTTGGAATAAAGGGAATGGGTGACGATCTCTAGCAAACGTCCCACTTCCGCATTGAAGTTATGGTGTTCGCTTGTCGCGTGCTCACTCATCTTTCGATTGGTTCCTCTGTTTCTTCAGTGCAAAGGGATGGTCAGAGGCAAGCAGCCAGGAAGGCCCGGCCGTTGTTCTGGCGTTCTTCGGACCATATGTGCTAAGCCGCTTTAGGCCGCAAGAGCAGGAAGTGAGGCCGCGTCATGCCGCGTGACCCCGACTCTCGGGTGAGGGCTCTTCTGGGGCCGACCAACACCGGAAAGACGCATTTCGCCATTGATCGCATGCTGGGCCACAGCAGTGGCATCATCGGCTTTCCGCTGCGCCTCTTGGCGCGCGAGAATTACGATCGCGTGGTGGCGATCAAGGGCGCCGGCCAGGTGGCCCTGGTTACCGGCGAAGAGAAGATCCTGCCGCCGGGCGCACGCTATTTCTGCTGCACCGTCGAATCCATGCCATTGGAGCGCGTGGTAGACTTCGTCGCCGTCGATGAGGTGCAGTTGGCCGGCGACCCGGAGCGCGGCCATGTTTTTACCGATCGCCTGCTGCACAGCCGCGGTCTTTCCGAAACGATCTTCCTGGGCGCAGAGACGGTGGGACCATTGCTGCGCAAGCTGGTGCCCGAGGCGGAGTTCGACACTCGCTCGCGCTTCTCCACCTTGAGTTATGGCGGTCATAAGAAGCTGACCAAACTGCCCGCGCGCTCTGCCATCGTCGCCTTCTCGGCAACCGATGTCTATGGCCTGGCCGAGCAGATGCGGCGCCAGCGCGGTGGCACCGCCGTTGTCTTGGGTGCCCTTAGCCCCAGAACGCGGAACGCCCAGGTCGCCATGTTCGAGGCCGGAGAGGTCGACTATCTGGTCGCGACCGACGCGATCGGCATGGGGCTCAACCTGGCCCTGGACCATGTCGCCTTCGCCGGGCTTGCCAAGTTCGATGGGCGCCGTATGCGCCGCCTCAACGCCGGAGAGATCGGACAGATTGCCGGCCGCGCCGGCCGCCACATGCGTGATGGAACCTTCGGCACCACCGCTGAGGTCGGCGAGATCGCGCCCGAGACCGTGGAAGCCGTCGAGGAACACCGCTTCCTCTCGCTGAGACGGCTCTTCTGGCGCAGCCGAGCGCTTGACTTCAGCGCGCCCAAGGCCCTGGTCGCCAGCCTGAATGCACAATCGCCGATCCCGGAACTACAGCGGGTGCGCGGCGTTGAGGACCAGATGGCTCTGGCCGCCCTGATCGATGATCACGAGGTCCTGGATCGGGCGCGAGGCGTGCCGGAGGTGCGCTTGTTGTGGGAGGTCTGCCAGATCCCCGACTTCAGCAAGACCATGACCGGACACCACCTCTCGCTCTTGAGTCAGGTCTATCGTCACCTGATCGACCGCAGCAGCCGACTGCCGGAATCCTGGGTCGCCGGACAGCTGCGCCGCATCGACCGGGTTGCCGGAGACATCGACACCCTGACCCAGCGCTTGGCCCAGATTCGCACCTGGACCTACATCACCCACCGGGCCGACTGGCTGGAGGACGCAGCGAGCTGGCAGGAACAGGCCCGCGCTATCGAGGATCGCCTCTCCGACGCCTTGCACGAGAGCCTGACCGAACGCTTCGTCGATCGCCGTGCCGCCCTCTTTGCCAGGCGCCTTGCCGGCGGCGAGACCATGCTCGCGGCCGTCAAGCGCGACGGCCGCGTGGTGCTGGAGGGGCACGCCGTCGGACGCCTGAAGGCCTTCCGCTTCCACCTCGATCCCAGCATCGAGGGCGCGGATGCGCGCCAGGCCATGACCTCGGTTCGGCGCGCCCTGGCGCAAGAGATGCCGCGGCGCGTCGCCCAGATCGAGGCAGAGGCGGACCAGGCCTTTCAGCTGGATCCGCAGGCCCGGATCCTCTGGCGTGGTGCTGCTCTCGGCCGTCTGGTGTCCGGCGTGATGACTATCCAGCCTGGTATCGAGGTCTTTGCCAGCGAGTTCCTGGATGGCCCGCAACGCGAGCGCATCCGCCTGCGCCTTGCCGCCTGGCTGGAGGCCTTCCTGCGCCGCCGCCTGCAGCCGCTCTTCGCTCTGCAAGAGGCACACCTGACGGCCTTACCGCGCGGCATCGCCTTCCAGTTGGTCGAAGCCCTGGGCTGCATGCCGCGGCGCTCGGCCGAAGGACTGCTGCGCTTGAAGAAGGGCGATGCCAAGGCCCTGAGTGCCGCCGGCGTGCGTCTTGGGTCGGAAAGCATCTTTCTACCAGCCTTAGGCAATCCCAAGGCCAGACGCCTCTTGGTGCAGCTTTGGGAGGTCAGACAAGGGATCGCCGCACCACCCCTGCCGGCAGCCACCTGGGAAAAGGCAGCCGAGCATCCGGCCGCCAGTACCAGTTTTTATGCTGCTTGCGGCTATCGTCTGCTGGAGCGAAAACGCCGGGCAATCGTCGTTCGGGTCGATCTCTTGGAGCAAATTGCCGGCAGGGCAGCAGCCCTAGCGCGGCAAAGCGGAGGGTTTCAAGCAACACCCGCCCTGCTGCGTCTGATCAATGGCGACAGCGAAGCACTCACTCTCGCGCTACAGGCCATTGGTTATCGGCAGGACAATCAAGGCGGGGTGGTTAGCTATGCTCGCCGCAGGAGTGACGGCAAAGGTCAAGCCAAGCGCAAGGCCAACCGCAGTAACCAGCGCCAGAAGGAAGCGGCGAGCGAGTCGCCCTTCGCCGAGCTCAAAGGCCTCAAGATGGCACTGCGGCAGGCGCGCTGATGCCGGACCAGGGGGCGGCCGGACCTTCGATGCGCCTGGACAAGTGGCTCTGGCACGCGCGTGCTTGCCGGACACGGACCACCGCGAGCAAACTAGCGGGCTCTGGACAGGTTCGGGTGAATGGACAGGTGACCGACAAGGCACACCATAAGGTCCGAGAGGGCGATGTTCTGACCTTCCCGCAGGGTGACCACATCCGCGTTTGGCGCGTGCTGGCCATGGCCGAGCGCCGCGGCGCGGCACCGGAAGCCCAGCAGCTCTATGAGGATCTGAAACCACCGACGAAGGAAAACAGGATCACGCCCGCCCAACCAGTCCGTAGCCCGCGACCCGATCCGCGTGCACGGCGCCTGCTGCGCAGTCTCCGCGGCAAACGAGACTAGAGCCATGGCTGCCTTGCGTTCTTGTCTGCTGGTCCTGATTTTCTCGTTCTGGGCGCCAGCGCTCTGGGCCCAAGCCCAAGATCAGGCACCCTCAGATCAGGCGACCCCAGATCAGGCGCTCCAGGACCAATCCAGCCAAGACCAGACAGGCCAGCACAAAGCCGCGGCGGACCAAGCGCTGAACGATCAGGTTCAGCAGGAACAGGTAACGCAGGGCGCAATCCGGCAGGCTGTGGCAGAGGCGGCCAAACAGCTGAATACCTGGGACCGGACTCTCTCGCAGATCGAGGAGGATTTGCAGAGCGGCACACTGGATCATCAGCAACGCAACGCCCGGCGCTTGACCCTGGTGGATCTTGCACGCCAGGCCGCGAAAGCAGCCGAAAGGTTCACGCGCGAACAGACCGAGGCACAGCGCCTTTTGGAGGCCTTGGGACCAGCACCCGGGGAAGGCGAACCGGCAGAAGCCCCGGAAGTCCAGCGCGAACGCAACATCCTGCAGAACGAGCTTGTGGCCATCTCGGCACTCAAGGGGCGCTCGGATTTGCTTGTGGCTAAGGCCGATCTCTTGCTGCGTCAGCTCGACGAGGTTCGAATCAAGGCCTTCGCGCAGGAGCTCTTAACGCGGCAGAACTCTTTGCTCCGCCGCTCGACCTGGCAGGCACTTCCGCAGAGCTGGCAGAACCTGAAAAGCTCCATCGGCGCGCGGCTGACGCCACGCAATCTGGCAAGTGAGGACCAGGACCAAACTCGGCGCCTTCTCCTGGGCCTGGGTGCGCTGGTGGTGCTGCTGGCCAGTGTCCCCGTCATTCGCCGCCTGATCTCATGGCTCGATCGCAAGCGCCGTGAAGGCAAGGGCGAGTTTACCTATGGCGAGCGGGTGATTGCCGCCGTCCTGGAGACCGCACTTCGCTTTTTTATCCCCTCCTTTGCCCTGCTCTTCATCCTGCTCACTTTCCTGGCGGTCACGGCGAACAGCACCTGGGGCGAGGTCTATGAACCCATAGCGATCGCCTTGGCCACCGGCACGGCCTTGGCCTTTTTCCTGGCCGCGGTCGGTCATGCCTCCATCGCGCCAAAGCTGCCGAGATGGGGCATCGTTCTCTTAAGCCCGCCCTCGGCACGCGCGCTCTATCGCCGCTGGCTTGTCGCCTCAGGCTTCCTCGGTCTGATCTTGGCCCTGCGCATGATCTCCCGTGATCTGCAGCCGGATACCGCCCTCGAATCCGTCGCCAATGCGACTGAGGCTCTGATCGGCTCCATCATTCTCCTATCGCTGCTGCCGGCACGCCTGTGGCAACGCCTGGATAAAGAGGGAGAAGATGAAGCACCCGAGGAGCCGGAGGGCGAGAAAGATGCGAGCTCAATTGGCTTAGCCTGGCTCGGCGAGGCGCGATGGCTGCGCTTCGTCTCGCTGCTTTGTGCGCTGGTCGTGCTGGTTGCTGCGATCCTGGGTTACGTCGCGCTCTCCGACTATGTTGCGCTCTCCTTCCTGACCATCACCGGGGTCGGTTTCATCTTGCTGGTGCTGAGACATGCAATCCGAGAGGGGATTCATGGCTTTGTCACCAGTGGCCAGAAACGCTACGGCGGGTGGCTGAGGCTCTTCATAAAGTCAGAGCGCGGCGGCCGTTTCCTCGAACTCCTGCTCTTCATCGTCTTGGACCTGGGGCTCATCCTGATCGCCCTCTTCGCCGTGCTGCCGAGCCTGGGCATGGCAGAGGACGAGGTGCAGGTCTGGCTCTACGGCTTGCTGCAGGGCTTCTCTATCGCCGGTGTCAGCATCAAGCCCCTCAATATCCTGCTGGCGATCCTGGTTTTTCTGCTGATCCTGGCCATAACCCGCTTTGTTCAGCGGCGACTCCAGCAGGGCGCCTTGGCCTCACTCACGCCGGAAAACAGCGTGCAGCAGTCGATCTCGACCGGGATCGGCTATGTCGGCGTCATCGCTGCCATCCTGCTGGGCATCAACGTCGTCGGCTTCGATTTGACAAACCTGGCCTTGATCGCGGGCGCGCTCTCCGTCGGCATCGGTTTCGGGCTGCAGAACATCGTCTCCAACTTCGTCTCCGGCATCATTCTCTTGATCGAGCGTCCCATCAAAGTCGGAGACTGGGTCGTGGTCGGCGCCAACGAGGGGGTGGTCAAACGCATCTCGGTCCGCGCGACGGAGATCGAGACCTGGCAGCGCTCCTCCGTCTTGATCCCCAACTCTGACCTGGTCTCGACCGCGGTTACCAACTGGACGCATAAGAACAAGATCGGGCGTGTGGACGTCGCCGTGCGCGTGCCCTTTGGTACCGATCCTGAGAAGGTGCACGAGCTTTTGATGAAGGCCGCAGGTGACTGCAAGAAGGTCCTGGCCGACCCGCCCAGCTACGTCTTCTTCAAGGCCTTCTCGCCGGACGGCATGGATTTCGACATCCGGGTCTATGTCCACGACATCTATGGCCTGATCATCGATGTCGCCAACGAACTGCGCATGGCTGTCGTCAAGCACTTCAATGAGGCCGGCATCGAGATGGCGCTGCCGCAGCGGGTAGTGCATCTGGCCGATATGGATCGCTTGGAGGCTGAGGCCTTCAGGAGACGATCGGAAGCCCCAGAGGAGAGCGCCAAGGAGAGCGCAGAGGAGGACATAGCGAAGCGCTAGTTTGCTATGCGTGCGTTGCGGTGGCCAAAGCGCTTGAAGCCCTGCCGAGGCCAGCCTATTGTCCGCGGGATTCAGCGAGAGGAGGAGTGCGCCCGCTGCCATGACCTATATCGTCAATGACGCCTGCATCCGTTGTAAGTATATGGATTGCGTAGAAGTTTGCCCCGTAGACTGCTTCTACGAGGGCGAGAATATGCTGGTGATTCATCCTGACGAATGCATCGATTGTGGCGTGTGCGAACCCGAGTGTCCGCCGGAAGCGATCCTGCCGGATACCGATCCGGGTGCGGAAGCCTGGCTGGAGATGAACCGCGAGTATTCTGAAGTCTGGCCCAACATCACCCGCCTGGGTGAGCCGCCGGCGGATCGTGAAGAGTTCCTGGGCGTCACCGGCAAGTTCGAGAAGTACTTCAGCCCCAAACCAGGCAAAGGCAGCTAGGCTTAGGTGGATGGTCTAGAGGAGCTGGATTAACAGATCTCTGCTAGGCACAATGAGACGGACCCAGTTGAACGACCGACCACTTATGCGGTTCGGCGTTGGCTGGCCTGTGCCGCTGTGGCTTGATTTTCCTTAGAAAGCATGGCATTATCTATACTCTAGGAACGACAGGGATCGTCGCTGAATCGGGAGGTTTGAACGCTCCCTTGTCGGAATCGGCAGTCGTCACCGCAAAGGGAATGACCGCAGCTGGCGCAAAGCGGCCAAAATTGAATTGCGCGCATAGGCGTAGCGAACAGCCGTTGGCGCCCTTATCAGTAAGGGAACGGTGTAAAAAGAATGGATAGCGAACTGATCCAGCTTGATGGCGCTCGTGCCGAGTCGGGTAGCAATGTACAGTCTGCGGCGGTGTCTACGACGGATGAGACTGCGACGTCTTCGTCTGTCAAGTCGCCCCGAAAGACCTCCAAGGCGGCGACGGAAGAGAACAACGACAGCGACTATTCAACCGGAGACTATGTGGTCTATCCGACCCATGGTGTCGGACGCGTGATCGGTATCGAGACGCAGGACATCTCCGGTATTTCTCTTTGCCTGATTTCCATCAAGTTCGAAAAGGACCGCATGACCCTGCGCGTTCCGGTCGAAAAGGCACACAATTCCGGTCTGCGGAAGCTTTCCACCCGCAAGGTGCTGGACGACGCGCTGCACACCCTGAAAGGCAAGAGCCGCGTGCGCCGCACCATGTGGAGCCGCCGCGCGCAGGAATACGAAGCCAAGATCAACTCCGGCGACCCGGTCTCCATCGCCGAGGTGGTGCGCGACCTCTATCGCGGCGAGGACCAGCCTGAGCAGTCCTACAGTGAGCGGCAGATGTACCAGGCAGCCATGGACCGCTTGGCCCGCGAGTTCGCCGCCGTCGACGCGACGGACGAGGTGACCGCGGCGCAGAAGCTGGAAGAGATGCTTCGCGCAGCCTAACTCGGGCAGCCGGATACAGACTTACGTCAGCTGACGGATCTCGGTCTCGTTTCTGACATGATCTAGCGGGATGAAGAGGAACCCTTGAGGGTCGATCTTCATCCCGCTTTCGCGTTCTGCGACGGGAGGAAGTGGCTAACACCAAGGTCAGGAAATAGGGACCTGTTCCCTAACCTTGGTGTAACGCGCGCGGGAAAGCCCTTCCCGCCGCGGGGCCATGCCTGTTAGACCGGTCAGAAGAGTTTGGACGAGGAGGAGTGGATGGCGGTCGCGAGATCGGCAGCTCCCGCACAGGGCGGACAACAACAAGCCATCGCGATTCTGCGAAACTGTCAACGTGTCTGGGCCGTCGGCGCGGTCCACGGCCAAGCAGCGCTTCTGAGTCAGCTTCATGAGCAGATTGCCGAGCGTTGGCAGTACTTCGATCGCATCGTTTATCTGGGCAACATCGTCGGCTATGGCGAGGATTGCTTGGGGGCGATCGCAGAGGCTCTGGCCTTCCGGCGCCGCATACTGGCCGTTCCGCACGCCATTCCGGAGGATGTGGTCTACCTACGCGGTCGCCAGGAGGAGATGTGGCAGAAACTGCTGCAGCTGCAGTTCGCCGCCGACCCAGCCGGGGTTTTGGAATGGCTGCTTGGCCACGGCGTGGGCGCTACGCTCGAAGCCTATGGCGGCACGCAGCGCGAGGGACAGGCCGAGGCGCGCCACGGCGCCCTCTCACTCACCCGTTGGACGCAGAACCTGCGCACCAGCATGAACAGTCACGAGGGGCACACGCACTTCTTTGCCAGCCTCAGGCGCGCCGCCTACAGCGACGATGAGAGCCTCTTACTGGTGAGTGGCGGCCTCGATCCGACCCGGCCGCTCAGCCAGCAGGGCGACACCTTCTGGTGGGGGCATCCGGCCTTCGGCGAAGAGGTGAAACAGTTCAACCCCTTCCGCTGTGTCGTGCGCGGTTCCTCGGCGACGCAGCCCGGCATCGCCATCGAGCCCGGCCTGGTCACCCTCGACGGCGGCAGCGCCTTCGGCGGCCCGTTGGTCGCAGCCTGCCTGGATGTCGAGGGTCAGGTGGTGGAAGAAATCTCCGTCAGCCATCCTGGAGAAGACTAGGCCCCATGCGCGGCGCGTGGAGCGCCCTGCAAGGACCTTAAGCAACTATGGGCCTACTGTCCGGCGATTGCGAGATCTCTGCCGACATGGTCGAGCACGCATTGCTGAAAGAAGGCAAGCGCTGCTTCGCCGCCGGAGCCACGGGCCATGTGGGCAACCTCGTGCCGCGGCGATTTCAACGCCCGTTGCATCTTCTCGCAGACCCAGACGTCCTCGGTCTGAAAATCGCCCGTCTCCAGCGGAGG
The DNA here is from genome assembly GCA_963669335.1 of Rhodospirillales bacterium. Classification (GTDB taxonomy): domain Bacteria; phylum Pseudomonadota; class Alphaproteobacteria; order Kiloniellales; family JACOMY01; genus JACOMY01. The sequence goes on from OY770023.1 coordinate 5,812,324, forward strand.
CACCCGCCAATGGGATGACTTGATCCGGCCGCTTTCCTTGTCAAAGCCCGGAACATCCTGAGCCCGATAGGTATAGCTCATCGCCCCTTCGGGAGCCCAGTTGCGGACCCTCAGCAAGGTCGTATTCGGGCCTATTGGCTCCATGGTGGAGATTGAAAAGCCCCAGGGGTTGGGCGTCAGGAGCGTCGTCGGAAACAGAAAGTAGACGCCGCCATAGCCCAGCGCCGCATCGTCATGGGCGGCCCTTGACGGCTGTGTCTTAGCGGCCTCTTCCACAAGCTTCGGGATACGATGTTTGCCGCCTTCGCGCTCAATGGACCACCAAACCAGGTGTCGGCCAAAGGCCTGCCAGAGGTTCTTGTCATGACGAGGCCCGCCGAGGGTCCTCTTGTGCAGATAGGCCAGGTGGTAGCCATCAAGGGCGTTCTCGGCGAAAACCTTCCAGTTACAACTCATCTCGTAGACCAGCTCGTCCGAGGACTCCGTCAGCCCGTGGGGGCCCAACTGATGGGGCCAGGATACGGAGGCTAGATCGTCGATCCAGATATCGAAGGGCTCATCCGGGTCGGGATCGGGATGGACGAACACCAGGTCGCGAAAGATGCCGATTGCGGCGCCATGCAGCCGGACCCCGGACTTGTCCATATCTGGGAAGCAGGAGGATTGCGCCGGCACCCCACGTAAGCGCCCGTCCAGGTCATAGACCCAGTTGTGATAGGGGCAGATGATCGCCTTGCCGGCATTCCCGCAGCCTTCCAGCAGCTCCGTGCCACGATGGCGACAGATGTTGTGGAAGCCCTGCAGGTTGCCCGCCGCGTCCTTGATGACGATCAGCGAGTAGGGCCCCGCCTGCACCGTGCGATAGGCCCCGCTTTCCGAATAGTCGTGAAGCGTTCCTGCGAAGGCCCAGGTACGGCCGAAGAGATCGTGCTGTTCGCGATCAAGCCAGTCTCGGGACAGATAGGCCTCGCGCGGCAACAGCTGGATGGGCGCGTCGGGAATCGCAAGGGTGTCCTGCATGGTGCTTCCTGCCGATAGGAACAGTCAATTGATTATCAATATGGATTAAAAACTCATACTGACAATCAAGCCTGCACCTCTCGATCGACGAGCGCGGGCTTCGCGCAAGAGACCTCGCTGCTGGAGGCAATCCTATTCGACAGGGAAAGGGGTCAGCGCCGTCAGGCCTAGGGCAGATCGTTTCGAATTGACGTCATCATGCTCTAGTCGGTCACAATCAATGACCGACGCCCCCAACGACAGCCGCTCTAAGCAGCAACGACCTCCAGCGCCATCGACACGGTCATCTCGTTGACCCGGTCCACGCCCTCGCGGGTGTTGGAGCCGTTGTGCGTGCCGAAGACCACATTCTCAAAGTCGCGCAGCGGGCTGCTCACCGGCAGCGGCTCGGTCTCGAAGACGTCGAGGGCAGCGGCGGCAATGTGGCCGCTCTTCAATGCTGCGATCAGATCGCTCTCCTTGACCAGCGGTCCACGGGCGACGTTCACCAAGGTGGATCCGGCCTTCATGCGGGCCAGGCTCTCGGCGTTGATCAGATGGTGGTTGTCCGGCGTCAGATTGCAGGCCAGCACCAGGTAGTCGCTCTCTGCGATGACTGCGTTTAAGGACTTCTGCTCGATGCCGGTCGGGCCCAAGACGTCGCTCGGGATATCCACCGGATCAGAGCCGATGACGGTCATGCCGAAGGCCGTCCCTCGGCGCCCGACCGCGCGGCCGATGCTTCCCAGACCGATCACACCCATGGTGTTGCCGGCCAGAGTGCGGCCCTGGATCTTGAGCCAGCCGCCCTCTTTCACCGATGTATGCATCAGGTGATAGCCACGGGTCAGCATCAAGGTCAGCGCGAAGGCGGCGTCCGCCACCTCTTCGGCAAAGGTGCCGGGGGTATTGCGCACCGGAATGCCAAGCTCGGCCGCCGACTCCTTGTCGATCGAATCGGTGCCGATGCCCCACTTGATGATGGCCTTCAGCCCACTCTCCTTGCCGGTCTCCAAGACCGCGCGATCGACGAAGTCATCGCCCAGGATGCAGGTGTCGACGCCGCGGATCAGGTCCAGCATCTGATCACTGGAGAACTGTTGGCCCGTGGCCTCCGGCAGCACCAGTTCGACATTGGCCGCCTCAAAGCGCTCACGATAGGCATCGATGTGGCGCAGCAGGTGGTGACAGGTGACCAGGACCTTAGACATTGCTTTCGCCCTTTCTTGCCTTGAACAGCATCTCGGTTATTTGGAAGTCGATCTCGATATCGATGTCGCGCGCCTCGATCTCATCGACCTCGAAGAGGTAGGGACGATTGCCGATGCGGTTGCGATCGCCCAGCAGGCGGTTGCGCTCGAAGATGTAGAGGGTCGAGTTCTCCTGAACCAGCCACTTCGGCAGGTCCTGGGTCTGCAACAGGATGTTGGGATTGTGGTTCACCGCGCGGCCCAGCACGTCCCAGATCCGGTCGCGGATCACGGTAACGCCGAAGAGCGAGTCGTAGATCGGGTACTGTTCGAAGAAGAGATCGACCGCGCGCGCCATGGTCTCCTGCTTCAAAAGCGGGTTGGTCGAGTGGGTCTGCATATAGAACTCGGACTCGATCTGGCTGGCGTCGTAACTCAGAATGTCGTTCATTGGAATTTCCGGCGCGCGCAGATGCTCTGGCCGGTCGAGCACGATGACGTCCTGGTACTTCTCGGCGCACTGCTCTTTCACGATGGGGGAATCGGTGTCGATCACCACCTTCTCGATCTGCTCCACGGCGAGCAGGTTCTCCAGAGTGTGCTGGTAGAGCGGGCGGCCATCGCCGAAGGGACGGTAGTTCTTGCCCGGCACACGCTGCGAATGGTGGCGCATGGGCATGAGGGCGACGAGCTTGTGTTTGGTCATGGCAGTGGCTTCCCGAAGGTCCGTGCTGTTCGAAGCGTGCAGCTTACACCGAGGTTCATTGAGGAGGGCGCAGGTCGACGGTCCGCTAAGACCGGCAGCAGCGCCCGGAACCGGTAGCGAAGAGCTATCCGATCGGGCCCGTCCGGTAAACGCCGTTAAGCCATTCCGCTGCCGCGCGGATCGTCGCGTTCCGCTGCAGGCTCGAAGGGCAGATGGGCCGAGGCCCGGCCGGCCGCGATTTCGCGATGCCAGGCCTCATAGTCGGAGAGAGCCCCCGGCTTGGTCTCGGCCACGTCATAGACGACCTCGTCATCTTCCCGGCGAACGGAGCTCTCGGACCAAAGCAGCGAGTCTTCAGAGAAAGCGGCGACATAAAGCGGTGCGTAGAGAAAGCGAAGCGATCTGCGGCCAAAGCAGGCATAAAAGCGGCTGAGGTATTCGCTGTCCTCGCCGCGCACCAAGGGTGCCATGCCACCGAGACGCTCCAAGACCGGCCGGCGCGGAAAGAGCAGCGAGGTGGTGCGCCGGCGGTAGATCTCACCATTGACCCGGAGCGGCCGACCCTCGGCATCTACGCGGTAGTAACTGCAGAGGCTGGCCAAGGCAGAAGTCCCGACCAGCAAGGAGAGTTGGCGTTCGATCCGATCCGGTGCGGAGTGGTCGTCGGCGTCCTGAAAGGTCAGATAGTCGCCGCTGGCCGCCGCGAGGCCCAGGTTGCGTGCCAGTGCAGCACCCAATTGTCTGGGCGTGCGCAGCAGACGAACACGGCTGTCACGCTGTGCCAACCTATGGGCAAGATCCGCCGTCTCATCTGCGCTGGAGTCGTCGACAATCAGGATCTCCAGCCGGGTATAGCTCTGCTGCAGCAAACTCTCGATCGCCGGTTCCAAGGTGGCGGCAGCATTGTGAGCAGGCACGATGACGGAGACTAGAGGCTCGCCAAGGGCCTCGAAGAGGGCCAGGTTCCGCTTGCGCCGTCGCCCCTGAAGCCAGACCGCCAAGCCGCCGATACCGAGCGGTGCATGCCGTCTCAGCCCTTCCAGCGGATCCAGCAGAAAGATTTGAACGGCCTTTTGTCGGGCCAAAGGCAGGAAGAGCCAGCGAAGCTGCCGAATTGGGGTGATCCTGGTGCTCTGCAACCAGCCAATGGGATCGAGCCGAATGCGCCGATTGATCCGCATGGCGCCCTCAAAACGGCAGCGAGCCGGCGGAGGCCGCCGGCTCGTGCAAGACTGACGTCAGGCTCTGCCCCGGAGGGCAAGGCGCGCGCAGTTTAGCCCCTGAGGCTGCTATAGCGCGGCGAGGGGTGATAAAAGCGATCGCGCAGGCGCAGCATGCTGGCATTCGGCGCCTTCGCTGAACGGGCTTCACGCTCGACATAGGCACGATAGGTGCCACGAGCTTGATTGATCCGGAAGAGGAAGATCTCAGGCACCACTCTGACACTGCGTGCCTTGGCGGCGCACTTCAGGTCAAAGAGGATGTTCAGGCTGCAATAGCGCAGCAGGTCGGTCACGCTGAAGAAGGCGTCGGGCTCGATGTCCTGAAAGGCCAGGGCCTCACGATAATAGCGCTTACGCACCTTGTCCCAGGTCTCTTCGTGGATGTGATAGATGCCGGCATCTGCCACGTAGGCGACCAGACCGCCCTCGCGCACCGCTTCCTTGGCCCAGGCCAGGTCTTCCAGACCCGTCAGGCTCTCATCATAGGGGCGCCGTTCCCAATCGGCGCGGCGCACCGCGCAGTTGGCGTTGTTGCAGAAGTAGTCCTCTTGCGGAGGCAAGGCGCCTTCCGGAAACCAGGACTGCATCAGGCAGCACTCGGAGAACTTGTTCTCCTTGCCACCACGCTGCTTGCCATAGCTGACCTTGATGCGCTCGTCCTCGAAGGGACGCAGCAGATTGGCAAGCCAGTCCTCATGCATCGGCAGGGTGTGGGCGCTCAATAGCACCAGGTATTCGCCCTTGGCGACCCGGCAGCCATAGTTCAGAGAGCGGCCAAAGGTGAAGTCTTTCGGCAGGATGTGCTCAACCCGCACACCATGCTCTTCGGCTGTGGCGACAGAGCTATCGCTGGAGCCGGAATCGACCAGGATGATCTCAAACGACTGGTCGCTTTGCTTTTTCAGCGCTGTGAATAGGTCTCCTAGATACTTGCCCTCATTGAGAGCACGGACGATGATCGATGCTTTAGGCGTCGCAGCGGACATCAGCAATATCGGCTCCAGTCAGATCCTGATCGAAGACGGCTTCGAACGATCACTTTCCCGGTCCGATCCCCTTCATTGAACGCATAACGAGGCTATCGAGATAGGTGCCGAATGCGCGTTTCGCCATCGAACGTAACTTCACAGCCATCTTGGAAACAGAATTAGCCCAGACTTCGCCGCAGCGCAACCCTTTCGTCGCGCTTCACACCCATGCTTAAGCGCCTGAAAGATAGCGCCTTTCCGCCGCTTTCTCGTCACCCTTGCTGCACTGCACCAATTGCGCAAGACGCATGGCAGAACTCTCTTCCTTGAAATTCAAGCACTTGCACCGAAGGGTCGATCCTTGGCCCCGCTGCGTGATGGAGCCAACTTTATCCACCCCTGCAACTGCCCCCTGTTGTCGGGCGGTAACTGACGCCTCGTCATCTCCACAGAAAGAAAAGGGCCCACAAAACCAGCTGCGAGCCCTTTCACGAACGAATGATCGAAAGATCAGCGGGCCGAACGCATGGCCTCGCGTGGAAGAACGATGGGGTAGGTCTCCCTTAGCTTCCGATCGGTTTCATCGCTGTAGTGGCTCGGGAAGATCGACGACAGCACCTGCTTGCGCACCTCGATGGCACGCTCGACCAGGTCGGGCTTGCCCTTCTCGACCCACTCCTTGGGGCTGGTGCGGTCACCCAGCACCGGATAGACGTACTCCCGCTGCATCAGGGTCAGGGTCGCCTCGTGGCCCAGATAGTGCCCTGGGCCCTCCATGCAAACCTGGCGGATCACATCCAGCGAGACGCTGTCCTCGGTCACCTCGATCCCGCGCACACAGCGCAGTGCCTGGCCGATCATGTCATCATCGATGATCATGCTCTCCAGGCAGAAGCCCAGAAGCGAGGCATGCATGCCGATCGATTCGTAGACCATGTTGAGCCCGGCCAGGCCGGACATCACGGCATTGATGCCCTTCTCATAGCCGGCCTGATTGTCCGGCACCTTGGAGTCGCACATACCGGCAGCGGCGCCGCCCGGCAGATCATAGAACAGGGCCATCTGGCCACACGCGGCAGAGAGCAGTCCTTGCTCGCCCGAACCACCGGACATGGCACCGGTGCGCAGATCCGAGACAAAGGGCCAGGTGCCGAAGATGGCCGGTGCGCCGGGCTGGATGGCATTGACGTAGCAGAGCCCGGCCAAGCACTCGGCGACGGCCTGCACGACGGCGCCAGCCAGGTAGGGCGGTGCCGTAGCACCGGCCTGACCGGCCGAGAGTAAGAGGACCGGCATGCCGCCCCGCACGCAGACCTCAAGCACGCGGCAGGCATCTTCGGCAAACTTCATCGGCGGCACGACGAAGCAGTTGGAGTTGCTGACGAAGGGCCGCGCGCGCCAGGCCTCTTCCCCACCGCAGTAGTCATGCAGCAGCTTCAGGCAGGTCTCAGCCCCCTCTGCCACGTTGAAGTTGGTGCCGACGTGCTTGGTCGTCCCGGTGATCGAGGCGTAGAGCGTGTTGACGTCCAGGGTCACCAGATCCTGGATGTCACAGGCGGTCAGCGGCCGCTGGTAGAAGTGGCAGTTGTCCAGGGTCTCCGCGATCCGCGCTGAGTCATAGAGATCGCGGATCGTGGCATCCCGGTAGCTGTTGTTCTCCAGATCGACCAGCTGGGTGGCCGCACCGGCGGTGCCGTAATAGACCCTATTGCCGGATGGAAGCATGTCGTACTTCTCATCCTGGGCATGGAGCTTCTGGCCGCGCCAGGCCTTGGAGACCACGTCCTCGACCAGGGCTCTGGGAAAGCGCAGACGCCCGTCATCGCCCATGATCGCGCCGGCGGCCGTGCAGACCTCGACGCAGGAGGGAATGGCTTGTGCCAAGCCAATCGTCTCCAGCGCATCCAGAGCTGCCTGGTGAATGCGCTCCACCCCCTCGTTAGAGAGAGGGCGGTAGGTGCCACCGGCGAGGCCGGGTCTAATCGGCCGAAGATCATCGGCCAGCGGCGCTGCACGCGCCGCCACTCTTGCACTGCGACCGCGCCGGCGGCCGGTTGTGGTGCCCACCTCTTCCACAGTCATTGCAATCACTCCCTGAGAACGGCTTTGATGCCTTTTGGCTGTTGCCGGTTAAAGACGGGTCCTCTCGCTCTTTGGATCGTAGAGGGGCTTGGCTGAAGCCACGGCGGCCACGCGGTCGCCATTGACTTCGATTTCGAAGCTCGATTGCAGCAGCTCCGAGATTTTCTGGCCGGGCTCGCAGGGCACATAGCCCATGCCGATGGCCGAGCCCAGGTGGTGGCCATAGTTGCCCGACGAGAGATAGCCGACGATGCGGCCATCCCGGACGATGGGCTCGTTGTGATAGAGCAGCGGCTCTGCCTCCTTCAGCTGGAACTGCAGCAGACGGCGGGAAAGCCCGCTCTCCTTCTTGCGCAGCACCGCATCGCGACCCAGGAAATCACCCAGGTTGGAGCGCGGCTTTTCAGTCTTCACCGCAAAGCCGAGGCCGGCTTCCAGCACATGGTCCTCGTCGGTGATGTCGTGACCGAAGTGGCGGAAAGCCTTTTCGATGCGGCAGGAATCCAGCACATGCAGGCCAGCCAGGCGAAGGCCGTGGTCCGATCCGGCCGCCACGATGGTGTCAAAGACATGAACGGCCATGTCGCTGGAGACATAGATCTCCCAGCCCAGCTCACCGACGTAGGTCACCCGGTGGGCGCGGGCCAGACCCAGCCCGATCTCGACCTCCTGCATGGTGCCGAAGGGGAAGTCCTCGTTCGAAAGCGACTGCGGGGTCAGCGGCTGCAGCAGATCGCGGGCCTTGGGACCCATGACGCAGATCACGGATTCGGCCGCCGTCACGTCGGTGAAGACACAGAAGGCCTCTTCAGGCGTGTGACGCTTCAGCCAGGCCAGGTCACGCTGCAGGGTGAAGCCCGGCGTGATGATCAGGAAGGCGGTCTCGCTCAGCCTGGTGATGGTGACATCAGCCTCGATACCGCCGCGCTCGTTCAGCCACTGCGTATAGACGATGCGGCCGACGGGTACGGAGACATCATTGGCACAGACGCGCTGCAGCACCGCCTCGGCATCGCGACCCTCAACCCGGATCTTGCCGAAGGAGGTCATGTCGAAGAGGCCGACAGCCTCGCGGACTGCCTTGTGCTCTTCCGCGGCATAGGGGAACCAGTTCTGCCGCTTCCAGGAGTAGCGATACTCCGCCGTCTCGCCACGTTCTGCGGCGTCTGCCGGCAGGAACCAATTGGCGCGCTCCCAGCCGGCCATCTCACCAAAACAGGCGCCCTTGGCAGCCAGACGCTCGTGCAGCGGGCTCTTGCGCACGCCGCGCGCGGTCTCGTACTGGCGATAGGGATAGTGATCGGCATAGAGCAGCCCCAGGCTCTCGGTGGCGCGGGCCACGAGATAGGACTTGTTGGACTGGAAGGGCTGCATGCGCCGGATGTCGACGTCCCAGAGATCGAAGGGCGGCTCGCCGGCGTCCATCCACTCGGCCAGGGCCTTACCGGCACCGCCTGCCGACTGGATGCCGATCGAGTTGAAGCCGGCCGCAACGTAGAAGTTCTTCAGCTCCGGCGCCTCGCCCAGCAGATAGCGATCGTCCGGCGTGAAGCTCTCCGGCCCATTGAAGAAGGTATGGATGCCCGCTTCGGCCAAGAGCGGCACGCGCGCGATCGCCTGCTCCAGGATCGGCTCGAAGTGGTCAAAGTCCTCCTGCAGCTGATCGAAGCAAAAGTCCTCAGGAATGCCGTCCATGCCCCAGGGCTTGGCCTTCGGCTCAAAGGCACCCAACAGGATCTTGCCGGCATCCTCTTTGTAATAGGCGCACTCGTCAGGCACGCGCAGCACCGGCAGGTCCGGTGAGAGGCCGTCGATGCCCTCGGTCACGATGTAGAAGTGCTCGCAGGCCTGCAGCGGTACGTTGACGCCGGCCATGCGACCAACCTCTCGGCCCCACATGCCGGCACAGTTGATGACATACTCGGCCGATATGTTGCCACGCTCGGTCTCGACACCGGTGACGCGGCCGTCTGCTTGGGTGACACCGGTGACCTTGACGCCCTCGAAGACCTGGGCGCCGCGGTTGCGTGCACCGCGGGCCAGGGCCAGCGCGACGTTGCCTGGATCGGCCTGACCATCGGTCGGCAGGAAGACGCCACCCACCACGCCGTCGAGCGACAGCAGCGGATAGCGCTCCAGGCACTCTTGCGGCGAGATCACATGCGCATCCAAGCCAAAGGTGGCCGCCATGCCGGCCCCACGCGCCAGCTCTTCCATACGGCCTTCGCTCAGGGCCAGAGCCAGGGAGCCACGCTGGCGATAGCCGGTGGCGACCTCGGTCTCTTCCTCCAGGGTCCCGTAGAGCTGGGCCGAGTATTGCGCCAGCTTGGTCATGTTCATAGTGGCGCGCAGCTGACCGACCAAGCCAGCCGCATGCCAGGTGGTGCCGCAAGTCAGCTGCTTGCGCTCCAGCAGCACCACATCCTTCCAGCCCAAGAGGGTGAGGTGATAGGCGAGCGAACAGCCGATCACGCCACCGCCGATGATGACCGCTCGGGCTTGCGTGGGAAGCTCTTTCATTTCTGTTTCTTTTCCTTTCTTGAATTAGCCTCGCAGCGCGTTAGCCACGCAGGCGCTCGTTCCGCGGGTCATAAAGCGGCTCGCTGGCGACTACGGCCTTCTTGCGGACGCCATAGATCTCGACCTCCAGCTCCGTGCCCTCTTCCGCCAGATCGCTGCGCACCGTGGCCAAGACGATGGAGCGGCCGATGCGGTGGCCGTAACCGGCCGAGGTCACCAGGCCGACGGCAGAGCCGTTCTGCCAGATCGATGAGAGGTAGGGCGCGTCGGTGTCGGTCTCTTCCAGCAAGAGCGGCACGAAGCGCTCCTTTGCGCCCTGCTGCTTTTCGTTCTGCAGCGCGGCCTTGCCGGGGAAGTCATCCTTATCGAGGCGGACGAAGCGGTCGAGCGCACCTTCCAGCAGGGTCCAGTCAGACGAAAGATCCTGCTTCCAGGAGCGATAGCACTTCTCCAGACGCAGCGAATCCATGGCGTACATGCCGAAGTCGCGAATGCCGTGCGGCTCGCCGGCAGCCCAGAGGCGCTCATAGACGCCGAGCACCTGCGCAATCGGGAAGTGCAGCTCCCAGCCAAGCTCGCCGACATAGGAGACCCGCAGCGCAAAGCCGCGCGCCATGCCGACGGTGATCGGCTGGGCCGAGAGCCAGGGCAGACCACTGGAGAAATCGAGATCGGCAATGGTCTCGATCACCTCACGGCTCTTCGGGCCGGAGACGACGAGCGTGCTCCACTGCGCGGTCAGGTTCTCTATGCTGATGCCGGAGTCGGCCGGCAGATAGCGCTTCAAGAGATCTAGGTCGTGCCATTCGCCGGTCGCCGCACCCAGCAGCAGGATCTCGTCGTGGCCGAAGCGCGTTGCCGAGAACTCGGTCAGGATGCGGCCCTCGTTGCTGGCGATGTAGGCCAGCCCCACTCGGCCGACCCGCGGCAGGCGACCGGCAATCACCGTCTCCAGCCAGTCGGCAGCGCCCTCGCCGCTTACCATGAAGCGGGCAAAACCAGGCAGATCCATCACGCCGACGGCATCGCGGACTGCCAGGCACTCTTCGCCCACGGCGTCGAAGTACTCGCCATGGTCCAGGCGGTTGGTGTGGGTCTCGGGGTCGATGCCCGGCCGCGGGAACCAGGCCGCACGCTCCCAGCCTGCACGACCGCCGAAGACCGCACCCTTGGCCTTCAAGGTGCCATAGATCGGCGAGGTCAAGGCCGGACGGCCGGCCGGACGCTCCTCGTGCGGATAGGCGATGGCGTATTCGCGCTGATAGAACTCGACGGCCTTGGCGCGGGTGTACTCGGTGGTCGCGTAGTCGGTAAAGCGACGCGGATCGATCGACCACATGTCCCATTCGGTCTCGCCATGCATGATCCACTCGGCCAGGACCTTGCCCGAGCCACCGGACTGCACGATGCCGAAGGAGAAGACGCAGGCCTCAAAGGCATTGGGAACACCTGGCATAGGACCCACCAGCGGGTTGCCGTCAGGGGTATAGGGGATCGGCCCGTTGACCACCCGCTTGACGCCGACGCTGCCCAGGATCGGCACCCGCGCACAGGCGTCTTCGATGTAGTACTCCAGCCGCTCCAGGTCGTCCGGGTAGAGCTGGAAGGAGAAGTCGGCCGGCATGGGATCGTCGCGCGTCAGCCAATGCGGCGTCGCCTGCCACTCATAGGGGCCCAGCAGAAGAGCGTCGCCCTCCTGGCGGAGGTAGTAAGAGATATCCGGGTCGCGCAGCAGCGGCAGCTTCGTGGCACCGCGGGCCTTCAACTCGTCGACGGTCTCGGTCACCAGATATTGGTGGGACATGGAAACGCTGGGGATCTTGCGTCCGAAGAAGGCACCGACCTCCGTCGCCCGATAACCGGCGGCATTCACCACGAATTCACAGCGCACCTCGCCGCGTGCCGTCTCGACCACCCACTCGCCGCCCTCGCGGCGCACGCCGGTTACCGGGCAGAAGCGCTGAATCTTGGCACCTAGCTTGCGCGCGCCTGCGGCATAGGCCTGGGTCAGCTGCGAGGGATCGATGTCGCCATCGGTCGGGTCATAGCTGCCGCCCAGGATGTCGTGCGTCTCCAGGAAGGGATAGATCTCTCTCATCTCCTCCTTGGTCACCATATCCATCTCAACACCCTGGCGGCGCGCCATGGTGCAGGCATGGCGGAACTCGGCCATGCGGTCTTCGGTGTGCGCCAGGCGGATGGCGCCGGTGTTGTGATAGTTGATCGGGTAATCGACCTCGTCGCCTAAGACCTTGTAGAGCGCGTTGGAATAGCCCTGCAGCTTCATGATCGACCAAGAGCCGGAGAAGGTCGGGCAGTTGCCGGCGGCGTGCCAGCTGGACCCCGAGGTCAGCTCGTTCTTCTCGATCAAGAGACAGTCGGTCCAGCCAGCCTTGGCCAAATGATAAAGCACGGAACAGCCGACGGCTCCGCCGCCGATGATGACGACGCGAGCGGTGGAGGGAAGCTCTGCCATGGTAGGGGTCTCCGGGGTCCGAAGGGTCAATAAAGAGGCGGCGCAATAACCCAGATGACGATGCAAGGCTCGTCACCGGGATTGCGCCAACGGAGGATTTGGTCCTTGAAACGAAAGCTGTCGCCGGCCTGCAGCCGGAAACTGCGATCGCCAAGGGTCAATTCAAGCGTACCGGACACGACGTAACCGGCCTCTTCGGTCGGTCGTTCTGCCGGCTGCTTGATCTCTGCGCCAGGCGCGAAGACGCTGTGCACGATCTCGAAAGACCCGCCCAAATCGGGCGACAGCAGCTCTTCGACCAGGCCGTCTTGGGTGTTGCCGAGCGAGCGCCTGGCCCCCTGGCGGACGATGAAGCCCTGCTCTTCCGACGGCGCCATCTCGTTGGCGAAGAAAAAGCCAAGGGGCACGTCCAGACTGTTGGCCAGTGCGCGCAGATCACTGATTCCCGGCTCCGACAGGCCGCGCTCCACTTGACTGAGCCAACCGACAGAACGGCCCAGTTTCAACGCCAGTTCGGCCAGAGTTAGGCCACGCGCCTTCCTAAGGCTGCGCAGGTCCTGACCCAGGCGACGCGTTGCCAATCCACCGTCTCTGTCTGGCGTGTCTTGAAGGAGCGCATCCATTTCCGCGGTTCCGTGAAAAACATGCGATAATTTTCACTTCGTTGCGCTTGACGCAAGAAGATTCGTAAAGGAGCATGCAGATTCTCAGTGAGTGCATGGCTCCGGCGTCGGGATCGTTGCGGCTGCTGATCAACGCGGAGAGGAAGCGTGGCCGAGAGCTGGTATCAGCGGCATGTTTTGCCGCGTGTCTTGGACCTTGGATGCGCTGCACCTCAGGTCTCTGCGCTGCGCCGAAAGATGCTGCCGGCGGCCGAGGGGCGCGTGATCGAGATCGGCCTCGGCAGTGGGCTCAATCTCCCCTTCTATGACCCTATAAAGGTGCAAGAGGTGATCGGCGTCGACCCGGCGAGCGCCATGCTGCAACGGGCCGAGAGCAGGATCGCAGCAGTCCCCTTTCCAGTGACCCTGGAGCCGCTTTCCGGCGAAGACCTACCCTTTGACGACGGCGTGGCCGATTCGCTGGTCTGCACCTTCTCGCTCTGCACCATTCCAGATCCCAAAACCGCGCTCCGCGAGATGCGCCGCGTGCTGAAACCCAGCGGTCGTTTGATCTTCATCGAACACGGCGCCAGCCCCGATGCGAAGGTTAAGGCCTGGCAAGACCGCCTGAACGGCCTTTGGGGGAGGATCGCCGGCGGCTGCAATCTGAACCGCCCGATCGCCGCGCTGATCGATAGTGCCGGATTCCGCACAGAGGAGATCGATTGCGGATACATTCCTCGCGCGCCCCGCTTTGCCGGCTATGGTTACAGCGGCTGGGCGAGACCGGGATAGGAACGCGAGGCATGGACATCCGACCACTACACAAGGACTTTGGCCTTGAGGTCCTGGATTGTGATCTCAGACGCCTGGATCAAGACAACCGCTTTGCTGTACTGAGAGAGCTCTTCGAACATCACAGTCTGCTTCTGTTTCGCGGCCAACCCTTGGACGACGAGGAGCACCTGGCGCTGGGTCGTCGCTTCGGCCCCTTGGAGGATCGCGAGGCCGATCGACCGGAAGCGAAGATGACCTTTGTCTCCAACGAGACCCAAGCCGGGGTCTTCACCGCCGGAGACTGGCAGCTAAAACAACTGCAATCGAACTTCCTCTGGCACACGGACAGCACCTTTCTGCCGGTCCCGGCCTTGGCCAATCTGTTGCAGGCCCGCGTGGTGCCAAGCGCAGGCGGTGAGACCGAGTTCCTCTCCTCCAGGGCCGGATGGCGAGACCTGGATCCCAAGCTGAGAGAGGCCATCAAGGATCGCTTCCTCTGGCACAGCTATGCGCACAGCCGCGGAAAGATCGACGAAGACCTGGCCAAGCGCGAACTGATCAGCAAGTGGCCGCCGCAATGCTGGCGCGCCGTCATCACCAATCCGGTGACGGGAGAGGAGTCACTCTATATCGCCTCCCATGCCTATGCGATCGAAGGGATGGAGGACGAGGCTGGCGCGCGCCTGATTGAAGAGGTCATGGCGGCGATCAGCCAGCCGGAGGGAATCTATAGTCACCGCTGGCGGCCGGGCGATCTTCTGATCTGGGACGAGCGCGCGATCCTGCACCGCGGCCGCCCCTGGCCTTATGAAGAGCCGCGCAGCCTGTCGAGCATCTGCGTCTCCCTGCAGGACCGGGATGGCCTGGCGGAGATGCGTTTGCCGGCTTAGAGCCCGATGCGAACGCCCTGCTGTCCGGCCAGGTCCTGGATGAACTGCCAGGCGACCCGGCCGGAGCGACTGCCGCGGGTGACGGCCCAGGCGCGTGCCTCTCGTTCCAGCTCCTCGCGCTCGAAGCTCAGGCCATAGCGCTGGCAGTAGCCCTCGATCATGGCGAAGTAGGTCGCCTGATCGCAGTTGTGGAAGCCGAGCCAGAGGCCGAAGCGGTCCGAGAGCGAGACCTTCTCCTCCACCGCTTCTGAGGCATGGATCGCGGTTGAGCGCTCGTTCTCGATCATGTCGCGGGCCAGCAGGTGGCGGCGGTTCGATGTGGCATAGAAAAGGACATTGGCCGGCCGCCCCTCGATGCCGCCTTCCAGGATGGCCTTTAGCGACTTGTAGCTGGCGTCCTCGCTCTCGAAGGAGAGGTCGTCGCAGAAGAGGATGGCACGCCGCGGCTGGCCGCGCAGCAGGTGTAAGAGACGCGGCAGGCTCGGGATATCTTCGCGGGCGATTTCGACCAGGGCCAGACGCTCGTGGCCGGCGGCCTCCGCCTCGTCGTTCACGGCATGGTGACTGGCCTTCACCAGAGAGCTCTTGCCCATGCCGCGCGCACCCCAGAGCAGCGCGTTGTTGGCAGGCAGGCCGTGGGCAAAGCGGCGCGTGTTCTCAAGCAGCGTCTCGACCTGGCGGTCCAGACCGCGCAGCAGGTCCAAGGGCACCAGGTTGACCTTGGGAACCGCCTGCAGGCTGCCCTCTTCCGCCTGCCAAACATAGGCATCGGCATGATCCAGACTGCTGACCCGGGCTGCCGGCGGTGCCAGGCGCTCCATAGCTTCGGTCAGGCGACGCAGCAGCGGTTCGAGGGCGGCGAGATCATTGGTCATGGCGATCGAGTGGACTTCCAAACGGGAGGGGATAAGAGTGTGCGGCACTGGGGTCGCGCGAGCCTTAGGGGCCAGGGCCCGCGGCGTCAATTGCCTTGGGTCCCCTGGCAACTCTGCAAAGCCGCAGCACAAAAGCGCCAACAGGCTCTTTTGACCGCGTCAGCCGCGTTGCATTTTGCATCGGGATCGCTATAGTCCGCCGACTTTTGTGACACCCCGTACAAGCGGAGTTACCCTTTCATGCTCATCGCACCAGCCTTCGCTCAGGATGCTGGGGGCGGCGGTGGCGACATCCTCACGTCGCTTTTGCCCCTGGTCCTCATCTTCGTCGTCTTCTACTTCCTGCTGATCCGACCGCAGCAGAAGCGGGCAAAGGAACATCGCAACATGGTCGGCAACCTGCGCCGCGGCGACCGCGTGGTGACCGGCGGCGGCTTCGTCGGACAGGTGACCAAGGTCCTGAACGACAACGAGGTCCAGGTCGAGATTGCCGAGGGCGTCCGCGCCAAGGTCGTGCGCAGCACCATCACCACGGTGCTGGACCGCAGCGAGCCTGTGGCTGCCCCCGCCCCTGCGCCCTCTCGCTTCCGCCGCAAGAAGACGGAAGACAAGCAGGAAGAGACCGCCGAGGAAGGCGAGAAGAAAGACTGACGCTTGCGGGAGAGGGCGGCGACGCCACCTACTTAAAGGTCTCCACGAGGTCACTAGGATTGATGCATGTCTGATCTTCCCCGTTGGCAGCGGGTCACGATCCTGATCGCTCTGGTGTTGGCGATCTTCTATGCCGCGCCGAACGTGATGAGCCGTTCGACCCTGGATGCTCTGCCGGACTGGATCCCGCACGACCAGATTAATCTGGGTCTGGATCTGCGCGGCGGCTCTTACATGCTCTTGGAAGTCGACTTCGACGCCCTGCAGGAAGAGCAGATGCGCGACCTCTCGGCCAGCATTCTGGTCTTGCTGCGCCAGGATCGGATCGGTGTGCGTGGCCTGGGCGTGCGCAACGAGCGGGTTCAGTTCGCGCTGCGTGAACCGGACCGGGCCGACGATGCCTTTATCCTGCTGCGCGAAGAGTTCCCCGACCTGGAGATCGAACAGAACGGCGAGCGCTTTATCGTCGGCTTCTCCGAGGCCTATCAGAACCTGCAGCGCAACAATGTCATCCAGCAGATCATCCAGGTCTTGAACCGCCGTATCGACGAGACCGGAACCAAGGCACCGACGATCCAACGGCAGGGCTATGATCGCATCCTGCTGCAGGTGCCGGGTGTCGAGAACTCTGCTGAGTTGTTGGAGATCATCGGGCGAACGGCAAAGCTGACCTTCCGCTTCGTGCTGGAGGGTGTCGATCCGGAGCGTGACCGCGTTCCGGCCGGCGCGTCTCTCCTGGAGAGCGATCAGCTGGGCCCCTCGGGCCAGCCCTTGATGGAGGTCATCAGCGACCGGGTGATCGTCAGCGGCGAGAACCTGACCGACGCGCAGCCCTCCTTCGATCAGGGCCAAGCCGTGGTGGTCTTCCGCTTCGACGCCCTGGGCGGGCAGCGCTTCTGTGAAGCCACCCGGGCCAATGTCGGCCGGCGTTTTGCCATCATCCTGGACGACCGGGTGATCTCAGCACCGGTGATCCGGGACGCGATCTGCGGCGGCAGCGGCCAGATCAGCGGCAACTTCACCATCGAAGAAGCCACCACCCTGGCCCTCTTCCTGCGCGCGGGCGCCCTGCCGGCACCCCTGACCGTCCTGGAAGAGCGGACCGTCGGGCCGGGGCTTGGCGCCGACTCGATCGAGGCCGGCGAAATCGCCAGCGTCGTCGGTGTGGCCCTTGTCGTGCTCTTCATGGCCGCCATCTACGGCCGCTTCGGCCTCATGGCCGACGTCGCCTTGATCATGAACCTGATCATCATCGTCGGCGTGCTGACGGCCCTGCAGGCAACCCTGACCTTGCCGGGCATAGCCGGAATCGCACTGACAATGGGTATGGCAGTGGACGCCAACGTGCTGATCTTCGAACGAATACGCGAAGAAGTCCGAAACGGGCGATCCTTGGGCATGGCCGTCGACGCCGGTTTCAAGCGCGCCATCACCACCATCATCGATTCCAACGTCACCACCCTGATTGCGGCAGTCCTGCTCTATCAGTTCGGCACGGGCCCCATCAGGGGCTTTGCGGTGACCCTCTCGCTGGGACTGGCCTCCTCCATGTTCTGCGCCATTTTGGTGACGCGCTGGATGGTTCTGTCTTGGGCACGGCGCCAGAAGCGCGGCACCAGACTGCCAATCGGCTAGGTCTCAGGTAGGACAAGACGGCTATGAACCTGATCCACTTCGTCCCGGTCGAACCGAAGATCGATTTTCTCGGACGGCGCAAGCTCTTCTACGTGATCAGCCTGATCATCGTCCTGGGCTCGATCGGTCTTTTCCTTTCCAAGGGCCTGAACTTCGGCGTGGACTTCCGCGGCGGCACCCTGTTGGAGATCAAGACCACAGAGGCAGAGGCCGATCTGCAGGGCCTGCGACAGACCCTGAACAACCTGGATCTGGGCGACGTCACGCTGCAAGAGTTCGGCGCCCCCGACGTCGTGCTGATCAACATGCCGCGCCAAGACGGAGGCGAGGACGCGCAGGAGGTGGCGCTCACCCAAGTGCGTCAAGCCTTGGAAGGCGAGGTCGCAGAGTATCGACGGACCGAAAGCGTCGGCCCCAAGGTGGGCTCCGAGCTCCGCCTGGCCGCCGGTGTCGCAACCCTGCTCTCCATGCTGGGCATCATGGCCTATGTCTGGCTGCGCTTTGATCTGGTCTATGGCGCTGCCGCCCTGGTCGCCCTGGCGCACGACGTGATCGCGGTGATCGGCTTCTATGCCCTGACGCAGATCGAGTTCAATCTCGGGACCTTGGCGGCCGTGCTGACCGTCGCGGGCTATTCGATCAACGACACCGTCGTGGTCTTCGACCGCGTTCGAGAAGAGCTGAGGCGCTTCAAGAAGCTGCCGGTGCTGGACGTCTTGAACAAGGCGATCAACGCCACCCTGTCGCGCACCATCCTGACAACCAGCACCACCCTGCTGGCGCTCTTCGGGCTCTACTTCTTCGGTGGCGAAGTCATTCGCGGCTTCACCGCCGGCATCATCATCGGCATCGTGATCGGTACCTTCTCCTCCGTCGGCGTGGCCGTGCCGATCCTCTCTTGGGCGCGCCTGCGCCCGGCGGCCCCCAAGGGTGAGAAGCCGGAGAAGGTCAAAGCGGCCGTCTAACAATCGGCGGCAAGGAGGAGGCTCGATATGGCGGTCGACATCACGCCCAGCGCCACCGCCGGCCGGCAGATGATCGAGAGCTACGGCGCCGGCCATTTCACCGTCAGCGGTATCCGGCACCAAGGCTCTCTGGTGGTGACCCCGGAGGCGGTCAGGCCTTGGTCGGTTGAGGACTTCGCCGCCGCAACCCCAGAGAGCCTGGCTTTCCTGACCGACCTGGAGAACCCGGTGGAACTGCTGCTGCTTGGCAGTGGCGAGACCCAAGGCTTCCTCAGACCAGCACTTAGACAGGCTTTCAAGGAGCGCTTGGGCCTGGTGGTGGAATGCATGGCCAGCGGCGCTGCCTGCCGCACCTACAATGTCTTGGCGAGCGAGGATCGCAGGGTCGCAGCCGCGCTGATCGCCGTCCCCTAGGCAGATGGCCGAGGCCCTCTCCCCACTTGGGCAACAGGTCAAGCAGCAGGATCATGATCGCTATCTGACCCTGGTCTTCGCGCCGGCTGCCGTGCGCGAGGACCTCTTCGCGCTCGCCGCTTTCAACCAGGAACTGGCCCGGACGGCCGAGCGTGTCAGCGAACCCCTCTTGGGTGAAATGCGCTTTGCCTGGTGGCGCGATGCGATCGAAGCCATGGTTGAGGGCGGCGCCGTTCCCGAGCATCCGGTGACCAAGGCGCTGGAGCCCCTCGTCGGTCAAGGTCGCTTGTCGGCGGAAGCACTCCAGACCATGGTCGAGGCGCGCCGTCGCGATCTCGATTCCGAACCCTTTGCCAACGAGGACGCTCTCAAGCGCTATGTGCGGGAGACCTCCGGGACGGCCAATCGCCTGACCGCACAGCTCATGGGCTTGACCGGAGAGGCGCTTGCCGCAGCAGAGGAGCTGGGTACGGCTTGGGGCCTCTTGGGACAGCTCCGCTCTTTCGCCGCCTGGCGTCGCAGCGGGCGCATCTGGCTGCCGCAGACCGCCATGCTTGCGGCCGGCACGACACGCGGTCAGCTCTTGGAGGCGGCAGAGACAGTCGACCTTGCGCCGCTCGCCGAACCCATCGCGGAGACCGCGCAGATCCTGATCAAGCAAGCGCGGAACCAACAGCCGCGTCTGCTCAAGGGACAGGCGAGCCCCTTCCTCTTGGGCACGCTGTCTGACCTCTACCTCAATCGATTGACTGCCTCCGGCTTTGCCCTCTCGGATCCGAGGCTGGGCCTGCTGCCTCCAGGACGAGTCTTTCGGCTTACCTGGGCGGTCCTGCGGCGGCGCTGGTAGCCAGTCTTACTTCACCTTGTAGTCGAAGTCTTTGCGGAGGAAGCCGACAAAGCAGATCAGTGTGGCTGCGGTGACGAAGATATAGAGCACCCACATAGGCCAGGCTGTCGGCGACGAAAGCAGTGAGGCGACGGCGGTAAAGACTGCGCTGACGACAATGAAGAGACCGCTGACCAGGGCATTGGCGCTGCCGCCGGCATGCTGAAAGCGGCCCAGGCACATGGAGTAACCGTTCGGCCAGATCATCGCCATGAGGAAGTAGATGATCCCGGCGGGGACCACCAGCGCCAGGACGGAGAAGACTCCTGAGAGATCGAGCAGCAGCATGCCGACGCTGATCAGGAAGGAGATGCCAGCGGCCGCGGTGATGATGCGAATGACCTTCAGGTGGCGACTGGCGATCCTGTTGAAGAAGTTGCCGCCCAGCCAGAGCGCCCCCAGGACCAGTTGCAGGTGGCCATAGAAAATCGGGCTCTTGCCAAGGTCATCCTGGATGTAGAAGGGCGCCATCACCTCGAAGCCGTACATGACCGAGATCAGGCAGGCCATGCCGAGCGCCGTCGGCAGATAGACCCGATCCAGCGTCATCGGACCGTAGAGCTTGAAGGCAGCACCAAAAGAGTCGCGCAGCTTAGGCTCGCGAGTCTCCGGCAGCACCAGCCAAGAGACGACGACCACCAGGGCACCCCAGCCGGCCAGGAACCAGAAGGACGCCGTCCAGCCGAACCAATGCTGCAGGTAGCCGCCGAGCGCCGGGGACAGGATCGGGCCCGTCGCCCAGGCGATGGTCATCCAGTTGCTGGCCTTGGTGCGCGCGTCACCGTCGTAGCAGTCGGCCACAATGGCCCGTGCCCCGACTGCCGAGCAGGCCACAAAGAGCCCCTGAACGGCCCGCAAGGCGATCACCGCCCAAAGCGGCGGTGCGAGCGCGATGCCGACCGAGGCCACCACGAAGACGAGGGTGCTGAGCAGGATCGGCAAGCGCCGACCAAAGCTGTCCGTCAGCGGTCCGGCGATGATCTGCCCGATGCCATAGAAGGCCATATAGACCAGCAAGGTGGCCTGAATGGCAAAGGCCTCAGCGTGAAAGTCCTTGGCCATGGCCGGCAGGGAGGGGATGTAGATGTCGGTCGCGGCACCACCCAAGGGCACCAGGACCAGCATGGCGATGAAGGCCCGCCGGCGCTGTCCTCCGGTCAAATGGTCGCCATGCACCATGCGACCCTCCCTTTGTCTCTGGTTCAGCGTCTTCAGCGAAGATCACCAGACAGACCAGCCTATCCTTCGGCTATCGTGCGGTAAAGGCGTCCTCGAAGAAGCGTCGTTCCAAAGTGACCGCGGCCTTAAAGGCGCTCGCCACACGTTCCCGCTCGCCTTCGTCCAGATCGAGCCAGGCCGCATCGAACTGCTGGCGGATGTGCGCCACCACCGCCTCGAAGTCCGGGCCGGCATGCAGTGAAATCCACTCTGCGAAGTAGAAGGGCAACGTCTTAGCCGGCGGATTGAAGGGCGTGGCCCAGGTGAGATAGCTCCACTCGGCCACCGTCAGGACCGCCATGATCTCGGCATAGCAGCCTGAATCGGCGGCCTTGGCCATGACCTGGTTGAAGGCCAGCGTGGTGTCGCCCAAGGGCGTCGCGAGGCGCGCCTCCACGCTGATGCCGAGCGCCTCGAAGGAGCGCTGAAAGTAGGTGTTCTCCGGACCGGTAACGACGCCCAGGAACTGCGCCATGGGGACCGCGTCGGCCAAGCTCGGTGCCTTGGCGACGGCGCTGGCCAGAAGGCGGACGAAGTTCTCCAGGAAGCTGTAGTCCTGGATCAGGTACCAGGCCATCTTCTCTTTCGGCAGGCTGCCGTCGGCAAGCTGGGCCGTGAAGGCATGCTGGGTTGCGGCCTGCCAATCCTCCAGGCAGGCCTGACGCAGGGTCTCGCTGGCGCTCACGCGGTTTGATCCTCGGGTTGGGGTTTTGGGCTGGGTTCTTCCGCAGTCTCCGGCACCTCGGCCTCGCAGGCAAGCAGATCGCCGGGCTGACAGTCGAGGACGCGACAGATTTTCGCCAGGGTCTCAAAGCGCACGCCCTTCACCTTGCCGGACTTCAACAGCGAAAGGTTCTGCTCGCTGATCCCGATCCGCTCGGCCAGGACCTTGGAGCGCATCTTACGGCGCGCCAGCATGACATCCAGAGTGACGATGATGGGCATGGTCTAGACGAAGAGCCGGTTCTCTTCGGCCAGACGTGCCGCCTCGCCCAGGATCCAACCAACGACCATCAGCAGCAACGCCAGCACCGCGAGAGCGAAGTCGTGACTGCTGAGCGAGACCGCCAACTGCCGCTGTCCCGGTGGGTTCTCCCAAGTGAGCGCCAGAGTCGCCAAGGTTCGGGCCACCACACCGGCACCCATGCTTGCCAAGAGCAGACCACCGATCGCAGTCAGCCGTCTAGCAGCAGCCAAGGTGAAGATGTCGCCGCGGGCGTAGCCGAGGAAGAGTCGCCGCGTCACCCAGAGCGTGGCCAGTCCGAGCGCGAAGGGAAGAGAGGCCGCAGCGAAACTGCCCCAATAGGCGAGTGGCGTCAGCGGGATGGTCACGGGAAGCTGCGTGAACTCCTGCAGCCACCCCTTCAGTAGGTCCGGATCGCTCCAGAACCAGGCAAAGAAGGCGACCAGGGCCAGCCCGCCGATTGTGACCAACCATGCCATGAAGGAGCTGACCCGGCGGATGCGATTCAGTGGTTCGCGTTGCATCTGAATCCTCATTGCTAAATCGTACTTTATTCATGTTTTACATTAATATTTTCGCAATTCAAGCAAATTTTGTGCAGAGGTCATCTTCAACTGCTGGCTTGAATCGAGAGCGGCACGGTCCGAGATTGAACCGGAACGAAACCATGCGTCGTAGGGATCAAGAACCGGAGTGAGGTGATGGCTGCCTGTTGCGCTCGCAACGCCAAATTCGACGGCCTCTCCGCCGACTACAAGCGGCGGCTATGGATCGTCATCGCCTTGAATGCCGCAATGTTCGGGGTGGAGATGAGCGCGGGCTTCTTCGCTCAATCGCAGGCACTGCAGGCCGATGCCCTGGATTTCCTGGGCGATGCGCTGACCTACGGCATTACACTGGCGGTGATCGGTGCCTCTGTGCGCGTTCGAACCATGGCTGCATTGGCCAAAGGCTTCAGCCTGCTGGCCATGGGGCTCTGGGTCTTCGGATCGACGCTCTATCGGGCCTTCTTCTTCGCCGTCCCAGAGGCCCAGATCATGGGCGCCATCGGCTTCCTGGCGCTGGCCGTCAACCTGCTGAGCGTACTGCTTTTGCTGCGCTACAAGGATGGCGATGCCAACGTGCGCTCAGTCTGGCTCTGCTCTCGCAACGACGCGATCGGCAATGTCGCTGTGATGATCGCGGCTCTAGGGGTTTGGGGTACCGCCACGGCTTGGCCGGACCTCATCGTGGCCGGACTGATGGCCACCCTGTTCCTCTCCTCCGCCTTCCAGATCATTCGCCAAGCGCTTGAAGAGCGGCGCGAGGTGACAGAACAGGCGCTCGGCCATCCGTGACGCATGCCGTCCACGGTGCCGAGCAAAGCAATCACCTGCGCTGCAATGAGGTGGTGACCGGTGCAGGTGGCAAGAAACCTGAGGATGGTCAGGCGCCATAGCCTATCGCATGGCTACCTGCCGCCCAAACACCCGATCAGTTCGCCCGATTTTTGTCGAGCCCCTTAGGTTCAACCGGTTCCGCCGACGGTGATGGCATCCAGGCGCAGGGTCGGCTGACCGACGCCGACCGGCACGCCCTGACCATCCTTGCCGCAGGTTCCAACGCCGGGATCCAGCTCCATATTGTTGCCGATCATGCTGACCTGCTGCATGGCCTCTGCACCACTGCCGATCAGCATGGCGCCCTTGACCGCAGGGCCGACCCTGCCGTTTTCGACCAGATAGGCCTCGCGGCAGGAGAAGACGAACTGGCCATTGGTGATGTCGACCTGACCACCGCCGAAAGAGACGGCATAGAGGCCGTCCTTGACGCTGGCCAAGACCTCCTCCGGATCCTTGTCGCCGTTCAACATCAAGGTGTTGGTCATGCGCGGCATGGGGATGTGGGCATAGGACTGGCGCCGGCCGTTGCCGGTCGGCTTCATGCCCATCAGACGCGCGTTCTGGCGATCCTGCATATAGCCGGTCAGGATGCCGTCCTCGATCAGCACGGTGCGGCTGGTTGGCGTGCCCTCGTCATCGATCGTCAGGCTGCCGCGACGATCATAGATGGTGCCGTCATCGACCACAGTAACACCGGGGCTGGCGACCCGCTCGCCTATGCGGTCTGAGAAGACCGAGGTCTTCTTGCGATTGAAGTCACCCTCCAATCCATGGCCTACGGCCTCGTGCAGCAGGATACCGGGCCAGCCGGGCCCCAGCACCACCGGCATCTCGCCGGCCGGCGCCGCGACGGCATCGAGGTTGACCAGGGCCTGGCGTAGAGAATCGTCGACCGCTGCCTGCCAATGACTTTCGTCGAAGAGCGAGGCAAAGGCGATGCGTCCGCCGGCACCATGGTGGCCCGACTCCTGCTTATCGCCATCGCCGACGGTCACGCTGATCTGCAGCCGCACCAGGGGTCGGACATCGGCCATGCGGTCGCCGTCGGCGCGGATGATCTGCACCGCCTGCCAAGAGCCAAGGACGCTGGCCGAGACCTGCTGCACCCGTGGGTCCAGCCCCCGCGCATAGGCGTCGATTTTCTCCAGGAGCGCAACCTTCTCGCCGAAGGGCACAGCGGCGATCGGATTGTCATCACTGTAGAGCTTCAGATTTGTGCCTTGTGGACGCTCTGCCGCTTCGCCGGAGTGGCCACGGCTCACCGCCGACACGGTTTCCGCCGCGCGCTTCAGCGCCGCCTCCGACAGCTCGCTGGCGTGGGCATAGCCTGCCGCCTCTCCTGCGATCGAACGCAGCCCGAAGCCCTGAGAGGTATCGAAGGAAGCGGTCTTCAAGCGCCCGTCGTCGAAGGTCAGCCCCTCGCTCTGGCGATACTCCAAGAACAATTCCCCGTCATCGGCGCCCTCCAGCGCCTGGCGCGTGATCCGCTCGACGCGCGCCTGATCGAGATCGGCTTCGGAAAAGAACAGGCGGTCGGTGGTCTCAAGGTGCGACATGCTTCCTCCGTTGGGGCGGCCCATGCGGCTGCGGGCCGCAGAATTGTCTCAAGTCATAGAGTTAGGCACTCCGCGCGTGAGAAGCCAGCCAATCGGGGGCGGAATCCTCGGAATCGCCGCTTTCTTCAACGCGCGCTGAAGAATCCTGGGCGTCGCGGTGCGGCGTCCGGTCACAAACCGGCCGTCCCCGGCGGGTTCTATAACAAGTGGCGGAATTGAGACGCGATGTGGCGATCGATGGCCAGGTTCGGGAGAGTCTCGCTTGGCATATCGATCCGGTGGCGCCGAGACAAGATCCTCCATCAAGGGACTGGCACCATCGCTCGACCAGGTCGCGGCGTGGGATCAAGGGTGACGCTGGCGCCGGGTTACGGCTATCATGCCAGCGGCTTAGGCAGGAAGGATGGGCTAGAGACTATGGCACGGATCAAGGCCTACGTAGGGGCGGCACTGGCGAGCATCTTTGCTCTGGTGCTTTCATTGCCGGCGCTGGCGGACGAAGCCGGCAAGAACGTGCATGGCGTGGCCTGGGGCATGGGCATGCAACCAGCCGCAGCCCCCTCTGCCGAGCGTATGCATGACTTCCACGAGCTGTTGCTCTGGATCATCACCATCATCGCCTTCTTTGTGCTGGGTCTGCTGCTCTGGGTCATGTACCGCTACAGCGAGAAGCAGAACCCGACGCCCTCCAAGACCACGCACCACACCCTGATCGAGGTGATCTGGACCGTGGTTCCGGTGATGATCCTGGTGATCATCGCCATCCCCTCTTTCAAGCTGCTCTACTTCGAAGATCAGACCGTCGATGGCGACATCACCGTCAAGGTGATCGGCAATGCCTGGTACTGGTCCTTCGAGTACCAGGATCCGGCCAAGAACCATCTTAAGAACGAGGACGGCAGCGAAGGCTTCTCCTATGAGGAGTTCTCCTTCGACGCCAACATGTTACCGGAAGAAGAGGTGAAGAACCGAGACCTGTGGCTGCTGGCGGTCGACAACGTGGCTTACATCCCCTCCAACACGGTGGTGCGCTTCATCGTGACTTCGTCGGACACCCTGCACTCCTTCGCCATGCCGGCCTGGGGCATCAAGAAGGACGCCGTGCCGGGGCGTCTGAACGAGACCTGGACTGAGGTATCAGAGGAGTGGGAGGGCACCACCTTCTACGGCCAGTGCTCCGAGATCTGCGGCCTCAACCACGCTTACATGCCGATCGCCTTCAAGGTGGTCTCGCGCGCAGAGTATGAGGACTGGGTGAAGAAGATGGTGGCCTCCAACGGCACCGCCAAGCCCGTGACCTACGCGGCGAAGGAAGCCCAATAGGGATCTTAGGGAATCTAAGGTGTCAGCGCCCCATAGCGGTCGGCGGCTGGCAGGTGAGGACTAACGTGCAGTGCCGGGCGACCGGCGACCAGACGTAGGGAAGGATCAGGAGCGATGGCTCATTATCAGGCGGCGGGCGAGGATCTGGAGCACGCCCACGACGACCACAAGCCGGGCTTCTTCGTCAGGTGGTTCTGTTCGACGAACCACAAGGATATCGGCACGCTCTATCTGATCTTTGCCGTGATCGCCGGCATCATCGGCGGCGGCATCTCGGTCTGGATGCGTATGGAGCTGCAGGAACCGGGCGTGCAGTTCGTTGAGGACGGTCAGCAGTGGAACGTGCTGATCACTGCGCACGGCCTGATCATGGTCTTCTTCGTGGTCATGCCGGCCTTGATCGGTGGCTTCGGCAACTGGTTCGTGCCCTTGATGATCGGGGCGCCGGACATGGCCTTCCCGCGAATGAACAACATCTCCTTCTGGCTCTTGGTGCCGGCCTTCCTGCTGCTCTTCGGCTCGGCACTCTGGCCTCCAGGTGCCGGCACCGGCTGGACCATTTATCCGCCGCTCTCGGCAGAAGGTTTCCATCCAGGGCCCTCGGTGGACATGGCGATCTTTGCGCTGCATTTGGCCGGCGCCAGCTCGATCCTGGGTGCCGCCAACTTCATCACCACCATCTTCAACATGCGCGCGCCGGGCATGACCCTGCACCGCATGCCCCTGTTCGTCTGGTCCATGCTGGTCACCGCCTTCCTGCTGCTGCTGGCGGTTCCGGTTCTGGCCGGTGCCATCACCATGCTGCTGGTCGATCGTAACTTCGGTGCCGACTTCTTCGTGCCGGCCGGTGGTGGCGATCCGATCCTCTTCCAGCATCTCTTCTGGTTCTTCGGCCACCCCGAGGTCTACATCATGATCCTGCCGGCCTTCGGCATCATCAGCCATGTGGTCTCGACCTTCTCCAAGAAGCCGATCTTCGGCTATCTTGGCATGGCCTATGCCATGGTCGCCATCGGCGTGGTCGGCTTCATCGTTTGGGCCCACCACATGTTCACGGTTGGCCTGGACGTCGACACCCGCGCCTACTTTACGGCTGCCACCATGGTGATCGCGGTGCCCACGGGCGTTAAGATCTTCTCTTGGGTCGCCACCATGTGGGGCGGCTCGCTCCGCTTCGACACGCCCATGCTCTGGGCCTTCGGCTTCATCTTCCTCTTCACCGTGGGCGGTGTGACCGGCGTGGTCCTGGCCAACGCGGGCATCGATACCTACCTGCACGACACCTACTATGTCGTGGCGCACTTCCACTACGTGCTGTCCCTGGGCGCGGTCTTCGGCATCTTCTGCGGCATCTACTACTGGATCGGCAAGATGAGCGGCCGCCAGTATCCGGAGTGGGCCGGTCGCCTGCACTTCTGGACCACCTTCATCGGTGTGAACCTGATCTTCTTCCCGCAGCACTTCCTGGGGCTGCAGGGCATGCCGCGCCGCTATGTCGACTATCCGGACGTCTACGCGGGCTGGAACATGGTCTCCTCGATCGGATCTTATATCTCGGCTGCCTCGTCCGTCTTCTTCATCGGCATGATGATCTGGACCCTGATGTACGGTCGTCGCGTCGGCGCCAACTATTGGAACATCGAGCCCTCCAACCTGACCCTGGAGTGGACCGTGTCCTCGCCGCCGCCCTTCCACGCCTTCGACGAGATCCCGGTGATCAAGCCGCAGGAGCAGCACCACTAATCGGCGGTCAGGTTCCAGGATAACCTCGTCATGTCTCTTCCTCTTCCCGCCTCGGCCAGCGAGACCAAAGCCGCACCGGCAGCCGTGCTGGCCGGTGCGGCCCCTCTCAAGGCTTGGATCTCGCTGCTGAAGCCCCGGGTTATGTCCCTGGTGGTCTTCACCGGGTTGGCGGGCATGCTGGTCGCGCCAGGCAGTCTGCACCCGCTCTTGGGTGCGGTCGCCGTGCTCTGCATCGCCATCGGGGCGGGTGCGGCAGGGGCCATCAACATGTGGTACGACCGCGACATCGATGCGGTCATGACCCGGACCTGCCGACGGCCGCTGGTGCAGGGTTTGATGGCACCGGAAGAGGCGCTCTCCTTCGGTGTGATCCTCTCGCTCTTCTCGGTCATGCTGATGGGGCTGGCGGTCAACTGGGTGGCAGCAGCGCTGCTCGGCTTCGCCAACGCCTTCTACGTCTTCGTCTACACCATGTGGCTGAAGCGCCGGACCCCGCAGAACATCGTGATCGGTGGTGCTGCCGGCGCTTTCCCGCCGATGATCGGCTGGGCTGCGGTCACCGGCGATGTCTCGCTGGCATCGGTCGTGCTCTTCCTGTTGATCTTCTTCTGGACGCCGCCGCACTTCTGGGCGTTGGCTCTCTATCGCGCCAAGGACTATGAGCGCGCGGGCGTGCCCATGCTGCCGGTCGTCGCCGGCCGTAAGGCGACGGAGAACCAGATCATCCTCTACACCCTGGTGCTGCTGCCGATCGCGCTGGCCCCGACCCTGCTCGGCGTTGCCGGCTGGCTCTATGGCGGTGCTGCCTTGGTTCTGGGGCTGCTCTTCCTGGTCTCGGCGCTCGCCATCAAACGCGAGGGCGACAAGGCGGCCAGGCGCACCTTCGGCTTCTCCATCCTTTACCTCTTCATCCTCTTCGCGCTTCTGATCGTGGACCGCCAGCCCTATCTGCTGGGCGGCCCCGGCGCGCTTCTGCCGTGAGTGCCGCTATCATGAGCCAGGACCGAAAGAGCCCGACCGAACTGACGGGCCCGCAACGAGCGGCTTGGCTGAAGGCACGCAAGCGCCGCAACTGGGCAATTTTCCTGGCGCTCGTCAGCTTTATCGTCGCTGTCTATTTCGTCGCCATGGTGCGTATGGGAGGGCTGTAGGCTATGTCGGCAGAAAAGGCACCGGATAGGCGCAAGCGCGCCAATGGTCGAATGGCCCTGGGTCTGGGTGCACTGGTCTGCGGCATGGTGGGCCTCTCCTTTGCCGCCGTCCCGCTCTACGAGCTCTTTTGTCAGGTGACCGGTTATGGCGGCACCACTCAAGTCGCCGAAGCCGCACCCGAAGAGGTCTTGGAGCGGCAGATGAACATCCGCTTCGACGCCAACGTCAGCCCGGATCTGCCTTGGGACTTCAAGCCCGACGTGCGCCAGGTGACGGTCAAGCTAGGCCAATCCAACCTGATCTTCTACACCGCGGTCAACCAGGCCGAGGTCGCGACCGCCGGGACCGCGACCTTCAACGTGACGCCGCAGAAGGCCGGTCAATACTTCAGCAAGGTGCAGTGCTTCTGCTTTACCGAGCAGGTCCTGAACCCGGGCCAGAAGATGGACATGGGCGTCAGCTTCTTCGTCGATCCGGCCCTGGCCGAGGATCCGAACCTGGCGGAGGTGAAGACCATCACCCTGTCCTACACCTTCTTTGTCGACCCCGACAGCGAGCTGGCGGCCTTGCAGACGCAAGAGAGCGAGGCGGCCCGCGTCAATTAGAGTTGCCTCCGCAGAAGGTGGAGCGCGTATAGTAGAGAGCATCCTGCAAGGGCCAGGTCCCAAGCGGGCAAACGAGAGGGAACGGAAGAGCCATGAGCGCGGCGCACGAAGAGCCAAAGCATCCCTACCATCTGGTAAACCCCAGCATTTGGCCTTTGGTGGGCGCCCTTGGCGGCGGCATTATCACCTTCGGCGGTGTCATGTGGATGCACGGCATCGAGGCTTGGTCCTTCTTCATCGGGGTGATCCTGGTGATTGCGACCATGTTCTTCTGGTGGCGCGACGTAATCCGGGAATCGGTCGTCGAGAAGGTGCATACCCCGGTCGTTCAGATCGGCCTGCGCTACGGCATGCTGCTCTTCATCACCTCTGAGGTGATGTTCTTCGTGGCCTTCTTCTGGGCCTACTTCGACCCGGCGCTCTTCCCGAACGAAGCCATTCAAGAAACCCGCGTCGAGGTGCTGGGCGGTGTCTGGCCGCCGGAGGGTATTCTCACCTTCGATCCCTTCGCCGTGCCCCTGCTGAACACCTTGATCCTGCTGCTGTCGGGCTGCACCGTCACCTGGGCGCACCACGCCCTGCTGGTCGGCGACCGCAAGAACCTGATCCGCGGCTTGACCCTGACCGTGATCCTGGGCGCCCTCTTCACCGGCTTCCAAGTCTACGAGTACAACATCGCGGCCTTCTCCTTCGATCAGGACGTCTATAGCTCCGTCTTCTTCATGGCGACGGGCTTCCACGGCTTCCACGTGCTGGTCGGCACCACCTTCCTGCTGGTCTGCCTGCTGCGGGCCCGTGCCGGGCACTTCACCCGCGAGAAGCACAACGGCTTTGAGGCAGCGGTCTGGTACTGGCACTTCGTGGACGTGGTCTGGCTGTTCCTCTTCGTCTGCGTCTACTGGTGGGGTGGTGGCTCCAACTACGCCCACTAGCTCGAAAGCACGAGCGGCGAGATTTAGATCTTTTGACTGTCTCGCCGCTCGCCGCTGGACTGTCCTGCCGCTGTCCACGTTGCGGCAAGGGTAAGCTCTTCAAGGGTTTCCTGACGGTGAGAGAGCGCTGTCAGTCTTGTGGCGCTGATCTCAGCAAGGCTGATTCCGGTGATGGGCCCGCGGTCTTTCTGATCTTCATCGTCGGCGGCACCGTCATTCCTCTGGCCTTTTGGCTGGAAAGCAGCGCCGAACCACCTATCTGGGTGCATATGCTGATCTGGCCGGCCTTCATCCTGGGCCTCTCGCTCTTGCTGCTGCGTCCGGCCAAGGCTCTCTTGATCGCCTTACAGTACAAGCACCGCGCCAGCGACAGCGGCCACGTTCACTACGACTGATCCCCGCTTTCAGGGATCGTCTCTTCTAGAACTCAGAGGACATGAGACTCTTCAACCGCCCCTTCCAGCCGCGCCTGGGAACCAGCATTGCAACGCTCATCATGTTCGTGATCCTGCTGGGGCTGGGCACCTGGCAGGTGGTGCGCCTGGACTGGAAACAGGGCTTGATTGACGAGCGTCAGGAACGCTGGTCGGCCCCGGCCACAGCGCTGCCACAGGATCTCTCGGACGAAGCAGCCTTGCTGCACCGTCGTGTCACGGCAGAGGGCATCTACCGGCACGACCGCGAACTCTATCTGCCGGGGCGCAGCTACAAGGGCTCAACCGGTGTCGGCGTTGTCACTCCCTTCGAGATGACGGACGGCCGCGGCCTCTTGGTCTATCGCGGCTGGATCCCCGCATCACTCCAAGACCCGGCGAGCCGGGTCGAGAGTAATCCCGAAGGCATTACACAGATCGAGGGCGTGATCCTGCCGGGTGGCTGGCAAGGCAGCGACTGGGTGGAGCCGGGCAACAATGTCGAAGGCAATGCCTGGTTCTTCATCGATCCAGCCGAGATGGCCAAGGCAGCCGATCTGGCGAACCCCATCGTCCCGCTCTATCTGGGCCTCTATCGCGACGACCAGGAGGCCTCTCTGCCCTTCACCCCGCCGCCACCGATGGAGATGCGCAACGACCATCTGCAGTACGCCATCACCTGGTACGCGCTCGCCTTGGCCCTCTTGGTGATCTTCGTGATTTATAGCCTGGGTCCCAAGGCCGGCAAGGAGGAGAGCGAGACATGAGCCCGGCCTACGACTGGCTAGAGCAGCGCTTCCGACGCCTGGGCACCCTCGGCGAGGCGGCCTCGGTTCTACACTGGGACCTCTCGGTGATGATGCCCAGTGGTGGCGGGGAGGCACGTAGCGAGCAGCTGGCCACCCTCTCGGTGCTGTCCCATGAGCTGGTCAGCGAGGCCGAGGTTTCAGACAAGCTGGACCAGGCCGAAGCGAGCGATGGCCTGGACCCTTGGCAGCAGGCCAATTTGCGCGAGATGCGCCGCGCTTGGCGGCACGAGACCGCCTTGGACGGCGGCTTCGTCGAGGCCTACAGCAAGGCCTGCCATGCCTGCGAAGCGGTCTGGCGCGAGGCCCGTCGAAAGGCGGATTTCGGCCTGGTACTGCCCAAGCTGGAAGCGCTGGTACGCCTGACCCAGGAACAGGCCGCGCGCAAAGCCGAAGCCTTCGGGTGCACACCCTATGAGGCCCTGCTGGATAGTTTCGAGCCCGGGGCCAGCGAAGCCGAGATCGACACTCTCTTCGCCAAGCTTGCCGAAGAGCTCCCGGCTTTGGTCGGCGAGGCCCTAGAACGGCAGGCGCAGGCTCCGGAGCCGCTACGGCCTGAGGGCCCCTTCCCGATCGCCGCTCAAGCGCAGCTCGGCCGGCGCCTGATGCGCCTGATCGGGTTTGACTTCGAGCATGGTCGCCTCGACGTCTCGCTGCATCCCTTCAGCGGCGGCACGCCGGACGACGTCCGCATCACCACGCGCTATGAGGAAGGCGATTTCACCTCCTCGCTGATGGGTGTCATCCACGAGACCGGTCATGCCCTCTACGAGCGCGGCCTGCCGGCACCGTGGCGACGCCAGCCGGTCGGTGAGAGCCGCGGCATGGCGATCCATGAGAGCCAATCCCTGCTGATGGAGATGCAGGCCTGCCGCAGTCCAGAGTTCCTCTCTTTCCTGGCACCCTTTGCGGCCGCCGCCTTCGGTCGCTCTGGTCCCGCCTGGACGGCTGAGAACTTCCGCGGCCTCTATCACCGGGTAGCACCCGACTTCATCAGGGTCGAGGCCGACGAGGCGACCTATCCGCTGCACGTCATCGTGAGAACAAGACTGGAGAAGGCCGTCCTCTCTGGCGAGCTGCAGCTTGGCGACCTTCCCGGTGCTTGGAACGAGGGCATGCAGGCTCTCTTGGGCCTGACCCCGCCTGACGATCGCCTGGGCTGCCTGCAGGACATCCACTGGTACGACGGTGCCTGGGGCTATTTTCCGACCTACACCCTAGGCGCCATGACCGCCGCCCAGCTCTTCGCCGCAGCGGTCGAGGCCGATCCGGAGATCTCAGCCGGCCTGGCCTCCGGAGATTTCTCACGGCTCTTGGCTTGGCTCAGACCGAACATCCATGAGAAGGCGTCGCTATTGACCAGCAAGCAGCTAGTTGAGTCCGCGACCGGCAAGAGCCTCGATCCAGAGATCTTCACCGCTCATCTTCGCCGCCGCTACCTTGGCGAAACCCCTGCATAGAGCCGATCGCATTCAGTTAGGAACAACCGAACGCGATCCGCTCGAACCCGTTGAAATCTAGAGCCAGACGGGAAGCCTCGTCCTACTTGGAGGCCAAGACTTCAGAGACCGTCAGTTCGTCAGTAACCAGCGCGGTCGCGAAACCGCCTTTGAGCGCAGCCCTGAGCGAAGCGACCTTAGACTTTCCGCCTCCAGCCAAAATTACCGGCCGTTCGGGCGAATGCTGCAGCGGCATGCTGGCGACGCGCTCGTTGATCGGCCCATCGAGAATCTCCCCTTCGCTGTTGAAGGCCCAGCCAGTAATTTCACCGACGGCACCCTGAGCGACAAGAGCGTCCATCTCTGCCCGCGTGAGGAACCCATCTTCAACGATCTGCGCTCTTGCGCCGACCTCGCCGATTCCCACCACCACGGCATCGGCACGGCTTCGTAACTCAAGTAGAGTTGCATAGGCCCGTTGGCGCTGAAGGGTGCCGCGGCTCGAGGCCGTTTCAGCAACGACCGGTAGTTGCAAGGGATAGCACTCTGCCCCAAGCCGGTCGGCCAAACGTGTGGCCACCTCGAACAGGCTGGCGCGACCGCTGCTTGAGGTCGAGCCCACCAGTGACACCACCCGATGCTGCGGCCGGTCTATGCGCTCGATCCGATCCACGGCGGCACGAAGCATGCGGCCGCTGCCGACGCCGAGCGTGATCGGCTGTTTGAGAGAAAGAATGCGGAACAAGCGATCGGCCAGATACGGCGCGATGACATCACGGGCCCGGCCCAACCTTGGATCGGCCGGTGCCACGTCGCAGAATTCTAGCCCGAAGCGACTGGCGACCTCGGCACCGAGTGCCAGGCAGCCTATGATCGGGTGATCGACCTTGAAGCGGACCAGTTCCTCCGTTACGGCAAAGGAGACCAGCCGCTGTGCTGTCGGCCGCGACACGCCGAGTTGCCTTGCGACCTCATCCTGTGTGTAGCCGCGAACAAAGTAGAGCCAGGCGGCACGCGCCGCATCTTCCTTGCGGTCTAACATGTCCTATACTAGTCGCCTAAAAGGCAGTGCGCCAACGGATAATCGCGATCGATAGTGTCCCCTGGCTGC
This sequence comes from Rhodospirillales bacterium, assembly GCA_963669335.1. Classification (GTDB taxonomy): domain Bacteria; phylum Pseudomonadota; class Alphaproteobacteria; order Kiloniellales; family JACOMY01; genus JACOMY01. The sequence continues at coordinate 5,846,827 of OY770023.1, forward strand.
GGTGAGCATATGCACATGCTGCGAGTATTCGTTCACAGGCATTGACCTTTTCCGAGGCGAGAAATTCACTGGACTCCCGCAAGGCGAAAAATGCCGCGGGTGGGAGGAACAATGATATTGCGAAGTCTTTCGATTCTCGGCGCCTGCCTGGCCGTCTCGACTGCGGTCTCTGCACAGACGACTCTGACCATCGCGACTGTAAGCAATCCGGATATGGAGCGGATGCAGAGGCTTTCCGAGGCCTTTGTGTCCGAGCATCCCGACATCGCCCTAAATTGGTTGACGCTCGACGAGAACACCCTGCGCCAGCAAGTCACCACCGATATCGCGACCGGTGCGGGACGCTTCGACATCGTGACCATCGGCACCTACGAGGTACCAATCTGGGCCGAGCGCGGCTGGCTCTCGCCCCTCTCCGCGATGCCGGACGGCTACAACGTCGATGACATTCTGCCGACGATCCGTGAGGCCCTGAGTTACGATGGCATGCTCTATGCCGCCCCCTTCTACGGCGAGTCGGCCTTCACCATGTATCGTACAGATCTCTTTGACCAGGCGGGGCTCGAGAGGCCCGACAAGCCGACCTGGGAGCTCATCCGAACCGCGGCTGCCGCCATCAGCGAGCGAAACGATGATGTCTACGGCATCTGCCTGCGGGGCAAGCCCGGCTGGGGCGAGAATGTCGCGTTGATCACGGCCATGGCAAACTCCTACGGCGCGCGATGGTTCGATGATAACTGGCTGCCACAGTTTGAGAGCGAGGCATGGAGGAGTGCCGTCAGCGACTATATCGGGCTGTTGCGGGATTTCGGGCCGCCGGATGCCGAATCGAACGGCTACACCGAAATCTTGAAGCTCTTCCAGGACGGCCGCTGCGGGATCTGGATCGACGCAACGGTGGCCGCGTCGTCGATCACAGACCCAGAGACATCGCGCGTGGCGGATCGCGTCGGTTTCGCGCTTGCTCCCGACCGCGGTCTCGGCAAGCGCAGCAATTGGCTGTGGGTTTGGGCACTTGGAATCTCGTCCGGGTCGGAGCACCAGGAAGCGGCCAAGGCCTTTGTCGCTTGGGCCACCTCGGACTCCTACATCGAACTCGTGGCCAAGGAAGAGGGTTGGGCGCAGGCACCGCCGGGAACGCGGGCATCGCTTTATCGGAACCCTGCCTACCTCCGGGCCGCACCCTTTGCGGAGATGACCCTGGCGTCGATCCTTGCCTCGGACCCGGATAACCCGACCGTGGACGAGGTGCCTTACACCGGTATCCAGTATGTCGCGATCCCCGAGTTTCCAGGAATGGGGACGGCTGTCGGTTCACGGATCGCCAAGGCGCTCGCCGGAGAGATCTCGATAGATGAGGCATTGGAAGACGCTCAGTGGGTGACCGAAAAGGTGATCAACAGAGCGCGCTTCATCGGCGAAAACTAGAGCCGATCGGATCCGAGTGGAATCACTCGGATCCGTGAATCGACTATATCTTTCAATGCGTTAGAACGGATTCACGCGTTCAGTTGTTTCCGACTGAATGCGATCCGCTCTAGCAACAAGAAACCAAGTTCCGCACGCTCACGAGGCGATAGACCCAAGGGCGGACGACAAGACATTGGGGAGGACCCTGCAATGGCGCATTCGGAGAAAATCTACGACCAACCCATCGAGAAGTTGGATGACGAGCTGCTCCCGGTCCCCCAACACCGAACGCATGGGCCGGGTCATTTTCTGGGGCTCTATGCCGCCGAGCATGTCGCCGCGACAGAGTTCGTGATCGGTGCCGCCTTCGTCGCCATGGGCGCCTCGTTCGACGACATCGTAGTCGGCCTCCTGATCGGCAACACGCTTGCCATGCTCAGTTTCTGGCTGATCACGGCGCCGATCGCGGTGAAGACGCGGCTCAGCCTCTATACCTACCTCGACCAGCATATGGGCGAGAAGCTATCGCGGCTCTACAACGGCGCGAACGTTCTCATTTTCATTGCCATCTCCGCGGCGATGATAACGGTTTCCGCCACCGCGGTACGGGTGCTGTTCGATATTCCTCCACAAGTCTATCCTTATCCCAGCAATCTCTACTTTGCGGTTATTGCCGCATCGGCAAGCGTTATCGCCGTTCTGGTCGCATACTACGGATTTAACGTCCTCACCGAGTTCGCCAGCATCTGTGCGCCTTGGCTGATGGTGATGTTCACGGCCGGTGGCATGGTGCTGATTCCGGCGCTGAACGAGACGCTGACCGGCTATACCACGCTTTCTAGCTTTGCGGACTTTTCTAACCTCGCCGCCTCGACCGTCTTCACCGGGGTCAACGCTGAAGGCGAACCCGGGATCGGATTGTGGGAGGTGATCGGCCTTGCTTGGGCTGCGAACACCTTTGCGCATTTTGGCCTGATCGACATGGCCCTCCTGCGCTACGCCCGCAAGTCGATCTACGGCCTCTGCACGGCTACCGGCATGATGTTCGGCCACTACATCGCGTGGATCTCAGCGGCTCTTATGGGTGCGGCGACCGCGGCAATCATGAAGCTCAGCATCGCCGTCGTTTCGCCAGGCGATGTCGCCTTCTACGCGCTCGGCGCCAGCGGCTTCGTCATCGTCATCGTCGCTGGTTGGACGACAGCCAACTCAAACCTTTACCGCGCCGGTCTCGCCGCCCAAGCGGTGTTCCCCAACCTGGCACGGCAGAAAGTGACCTTGATCGTCGGTGCCGTGGTCGTGATTGGCAGTTGCTTCCCCTTTATCTATCGCAGCATCTTACCGCTGCTGGCCTATGCGGGCCTGGTCCTCGTGCCGATCGGGGGGATCGTGTTCGCTGAACAGCATCTCTTCCCTCGAATGGGCATGAAGAGCAACTGGCATCGCCTCAAGGGGACGCGGGATAACGTGCCCGCGCTGATCACCTGGGCAGCCTGTCTAGTCTTCGGTTTCGGGCTCGATGCCATCAACATAATCCCCTTCGCATATCTCTTCGTGCCGACTTGGGTGCTGTCCATCATCCTTTACACCAGCCTTGCCAAGCGTCATGGCGCCGGCGAGAGCTATCCGGAAGCGGAAGAACGCGAAGAGCTGTTCAATCGGCGGGTCGAGGCGTATCATGCCAAGCTAGAGCGGGAGGAGAGCCATGCGCCGGTCAAGGACACCTCGCTACTCGGCAAGCTCATACGTGCGGTTTGGATTGTCGTTGGACTTCTGGTCCCTGCCGTCCTGGCGTGGCGCGTGCTTTTTGACAGTCCTGACCTCTATTATTACTATGCCAATCGCGAGATGTTCTATGATGTGACGATTTGGTGCACGATCGTCTACTTCGTGTTTGCCTGGTGGGACCTGAAACGCCGAAAGGCATTGCAGCGTCAAAGCGAGCCTTCGGGTGCGACAGCACCGGCCGAGTGATGCACGCGGTCAGGCCTCTCGACGAGGTGCAGCCAACAGGGAGAGCAGTTTGTTGGCTGACGCTCTAGCCGAAACGAAGTGACCTTGGACTTGGGAGGAGGGGCACGCTATCGGGTGGAAACACCCGATAGCGTGCCCCATCCTTCCCTCCTAACTCCAGAACTGCGACGCGCAGGCCTGCTGCGGCATGGCATCGGCACTGCCCGCCAGGGAGAGCGTCAGAGACTGACCATTGTCCGGCTTGATCGTCATGCTGCGGCCGGCACGCATGGCGTACCAGAGGCCATCCCAGTTGCCGTTGCAGGCGTGGCAGTTGGTGTTGGCCCAGCCAGGGCTGTTACTGTCCATCCAGAACTCAAAGCTCTGGCCATCGACAGAGACCTGGATCCGACCGGTCACCGGCCGGCCGCCAATCTCGGTATAGAAGGTGCCTTGGCGATTCTCGGTCGTGCAGGAGAGGAAGAACTGGTTCCCCGGGCTGGGATAGGTGCCGATCTGGACCGAGCCCTGCCCGAAGTCATACTTCCAGGCACTGGCGCCGCCGGCAGAGGGAGTCACAGCAGTGGCCTGCGGTGCCGCCGGCACCGTCGGTGGCGGCGGCGCAATCGGCAGGGCATTGGGGTTTGCTTGCACGCCCGGCGGTTCGGCGGCTGCGGTGAGACGGCATTCCCAGTTCCAGGTGAAGGCCCCTCTCGCATCGGACTTGACGCTGCAGATATGGTCACTCTCGCCTTCCAGCTCGATCACCATCTCGCCCTTGGGCGTGGTGGAGACAGAGTGAACGCCTAGAGCGTGGATCTCGCCGCCCTGCCCATCCTGGGCAAAGTAGGTGAGATGAGAGCTGTCGTTGACCATCAGCTTCGGACTGTTGGTGTCACCCCAGCGGAAGACGACGCGCCCGTCGTCCAGCACCACCACCAGGAAGGCTCCCCAGGCCGTCATCGTGCCACCCATCCCCCAGACCCAGACGATCTTGTTGGGATCATCCCAAGTCATCGCCTCATAGCCTTTGGGTCCGTACCAACGCAGAATGCCGTCGGTGCAGAGATGTTGCTCCGATTCGGGCCGATGGTCGGCGACTGCCTCGATCTCATAGTAATTTGAGCCGATCTGCAGCGTACAGGCCTCAGCCGGCGCTGCAGACAGCAGGGGCAGAGCAAGAAGAGCCCCCCCGATTGCCGCTAGCGATAGACGCATCGTTCCTCCCTCACTCCTCTCGCAGAATGGCAGCATTGGCCATTTGTCAAGCTCACCGGCCCCATGCTGCCCTCTCAGAACGCCTTGATCAAGTTCTGCTATCGCGATTGTCAGCAGCGACGCGCCACTTCATCTCCCACCGATCACCAGGGTTTTCCGGATCTCCCGCACGAGCTTTCTGTGGATGGCCTCGGCAAAGTCGTCATAGGTCCTGGCCACCTCGACGAAGGCACCAAAGCCCAGAATCACGTCATAGCGGTAGTAGTCATCCAGGGTCGCATCGTCGGTCAGGATGGCCAAGCCGTTCACCGTGATGCCGCGACTGCGGGCGAAAGCGCGGCCGTCGCTCAGCATCAAGGTCCAGTCATCCGGAGGGTTCTCGCGCCCATCGCCGGAGATGTCGATCACCATGCGCTCACCGTCATAGGCATTGTCGGTCAAAGCCCGCGCAGAGAAGAAGATCGCCTTGCCAATCCCCGTGGCGCCATCGACCCCGCCCCGTGGAAAGCCCTCCACGGTCCGGGCGAAGGCCTCTGCGGAGACCTGGTCCAAAACAAGCGACCAGGGCGAAATCACCTTGGGATTGTTATGCCCGGCCCAAAGCACCAAGGCGACGGCGATACGCCCATAGGGCCCCTCGGCAATGGCCGCCAAGACCTCCGGCGAGCGAAAGGCCGTCGCGATACCCACCAGCTGCAGGCGTAGCTCGGTGTTATCGACCGAGCCGGAGGCATCAACCGCCAGCACCAACTCCAGATCGACCGGAAGAGCTTCTTGAGCCTCTGCCCTGGCGGGCAGGATGAAGAGAAACAGCAGTGGTAGCCAGCACCTCAAAGATCCGGCGCGATCAGATGCACGGCCGCCAAGAGCCGCCTGGCATCGTCGAAACCAGCCGGCTTGACCGCCTGCCAGGCCCCAAAAATCCCTTCAGGGCGATAGCCGCCCTTCCTGCGCTCTCTCAGAGCCTCTCGGCCTTGGCCGTGGAGTGTGGCGAAGCGTGTCTTGCTCCAATGGGCATAGTCGCCCTCGTGCTTGCGCATCAGGCGGAAGTGGAAAAGGGAAGAGCGTGCACGCCGCTCGGCCTTCAGTCGGCCGACCCAGGTGCCGGAGCGTTTCCAGCGTACCTCGGCCTCCTGCAATAAAGCCTTGGCCTTGTTGGGGCGCCCGTCCAGCTCTTCAGCCAGGGCAAGATTGGCTAGGCTGGTGGCTTGGCGAGCGTCATCGTCCTCAAGAAAAAGGCTGGCTGCCTGCGCTGCCTCTCGCCAGTAACGCCGCGCCTTGAAGGGCGAGAGGCCGAGCGCTGCTTCAGAAAGCTCCTCCCAATAGAGCTCTTCCGGCGTCCAACCGGCGCGCTGCAGAACCCGCGGATCGATATCATGATTGTTCATCAGAGCGCTCCGAGCGAGCGGCACCTCAAACGAAGCAAGCTAGCCTCCCAGATAGGCACGGCGGACGTGATCATTCTCGTGCAGATCGCCGGCCGGGCCAGAGAGCACGACCGAACCTGTCTCCAGCACATAAGCCTGATTGGCCAGCCGCAAGGCAAGCTCGGCGTTCTGCTCGACCAGGACCACGGGGATTCCCTGCCGCCGGATCGCCAGAACGATACGCGCGATCTCCTGCACCATGACCGGCGAGAGGCCCATGGAGGGCTCGTCGAGCAGCAGCAGCTTCGGCCCCGACATGAGCGCGCGGCCGATCGCCAGCATCTGCTGTTCACCGCCGGACATGGTCTTTGCCATCTGCCCGCGGCGCTCTTTCAGGCGCGGAAAGCGCTCAAAGACACCTTCCAGATCCCGCATCACGCCAGCCTTGTCCTTGCGCAAGAAGGCGCCGACCAGCAGGTTTTCTTGCACTGTCAGTTCCGGGAAACAGCGCCGGCCTTCCGGCACCTGGGCAATGCCCATGCGCACGATCTTCTCGGGCGGCAGGCGGTCAATCCGCTCCCCCAGAAAGCGGATTTCGCCGCTTGAGATGCGGACCAGACCGGAGATGGCTCTCAAGGTGGTGGTCTTGCCGGCCCCATTGGCACCAATGATGGTGACGATGCCGCCCTCCGGCACCGAGAGGCTGATCTCCTTCAGCGCCTGAACCTTGTTGTAGTGAACGCTTGCCTTGTCGATCTCAAGCAGCATCGCTCTCTCCCGCCAGCGCTTCCTCGATGCCGAAGTCGGCAGCCCCCAGATAGGCCGTCACCACCTCGGGGTTCTCGCGGATCTCCTCGGGCCCGCCCTCGGCCAGCAGTGAGCCGAAGTTCATGACCGTGATACGTTCGCAAAGCCCCATCACCGCCTGCATGTCATGCTCGACCAGCAGCAAGGTGACGCCACGATCGCGCAACCGCCGCATCAGTTCCATCATGCGGCTGGTTTCCTCCGGGTTCATGCCGGTGAAGGGCTCGTCCAAGAGCAACAACTTAGGATCAGCCGCCATGGCGACGGCCATGCCGAGCGCGCGTTGCAGGCCATGCGGCAGATTGCCGGCCTCCTCCTCGCGTCGCTCCCAGAGGTCGAAGAGGCGCAGGGCCTCCTCCGTCTTGGCCTCGGCCGCCTTGCGCTTTGCCCGATCACTGCCGAGCACGCCGGACACCAATGAGGCCTTGGCCGTCAGGTGACAGCCGAGGAGGACATTGTCGTAGACGCTGAAGGGCTGGACCAGGGTCGTGCCTTGAAAGGTCCGGACCAGGCCCAGAGCGGCAATCCGATGCGTCGGCAAGCCAGAGATGTCCTGCCCGTCGTAGAGCACCTGCCCGGCCGAGGGCGCGTAGAAACCGCTGATCACATTGAAGGTCGTGGTCTTGCCGGCGCCATTGGGGCCGATCAGGCCGTGGATCGTACCGGCCTCGACTGAAAAGCTCAGTTCGTTCACGGCCAGCAGACCGCCGAAGCGGCGCGTCACCCCGCGAACCTCAAGCAATGCCATTGGCAACCTCCCTTGTTTTCAGCCATTGCACCCTAGAGGCCTCTTGGAGACAAGTCGCAATACGACCGCAGAGGCTTCAAATCTGTCATGGGGTTCCAGCCAAAAGAAGAGGCCGGGCAGAGCCTCCTCTGCCCGGCCTCCACGTTCCTCGTTCAGACTAGAAGAGGGCGACCGGATTGATGATCATCTGCACCGTGCCTTTGACGCGGGCCTGACCCAGCACGAACATGAACTCATTCACGCCCTTCTCGACCAGGCGACCGGTGTCCATGGTCTCCAGGATGTAGATGCCGTTGTGGCTCAAGAGGGTCACGTGACCATAGAAGACCCTATCGCCTTCCTTGGGCGGAACGACTTCCAGGCCCCAGGTGTCCGCACCAACGGCGACGGGATTGAAGGAGGCGACATAGACCGTGCCTTCGTTGTCGATGCCGGGTTCGCCCGAAACCCATGCGGTTGGATCAGCTTCCAGCATGGCATCGGTCCAACCGGTGTGGAACAGCACCACATCGCCTTCGCGAATCTCGACTCCCTGGGCCTTGGCGGCCGCCTTGATGTCTTCGGTACCGAAGGACTGACCGGACGCCATGTGCTCGACGCCGAAGTGCTTGGCCATGTCGATCACCACGCCGCGGGCGACCAAAGGCGGGATCTGGTGCACACCCAGCTTGGTCAGGCCGGAAATCTCCGCGAACTCCACGCCCTCATTGCAGTTGTAATAGACATCGGCCTCGCCCAGATGGCCCAGACCGTCGATCTGTGGGCCGGTTCCCCACCAGAGTTGGGCAATGTCGTCGTTGTAGACGATGTCCCAACCGAACTCTGTGCGGAAGCGTCCGCTCTGCTGTCCAGGCTGAACGATTTGCAGCATCATGCCACGCGGGGGAAAGGCTGGCATCTTGGGATCGACGACGATGCCCAAGGGCACGGTCTCACCCTTTTTGATCAGCTTCGAGGCTGCCAGCACGCTTTCCGGCGTAATCAGGTTGGCCGCACCGATTTGATCGTCCGCACCCCATTTCGAGGGCTTGCATTCCTCCGCGATCGCCGTGCCTGCAAAACTCAGGACGACGGCCGCCGCCACGACCCCGCTGCTGCCAGAAAAGATCCTCATCTGCGAAACCTCCCAGTTTTTCGTCTACACGAGAGCCTCGAAGCTCTCGTTGGCTGAGAGCTTGGCTCGGAAAGCAGGGAGGCACAAGATGTTAGGGATTGATGGCGAGCTCTAGGCCTCTTCCGCAACCACCGGGTTGGAGAGAACGCCGATGCCGGAGATCTCCACCTCGACCGTGTCACCCGGCTTCATATAGACAGGCGGATTGCGCACATAGCCGACACCGCCCGGCGTGCCGGTGGCAATCATGTCACCCATCTGCAGGGTGGCGAAGCCCGAGATGTAAGAGATCAAGCTGGGCACGTCGAAAATCAGGTCGTCCAAGGTGGCCGACTGCATCACCTCGCCGTTGACCCGGGTCTCCAGGCTCAAGGTCGAGGGATCGGGGATCTCGTCGGCGGTTACCAGCCAGGGGCCGAAGGCACCACTGGCGTCAAAGTTCTTGCCTGGCGTGAATTGGCTGCTGTGACGCTGGAAATCGCGCACCGAGCCGTCATTGAAGCAGCTGTAACCGGCAATGTGCGAAAGCGCGTCCTCGACAGCGATATGGCGCCCGCGCTTGCCGATCACCACCGCCAGCTCGCCCTCGAAATCAAACTTCTCAGAGAGCTTGGGCCGAACCAAAGCTTGCCCCGGGCCAATCAGAGTGTTGGCGAAACGGGTGAAGATGGTTGGATACTTGCTCTCCGGCCGTCCAGTCTCGATGCGATGGCTCTCGTAGTTCAGACCGATACAGAAGATCTTGCCGGGGCGCGGCACCACCGGCCGAAGCTCCAGGTCTGAGAGTGCGACCGCGTCGGCGCTACCGATTGCCGACTGCGCTTTCTCCAGCAGGTTTGCAGCCCCCAAGGCCTTCATCAGGTTGACCGGCAGTCCCTGTGCCTTGCCGAGTTTCCAAACAGACTCGCCGTCGGTTACGCCGTAACCCGGCTGATTGTTTGAGCGATAGCTGACGAGTTTCATCCGGTCTGTCTCCCTCTTGTTGTCGCGACTCTAGAGGCTCGCCGACAAAGTACAAGCAGCAAGAAGGGGGGACATCCTGCGACCTGATTTCCAGATGGAGCGAGACCTGGGCGCCGAGAGTGGGCTTCGGATTGCCGGGCTGGACGAGGTCGGGCGGGGCCCCTTGGCCGGACCGGTGACTGCTGCCGCAGTCCGCCTCGATCCAAGGAAGGTGGCCACCGGTCAGTTTGCGCAATTGGCCGATTCAAAGACCCTGTCGGAGAAGACCCGCGACCAGCTCTCCGACCTGCTCTGGGCGGAGGCTGAGGTTGCCTTGGGTTGGGCAACAGTCGAAGAGATCGACCGGCTGAACATCCTTGCCGCCAGTCTGCTGGCCATGGAACGTGCCTTCTTGAGCCTGGCCGAAGCCTGCGACTGGGCCCTGGTCGACGGCAACAAGATCCCGGCCAGGCTGCCCTGTCAGGCGAAGGCTGTGGTCGGCGGCGATGCCAAGGTGCTTTCGATCGCAGCCGCCTCCATCGTTGCCAAGGTCGCCCGCGACCGCAGGATGCAAGAGCTGGATCAAGCCTATCCGGGCTATGGCTGGGCCAAGAACAAGGGCTATCCAACCAAGGATCACCGCGCTGCCTTGATGGAAATGGGCGCAACGCCCGCACATCGTCGGAGCTTCGCCCCGGTTCGCTTGGTGCTGCAAAGCCACGAGGAGACTTGACCGACGCGACCTCTCGGATTCTGATGGCGCTTCAATGGTCGTGGCGACCTTATTGGTGTACGGTGAGGCAAGCTCACCACTTCGCGCCAGCCCACTCCCCCTCCCGGCCACCCAGGCCAGTATCCTTTTGGGTGGCCGGGAGGGGGAGTGGACTGGCGCCGCCAAACAAGTCGGCCACGATCAGTGACCGACAATATGAGAGGGGCCGAGTGAGCGATAAGATCGAGATAAACCGCCTGTACCAAGGTGACTGTATCGAGCTGATGCAGGCCTTGCCGGAGCGCTCGGTCGACCTCGTATTCGCCGATCCGCCCTATAACCTGCAGCTGCAACAGGCCCTGCATCGACCGGACAACTCCAAGGTCGATGCAGTCACCGACGGCTGGGATCAGTTCGACAGCTTCGCAGCCTACGACGCATTCACACGGGCCTGGCTGAAAGCCGCCCGACGCGCCTTGAAGGACGACGGTGCGATCTGGGTCATCGGCAGCTATCACAACATCTTTCGCGTTGGCGCCATCCTGCAGGACATGGGCTTTTGGATCCTGAACGACATCGTTTGGCGCAAGACCAACCCCATGCCCAACTTTCGTGGCCGGCGCTTTACCAACGCGCATGAGACTCTGATCTGGGCAGCCAAGCACGAAGAGAGCCGCTATACCTTCAACTACCGCGCCATGAAGGCGCTCAACGAAGAGCTGCAGATGCGCAGCGATTGGACCTTGCCGATCTGTACCGGCAACGAGCGCCTGAAAGACGAAGACGGCCGCAAGGCTCATGCCACGCAAAAGCCAGAGGCCCTGCTCTATCGCGTCGTCCTGGCCACGACCAAGCCCGGTGACCTGATCCTCGATCCCTTCCTTGGCAGCGGCACCACGGCGGCCGTCGCCAAGCGCCTGGGCCGTGACTACATAGGCTTCGAGCGCGAGGCAGACTATCTGAAGCATGCCGAAAAGCGCCTGCGCGAAACGCAGAGGCTGAGCGAGCCAGCATTGCTGGCACTGGACGAGAAGCGCGAGGCCCCTCGCGTCCCCTTCGGCACCCTGGTAGAGCGTGGTTTTCTGGAGGCAGGCACCCAGCTGGTCAGTCCCGATGGGCGCTACCGCGCCAAGGTGCGCGCCGACGGGCGCCTGGTGACGCGTGACTTCACCGGCTCCATCCATCAGGCCGGTGCCCACGTGCAGAACGCGGCTGCCTGCAACGGCTGGACCTACTGGTGCTATGAGGTCGAAGGCAAGCGCCTGCCGATCGATCTGCTGCGCCAGAAGATCCGGGCGGAGATGAGCAGCAGCTAGGTCATCATGCCGAAAGCCGAGACGAGCCTGACCATCCATGCCCCGCTGGAGCGTCTCTGGGCTCTTTTGGTGGAAAGCACCATTAATCCCGGACGTTTCTATCCAGGGGTTCGAGGTGTGGAGATCCTGGAACGCCAACCTGGCTTCTTGGTCCGGCGGATCAGAACTGCAGACTATGAAGCTGTCGAGCGCATCACACTCTTCGAGAAGCGGCATGAGGTCGATTGCCTGCTGGTCGATCATCCCCACTATGCCGGCCAGAGCCGGCTCAAGATCGAAGAGCTCTTTGAGACCGAGCACAGGGGCCTCTCCTTGACCCTCACCCTCTCCCTGGATTGGCGGCGCATGGACCGCCAGGCCGATCAACTTGACTTGAGCGAGGCTCTGCAACAGGCCGCCGCAGGCTTCAAGGCGCTGGCCGAGGCGGAGCCCGCTTGATCGCCACCGCGCCATCCGGCAAACAGGAGAGAGCCAAGAGCCATCGCGCTTTGGCCTTAGAGGGAGAAGGGGCATGAGCCGCGACGCGGTCGTCATCGACATCGAGACCACCGGCGAGGACAAGAGCAGCGATCGCATCTGCAGCCTGTCGTTGATCTCCATCGTCAATGGCGAAGTCCATCCCAATGGCCAGCTCTATCTGCTCTTCGACCCCGGACAGGAGAGCAGCCCCGAGGCCTCAGCGCGCCACGAAATGAGCGACTGGGTACTGCGCCACCAAAGCCCCTTTTCCGACTATGCCGAACGCCTGCAAGGGCTGCTGGAAAAGGCACCGCTGGTCGTCGGCCACGACATCGCCCGCAAGATGCATTTCATCAACAAAGAGCTGGACCGCGCTGGCGTTGAGCGGGTCCGGCCGCATGGCTTTTGCACCCGCGACGCCGCGGCCCGCCGCTGGCCGCAAGAAAGCCCGACCCTGGAGGCCTGCCTCGCGCGCCTGGGCATCAAGCGCAAGGCCCGCCAGCACGGCGCCAGTGAGGATTCGGCCATGACGGCCGCCCTCTTCCTCTATTTTCAAGGCAATGCAAAGCCGGACATTCGCTACGCCTCAAAGCCGCATAACCTGCGCCCGTCACCACCGGCACCGGACCCGGTGCCGCCGCGCCAGTCTGCCTCCAGTTAAGCCGTCACCCTCCCACTTGCATCTTGGGATAGGCAGCGCCCCTGCAATCGCCTAAGCTTTCGTTCATTAACGGCGAGACGGAGAGGTGAACGATGCGTCGACTGCTGATTGGCCTGGTAACCGCCCTACTGCTCTCCAGCGGAGGGCCAAGCCTGGCGCAAGACTATGCCGACGACGGCAGCTTTACCATTGACCATCCCCTGAAGCTGCTCTTGGCGCAAACGGCCAAGCAGCTGCGCTTCGATGGGGAGACGATGATCCTGGACGGCATGTCGCCGGCGACCCTCTTCTTCGCCGACCGACCGCAGCGCCTGACCGGGCACTTCAGCAACGCCGACTTCGTCCAGCTCTGGAACAGCGGTGAGCAGAGCTTTGCCGCCGACCCGCCCAACGCCGCCGTGGCGCTCTTGGAAGAGGCCAACAAAGCGCCGGTCATCGTCGAACTGAAGAGCGTGGCTCTGGTCGACGATGCATTGCACTACAAGGTCAAGGTGCTGCAGGGAGAGCTGCCGGCCCAGACCGGTGGCGTCGGCCTCTTCATCGACCCCTGGGTTTGGGTGCCCCCGGAACATCGTGACCGCGATGAGTGGATGCGCTGTCATTGGAACCGCTGGGGTATCCACGTCTGTCACCGTCATTGGTATTGAGCCGGGAGGAAGCCATGTCTGTTCTCAGAACCTGCCTTCTGGCCCTGCTGCTCGTCTCGCCCAGTGCTGTCTTTGCCGAAGACAAGGCCGAGACCCCGGCTGACAGCGGTTCCGTCGCGCTGCTCTTCGCCCAAAATGCCCATGCGCTGCGCTTTGAAGGCGACACCCTGACCTTGGGCGGTATCGGACCGGCGACCGTCTATTTCTCCGAGCGGCCACACCGCGTGACCGGCTTGATGAGCCATCAGGCCTTCGTCGACCTTTGGGAGCAGGGCAAGGACAGCTTCGAGGCCGATCCCCCGAATGCAGCCCTTGCCATTCTGGATGAGACCGAAAAGCCGCCGGTGGCCCTGGAACTGCTGAGCGTTGCCTTGCAGGAGGGAGAACTGGTCTACAAGGTCCGCGTTCTGGAGGGTGAAGTGCCGGCCCAGAGCGGACCGGTATCCCTCTTCATCGATCACCATCATCACCACTGGCGCGGTGCCGGCTTCGGCTGGGGTCCGGGCTTTGGCCCCTGGGGGCCGGGTTTCGGGCCAAGCTGGGATTCCGGATTCAGCTCCAGCCCCTTTGGCTGCGGCTACAATGGCCTCTTTGGCTCGGCACACGTCTGCTACTAACGGCGCCCCTTTTGGCGTCGTCACGGGCTGGATCCTCAGTCTGGCTATCTTGATCGCCGTCTCGCTGTCGAGCAGCCCGACGCTGGCGGAAGAGGGCGATGTCCCCGGGCGCGCGGTGCGCGAACCCCTATCTCTCTTGCTGGTGCAAACAGCCGAGGCCCTCCGCTATCAGGAGGGAGAACTGCGGCTGGTCAAGTTGGGGCCCATGTCGCTCTTCTTCGCCGACCGGCCCCAGCCGCTGGAGGGCTTTCTGCCGACCGACGACTTCGTTGCCATGTGGGCAGAGAGCTGGAACCGCTATTCGGCCGATCCGCCCAATGCCGGTTTGAAGATCCTGGAACCAGCAGACCTGCCGATGATCCTGATCGAACTGCAGGAGGCGCGCTTCGAAGGCGAGGACCTGATCTATAAGGTGCGCCTGCTGGAGGGCGAGCTGCCGGCGGTGGCCGGCGCGGCGACGCTCTTCATCGACTCATACATCTGGGTGCCCCCTGACCGCGGCCCGCAGGCCCTGGGCTGGATCCGCTGCCACACCCTCGGACGCGGCGTGCCGCACTGCTATAGTGACTGGTAGTCAGGCGGTGAAGGAGCAGGCTGGTCAAAGCGGCCGCCGAGTCTTGGCGGCCGCACTCCTGCTGTCTTTCGTTCTCGGCACCGTGCACGCCTTCTCGCTCTTCTTGGAGCCTCTGGAGGCGCGCTTCGATGTCGGCCGGGCCGAGGCCAGCCTGACCTATTCCTTCGCCCTGGTGGTGCTGACTTTGGGCGTGCTCATCGGCCACCGCGTCTATGGCCTGATGGCGCCCGCGAAGCTGGCACCGCTTCTCTGTTTCGCCGCCGCCTGCGGGCTGCTGCTGGCCGCACTCGCCCCTTCGCTCAGCCTGGTTTGGCTGGGCTACAGCCTGCTCTTCGGTCTGGCCAATGGTCTGGGCTACGGCTTTGCTCTGCAGTACGCGGCGCAAGCCAACCCGGAACGTGCAGGCCTGGCCATGGGTCTGGTCACGGCGGTCTACGGCTTGGGTGCAGCCCTGGCCCCCCTACCGCTTTGGGCGGCCTTGGCCTGGGGCGGGCTGGGCGCTGGCTTCCTCTTTCTGGCGGGCCTGATGCTGGCCGTCGCATTCCCGATCCATCGGCTCCTCGCGCAAGCCGGCGTCGCCTTCGAGGTGAAGCCGCAACAAGGCGCCGAGACTGAGACCGGTGGCCTCCTCGTCTTCTGGATCGGCTACGGCGCCGGTGTTGCCGCCGGCCTGGCAGCGATCGGGCATGCGACCGGTATTGCCCGAGCGGCCGGCCTCGGCGAGACCGCCGTGCAACTGGCCCCGATCGCCATCGCGGCCGCCAACACTCTGGGCGGCCTCTTGGGCGGAGCTCTCACCGATCGGATCCCACCGCGGGCTCTCTTGATGGCCCTGCCCCTGCTCTCCGCCGTCACCCTCGCCTTCTTGGCGAGCGGCACGGGCGGCACCCTTCTCCTCCTGGGCTTGGCCCTGGTCGGTTTCGCCTACGGCGCCATCATCGCGGTCTACCCGGCCGCCATTGCCCAACGCTATGGCGCCGTCGCCGGCGTCAAGGTCTACGGCCGCGTCTTCACCGCCTGGGGTGCTGCCGGCCTCCTCGCCCCCTGGGCAGCCGGCCTACTGTTCGAAGAGAGCGGCAACTATCGCCTGGCGCTCCTGGGAGCCGCGGCGCTGGCAATTGTATCCCTTGTCACGTCGGCCAACCTCCGAGGCGTTGCAAAGCCTCAGGTTACTTGAGACGCAGCGGGAACAACAATTCTCCTTGGCATTGCCTCACATTTTGGGTGACCAATAGATGAACTTGTCGTCACATTGATTGACGGTCAGATTCTGTAAAGGATTTCGAGAGAGATGGTCGCGCGTTTCGGAGCGGACGGCAACAACACCGGGCAGGGGCCCTCGGCCAATGACACGATCTACCTGCCGCGCGGTGATGACACCGCGGCGGCCTTCGGACGCTTCTACAGGCCGGTGGGAAGGCCGGCCAATCCGGCTGATGGTGGGGCTTGTGGCAACCAACAAGACCGCTAAACCGTTTCTCAGGGCCGACCAGTTAAGGGATTGAGGATCGATGTCTAGACAACATGGGACCTCCGGGCGCGACGTGATTAGTGGAGATCGGCCAAGCACCACTGTTTACGGGCAGGATGGTAACGACACCATCAAGTGGTCCGACTGGCCGGTTATCATCTTCGGCGACACTGGCGACGACCTTTTACGCGGAGGCCCCGGTGACGACGGCCTTATCGGGGATGTTTTTCCAAGAACGGGCGTCGTACAGAGCGGTGCTGCTGACGATACAATCTTCGGCAACGCAGGCGACGACATTATCGTCGGGTTTTGGGGAGACGACACGCTCTACGGTCAAATTGGTCGCGATGTGCTGGACGGCGGCCCGGGCGACGATACGATTTTCGGTGGTGGCAATGGGGATGTCCTGACCGGACTGAATGGTCGTGACACGCTCTATGGAGATGCAGGAAACGATCGCTTTATTATTGATTCCATAGCACCAGCTGGGCCCGGCGACACTTTCGATGGTGGTGATGGCAACGACCGGATCAGCGTTAATGCGCCGATACGAACCGGAGCGGTCCTCATCTCTATCGAGGACATCGACTACGGGGACTTCTCTGCCTTTGGCGACTCAGGTGAGGTCACCATCTTCGGTTCTGAAAAGTATGAAGTTCTGAGAGGAGACAGCGGCAACGATCGATTGGGTGCTAGCGGAAAATACATGCGACTCGCCGGCGAGACTGGTGACGATTTTCTGACGAGTGAAGATGATCAGTGGTATCAAGCGCTGTTCGGCGGGGATGGAGACGACACTGTCTACGGGACAGCCCTTTACGCCAGAGTGTTTGGCGGTTCAGGTGACGATCTTCTGGTTGGGGACCGCGAAGCTGTGGTCTATGGAGATTCTGGCGATGACACGCTGGCGAATGCTCCAAACGTAGAAGGCTTCTACGGAGGAGACGGGAGTGATACAGCCTATGGGCGGGAGGGATCCTTCTTCGGAGGCGATTCCAATGACACACTGCAGTTGCAGGTGAGAGGCGAGGCAGAGGGTCAAGCTGGAGATGATCTCCTTGTCGTTGGGACTGGTGCACTACCGCGTCCGACTGACCAGGTTACGCTCTCTGGAGGCACCGGAGACGATACTTTTGAGCTCCGAAATCGCTTTACCGCCGAATCGGAGGTAAGCATCTTCGGTGGTAGCGGCGTGGATACGCTTATCGCCGAATCTGGAGTGCCGATTGGAGCGCAGCTGTTCGAGGTTGAGGTCACGATCATTGGAGGGGGCGCCTTTGGCGGTGACGGCGACGACAGCATTGACGGGACCTATGGTGCTGATTCTCTCTATGGGTCCTCGGGCTATGACGTTCTGAAGGGCTTGTGGGGGAACGACACGCTTTTTGGTGGGTCTGGCGTGGATCAGCTCTATGGCGGGGGTCGGAACGACAGCTTCGTCATTGGTAGCGGCGAGGCCAGGGCCGGTGAGGTGATCGATGGCGGAGCCGGCAGCGACACGGTGATTGCAGCCGAGACCCTGCCGAACGGCGTGGTGATGACCTCTGTGGAGGTGATCATCGAGGCCGGGGTGACGCGGGGTGAGAACCTTGTCGGCACCCCGGGAGACGATAGCCTCTCCGGCAGCAGCAATTCCGACAGCCTGCGGGGGATCAATGGTGATGACAGCTTGCTGGGCCGCTCCGGCAGGGACTGGCTGCATGGGGATCGCGGCGACGACGATCTGCGCGGTGGCGATGGCGACGATACCCTGCGCGGCAACGATCAGGACGACGCGCTGCGCGGCAACAAGGGCGACGACCGGCTCTTCGGCGGTAGCTTCAGCGACCTTCTGATCGGCGGCAGTGGTGCGGATGTGATCGAGGGCGGGGCCGGGCGCGACACCCATCGCGGCGGCAGCGGCGACGATACCTTCCTGGTGGATCCGGCAAGCCCGCTGCTGGTGGGTGAGATCTTCGACGGCGGTGCCGGCGACGACACCCTGATCTCAGAGACTGCCTTGCCGGCCGGGATCCAGCTCTCCTCTGTGGAGCTGGTGATCGCTGGCGGGATCACCGGCTTTCAGAGCCTGGTCGGGACCTCGGGCGATGACCAGTTGCTGGCCGGCAGCGGCCAGGACAGCCTCTATGGGATGAGCGGCGACGACCGGCTGCAGGGGGCGGCGGGCGACGATAGCGGCTTTGGTGGCGACGGCGTGGATCGCTTTGCCGGTGGTGCCGGCTGGGACCGCGGCTATGGCGGCTCGGGAGCCGATTCGCTGATCGGCGGTCAGGAGAACGACCGCCTCTATGGAGATGCTGGCAGCGACCGGGTGACCGGGGGCAGCGGCTTCGATCGGGGCTATGGAGGGCTCGGCAACGATGTCCTCTTCGGGGGTGCCGGCAAGGACCAGCTCTTCGGAGGGTCAGGCGACGACCGGGTCGACGGAGGCTCGGGCATCGATCTGCTGCAGGGCGGCAGTGGCGATGACGTGCTGACGGTGGATACCAGTGACGACCGGGTCGGCGAAGCCAGCGATGCTGGCCATGACCTGGTTCTGGCCTGGTCCGACTTCCAGCTGGACGGCAACGATCAGATCGAGGACCTGCAGCTCCTGGGCGCTGGCGACTTCAAGGGGCAGGGCAACAACCTGGATAACCGCATCGAGGGTAACGAAGGGGTGAATGTCCTGATCGGCTTCAGCGGTGCCGATCGCCTGATCGGCGGCCTAGGCGACGACACCTTGAACGGTCTCCGGGGCGACGATCGTGCCTTTGGGGGCAGCGGCGAGGATCTGATCCACCTGGGCGCAGAGGGCCGGGTCCAGGGCGGGTCGGGCATGGACAGCTTCTTCTTCAACGGCGACGAAGACCTGGGCGAGGGCACCAAGATCGGCGACTTCCAGGGCCGGGCCAATGCGACCAGCACGGCCTTCGACAAGCTGGTCTTCGCCCCGGGCCTGGAGCAGGGCAGCTTCGCGTTCGTCCGCAATGCGGCCTTCGATGGTGCGGGCAACAGCCAGGCCCGCTTTGCCGGCAGCGGCCGGGTGGAGATCGACCAGGACGGCGACGGCCAGGCCGACTTCGTAGCCCAGCTCAACGCCATCGACCTCGCCATCCAACTCACCAGCACTGACTTCGTCTGGCTCTAGCCAGAGACGCTCTCAAAAGCCTAGGCTATCCCCGAAAGAGTCGTGAGATCGCCACTTGGCAAGCCGAGCGCTCTTGTTTATCATTTGATAAAGAGCGAATGGAGGCTGCTGTGGATCACTTTCTCTGCGGCATTGATATCGGAGGGACCTTTACCGACTGTGTGGTGATCGACGCTCAAGGCGCGATTACCACCGCCAAGGTGCCCTCCACGCCTGAGGACTTCAGCCGCGGCATGATGGCCGCGCTGGAGACGGCGGCCGGCAAGCTGGGCCTGAGCCTGGAGGATCTGGGTCAATCCCTCTCCCTGCTGTCGCATGGCACCACCACCGGCACCAATGCGGTCATCCAAAAGCGGGGCGCCAAGGTGGGGCTGATTACCACCAGGGGCCACAACGACGTCATTCACATCATGCGCGGCTCGCGCGGGCTCTCGGGCCGCGAGGTCCGCCTGGTCGTCCATATCCCGGAGAGCAGCAAGCCTGACCCCGTGGTGCCCAAGCGGCTGATCCGCGGCGTTTCGGAACGGGTCGACTGCTTCGGCCAGGTCGTGGTCAAGTTGAACGAGACCGAGGCACGCCAGGCCATCGCCGAGCTGCTGACCGAGGAGGTGGAGTCCATCGCCATCTGCTGCCTCTGGTCCTTCCTCTATCCCGGCCACGAAGCGCGCATCCGCGAATTGGTGGAGGAGATGGCGCCTGGTCTCTTCGTCACCTGTTCGCACGAGCTGGTGCCCAAGTGGGGCGAGTATGAACGCACGGCCGCGGTGGCGATCAATGCCTATATCGGGCCGATCACGGCCGGCTATCTGGCGAAGGTCGATCGCGACGTGGCCAAGACCGGCTATGCCGCGCCCCTGCAGATCACGCAGTGCGCCGGCGGTACCATCTCGGTGGCCAAGGCCATGCAGGCGCCGCTTCTGACACTCGACTCAGGCCCCGTGGCCGGCGTCATGGGCTCTCAGTTCCTGGCCGAGAACCTGGCCGCCGAGAGCGGCCAGGCGGCCAACGTCATCACCACCGACATGGGCGGCACCTCTTTCGACGTCGGCGTGATCCATCAGGGGGTGGCCGCGACCTCCTATCGGGCCAATGTCAATCAGTACGAATACTTCCTGCCCAAGGTGGATATCCAGGCGATCGGCAGCGGCGGCGGCAGCAAGGCCTGGATCGATCAGGTGACCGGCAGCCTGAAGGTCGGCCCCGACAGCGCCGGCGCCCAGCCGGGCCCAATCTGCTATCGCCGCGGCGGCACTGTGCCGACGGTGACCGATGCCGATCTGGTCTTGGGCTACCTCGATGCGGAGAACTTCGCCGGCGGCTCCATGACCCTGGATCGCCCGGCTGCGGCCGCCGCGATCGAGGCCCTTGGCACCAAGCTCGGCATGAGCCTGGAGGCCTGCGCCAGCGGCATCGCCAAGATCGCCGAGTTCCAGATGGCCGACCTGATCCGCAAGGTGACCATCCAAAAGGGCTTCGACCCGCGCGACTTCACCCTCTATGCCTTCGGCGGCGCCGGGCCGATGCATGCCGGGATCTTCGCGCGTGAGCTGGGGATCGCTAAGGTGATCGTGCCGCAGCGCGAGACGGCCTCTGTCTGGTGTGCCTTTGGGGCCGCGGCAGCCGATATCCTGCATGTCTATGAGCGGGTCGAGATCATGACCTCGCCCTTCGATCCGGCCCGCATCAACCCGATCCTGGCTGGCCTCAAGGCAGAAGGGCTGGCGCAGCTCAACAAGGAGGGCGCTGGTACTGCCGAGCAGAGCAACCGCTTCTTCATCGACATGCGCCACAAGGGTCAGATCAACGAGGTCGAGGTGCCCTTGGATGGCGAGACCTTGACGGCACAAGACCTGCCGGCCCTGGAGGCCCGCTTTGTCGAGCGCTATGAGCTGCTCTATGGCAAGGGTGCGGCCCTGCCGGGTGCCCAGTTGGAGATCGTCACCTTCCGCTGCCGCGCCTCTGCACGCACCCCCAAGCCACCTCTGGTCGCGGCCGAGACCTTGAGCGACAGCATTCCGGACACTGCCCGCCGGCCGCACCGCGCGGTCTGGTGGGAGGAGACCGCGGGCTATCACGAGACGCCGATCTATGACGGCGCGGCCTTGCTGCCCGGCAACCGTCTGGAGGGGCCCGCCGTTATCGAAACGGTCACCACCAGCGTCGTCCTGCATCCGGGCCAAAGCCTCTCGGTCGATCGCTATGGTAACTTCGAACTCACGGTAACCTAGGAGGGCAAGCCGATGACAAAACTGAGCGAGATGCCGGCCGAGCTCTTCGATGGAGTAAACTATGGCTATGTGCCGCCGAAGCAGCTCAAGATTTCACCGAAGCTGAAGCTGCACAAGGGTGGTGCGACCGAGGTCGACCCGGTGACCTATGAGGTCATCCGCCATAACCTCTGGAACATCAATGAAGAGCATGGCGCGACGATACAGCGGATCTCCGGTTCGCCGGTCGCCATGTATGCGCTGGACCTCAACCCCTCGATCCTGACCGAAGAGGCCGAGTTCGTCTATTTCGGCCCCTACATGCAGTATATGTCCGGGGTGACCGACACCCAGGTGAAGTGGATCCTGGAGCACCGCAGCGACAATCCCGAGATCAAGCCGGGCGACATGTTCCTGGCCAATGACCCCTGGGTCGGGGCGGCCCATCAGATGGACGTGATGCTGATCTGCCCGATCTTTCATGGTGACGAGCTCTTCTGCTGGATCACCAATTGCCTGCATCAGTACGACATCGGCGGCATCACCCCCGGCAGCTTCTGCCCCTCGGCTGAGAGCGCCTTTGAGGAGGGCATCCTGATCCCGCCGGTGAAGCTGATCGAAAACGGCATCGTCCGGAAGGATATCGAAGACCTCTACCTGCGCTCATCCCGCAAACCGAAGATGGTGGCGCTGGATCTGCGCGCCCAGATCGCCGGCAACATGACCGCCAAGGCCCGCCTGGAGGCGCTTCTGGAGCGCTATGGCGCCGATACGGTGAAGGCGGTTATGCGCCAGGTCATCAACAAGGCCGAGGTCGCCTTCCTGGACAAGATGCGCCGCCTGCCCGACGGGATCTGGCAGGACCGCACCTATGTCGAGGCCTGCCGGCCCGGCGACCGGCGCACGCACCGGGTGATGCTGACCCTGCGCAAGGAGGGCGATCGCCTGATCTTCGAGAACGAGGGCACGGCACCGCAGGACGGTGCGATGAACGCCACCTATTCCGGCTGGCGCGGCTCTCTGCTGGTGGCCATTAACGAACTGCTCTGCTGGGATCAGTACTTTGCTGTCGGCGGTGCCCTGCGGCACATCGACTTCGATCCCACGCCCGGCACCTTCAACTGCGCCAACTTCCCGGCCTCGGTCTCCACGGCGCCCACCCAGTCGATGGAGATTTCACTCTATCCCGCCTACAACGTGCTCTCGAAGATGGTTCATGCGGACCCCGAGATGCGCAAGGACATCATGTGTATCGGCGGCACCAGCCAGTGGCCGGCGACGATCTTCCGCGGCATCGATCAATGGGGCGAACCTTTCGGCTATCTGCTGGTCGATCCGATCGGCGGCGCCATCGGTGCCTTCTCGCATGGCGACGGGATCGACACCGGCGGTCAGGCCCGCACCCCGATCTGCCAGCTGCCCAACGTCGAGCACACCGAGCAGTCCTTCCCTTTGCTGTTCCTCTATCGCAAAGAGGTGCCGAATTCCGGGGGTGCCGGGCGGCATCGCGGCGGCATGGGGGCGGAGAGCTGTTTCGTCGTGCACAACGTCGAGCGCATGACCCAGGACACCCTGTCGTCCGGCAATGCCACCCCGACCTCGACCGGCATGATGGCGGGCTACCCCTCGGCCACCAATGCCTATCGTTTCGTCACCGGCAGCGACATCCAGGCCCGCTTTGCCGAGGGGCGCATGCCGGAGGATGCTGACGAGGTCAGCGGCAACTATGTCGAGCTGGGTCTGCGCCAGGAAGGCTTTTTGCAGACCCCGGAGGATGTCTATGCCGTGCGCTGGACCGGCGGTGGCGGCTATGGCGACCCGCTGGACCGTGATCTGGAGGCCCTGCAGGCCGATCTCGACGGCTATGCCGTGACCTCGGAGGCTGCAACCCAGATCTTCGGCGCCGTGGTGGATCAGGCCGGCAAGATCGATGTCGAGGCCAGCCAGGCCAGGCGCCGTGCGATCCGAGTCGCGATTGCTGGCGAACACCAAGGGGACAAGCCCAAGACCTTGCAGGGCGCGGTCTTGGTGGAGGCGACCGACACCTTGCAGGTCCGTGCCAACGGCGGCGAGGCGCACTGGGCTTGCGGGCGCTGCGGCGGCGACCTGGGTCCGGTCTCCACCAACTACAAAGAGGCTTGCCTGCGTCGCGATTCAGCCGTTTCCGCCAGCAATCCCCTGGTCGGCGATCCGGCGCGTTTCATCGACGATGGCGTCGAGTTCCGCCAGTTCCATTGCCCCTCTTGCGGCGGCTTGGTCGAAAACGAGATCGCCGTGGCGAGCGACCCTGTGCTGGCTGATATTCTGGTTCGGGTCTAGGGCACTATTCGAGAGCGGAACCGACGGCAAAAAGGCCCGGGCGCTCGACGATCGCTTGCGACAGCGCTGCTGGCTTGTCGGTGACAAGCGCCAGGGGACGCAGCAGCAGAAGCGAGGGAAAGGCCTCGGTCTGATTGGCCCCCACGACCAGAACCTCGACACCCCAGCTCTCGGCATCGGCAACGTCTTCCGGGCGCAACTCTATTAGCGGAGGTGCCCAGATGGAGCCGCCGGCAGCCTTCACTAGGGCCGGCAGAGAACCCTCGACGTCTGTGAGATCGCGGTTGCCAAGCCAAGGAGAGGGGCCCTTGCGGTCAAGCCTGGCCTCGCTGGTGGCAAAGCCGAGCGCGAGGTCCGGCGCGCGCACGGCTAGAGCTTCCAGCAGGGGCCAATCGAATGAGAGCAGCAGGCTCGGCTGCAATCCTTCTGCCTCGATCCAAGAGAGCAGCGCTTCGGCCCGGCCGGCGGGATCCTTGCTTGGCGCAGGTCCGGGCGTCATTGACAGCAGAAGGGACTCGCCCGCCCTGGTCGCCCCTTGGGCCTCCCGTAACGCTTGGGGATCGGCGGTGAAGCCCGCGTCAAAGGCCTTAACGCTGAGCACCACGCCCTCGACCTTCGGATAGAGGTCGGCAGCAAGGGGCAGAGTGCTGGACCAGATCTCCGGCGGCTTGGCGATCGGCTGCTCTACCTGTGGAGACCGCAGAAAGAGGGTCCAGACCACCAGGAGGATCAGGCAGCCGGTGATCGCCAGCATAATCTTCGACATGCGGGAGAGGCGCGCGGCCATTGTTACCGTCAGCGCGCGAGCAGTTCCTGCAACGGCCGGCCATTCACCAAGGTCTTGCCGTCGCTGCCGAGCTGCAGTTCATAGAGATAGTCGCTTTGTCCTTGCCCGCCGGGCCGGCTCTGACCCAGGTCTTGCAAGCTGGCGGTGAGATCACGGGCGACCTCTTCAGCGTCGGCAAGCTCAAGATTAGCCGCCAAGACCACCTCGACCCAGGCGATCTGGCCGAGCGTCAAGTCTAGCTGACCGGTAGCACCGAAGGGATGACCCTGATCCATGCTGAGGGCGCCCGCGACCGCCATTCCACCCGCGGGATCGGGCATCGCCTCCCCAAGCACTAATTCTAAGTGCAGGGTCTCGCGGGATTTCCGGTCGTAGAGGCCAGTAAAGCGCTGAAGGACAAGGTTTAGGCTGACCGCCTCCGTGGCCTTCCCCAAGGTGACGTCAAGCGGAGTAGCAAGCTCGGTCAATCCGAAGGCAATCAGGTCCGCATCATAGGAGGTCAGGACCAGGTGCCCAGGGCCCGATCGAACAACGACGTCGTCCAGCAGAGAGAGCTGCAAGGCCTCGAAGAGCAGGGATGCCGCTCGATCGCTCTCTTCCTCGATGACCAAACCTTCCAGCGACAGGCTGGCCTGCTCTTGTTCTGCATCAAAGTCGGCAAGCCAGCCCTCGACCAGGCCGCGCCAATCCGAGTTCTCAGCACTTGCCGGCGCAGCCGCGAGCAGCAGGAGTCCGAGGCTAAGACATTGCAGAATCTTCGTTAGAGCTGATGTACTTGCTGTCATGGCGCACCTCAACGGCCCAGCAGGCTGTCCAGAGGCAGACCGTTCAACAGCGAACTGCCGTCAGAACCGAACTCCAGATCATAGCGATAGACGATCTCTCCCTGATCGCTGACCTCTGCCTGCCCAAGGCCCTTTAGGAAGGTCGAGAGGATGAAGGCCACCTTGGCGGCATCGGGGTCCTGGCTCTTCTTCAGCGCCTCTTCCGCCTCCTTGATGCCGCCCAAGAGGAAAGAGGCGTCACCGACCAAGCCCAGCGGGTGGCGGCGATCCAAGGTGACCTCGCCGCCGCCTTCCAGCGAGCCGGCCGGGCCGGCGATCAGCAGGCGATCGATCAAGAGCCGCGATCCGGCCTGCCGTAAAGCCTGGAAAAAGGGCTCGAAATCGACCTTGCCGTCAGGATGGATCACTGGCCCCTTCTTGCGGCTACTGCCGGCCGCCAGGTCCTGCAGCAGATCGCCCAGGGCGTCGCTTGGGACATCCTCCACGACCAGGGGCAACCGCCAGGCCTGCGGCATCACGCCCGCTGCCTTAGAGAGCTTCGGGTCGGCTGAATCTTGGAAGTCTAGGTTTGCCCCCTCCAGCAGGAAGGTGAGCGACAGGCGATCCAGGGCCGAGCCCCGCTCAAGGCCGGTCTCCATGCGCAGATCCTCGAGCCAGAAGATGTCCTGCCCCTCTTTGTCCTTGGCC
The DNA here is from genome assembly GCA_963669335.1 of Rhodospirillales bacterium. Taxonomy (GTDB): domain Bacteria; phylum Pseudomonadota; class Alphaproteobacteria; order Kiloniellales; family JACOMY01; genus JACOMY01. Next base: position 5,872,758 of record OY770023.1, read on the forward strand.
CAGAGACCGGCCAAGAGCAGGGATCCAAAGCTCTTACGCCAGAGCGCCGTCAAGGGCGGCAGCGGTGGGCGGCCCTCTCCGCGCTCAGTGGCCTGCAGACGCTCGCCCCAGGCCAGCATGGCATCGGCATCGGCCTCGTCGGTCTCAAGCCTGAGCACCAGCCGGTCCAGTCCGACATCGCTGTCCGGTGCCCTGATGGTCAGGCCCTGGGCGGTCACAAGCGCCTCTTGGTCATAGCGCCCGCGCTCGCCCGGCGTCAGCGTGCCTTGCACGGCAAGACGCTTGGCCAGCAGGGGTACCTCCTCACCACGGCTGCCCTCGATCTCGGCCAGTTCGACATCCAGCTCTCTCAGAAGGCGGCGCTCGGGATCGTAGAGACCGGTCAGTCGCTCCAGTGAGAAGGCCAGAGTAACCGGGATCTCGCCTGGGGCCTTGAGGGCGGTAATGGGGCTCTCCAGTTCAGCCGGGCCGAAGGCAATCAACCCCGCTTCATCCAGCGCCAGAGCCAAGCTGCCGGGCCCGGAGCGGGCCAAACCGGTCCGACCGTAGGAGAGCTTGATGGCGTCGAAGACCAGCAGGGCGGCCTCGTCGCTCTCCTCGGCGAGTTCGAGGCCGTCGAGCGATAGGGTGACCGTCGCTCGCTCGCTATTGAAGTCGCTGACCCAGCCCTCGACCAGGCCGCGCCAATCGGGCCGCTCGGCCGCGGCCGGAGCGGCGACCAACAGAACCACAAGGCAGACGAGCGCGCGAAGCGGCATGACCCTCTCTCCAATCATGCCCATCCCTTGCACGTTCAGATAGGCAAAGGCAAGGCAGGTCAGGGGCCGAAGAGGTTGCTCAAGGGCCGCCCGTTCAGGGTCGCCGGCTGGTCGGCCGGCAGCTCGAAGTCATAGCCATAGACGATCGCACCGTCCTTGACCTTGGGATCGCCAAGCCCTTTGGCCGCCGCGACCCCTACCGTGATGGCTGCCCCGATCTGCCCTTCGATGCTCTCTTCATCTTCCGAGAGCGCAAAGAGACCCTCGACACGCTCCCGAACAAGTCGGACCGCCTCATCGATGTCAGAGAGGGTGAGTTCGGCATAGCCGACGACGCCCGAGGCACTCTCTGTGTCGACGGTAAGATCGGCGGTGCCTTCCAACCAGTAGATGGGGTTCGAAAGTGAGAGGCGATCTAGAGCAATGCGCGTCGGCGCCCGATCGAGGGCGGCGAGCCAGGCATCATAGTCCGCCGGCATAAGGGTGGAGAGATCAACCGGCTCAGTCGATTCGCCCTTGGCGACGTTGGCCGCAATGCCTGCCATCGCCGTGACCATAAGATTGGTGGTCTCGCTGAGCGGCAAACCATCGATCACCAGGGAAAGAGAACTGCGCTCCGGGATCAGCGACTCAAGCATGACGTTCAGCGGGAGTATCGCCAGAGCCAGACCGGAGAGGGCAGGTCCCGAAACTCTGTGGCGCAAGGAATAGAGAGCTCCAACGCCCGGCCGGCGTTCTGTCTCGGCCTCTGCCTCACCGATGTAGGCAAGCCGCAGTTCGTCCTTACCAAGCGGCGCTTCCAAGACATAGCGGCCTTCCTGGCTCTCCTGATAGCGAACCCCGCCTGGCCACAGCTCTTCATAGACCAGGCCGCGCGAGCGCCAAGTGACTAGAAGACCTTGGAAGAGACGATCGAGATCCAAGACCTCTTGCCGGCTCTCCAGGATCGCCTCCTGGTCCAGGCTTTCCGCAGCCGCGAAGTAGCTTTTCAAGGCCGGGAAAAGCTGCTGATAGCTGCGCGGGTTGAAGCCTGTGACCTCCACCGTCATCGACAGCAGCTCGCTTACGAACTCAGCCAGGAAGGTCTCTGGAAAGCCGGGTAGATCCTGGCCGGCCAGGGCCATGTTCATGGCGACATCCGGCAAGACGCTCTTGGCCGAAGAAACTGAGGTCCTGAGAGTCCAGTCCCAATCGGTTCTACTCTTGGGATCGGTTTCCAGCAGCAAATCGAGTGTCCCGACACTCGTCTCAAGAGGCTGCTGTTCCGTCAAGCCAATGCTGGCTGCCGGCTTGGGTTCAATCTCCAGAAGCAGATCGGCGAGCTTCAGATCCAACGCGATAGGAAGCTGCAACTCTGGCGACCAAATGCCTGAGAGGCTGAGTTTCTCCCAGCGCACAGCGACATCTATGTCATAGTCCGGTATCTCTTGGCCCGGTTGGTCCTCGCCCTCCGGCACCCAATCCGAATAGTCCACCGTCACGAAGAGCGGTTGGGGAAGGACCACCTGGTCGAAAGCATAGTCCGCACCGACTGTCCGGATCCTGAAGGAGACCGCGCCCGGAGGCGCGCTGGCGTTCTCACGCGCATCTGTTTCAAGGCCGGTTACGAGGACACGATAGCCCTCCTCCTCCGCCGTGACCTGCACGTCTTCGTGCGCAACAGCGGGCTCACCCTCACCACTGCCCTGCAGGAGAGAGACGATGGTCGCCTCGATCCGATCACGTTCCTCGTCGGCAAGAGACAAGGAGGGCGGCAGCATCATCGCTGCCGCCGCTCCAAGAACCAGTGTCAAGCGTCGCATCGCACTCCCTTGCGAAGCTGCATTGGGGTAGATGGCTAGTTGCCCAGCAAGGCCCCCATCGGCTGGCCGTTCAGGGTGATGTTGCCGTCGGCCGGCACATCGAAGACATAGACGTAGTTCACGTCGTCCCCGTCCGGCTCGGGCGTGCCCAGGCCCTTCAGGAAGACCAGCCCGCCGGCAATATCCTGCTGCATGTCCTTGGGCAGATCGCCCAGAGCCGCTTCCAGCTTGGCCAGGCCGATCAGCTTCAAAGTGGCGCCACCGATGGCACCCATGGCGCTGGCCGGATCGACCGTCGCCTTGGCGTTGCCGTCCAGGCTGGCCAGCGGGCCAACCAAGGAGAGCGAATCGACCAGAACCTCAGAGCCGGCCTTACCCATGGCAGCCATGATCTGCGGGAAGGGGATCATCGGCTCGTCCTGGATGCCGATTCCGGCAAAAAGCAGCTCGACGATGGCTTGAGAAGTCTCCTTCACCGGCAGATTGCTGAGCTCGACGTTCACGTCCCAGTTCTCCGGCGCAACCATCGCGGCCAGCTGGTCCTCGCCATGAAGATCGTCAGACTTGTACTTGGCGCCGACACCCATCAGAGCGAGACCCATGCTGCCGGTCTCGGCACCCTTGGGCGCCGAGGCATCAAAGACGATCGAGGTCTCTTCCATGACGAAGTGCACCTTGTCGCCACGATGCTCTTGGAAGTCCACGTCCTTGAAGACCACGCCGGCCTGGCCACCTTCGGCCAGCAGGGCGATGTCCTGCATCTTGTCCTTGATCTCCTGAACCTTGGCCTGGTCGCCCGCCTCATGCGCGGCCTCCAGCTCATCCATCAGGACGACCTGCTCGCGATAGGCCTTGGGATTGAAGCCATTGACGTCCGTGACGACCTCAAAAGCGCCGATCTTCAAGGTGCCGTCACCTTCCGGGTCCTCGACATCGATCGGGCCCAGCTTCACGCTGCCGCTCTGGTTCCAGTTCTCGTCACCGATGACTTCGGTGGTGCCCTTCAGCAAGATGTCTCCCAGCGTGGCGACCATCTGCTTGGGATCCTCACCGCCGTCTTCCACCGTAACGGTGACATCGGCGATCTGCAGGTCTATGGCCTTGAACTCTTCCACGGCCGGGCTCCAGGTGCCCGCGGCCTTGTTCACCTTCCAACTCAGCACCGCCGTTTCCGGCTCTTTCTCGTGCTTGAAGGTAATGGAGTCAGCCACTTTGAGATTGCTGATGTCGTAATCATCACCGTTCTGGCCCAGGGTAAAGCTGGAATCGCCGATATCGACAACGAAGCCTTCGTCGCCCTTGACCGCCAAGCCTTTGAAGATGACGTCGTAGAGATCGCCCTTCTCGGTCACTGTCAGATCATCGTAGGTGACCTGAGCACCCTCCATCTCGACGCTCTTGTCCTTCAGGTAGGTTTCGATCGACTGTTTGATGTTGGCGGCATCGGCCAGTGCCCAGCCGGGGGCCAGGACGCCAACAGTCACCACCACGCTCATGCACAGACGGCTTCGCATACCTTTGTCATCCTTCTTACTGCTCGGCCTTAACGAGGGCCGACACTATAACCCAAGGTCGGGGTGTGGAGTCACGCAAGCAAGGTTTTTTTGGATCAGAGAACGCGTACGTTCTTGAATTGCCAGGGATCTTCGCGATCGAGATCCTCCGGGAAAAGCGTCTCACGATCAGTCAGCGGCGTCCAATCGCTGTAGGCGCCGACGACCGGTCCCAGATAGGGCTCGCAGAGGTCCAGCACGCGGCGATAATCCATATCTTCCGGATCGGTGATGCCGCAGTTCGGGTTCTCGATGGCCCAGATCATCCCGGCCATGACCGGTGAGGTCACCTGTAGAGAGGTTGCATTGTTGTGCGGCGCCAGCTCCCGCGCCTCTTCGATCGAGAGCTGAGAGCCATACCAATAGGCTCCCTTGGCATGCCCGCACAGCAGCACGCCCAACTCGTCGATGCCGCTGACGATCTCGTCCATCATCAGGCGCTTGCGCTTCTGCGGCTCACCATTCTTGCCGTTCAACTCGTGCATGGAGAGCACGGCATCGTCGGCCGGGTGATAGGCATAGTGCACCGTCGGCCGATAGACCGCGTGACCGCCCTCCTCTGCAGTCAGATAAGAGGCGAGAGAAATGGACTCGCCATGGGTGATGAGGAAGCCATGCAAGGGACCCTCGATCGGCGTCCAGGTCCGAACCCGCTGTGAGCAGCCCGGCCGCATCAGATAGATCGCGGAACCCGGCCCCATCTCGTGGCGCCGGCCATCAGGCGGAAAGTGCCGCTCATGCGTGCCCCAGCCCAGTTCCGCCGGCTGTAGGCCTTCGCCGATGAAGCCGTCGATCGACCAGGTGTTGACGAACTCACCGACCTGCTTGGGCTGATTGGCAACCTGGGTGTCGCGCTCGGCGATGTGGATCACCTTGATACCCAAAGACTGCGCCAGGGCGGCCCAGCCGGCCCGATCGCTGGGCGGCGTGGTGTCCCGACCGACATCGCCTGCGATGTTGACCAGTGCCTGCTTCACGAAGTGAGAGACCAGACCCGGATTGGCGCCATGGGTTACGACGGCGGTCGGTGCATCGGCGCCCAGCTTCTCCTTCAGCTGCTTCGAGCTCAGCCAAAGGCCATAGTTCGAGCGGTCGGAGATCGAGAGATGCATGTCGACATAACCGCCGAGCCAGGGCTCGATGCAGGTGTCGAGGTAGAGCGCGCCCTTCTCTGCCGCCAGTTCGATCAAGGAGAGAGAGGAGACGTCAACCGAGAGGTTGAGCAGGAAGTCGCCTTTCTGCAGGCGACTGCCGACCACGTCACGATAGTTGTCGCGGGTCAGCAGGGTCTCTTCCAGGGAGATGCCGTACTTGGAGGCGACCTCGGCACCCATGCTGTCGGCGGCGATGATCGACATGCGATCGGCGGTGATATCCAGATGCTTGAACAAGAGGGGCAAGACCCCCTGCCCGATCGAGCCGCAGCCCAGCATCACGATTCGGCCGGCAAACGGCACCTTCTGTTCAGACATCCATGACCCTCCCTTAGCTTGGAGTCTTTGATCCACTCTCACCGAGGCATCAGTGCTGTGGTTACAGAAAGCTGGGAAGTCTGACCAGCTTTTCCTAGGTCGAATGCCGCGCCCTTGTGAGGCACCGAGGCCTGCGGGCAGGATGAAGTCACTTTGTGCCGCCAGCTTTAGGTTCTGCCATGTTCGACGACCTCTTTCTCGGTGCCCTCTTGATCGGCTGGACCGCCATCGTCCATGCCGCCTTCATGGTGGTGGGCATGTCGCTGTTCAGCAACCGCATGCGCAGTTACAATGGCCACTTCGGACGCGCTGCCATGATCACGGCTATCGTGCTCTGGTTCTTTCTTGCCGTGGTGGTCGAGGCCTGGAGCTGGGCCATGGTCTACATCATGCTGGGTGTCTTCGACGACTTGGAGACCGCGCTCTACTTCTCCACCGTTGCCTTCACCACCTTGGGCTTCGGCGACATCATCCTCGATCCCAGCTACCGCCTCTTGGGTGCCTTCGAGGCCGCGGCGGGCATGGTGATCTTCGGCTGGACCACGGCCATGGTCTTCTCGGCCGTGCAGCGCATCTACATGCCGGCCGAAGAGGCAGAACCCCCCGCACAGCGTCGCCGTGCGAGGGGTAGCCACATTCATGAAGAGTGAAGGCCGGTGCGATGCGGTGAGCATTGCTCACCGCATACACGCTACCTCACTTGATGATGATCTCCGGTCCCATCAGCGCTGTCGGCATGAAGGTTGAGATCCAGGGTATGTAGGTCACGATGATCAGGAAGATGAACATGATCCCAAGCCAGGGCAGGGCCGCCTTGACCACCCGGACCATCGGCATACCCGTGACACCTGAGGTGACGAAGAGGTTCAGACCCACCGGTGGCGTGATCATGCCGATTTCCATGTTCACCACCATGATGATGCCCAGGTGAATGGGATCGATCCCCAGGTCGATGGCGATCGGGAAGACCAGTGGGGCGACGATCACGATGAGGCCCGAGGGCTCCATGAACTGACCGCCGATCAGCAGGATGACGTTCACCAGGACCAGGAACATGACCGGCCCGAAACCGGCATCCAGCATCGCCGCGGCAATCGACTGCGGGATCTGCTCTTCGGTCAGCACGTGCTTCAGGATCAGCGCGTTGGCGATGATGAAAAGCAGCATGATGGTGGTCTTGCCGGCATCGAGCAGCGCGTGCTTGGTGTCCGGATGGACGAAGACCGTCAACAGGGTATGCGGTCGCCGTAGGAAGGAGTGGCGCTGGTCGCCCTCGCCTTTCAGCGGGCCCATGTCCTTGTAGACGAAGTTGGCCACAAAGTAGGCATAGATGGCAGCCACAGCGGCGGCCTCGGTCGGGGTGAAAACACCGCCGTATATACCACCCAGAATGATCACGATCAGCAGCAGACCCCAAGAGGCATCACGGCCCGAGGCGATGATCTCTTTGATACCGGCCCATTCCTGCGCCGGTAGCCCGCGGTAGCGCGCATAGATGTAGATGCCGATCATCAGCATCAGCCCGGCCAAGAGCCCCGGAATGACACCGGCCAGGAACATGCGGCCCACCGAGACGTCCACGGCCGAGGCATAGACCACCATCACGATGGAGGGCGGGATCAGGATGCCCAGGGTTCCGGCGTTACAGATGACACCTGCGGCAAAATCCTTCTTGTAGCCCACCTGCACCATGCCGGCGATGACGATCGAGCCGATCGCCACCACGGTCGCCGGCGAGGAGCCGGAGAGCGCGGCGAAGAGCATGCAGGCAAAGACGCTGGCGATCGCAAGGCCGCCGCGGAAGTGGCCGACGCAGGCGATGGCAAAGCGGATGATCCTCTGCGCCACACCGCCCGTCGACATGAAGACCGAAGCCAGAATGAAGAAGGGGATGGCCAGCAGGGTAAAATGCCCGGCAAAGGCGTTGAAGAGCGTCTGCGCGACCGAGCCCAAGGAGCTGTCGGAGAAGACCATCAGGAAGATGATCGAGCTGAGCCCCAGCGAAATCGCGATCGGCACGCCAATGGTCAGAAAACCGATCACCATCAGGAAGAGAAATGCGACATCCATGGCCCTATTCCTCCTTGGCGGTGTCGTCGATCAGATCCTCGGCCTCGTGGGCGGCGATGATCCGGTCGGTTTTGCCAGTGGCAATTGCCCAGGCCAGTTGCGCGAAACGAAAGGTCAGGAGGGCCAGGCCGATCGGCAGGGCGGCATAGGGAATGAAGCGCGGGATCTTCTCGTAAGCCTCGCCCTCGTTCATCGCGTCCTCGAGGAAGGTGAGGAAGGCGGGCATGGGTATGTCGTTGACCTCGTACCAGGCCTGATCGTTCAGGGTACCGTCCAGCATCGGTAGCGCCGCGAAGGGCGCCCAGTAGTTCCAAGACCCGATCAAGAGCAGCAGGCTGAAGGCAAGACAGCAGCCAACCGCGATCAGACCAAGGATCCGCTGTGTCGCCGGCGAGACCGCGTTCAGCACCACATCGACGCCCAGATGCGCGTGGATCTTGACGCAGTAGGACGCGCCCAGAAGCACCAGCCAGGCGAAGAGAAAGACCGTCGTCTCCAGGGCCCAGAGGATGTTGTCGTTAAAGACATAGCGGGCGACTACGTTGACGAAGGTGATCACCGTCATGAGACCGAGGATCAGCGCGATCAAGGTCTCCTCAATCTGATTGACCACCCGCCCTAAGCTTGTCGTGGGTTGGTAATGCATGACTTTTCCTCCCTTCTCATCGGCGTGGACGCGATGAGAGAGGGCCCGGCCGAGGCAGGCTCGACCGGGCTTATTGTTTGGTTCTTAGTTGCTTGCGTTTGAGGCCTGTGCAGCGGCGATCAGGTCGCTGCCGATGTCGTCCTCGAACTGGGCCCAGACCGGTTTCATCGCCTCGACCCACGCGGCGCGCTGCTCGGGGGTCAGCTGACGGACCATGCCGCCGGCGTCGATGATTGCCTGCTTGGCCTCTTCATTCACCTGCGTGGAGGCGGCGTTCCGCTCTGCCGTCACCTCGGCGATGATGGTGGCCAGCTGATCGCGAATGTCCTCCGGCAGCTCATCCCACCACTGGCGATTGGTCACCACCAGGTAATCGATGATGCCGTGATTGGATTCCGTGATGCCGTCCTGCACCTCGAAGAACTTCTGGCCATAGATGTTCGACCAGGTGTTCTCCTGCCCGTCGACAACGCCGGTCTGCAGCGAGCCATAGACTTCCGAAAAGGCCATCTTCTGCGGATTGGCACCCAGAGCCTCCATCTGCGCCACCAGCACGTCCGAGGGCTGAACCCGGAACTTGAGTCCCTCGGCATCAGAGGGCTCGAGCAGCGGTTGACCGGCAGAGATCTGCTTCATGCCGTTGTGCCAGAAGGCGAGCCCCTGCAGGCCGCGACGGCGCATCGCGTCCTTCAGTTCCTGACCAGCCTGGGACTGCTGAAAGCGGTCCACCGCCTCGATGTCGTCAAAGAGGAAGGGCAGATCGAAGACGCGGTACTTCTTGGTGAACTTCTCGAACTTCGAGAGGGAGGGGGCCGCCAGCTGCACATCACCGGCCAGCATGGCCTCCAGCACCTGGTCGTCGTTGTAGAGCTGAGAGCTGGGGAAGACCACCAAGCAGACCTTGCCGTTCATCTCTTCATTGACGCGCTTCTCGAGAAGCGAGGCGGCGATGCCTTTAGGATGCTTGTCGGTGTTGGTGACGTGGCTGAACTTAATCTGCATCTCGCCGTCTTGGCAGGCGTCGGCGGCATGGCCGCTGCCGCTGAAGGCTGCCAGCACAAGGGCAGAAGCAGCGGTGGCGATAAGTTTGGTCGTGAAGCGCATGATGATAGCGTCTCCTGGCTTGGCGTTTCCTCGTGAAGGCATGAGGCCTTCCAGAAAGCGGTTGCGGAAGGGAGGTACCCAGTGGCCCGCAAGCGCGCTCATCGGGTCTTCTGCAGTCGGGCCAAAGCTGCTCGCAAGCCTTAGGCTAAGCCAAAAGCTGTAGAAAATTCAGAAAGTTGGGCTGATGTTTCCTTTTCCACCCATCGGCTTCGAAAGGTGGGTGGCTCAGGGAACAAGTCAGGCTTCGACGAAGTCCTCGCGCCTCAGACCATGACGCAGCATCTTCTCGTAGAGCGTCTTGCGCGAGAGACCGAGGCCCTCGTAGGTGGCCTTGAGATTGCCGCCGTTGAGCGAGAGGGCGGCCGCAATGGCCTGCTTCTCGAAGGCCTCGACCTGCTCTGCCAAGAGCCGGGGCTCGGCTATCGTTTCCTGCTCTTCGAGCGCCAGGCCCAGGACACAGCGATCGGCGGCGTTGCGCAGCTCGCGCACATTGCCGGGCCAGGTACGCTGCGCGACGGCGGCCAAGGTGTCGCTTGAGATTGCCGGCGCCTCACGGCGGAAGCGGAGTGCGCCCTGATTGGCCAAGTGCTGGAACAGCAAGGGGATGTCGCTGATGCGCTCGCGAAGCGGCGGCATGGTGATGGAGACAACGTTCAGGCGGTAATAGAGGTCGTCTCGGAACCGCCCCTCCTCGACTTCTTGAGCCAGATCCTCCTTTGTGGAGGCGAGGAAGCGCACGTCCAGAGGAAGCTCTTCGTTCGACCCCAGGCGCTCGATCACGCGCTCTTGGATCACCCTCAGGAGCTTCGCCTGCAGCGGCAAGGAAAGCGCACAGATCTCGTCAAGGAAGAGGGTGCCTCCGCGCGCATGCTCGAACTTGCCGACCCTGGCTCTCAGCGCCCCGCCGACGCCCTGCTCGTGACCGAAGAGTTCGCTCTCCAGCATCTCCTCCGGCAGCGCTGCCATATTGATCGCAACAAAGGGTTTCTCGCGGCGATCGGACAGCTCATGCAGGGCGCGCGCGGCGAGTTCCTTGCCGGTACCGGTCTCGCCCAGCAGCAGGACATCGACGTCGCTCTTGGCGATGGTGCGGATGCGATGCCTGAGGTCCACCATGACCGAACTGCGTCCGACCAAACTGCTCTCCAGATGATCGCGCTTCTCAAGCTGCAAGCGCAGACGCCGGTTCTCCAGGGTCAGGCGGCGCTTGTCGGTCGCACGCTGCACGCTCTCGGTCAGCCGCGAGGCAGCGAAGGGCTTCTCCAAAAAATCATAGGCGCCGGCCTGCATGGCCTTGACGGCAAGCGGCACATCACCGTGGCCAGTGATCAGGATCACCGGTAGATCGGGATCGATCTCGCGCACGGCCTGCAGCAGGGACAAGCCATCCATCTGCGGCATGCGGATATCGCTGACCAGGACTCCTTCGAACCCACGGCGCACACGCTCCAGGGCGCGTTCCGCCCGGGCAAAAGCGATGACCTCAAAGTCCATCAGCTCAAGGCTCTGCCCGGTCGAGACCCGAACGGCCTCTTCGTCGTCGACGAGGATGACCTGTCCCACCATCACTGCGCTGCCGCCTCTGCAGGGGTTTCGGCTGCCTGTAAGGTGACGGTGAAACAAGCGCCACCCCCGTCACGGTTCCGGACCTCCAAGCGCCCACCGAAGTCCTTGATGATGTTGTAGGAAATCGAGAGGCCGAGGCCCAAGCCCTTGCCGACCTCCTTGGTGGTGAAGAAGGGGTCGAAGATCTGCTCCAAGGCCTCCTTCTTGATGCCATCGCCATTGTCTTCGACGCTCAACAGGACCTCTTGGCCGTTTTGCTCAAGCAGAACGCGGATCACAGGCTCAGGACGACCGCTGACGGCATCCAGAGCATTGGTCAGCAGGTTCACCAAAACCTGCTGCAACCGCACATGGCCGCCCTCGACCCAGAGGGCTCCCGCCGGCGCCTCCACACGCAGGTCAATCCCGGCCTTCTCTGTCTGACCTCCAAGAAGCGCCAGGCTCTCGTCCAGAACCGCGCGCAGAGAGACCGGGCGGACGCTCCCTTGCGGTCGCCGGGCGAAGCTGCGCAGGTGCCGCGAGAGCTCGGCGATGCGTTCGGTCAGACTGACGATCTGCGCCAGATTGGCTTTCGCCTTCTCTTCCTGACCGCGGGCCAGGAAGGCCTCGGCATTGTCGGCGAAGGAGCGTATGGCGGTGACCGGCTGATTGAACTCATGGCTCATGGCCGCCGACATCTGCCCCAGGGCTGCCAACTTGGCGGCCTGCACCAGGTCCGACTGGGCTCGGCGCAGCTCCTCTTCCGCGGTCTTGCGCTCGCGCACCTCCTCTTCGAGCTGCAGATTGCTGTGACGCAGGTCGGCCGTGCGTTCGGCAACGGTGCGGGTCAGGGTCGCCTCCGCCTCTTCGCGGGCGCGCAAACGCTCGACCAGGCGCCGCCGCCGCTGCCACAGAAGGGCAATCACCAGACCCAGGGCCAAGAGCCCGAAACCGACCGCCAAGGTCGAGTTGAAGGCCTGCTGGCTGGCCGAGCGGGTCGGCAGCAGCAGATGCAGGATCCAGCCTTCCGCCGGCAATGTCATCGCAAGCTGCAGATAGCTCCCGGCCGTGTCACCGCCATCGATCTGGAGCTGGCGCCCCGCCTCTGGCAGCGGCCCGGCGAAGGGCAGATCGAGTGTCTGCAGCTCGGTCAGGTCGAACTGCCGATTCTCGCGGATCCGGGCTTTCGCCTCTTCGCCCAAGGGGGCGAGCAGGCGCAAACGCCAGTCCGGATTGCCGGCCAAGAGGACGATCTGGTCGCTTGAGGTGATGAAGAGCTGATAGGGACTGGCGGCCAGTTCTCCTTCCAAGGCTTGGACGCCAACCTTCACCACGACCGCGCCCAAAATCATGCCTTCGACCTGGACCGGATAGGAGAAGTAATAGCCGCGCTCGCCTGAAGCCGTGCCCAGTGCGAAGAAGCGCCCGAGACGCCCCTCGATGGCCTCGGTGTAGTAGGGGCGATAGGCGTAGTTCTTTCCGATGAAGGTAATGGGATCTGCCCAGTTCGAAGCTGCGATGGCAGTTCCCTGGCGGCTCAAAACATAGGTGTCAGAGGCGCCGCTGGCGATGTTCCAGAGCGTCAGGCGGTGGTTCACCCGGTGCAGCAGGGCCGGATCCTCGGGTCGCGCCAAGAGGCTGCGGATCGCGGTCGATTCGGCGTAGATCTTGGGCAGCGCGCGGTAGCGATCGAGCCAGCCTTGGATGTTCTCCGCCTGCAAGGCCAAGACGGTGCGCCCGCTGTCCGCCGTCTCGTCCAAGAAGATCTGCAACGCCGAGCGATAGCTGCCCCAGAGAGCCGCCAGCAAGAGAGCAGCCGCAAGGGTGGCAAGGACAAGCTTGCGGGTGATCCTGACGCCTCCTCCAAGCGGGCTCATTTGTGGCCTCCTGAGTTGCAAAGAAACCTAAACCATTGCGCCCTAGGGGAGAAGCAGCAGGCTTGGGCATCGACCCGGCTGCTGCCGTCGGTCTATGCTTCCGAAAAATCCAGAAGGATCCATTGGGGAGGAGAGGTCGCCTATGTCAGCCCGGTCCATTTTCTATTCGGTCTTTGCCGGTGGGCTGCTGCTCACCCTTTTCCTCAGCCTCCTCGAAGCGGAAGCGCTCTGGCTCTTGGTTCTGGTGCTGCCCTATGGTCTGCTCGGCCTCTGGGATATCCATGTCTCCAAGTCCAACGTGCTGACGAACTATCCGGTGATCGGCCACATGCGCTATGCGCTGGAGTTCATTAGCCCCGAGATCCGCCAGTACTTCATTGAGACCAATCAGAGCGGCCGGCCCTTCAACCGCCTACAGCGCCACATGGTCTATGCCCGCGCCGCCGCAGCACCCGATACCCTGCCTTTCGGCACCCAGTACGACCTGGAGGAGGTCGGCTACCATCGCGCCAACCACTCGCTGGCCCCCAAAGAGGTGACGCGCAAGGACGCCAGGGTTGAGGTTGGCGGCAAAGGCTGTCAGCAGCCTTACAACGCCTCCCGGCTGAACATCTCGGCAATGAGCTTTGGCGCCTTGAGCGCCAACGCCTTGCGTGCCTTGAATAATGGTGCCCGGATCGGCGGCTTTGCCCACAACACCGGCGAGGGCGGGCTCAGCAGCTATCATCTGGAGGGTGGCGGCGACATCATCTGGCAGATCGGCACCGGCTATTTCGGCTGCCGCACCAGGGAGGGCAACTTCGATCCCGTGGCCTTCAAGGCCAAGGTCGCCAACCCGACCGTCAAGATGGTGGAGATCAAGCTCTCGCAAGGCGCCAAGCCGGCGCACGGCGGGGTGCTGCCGGCGGCCAAGGTCAGTAAAGAGATCGCCGAGGTGCGCGGTGTGCCGATGGGCGAGGACTGTATTTCGCCGCCGGCGCACAGCGCCTTCTCCAGCCCCAAGGGCCTCTTGGAGTTCGTCGGCCAGCTACGCGAACTCTCCGGCGGCAAGCCGGTCGGCTTCAAGCTGGCAATCGGCAAGAAGGAGGAGTTCCTGGGCATCTGCAAGGCCATGCTCGAGGGCGGCCCGCTGCCTGACTTCATCACCATCGACGGCAGCGAGGGAGGCACCGGCGCCGCCCCCAACGAGTTCTCCGATCGCTTGGGCATGCCGATCCAGGATGCTCTGGTCTTCGTTCAGAACGCGTTGGTCGGCTGTGGTTTGCGCGAAGAGATGACCCTGATCGCCAGCGGCAAGACCGTCTCCGGCTTCGATATGATCAAGAAGATCGCGGTCGGCGCCGACATGGTGAACGCCGCCCGCACCATGCTCTTCGCCGTGGGCTGCATCCAGGCGCTGCGCTGTGACACCAACACCTGCCCCTCGGGCATCGCCACCCAAGACCCCAGGCGCAACCTGGCCGTCGACGTCAAGGTGCGCGAACAGCACGTCGCCAACTATCACGGCGCCACGATCAAGAGCTTCCTCGATCTGGTCGGCGCCATGGGGCTAGAGCATCCGGGTCAACTGGGTCCAGAGCACCTGCTGCGCCGTCAGGGCGACCAGCGCGACGAGAACTATCGCAGCCTCTATCAGTGGCTACGCCCGCGCCAACTGCTGGGCGCCAAGATCCCCAAGGCCTGGGAAGCAGACTGGAATGCGGCCAGCGCAGAGCAGTTTTAGAAGCAATTAGACGCTCGGATCGGCGAGGTGTTGTCTTAGCCAGTCGGCATAGTCCTTGGCCGCGGCCTCCACGGTCTTCTCCTGGTTCTCGACCTCGACCACGTTCTTGGCGACATGGGCGCCATAGCGGGCGGCAGCAAAGACCATGGCTGCATGGACATCGGTTGCGGGAACCTTGCGGTTATGACGATTGGCGAGTGCGATGTACTCGTCGGCGAGATTGACAAAGGCGGTCGTATCCAAAGATCCCTCTTTACGCGCCGCGCGGCGTTCCTTGCGATTCATAGACCGCCCTCTCTTCCTTAGCGTCCCCTCTAACTATGACTGGCGAGTCCGTCTTTGCCAGTCCCTTTCACAACACTGGAAATTTCCACAGAGAACAGCATAATCTGCAGGAAAGGGAGTGCTGAATGCAGGATTTCGGCAGCGCCTTCCTGCAGGCCTTTGAGCTGCTGATCGCGCTGGACCCCAGTTTGCTGGAGATCGTGGGCCTTTCGCTCAGGGTCAGCCTGATGGCGGTGCTGATCGCGGCGGTGATCGGTATGCCGCTGGGGGCGCTGCTGGCGATCCTGCGCTTTCCTGGACGCGGGGCGGTTCTGGTCGTGCTGAATGCCTTGATGGGTTTGCCGCCGGTCGTCGTCGGCTTGCTGGTCTATCTGCTGCTGTCGCGCGCCGGGCCCTTGGGCGTCCTGCAATTGCTCTATACGCCGACGGCGATGATCATCGCGCAGTGTCTGCTGGTGACGCCGATCATTGCCGCGCTCACCCGCCAGACCGTGGAGGACCTGCACGCCGAGTATGACGAGCAGCTGCGCAGCTTCGGCATCGGTCCTTTCGGTCATGTCGCCACCCTGCTGTGGGACGGCCGCTACAGCCTGATGACCGCCGTTCTCGCTGGGTTCGGGCGGGCCTCGGCCGAGGTCGGGGCAGTTCTGATCGTCGGCGGCAACATCAACCACGTGACCCGAGTCATGACCACCACGATCGCGCTTGAGACCTCCAAGGGCAATCTGGCGCTGGCCTTGGGACTGGGCACAGTGCTGATCGCAATCGCCATCCTGGTGAACGCGCTGCTGCATCTGCTGCGCGGTGCCGCGACACGGATGAGCTATGCCTGACGGTGCGCTGACATCGCCTCTGCCTCACGCGGGTGATCAGCGGCGCTCGATCTTGCCGCTGAGTGCCCGAAACCTGCGGGTGACGCGCAACGGCCGAACCCTTCTCGACCTGCCGCAGATCGCGATCGCCGGCCAAGGTCTGACAGTGGTCATGGGCCCCAATGGCGCAGGCAAGAGCCTGCTGCTGAGGATCCTGGCGGGACTGGTGGAACCGGACCGCGGTCAGGTTTCCTGGGGTGGCGCCACGCCCGATCGCAGACAGCGGACAAGGCTGGGCTATGTCTTTCAGAAACCCGTGCTGCTGCGCCGTTCGGCTCTGGCCAACGTCACCTACCCTTTGAAGGCGGCGGGGCTGCCACGCGTCGAGGCTCGGGAGCGTGCCCGCAAGGCGCTGGAGCAAGCGAGGCTGGAACACCTAGCAGAGCGGCCCGCAAGGGTGCTTTCCGGGGGAGAGCAGCAGCGTCTGGCCCTGGCCCGCGCTCTGGCCTTGGAACCAGAGGTGCTCTTCCTCGACGAGCCCACGGCCAGCCTGGATCCGGCATCCACTCTGGCCATCGAAGAGATGGCACGCACTGCGCGCCGGGGCGGCACGCGGCTGGTTCTGGTGAGCCATGATCCAGCCCAAGCGCGGCGGCTGGCCGACGAGGTGATCTTCCTGCACCATGGCCAGGTTCTTGAGCGTGGACCGGCCGAGGCCTTCTTCGATCGCCCGCAAAGCCGTGAAGCCCAGGCCTACTTGGCCGGTGAAATCCTGTTGTAGCGAGCACGCCCGTGACCACTGCCTTCCTCACCACCAAAGAACTGGCCGACCTGCTGAGGGTTAAGGAGCGCAAGGTCTATGACCTGGCGGCCGCCGGAGAAGTCCCGTGCCGCCGTGTCACCGGCAAGCTGCTCTTCCCGCGTGCGGAGATCGAGGCCTGGCTGCAAGGCGACGGCGCGGTTGAGCCCACGCCTACACAGGACCTACCGCCCATCGTCGCCGGAAGCCATGATCCCTTGTTGGACTGGGCTTTGCGGCAGGCCGGCACCGGCCTTGCCTCCTTCTTCGACGGCAGCCTCGACGGACTGGATCGCCTGGCCAAACGCACGGCCTCGGCCTCTGGAACGCATGTCTACGAGGGGCAGGCACAGTGGAACCTGGACCATCTGAGAGAGCGCTTCTCGAGCCAGGCCGTGGTGGCGATGGCCTGGGCCAAGCGGCGCCAGGGTTTGATCCTGCCTGCTGGTTCTTCGATCACAGCTATGGCGGAACTGGCCGGCAAACGCGTGACCCTGCGCCAGCCGACGGCTGGCAGCCGTATCCTCTTCGACCACTTCGCGACCAAGGCAGGGCTTAGCGCGGAGGCCTATCAGACGGTCAGCGTGGTGCGCACCGAGACAGAAGCGGCTGCCGATGTCGCCAGCGGTCGCGCCGACGCGGCGCTTGGTCTGGAAGCCGCGGCACGCCAGTTCAAACTCGCCTTCCAGCCTTTGATCGAAGAGACCTTCGACCTGGTGGTCTGGCAGCGCGCCTATTTCGAGCCGCCGCTGCAGGCGCTCTGGCAGTTCTGCCGAAGCCGAGACTTTGCCGACAAGGCAGCCGAGCTTGGCGGCTACGACATCACCCCCCTGGGCCAGGTGCGCTGGGTCGGTGCCTGATCACTCGGCGTTGGGAAAGAAGAGCTGCTGATCGGCTACCCGATAGGCGGCGATGGCAGCCTGACCGGCCGGTGATAGCAGCCAGTCGACAAAGGCCTGCCCTTCGGCTGCTTTCACATCCGGGCAATGCGCCGGATCGACAGGGATCACGCCATACTGATTGAAGAGCGCGGGGTCGCCCTCGAAGAGCAGGTCGAAGTCACCCTTGTTGGCGAAGGAAATCCAGGTGGCGCGGTCGGTCATGGCATAGGCCCCCATGCCGATCGCCGTGTTCAAGGTGGCCCCCATGCCAGAGCCGGTTTCGCGGTACCAGGTACCCGAGGCACTGCTCGGGTCGAGCCCCGCGTCCTGCCAGAGCGCCAGCTCCTTCTTGTGGGTTCCGGATTCGTCACCGCGGGAAGCGAAGACGGCTTCAGCCGCCGCGAGCGTCGCCAAGGCTTGTGCCACCGAGGTCGCGGCCGCTATGCCCGCTGGATCACTCTCCGGCCCGACGATCACGAAGTCATTGTACATGAGATCGCTACGCTTGAGCCCCATGCCGTCGGCCACGAAGGCTTCCTCGCTGGGCTTGGCGTGGACCAATAGAACATCGCCATCGCAGTTCGCCGCGTTCTTGATGGCTTGACCCGTGCCGACCGCCACCACCCTGACGTCGATCCCACTCTCTGCCTTGAAGAGCGGCAGCAGATGCTCGTAGAGGCCCGAGTTCTGCGTCGAGGTCGTCGACTGCACGATGATGAAGGGCGCCTCCGCCAGGGCCGGCGGCCCGGCGAGCAGGAGTGCCGACGTCAGGAAGAGAGACCGTCCGAAGTGCTGCATGAGGACCTCTAGCTTTTGCAGAACCTGTTTTTATCCTGCAAAATCATGCATTCTATGTCAAAATTTTTCTCGATTGGACAGCCATGTTTAGAGAGACGGTCTTTGCCATACACTCTCACAGCAGATTTGGCTGCCCCGTCTCGTCGTAGCGAATGACACCATTGATCAGCCAGGTATCTGGGTATTGAGAGTGGGTACCCATCGCAAAGAGCATTCCCTTGCGCGGATACTCATCTCCGAATACATGGACCATCTCCGTTAGTGCCTTGTGCTCGCCATAGAGGAGGCGCCATTTGAAGAAGGTGGCCTCAATCTCCCAGTCTTGACAGGTGCCCGTCCTCTTACCTTCGGCTATCGTATAGCGGTACCTGAATCGATAAGGACAGGGTTCATAGGGTACAAGATGACCAGCGTTGAAGAGGTCAGCTTGAGCAACCGCTGCAGAGAGATGCGATCGTTCCCGCTCAATTTCGTGCTCTTCTTTCCTCTCAAAGAAAAAAGAGGGATTCTGAGGTTTCAGCAATGCTAGGCTGCGCCCTTGGTCGCGCTCAGCCGATAGGCTCGCAACCGTTAGCCTGCTCAAGAGCAACGATCGATCGCTCTTCTTCACAGATCCCAGAATGCGAAGGCTTCCCTGATCTACACGGCGGCTCTCCGGTCGCTGGTCGTCTCTCGGGCTTCGCCAGACAAATGCAACCCGATGCCAACGACCAAACCTCTGTCCTTCGTCCAACGTGCGAAAAGAGACCGGATAGAGCCGGTGCCATTGTCCATAGGCGTCAACACCCGCGCAGCACACCGTCTCGCCATGGCGTTGGCCGGCCTGCGGCGCCGCCTTGATCAAGATTACAATTTCCGAATGCCCTGTCTCCATCCTTCCAAGAGTCGTAGCAGATACACGCATTTCGTTCAATTAATTCGAATGTGCTCTACCAAAAAGCTCCCGACTTCGGCCATAGTATCTGCAACGATTTTCCTATGGCATCCAGAAGCATCCCGCTCAAAACAAAGGAGACAGGTACGCTGTAGCTTGGACAAGGCAATGGCCTGCTTCAGCGCTTTTTGGGCATCTCCACCTTGCATGTGGGCGTGAAAGATACTCAGGAACAAGGCATGATCACCACGACGCGCAGCATCACGGCCTGGCTTTGGATCGCCCAGGGCGCGCAAGTGTCGATAGGAGATTGAGTTATCAATCAGAGTTCTAGAAAGCACGGTCTTAGAGAAACCCTGCTTTCTGGAAAGCGGCAACTCTCTCACGTCCAACAGGAGCTCGATGTCAAACTCCCTCAGTCGGTCCACGAAGGGAGAGATCTTCGTTCCCTCATAACCAATCGTGTACAGCGATTTCATTAGATCAACACCTGCTTCGCCAAACCGCTGCCGGCTTCGTACCTGAGAGACATGGCGTTTCTCGAGGCGCATGGTGCTGCGGAGCAGGTTTGCCAGTTCGCTGCCCCTGCACCCATGCTTGGCAGATCAGTAGACCTACCCCCGCACCACCAGAACTGAGATCGGTGAGTGGCGGACCACGCGGTCGGCGTTGGAGCCGACCAGGAAGTCGCGGACCTCTTCGGGCGAATGCGAGGCCATCACGATCAGGTCGACGGATTGCTCTTCGGCGACCCGGATGATCTCGCTTGCGATCGCGCCCTGGCCGATGTGGACCTCGTACTTGATGTCCTCAGCGACATGGGTCTTGGCGAACTTCTCCACCTCTTCAAAGAGATGTTCCAAGGCCTTGCGTTCGAAGTCCTTGGAAAAGAAGCCGCTGACCAGAGCCATCCCGAAGTCGGGTGAGATCGCCAGAAGATGGAGCGACCCGCCGCCGCCACGGGTCATCTCCACGGCGGTCGGCAGAGCGCTCTGCCAGGAGGAATCGTGGTTCAAGTCCACGGCGAGAAGGATGTTCTTGTACATGTCGTTCTCTCCTTTCTCGCTCAGGCCGCGGCGGCGGCCTTGCTGCGACCGGCCCGCCCACGCTGCAAAAACACGACCAGAGCCAGGATCGCCAGAGCCGGGATGAAGACCAGGTACTTGGTCGGCTGCTCGTTCGGCTGCTGCACCGTCAGGATGGTCTGATCCCAATCGAGACCGGCTTTGGAGGCCGGTGAATCAAAGGCGACATCGTCGACGATGACCTTGCCGTCGTCGCCGTCGATCAGGGTCAGCCCGGCAGCATCCAGCCGCTCCTGCCCCGTCGCCTGGTCGCCGATCGGCACCAGAGCCACGAACTCGATCGGGTCACCGACATCGTTGAGGCCGGAGACCTTGAGGCGCAGGTCATCGCCTGGCGTGGTCGCCTCCGCCGCCGCTTGGATCTCGTTGGGTGCGCGATCGGTATAGGGGGCGAAGACCATGTCCATCCAGAAGCCCGGACGGAAGAGGCTGAAGGCCACCAGCAACAGCAGGATCGACTCATAGAAGCGGCTGCGGGCAAGGAAGTAGCCTTGCGTCGCCGCCGCGAAGAGTAACATCGCAAAGGTCGCGATGACGAAGACGAAGATGCCCTGCACGAAGTCGACATCGATCAACAAGAGCTCGGTGTTGAAGATGAAGAGGAAGGGCAGTGCTGCTGTGCGCAGGCTGTAGAAGAAGGCCACGCCACCGGTCTTGATCGGATCACCACCGGAGACCGCAGCCGCCGCGAAGGAGGCAAGGCCCACCGGCGGCGTCACGTCGGCCATGATACCGAAGTAGAAGACGAACAGATGGACGGCGATCAGCGGCACGATCAGGCCGTTCTGCTGGCCCAAGGTCACGATGACCGGCGCCAGCAGGGCCGAGACCACGATGTAGTTCGCGGTGGTCGGCAGCCCCATGCCCAGGATCAGCGAGAGAACCGCAGTCAAGAGCAGGATCAGCATGATTTGGCCACCGGAGAGGGCCTCGACGACGTTGGCCAAGGCCGAGCCCACACCGGTCTGGCTGACCGCGCCGACGATGATGCCGGCGGTCGCCGTGGCGATGCCGATGCCGATCATGTTGCGCGCGCCGGAGATCAGGCCATCCAGCAGATCCGCGATGCCCTGGTGGACGGCCTTACCGAAGGCGCTGTCGCCGCGCATGATCGCCATCAGGGGCCTTTGGGTCACCAGGATGAAGATCATGAAGGCCGCCGCCCAGAAGGCCGAAAGGCCAGGCGAGAGGCGATCCACCATCAAGGCCCAGACCAGGACCACCACCGGCAGGATGTAGTGCAGGCCGGAGCGGATGGTCGGACCCGGCATCGGCAGGGCCTTCACCGGCTCGTTCGGATCTTCCATCTCCAGCGGCTTCTCCTTGGAGGCCACGTAGAGCAGGGCGATGTAGGCCGCCACCAGGAAGCCGAAGATGATGAAGCTGGCAGCCGCCCCAAAGGTCGGACGGATCCAGCCCATGCCATAGTAGACGATGAGGCTGATGGCGCAGAGCGCGAAGATGACGAAGCTAAGCGCGATCAGGCGCTGCACGATGGGCTTGGGCGTATAGGCCCTGGGCAGCCCCTCAAAGCCGGCCTTCATCGCTTCCAGATGCACGATGTAGACCAGCGCGATGTAGGAGATGGCAGCCGGCAGGATCGCGTGGGTCACCACCTCGAAGTAGGTGATGCCGACATACTCCACCATCAGGAAGGCGGCCGCCCCCATCACCGGTGGCATGATCTGTCCGTTGACCGAGGAGGCCACCTCGACGGCGCCGGCCTTCTCAGAGGAGAAACCGACGCGCTTCATCAAGGGAATGGTGAAGGTGCCGGTGGTCACCACGTTGGCGATCGAAGAGCCGGAGATGAGGCCGGTCATGGCCGAGGAGACCACGGCCGCCTTGGCCGGCCCGCCGCGCAGATGGCCCATCAGCGAAAAGGCCACCTGAATGAAGTAGTTACCGGCCCCGGCCTTATCCAAGAGCGCGCCGAAGAGCACAAAGAGGAAAACGAAGGAGGTCGAGACGCCCAGCGCAATGCCGAAGACGCCCTCTGTGGTGATCCATTGGTGATTGATCACCTCGGAAAGTGAGTTGCCCTTATGTGCGATGATGGAGGGCATCGAGGGGCCGAGGAAGGTGTAGACCAGGAAGACCGTGGCGACGATCATCAATGCTGGTCCGAGCGAACGACGGGTCGCTTCCAGGAGCAGCATCAGACCCAGCACGCCGACCACCATGTCTTGGGTGATGGGCGCGCCGACGCGTTCGGAGATCGCGCGATAAAAGACGAAGAGGTAGAGCGCCGTGGCACCGCCCAGGATCGCCAGCGCCCACTCCCAGGAGGGAATGCGGTCGCGCGGCGAGCCTAGGACAATAGCGATGACGACGATAGCGGCCAGGACAGGAATGTACCAGACCGGCGCCCCCACCTTTGCGCCAATCATAAAGAGAATGCAGAGGATGATCGGAACACCCACACCCAAGACCAACTGGAAGGGCGTGCGGGTTGCGGGATAGGCAGCGAAGGTCAGGAAGATCGCGAATGCCAGATGGATCGAGCGTGCCTCTGTGTCGTTGAAGACGCCGAAGCCCACCATAAAGGGAATCGGCGAAGCGATCCAAAGCTGGAACAGCGACCAGGCCAGTGCGATCGCTAGGATCAGTTTTCCGGTAAATCCGGGCGGTGTTCTGCCACCGGTGTCACTGGAGGCAACCAGTTCGTCGAGTTCGGCTTGGCTGAGGCCCGAGCCGGGATCTGTCGCTTTATCGCTCATGAAGACCTTCCCTCTGCAGCTTCTTGCGACCGCAGGCTTCTTCTTATCTCGCCCCTAAGTAAGAAGCCCGCCCGAACGTGCCGGGCGGGCTCTCGAAGTCCAGGCCTAGTTCATCAGGCCCTGTTCCTTGTAGTAGCGGGCAGCGCCGTCATGCAGCGGTGCAGAGATGCCGGCCGCAACCATCTCTTCGGGCGTCAGCACGCCGAAGGCCGGATGCAGCTTCTTGAAGCGGTTCATGTTGTCGAAGACCGCCTTCACGACCTGATAGACCGTCTCGTCATCGACCTGGTCAGAGGAGACGAAGGTCGCCCGCACGCCGAAGGTGTCGACGTCGGAATCGGTGCCGGTGTACATGCCGCCCGGGATCTTTGCCGCCGAGTAGTAGGGGTTGTCGGAAACCAGCTTGTCGATCTCAGGACCGGTCACCGGAACCACATGGGCTTCGCAAGAAGTGGTGGCCTCTTGGATCGAGCCGTTCGGATGGCCAACGGTGAAGATGATGGCATCCACCTTGTTGTCGCAAAGCGCCTGGGCCTGCTCGGCCGACTTCAGCTCAGAGGCGAGCGCGAAGTCATCCATGGTCCAGCCCTTGGCGCCCATGATGACCTCCATGGTGCCGCGCTGGCCGGAGCCGGGGTTGCCGATGTTGACCCGCTTGCCCTTCAGATCGTCGAAGCTGTTGATTCCTGAATCAGAGCGCGCAATCACGGTAAAGGGCTCCGGATGCACCGAGAAGACGGCGCGCAGGCCCGGGAAGGCCCCGCTGTCTTGGAACTTCGAGGTGCCGTTCAAGGCGTGATACTGCCAATCGGACTGGGCCACGCCCATATCCTGATCGCCTGCCTTGATGGCGTTGATGTTGGCGATGGAGCCGCCGGTCGAGGGCGCTGTGCACTTCAGATTGTGCTTGCCGGTGCCACGGTTCACCAGCTTACAGATCGACTGTCCGACCACGAAGTAGACGCCGGTCTGTCCGCCGGTGCCGATCGTGATGAACTTCTCTTCAGCTTGAGCGACTCCCGAGACCAAGGTCAGCGCAGCCGCCGCAGCCATCAGTTTCAAGGCTCTCATTCTCATTTTCTCCCTGTCTTGGATCGCCGGCCTGAGAATGGCCGACTTCGAAAAGTCTTAAGTGAGACAAACGCTAGCCAAACCCTGCCCGCAGAGCAAACACAACGTTCCCCTTTGGCTTCCCTTTTGGAGGAGACGCCGTGCGAACTGGTCCACAACGATGGCAAGGTTAAAGTCACCAGAGCTCCCTGTGGCCGCCGCGATCTCTTTGGCGCCGCGACTGGCCGATCGTTCATCGAACCTTAGGTGCGCTGACAAGGTCAGGCAAGCACCTTTGCAGTATCACAGATTGACAGGAAGCTCTAGGCGACCCGAGCATGAAGGCTATGGTGACCGGCATCTGAAGGCAGGAAGGGCCGCGCAAAGGGTAGCGCAACTATGGACCTAGTCGTTTTCGTTCTCTCCTCGCTTACGGTCACCTTGGCAATGGTGGCGATTGCTGTGCCCTTGGCACGACGCATTGCGCTGCCCCTTCCGGTTGCCGTCGCCGCAATCGGTCTGGCCTATGGTCTCTTGACCGCGCTCTCGGGCGTGAAGATCTCGGATAAGGCGCTGAATGCCTACGACTTCTGGTTCGTACAGCGTCTGGCCTTGGACAGTGATGCCCTGCTTGCCGTCTTCCTGCCACCGCTCCTCTTCGAGATGGCGCTGGCGGTCAACGTCCGGCGCATGATGGACGACATCCCGACCGTGGTGCTGATGGCGGTCTTCGCCGTCGTCGCCGCCACCGCTGTGGTCGGCTTCTCGGTCTGGATGGTCTCGGATCTGGGCATGATCGCCTGTCTGTTGCTGGGTGCTGCGGTCTCGACGACAGACCCCTCGGCCGTGGTCGCCACCTTCAAAGAGGTCGGTGCGCCCCGCCGCCTGATGGTCATCCTGGAAGGTGAGAGCCTGCTGAACGACGCGGCTGCCATCGCGCTTTTCAGTCTCCTGCTTGGTTTGGTCGGTATCCAGGTCATCGAAACCGAAACACCCAATCCCATCATCGAGTTCCTCTATTCATTCGCTGTCGGCGCCGCGGTGGGGCTCGGCGTCGCCCTCTTCTGCGGCCGTCTCTATCCTATCCTCGGTCGCTCCGCGCTGGCCGAGACCTCGGTCACCCTGGCGCTCGCTTATGGCGTCTATCTCTTGGCTGAGAACGTCCTCGGTGCCTCTGGTGTGGTGGCTGTGGTCTTCGCCGGATTGACCACAGGATCGATCGGCTTCATCCGCATGGGGCCGCGCAACTGGACCATCGTCGGAACCGTCTGGAAGCAAATCGGCTTTTGGGCCAGTACCTTCATCCTTCTGATCGTGGCCTCCTTGACGCCGGGTCTGCTGCTGAAGCTGACCTGGGAGGAAGCCATGCTGGCCGGCGTGATCTATGTCGGCGCCCTGGTTGCCCGCGCGGCTATCCTCTTCTTAGCTTTGCCGCTGCTTAACTCCACGGGGCTCGCCGCCCCGATGGATCGGGCGCAGAAGACACTGGTGCTCTGGGGAGGTGTGCGTGGGGCTGTTACCCTGATCCTTGCCCTCTCGCTGTCACACATCGTCGAACTGGGCGAAGAAGCACCGGTCGTTGGCGCGTTGGCGGCTCTCTTCACCCTGATGACCCTCTTCATCAATGCCTCGACCTTGGCGCTGGCTACCCGCGTTTTGGGGCTGGACCGACTTGATGCCAGCGACCTTGCCTTGCGCGAGAAGATCGTGGCGGGTTCCTTGCAGAGGGTCCGCCAGGTGGTCGGCGATATCGCCCAGCAACGTAGCCTAAGCCCCGAGGCGCTGAAGAGCGTCGAAGAGGCGCTGGACGAGCAGCATCGCGAAGCCGAAGAGCAGGCAGCACGCCAGAATCCCAACAAGCGTATCCCCTTCGGCGAGCGCTTGCGCCTGGGACTGGCCATCATCTCCGGCCAGGAGCGGCGCTTGATCCACCGCGCCTTCGATGAAGGTGCGATCGGACCGCGGGCAACCAGCCTCTTGCGTCTGACCAACGAGCGCGTAGCCGACGCCGCGCGGGTTGGCGGACGTGCCAGCTATGAAATCGCGGTCGACAGCCAGCTGCGCTCATCCAAAGGCTATCGCGCGCGCCTGCTGCTGCAGCGCCTGCTCGCGACCGACAAGCCGCTTAGGCAGATGATCGAGCTCCGGGTGACCACCCTGCTGGAAAGCGAACGCATCGTCCGCAAGCTTGATAGCTTTGCCGAAGCCACGGTCGACGAGATGATCGGCGAGGATGCCACCCGCAATCTGCGTGACCTTCTGGATTGGCGGCTTGGGCGCATTCGGGAAGAAATCGAGTTCACGCGCCTGCAGTACCCGATTTATCTCGATGGACTGGAGCGCGCCTTGGTGACCCGTGCCGCGCTGCGCCGGGAACGCCACGAGTACGATCGCCTGTTCAACGATGGGGTCATCGAGACGGAACTCTATGACAAGCTCTATGCCGATCTCGATCGGCGCGAACGGGTGATCGGACGCCCGCCCAGGCTCGACCTCACCCTCTCTCCGGGGGCCCTGCTGGAGCGGGTTCCGCTCTTCGCGCAACTTGACGAGAAGAAACGCAGGCTCGTGGCGGAACGGCTGAGCACAGTCTTTGTGGTACCAGACCAGACCGTCGTTACCGCTGGCGTGCGCAGCGACGCCCTCTATTTTATTGCCTCCGGCGCGCTGGAGGTGCGCGGTGGCGCCTATCCCAGGCGCGTCTCCAACGGCGACTTCTTTGGCCAATCGCTGCTGACCCACCCGCACAAGCGGCGCGCCTCCTCGGTTGTGTCCTTGAGTTTCGGGCGTTTGCTGAAACTGTCACGGCGAGACCTCAAGCGGCTGGTGCGCCGCGACCCTGAGATGGAGGCTTTGATCCACGCCGCCCTACCCGAACGGCCCGGCGATACAACCGCGTCAGACGAGAAGCGCCAGCCAGAGATAGCTGATCAGCAGCGAGGCCAGAGTGACGGGAAGGCAGAAAGCGAAGAACTGCCAGAACCCGAAGGCGGGAAGCCCTAGCTTCTCGGTCTGCTGCACCACGATGACATTGCTGGCGGCACTCAGGATGAAAAGGTTGCCGGCCAGTGTGCTGCTCGCCGCCAAGAGCATGGAGGTCTCGACCCCCGGCTCGCTCAAGAGATTGAGGTAGATCTCGACGGTCGGCACGTTGGAAAAAAGCTGGCTCGCCCAGAAACCCAGTAGATAGATGACCGGCGGGCTCTCAAGCTGATCCTGCACCGGCTTCAGCCAGTCCTGCAGCAGGCCCGATTTGAGGACCGCTGAGGTGACGATGAACATGGCGACGAAGAAGGCCAGGGTCGCCCAATCGAGCTCCTTCAAGGCTTTCAGGCGGTGGCGATCGAAAACTACGACCGGCAGGGCCGCGATCAGACCGATGATGCCCAAGGGCACCAGGACCTCGCCCGAGGGGCCTTGCAGCAGACTGTCCCCGACGACCAGCACCGCCAGGATTGCCGTTGCAACCAAGGCCGGCCAAACCTTTGTGTTCGGGTGCTGGGGCAGGTTTAGCGGCGTCTCCGTCTGCAAGCGCGGACTGCGCGACAAGCAGCGCGCGAACCAGAGAAAGGCGAAGACGAAGCTTAGCACCGCCGGTACGGCCAGCCAGGTAAAGAAGGTGCCGATGGGGTCGCTGAAGTGTCCCTTGGCGGCGATCAGCACGTTCTGTGGATTGCCCACCGGCGTCAGCAGGCTGCCGATCGTCGCGGCCGCGCAGAGCGCCAAGAGCGGGATCGCCGGCCCCTTGGAGAGACTGCGCGCCAGAACCAGCGCCAGCGGTGTCCCGATCACCGCAGCCGCATCGTTGGTCAGCACCGCGGCCGTCAGCGCGGTGAAGCCCATCAGGGCCAAGAGGCCCCAGCGCTCTAGATTGAGACGGCCTGATACATCCTCGATCAAACGCTCTGAGAAGCCGTTGACGTGCAGCGAGGCGGCAATAGCGAAGACCCCGAAGAGATAGAAGAGCACATCCCAATCGACGGCATCGAAGGCCTCGACCGGCGAGAGTTGCCCTAGGGCCAGGACAGCGACAGCACCGGCACCCATGATGTGCCAGATGCGGACCCAGGTCGGCAGCCATTCCCGAACTGCAATCAGGCCGAAAACGCAAACCGAGATGGCTAGACTGATGTACATATGGCCATCTAGCCTTGATCGGCCCGACAAGCAAAGGACAAGCTGCGGCATGGCGATCAATCGGAAGCTCCTGGCCCTGAATTTCTTCTCAGCCGACGTGCGTGACGGGCTGGGCCCCTACATGGCGATCTATCTGGGCAGCATGTTGCAGTGGAAGCCGGGCAAGATCGGCATTGCACTGGCCGTCGTCACCATCGCCACCGTGATCGTCCAACCGGCCGCCGGCGCCATCATCGACAACACCCACAGAAAGCGGGAGCTGCTGGCCATCTGCGCCCTGGTGATCGGCCTCGCCGCCTGTGCCATCCCCTATATTCCTGGCGAAGCCGTCATCTATGCCAGCCAGATCGCGATCGGTGCCGCGGGGGCCTTCATTCCACCGGCCATCGCCGCTATCACCCTGGGCATGGTCGGGCAGGCGCACTTCACCAAGCAGGCCAGCGCCAATGAAGCGGCCAATCACACCGGCAACGTCGTCACCGCCCTCCTGATCTTGCTGCTGGCCGAGTATGTCTCACCCCTGGGCGCCTTCTGGCTTCTGGCGATCATGGCTGTCGGCATGCTGGTCAGCGTCTCTCTCATCCGGGCCAAGTCCATCGACCACCTGGCCGCGCGCGGCGGCATCGCCGAGGACGCCGATCCCACACAGCCAAAACAACCGCGGCCCAAGGCGATGAAGCTCTTCCTGGAAGATCGTCGCCTGATGGTCTTTGCCATCAGCATCGTCCTTTTCCACTTCGCCAACGCGGCCATGCTGCCCTTGGTCTCGCAAAAGCTCTCGCAGCACGGCGGCGTCACTCTGGGTTTCGAATTCACGTCCGCCTGCATCATCGCCGCCCAGTTCGTCATGGTCCTGATGGCCGCCCTTTGCGGACAGACCGCCGACACCTGGGGCCGCAAGCCCCTCTTCGTGCTGGCCTTCGCCATCCTGCCGTTTCGCGGTTTGCTCTATACGCTTTATGACGAGCCCGTCTTCCTGGTGGCCGTGCAGGCGCTCGATGGCGTCGCCAACGGCATCTTCGGCGTACTCTTCCTCTTGATCGTGGCCGACGTCACCCGCGGCAGCGGCCACTTCAACCTGGCCCAAGGCGTGCTGACCGCATTGGTCGGCGTCGGTGCTGCTATGAGCAATCTGGTCGCCGAGTGGATTGTCGAACTCGCCGGCTTCAATCCCGCCTTCTACTTCCTGGCCGCGGTGGCCTTGCTCGGTTTGGCGGTCTTCGCCCTCTTCATGCCCGAGACCGCCCCCCATCGCTTGGAGAGCAAGACTGCTAGACAAGAGGTATAGGTTTCGAACGGCCAGACCGTATTGACCGCGCTCTTGTGCACTCTTGTCCTCACGCCGTCACTGGCCGCCTGCGGCGTCTCTGGCTAGAGCCAGACGAAGTCTGTGCTGGTGAGTTGGATGGCGAGGTTGATGGCGTTGAGCTGGGCTGCGAAGTCGGCCGCGCCGTCGCCGTCCTGGTCGATCTCGACCCGGCCGCTGCCGGCAAAGCGGGCCTGGCTGTTGCCCGCACCATCGAAAGCCGCGGTGCGCACGAATTCGAAGCTGCCCTGCTCCATGCCAGGGGCGAAGACCAGTTGGTCGAAGGCCGTGCTGGTCGCATTGGCCCG
Source organism: Rhodospirillales bacterium (assembly GCA_963669335.1). Classification (GTDB taxonomy): domain Bacteria; phylum Pseudomonadota; class Alphaproteobacteria; order Kiloniellales; family JACOMY01; genus JACOMY01. The sequence continues at coordinate 5,902,363 of OY770023.1, forward strand.
GCCCTGGAAGTCGCCGATCTTGGTGCCCTCGCCCAGGTCCTCATCGCCGTTGAAGAAGAAGCTGTCCATGCCCGACCCGCCCTGGACCCGGCCCTCTGCGCCCAGGTGGATCAGATCCTCGCCGCTGCCCCCAAAGGCACGATCGTCGCCCCGGAGACCGTTCAAGGTGTCGTCGCCTAGGCCGCCGATCAGGCGATCGGCGCCGCTGAAGCCGATCAGGACATTCACCCCTTCGTTACCCTCGATGCGGTTATCCAGGTTGTTGCCCTGCCCCTTGAAGTCGCCAGCGCCCAGGAGCTGCAGGTCCTCGATCTGATCGTTGCCGTCCAGCTGGAAGTCGGACCAGGCCAGAACCAGGTCATGGCCAGCATCGCTGGCTTCGCCGACCCGGTCGTCACTGGTATCCACCGTCAGCACGTCATCGCCACTGCCGCCCTGCAGCAGATCGATGCCCGAGCCTCCGTCGACCCGGTCGTCGCCTGACCCTCCGAAGAGCTGGTCCTTGCCGGCACCCCCGAAGAGGACGTCGTTGCCGAGCCCTCCATAGCCCCGATCGAAGCCGCTGCCCCCGGTCACCCGGTCGCTGCCAGCATCTCCATAGAGGCGGTCGTTCTCCTGACCGCCGATCAGCGAATCGGCTCCCGAGCCGCCATAGCCGCGGTCCCAGCCGGCACCACCGGCGAAGCGATCCACGCCGTCGCCACCAAAGCCGCTATCGTCGCCCGCCGCCCCCTGCAGCCGGTCGTCGCCGCTCATCCCATAGAGGCTGTCCTGGCCGCTCCCGGCCAGCAACTGGTCATCGCCCGAGGTCCCGACCAGGCTCTGAAAGCCGGTGATCCCGCCAGCGATCACCAGCTCCACAGAGGAGAGCTGGATCCCGGCCGGCAAGGCGGTCTCAGAGATCAGGGTGTCGTCGCCCGCACCGCCGTCGAAGATCTCACCCACCAGCAGCGGGCTTGTCGGATCCACCAGGAAGGTATCGTCGCCGCTGCCGCCGCGATGGGTGTCACGACCGGCCCCGCCCTCGATCACATCCGCACCACTGCCGCCGATCAGAAGGTCGCTGAAGCTACCGCCGAAGAGCCGGTCGTCGCCCTTGTTGCCGCGCAGCGCGTCGTCCTGATCGTTGCCGCGCAGGGTATCGTCGCCATCGCCACCGCGCAGATCGTCGTCACCGCGATCCCCATGCAGCCAGTCCCTGCCGGAGCGGCCCAGCAAGCTGTCATCACCATTGATCCCCCGCAGGCTGTCGGAATTGCTGCTGCCGGAGAGGCTATCGTCCCCCGGGGTGCCGACCAGGTTCTCCCCGCGCGTCACCCCGGCCTCGATGATCACCTCCACAGAGGTCATCACCACGCCGTTCGGCAGGGTCTCGGCTGCAATCACCGTGTCGCTGCCGGCTCCGCCATCGATCACCTCACCGGCCCTGGCCTCGCCGCTACCAATGACGAAGCTGTCGTCCCGACCCCCGCCATAGAGCTGATCCACACCAGATCCACCAAAGAGCGTGTCGTTCCCCCACAAACCCTTCAGAACGTCATAGCCTGAAAGCCCATAAAGAGAATCCGCACCATAGGTCCCATCAATACTGTCGTCGCCGTCACCGCCGATCGTCTCGCCGAGGGTCTCTCCTGCAAGGATCGTTACCTCGACGCCTTGGACAGTCACTTGGTCCGACAAGCTCGTATCGATAATGAGCGTGTCGTTGCCCGTTCCTCCGAAGATCTGCGCTCGGTTCACCTGTGTATCGCCGGTGATGACGAAAGTGTCGTCACCCGCGATGCTGTCGGTTCTATAGTCTCCGATCAAGGTGGAGAAACCTCCGGTACCGGCGATGATCAGGTCATCGCCAGCTCCGCCTTGAAGCCTGTAATCGGCACCCTCTCCACCAGACAGCGTGTCGTTGCCTGACTGACCAATGAGGACGTCCCGACCACTGTCTCCATTCAGAGTATCGTCACCTGTGTCACCCCCCAGGGTATCAGAACCGCTGCCGCCAAACGCAGTTTCTGCACCATCGCTCCGCTCCACGCGATCGGCACCGTTGCCGCCATAGATCAAATCTCTGTTTCCGGCCTCCCAAACGGTATCATTCCCATCTCCGCCAAAAACAGTGTCTGCGCCACGCCCCAACCTAAAGAAGTCTTTGCCTTCATCACCATAAAAGGTATCATTTCCAGGTGTATTATGTCGTCTAGGCTGGAAAACGTCATTGCCACTACCGCCGAAAATCACATCGTCACCACCCGCACCAAAGAGCGAATCTCTGCTGCTGAGACCATAGATCAGGTCGTTGGCGGAGTTTCCATGAAGCAAATCCATTCGATCTGTGCCGAAGATCGTCACGCCTCCGTTCTGGCCGGTGACGGTCACAGGGCTTGCCTTGATCACTTCGACCGATACAAGGACCACATCGGGATCGGCCGCGCCGGGGAACTCGATGGTGTCCACGCCTGCGCCGCCGTGAAAGGTAGCGGGGGCTTCAACACCGGTCAGCACCTGAAGGACGTCGTTGCCGGTACCGCCAAAGGCAATGTCCTCAGCCCCATTGGTGATCAGCGTGTCGTCGGCACCATCGCCGTAGAGCCTGTCAATGCCCGAGCCGGCCAGGAGCGAATCATGGCCAACTCCACCGAAGATCTGGTCGTCTCCACTGCGCCCGAGGAGCGAATCGTTGCCTCGGCCGCCAAAGATCTGATCATTGTCGTCGTTGCCGGAGAGCGTATCGCCACCGTCAACCCCATAGAGAAAGTCGTCGCCCGCGCGCCCTGAGAAGGTGTCGCTTGCCGAGGTTCCGACGAAGGTGTCGCTGCCGCTTGTGGCCGGCCGAATACCGAGGACAACTTCGACGGAAATGAGCGAGACATCGGGATTGATGGTGGCCAGAAACTCGATGGTATCGACACCGCTGCCACCGTCGAAGGTGTCGCCCTTCTGCGTCGGGCCTGTGGGATCGACTTGGAAGAGATCGTCACCGCTGCCACCATAGACCTTGTCGCGACCGCCAAGCCCAACCAGCGAATCGTCCCCATTGCCACCGAAAACGCTGTCGTTGCCGGGGCCACCATCGAGCAAATCTGGTCCGCCCCCACCGAATACGGCATCGTCGTCATCCATGCCGCCGGCAACGTCCTTTCCGGCTCCCCCGAAGATCCGGTCGTCGCCCACATTCCCAAGTATGAGATCGACGCCATCACCGCCGTAGAGGCGGTCATCTACGTTGCCAAACGCGAGGAAGTACTCACCAAGCAGAATGTCGTCACCGCCCGATCCGAAGAGCCGATCACTGCCGCTGTCGCCGAAGATAAGGTCATCGCCGGCCGAGCCGAACATCGTGTCGTTGCCGTCGAAAGCTGCCGCAGTGTCATCGCCGCGCAGCAGGTAGATCGTATCCGTGAAGGAGGTTCCCCGACCGGCGTCATTGCCCTCCGTTCCGAAAAGCGCAACCATGTTTCACACAATCCTTTACACAAACTGACCGTCAATTAGCGTCACTAAACGCTCATCTATTGGTTAACGAAAAAGTGAGGCTATGCCAAGGAGAATTGAGTTTCGCAATCCTGTTTTGTTGAGCTGCGACGCTTGGGCGCCATTCATCGTTGCGGTCGCTGCCTTTAGGCGGCAGCCGCACGGAAGCTCGGGCAATAGCTGATGCGGTGGGCCAAACCTGCTATGCCATCAAATCAGGGCCATCGGCTCCGGCATCGCTTCAGGTCTAGCAGAGGTGAGGAAGGCGCGATCCATGCCTGACCGCCAGGAGGTATCTCACCACATACCCCCTGGCAGCCGGTCCTCTTGAGAAAACAACCGAGACGGTTATCCAAGCCAGACGAAGTCGACCGCCGTCAGCTGGTTGGCTTGGTTCAAACCGTTCACCTTGAAGGAGAGATCGGCATCGGCGTCGCCATTGAGGTCGACCTCGACGCGACCGGCGCCGGCGTAGCGTGCCTGGCTGTCGCCCTCCCCCTCGAAGGCGGCCGCCCCGCGATAGGAGAAGTCGCCGCTTTCAAGCCCGCTGGAGAAGACGAAGCGGTCACGATCTCCGGCCTGGTTCAACTTGAGGCCGGAAAAGTCGTTGATGATCGGCGAGCTTCCCAATCCCTCGTCGCCATCAAAGCGGAACCAGTCCTTGCCCGTCGCCCCCCATGCGCGATCGCCCCTTTCCAGGAAGAGGGTATCGTCGCCAAGACCGCCGTAGAGCCGATTGTCACCGCCACCGCCGCGCAGTTCATCGTCACCGGCCCGACCGTAGAGCCCGTCGTCACCCTTCTGGCCATGCAGAACGTTGTCGCCGTTGTTGCCGAGCAGGCTGTTGTCCAGGTCATTGCCGCGACCGATCGCATCTTCCTGACCCAGGAACTGCAGATGCTCGACGAAGTCCTGACTGCCGCCCTCGGGCAGTGTGTAGTCATCCTGGGCACGCACCCAGTCGACCCCGCCGCCGGCGCTCTCGCGGATCAGATCCTGCGGCCTGTCCACGGCGTAGGTGTCCTGACCGGCCCCGCCAGCCATGGTGTCGGCGCCGCTGCCCCCGTTCAGGAAGTCGCCGTTGGCACCGCCGAAGAGCTGATCACGGCCGCTGCCGCCGACCAGGTGGTCGGACCCGGTTCCGCCGTGGATGGAATCGGCTCCCTTGCCGCCAAAGCCGGTATCGTTGCCGGCTTGGCCCCAAATCCTGTCTGCCCCCTCGTCACCGCGCAGGCTGTCACTGCCAGCACCGCCGTAGAGATCGTCGCGGAGGCCCTTGCCGAAGAGCTGATCGGCTCCGCCTTCGCCGAAAATCTGATCGGCGCCGGAGGTACCGACCAAAGAGTCCTTGCCGCCGCCGCCGATGATCTCGTCGCTGACGCTTTCGCCCAGGATCACGTCCAGCTTTTCGTTCTCGCCGTCGATATCGACGTTGCGCGTCACCGGGCTTGGCAGGCCGCCGCCGGTGAAGGTGACCTGATAGAAGCCGTCCGGTAGCTCCAGGCTGTAGCCACCGGCAGACCAGGTCGTCGTGGAGAAGCTGCCGGCCGAACCGTTGGCGCTCACCTGCACGCCGCCCAGCCCTTCACCCGGATCATAGAAGGAGTCCTCGTCACCATCGGCGATCGCCACGCCGGTCAGGAAGGTGCGACCGCCATCGGCGAAGTTCTGGGTGATCATCGAGGTATGGGGATAGGTGGTGCCGCCGTCGGTGAAGGCACCTTGCACCTGCCCGATGCCGATCTCGCTGAAATCCTCGTCCAGGATGTTGTTGCGATGGCCGGAGGAGCGGAATAGTCCGCGATGCTGAGAATCGATTGTACTGGGCTGATTGGCAAATCCGGCTTGAAAGCTGCCGTACCAGGAGATGTTCTCGCCCAGGCTCCAGCCGCCCGAGGCCGAGGTCCAGCCGGCATCGAAGACCCTCTGGCTCATGGTGGAGCCATCGGGTGCCTGGTGGTCGAAGAAGTCCTCGTCGATCATACGCTGCGAATAGTCGCCCGAGGCCTTCAGCAAGGTCGGGGTGAAGGCCAGCGGCTGCTTGCTGCCCGCCTGTCCCGAACTCAGCGAGGTCTGGTGGAGCTGGGCCTCGGTGACGGGATCCATGCGCGCACGGTTCACCAATTCCAGCATGTATTGCTCGAGGGGGCTCGGCGTTTGCATTTGGGGGGTTCACTCCTCAACTCACGAAGCCAGGCCCACTGCTCCCCAGCAGTCGAACAAGGCTCCACCCTCTCAGGCCGGGCGAGGCTCCTGAGCCGGCAAGGCAGGTCTATGGCCGAATGATGGCAAGAGCTGGGAAGGACGCCCCAAAGGGAAAACGTGATCGCCCTGCTTCGACCGCCTTTGCCGACAAGACTGCCTGACTGCGCCCTTTGGCGGCTTCGCCTGGGCGCCGGACCGCGATAGTAAGGGGCGCCATCGCCAAGATCGGAGGGAGGGACCATTGCAACTGACCGAGCAAGAGATCGCGCGCTTTCATCGCGAGGGCTACCTCTTCTACCCCTCGCTCTTCTCGGAGGCCGAGATGGCCCCGCTGTTGGGCGATCTGCCGGACCTGCTGAAGCGACCGGGCCCGGAGGTCGTGCGCGAAGACGAAGAGAGCCAGGCCGTGCGGCTGCTCTATGGCGCCGACAGCTTCTCTGACGCCTACCGTCGGATGAGCCTGCACCCCCGCCTCCTGCGCCCGGTACAACAGCTTCTGGGAGAGGAGGTCTACATCCATCAGACACGCCTCAACCCCAAGGAAAACTATGGCGGCGGCACCTGGCCCTGGCATCAGGACTTCGGCTCTTGGCATCGCGCCGATGCCATGCCGGAACCGCGGGCGATCATGACCGCCATCCTGCTGGACGAAGCCACGGCGGCCAACGCGCCACTTTTGATCATCCCAGGCTCACAGCACCATGGTTTGGTCGAGGAGGTGGATCAGGAGAGGGTCACCGGCTATGTCCTGCACGTGATCGACCGCCCCACCTTGAGCCGTCTGGTCGAGAAGGGTGGGCTGGTGCCCCTAACCGGCCCGGCAGGCTCCGTCTGCTTCCTCCACTGCAACATCGTGCATGGATCGGCCAACAACATCACACCGCACCGCCGCGCCATCTGGTACGTGAACTACAATGCCGTCTCCAACGCCTGCCGCAACCTGGAGCGGGCCTGGCACCACAACAACCGCGATCACAGCCCCTTAACTCCGCTGGCCGACGACTGCTTGTCCGTAGCCGGCGCACTCTCACCAGACAGAGGCTAGGACCGCGGTGAGCCAGGGCGCACCGATCGGGGTCTTTGATTCCGGCCATGGTGGCCTCACCATTCTGGGTGCGCTCTCGCAACGCCTGCCTTGGGAGCATTTTCTCTACCTGGGCGACCATGCCGCCGCCCCCTATGGCGAGCGCACGCCGCGGGAGATCTATGCCCGCACCCAGGCCGCGGTCGAACTGCTCTTCGCGCTCAACTGCCGGCTGGTTCTGCTGGCCTGCAACACCGCGACCGCGGTGGCCTTGCGGCGGCTGCAACAGGGCTGGCTCGCCCGCCATTACCCGGACCGCCGCGTTTTGGGTGTACTGGCACCCATGGTCGAAGCCCTCTCGGGCAAGAGCTGGACCGGCAGTCAGCCTCTACGCGGTGCGCTGGCCAGGCGACAGGCAGCCAAGTCGGTCGCCGTCTTCGCGACGCGCCGCACGGTCGAGAGCGGCGCCTATCCGCGCGAGGTGGTGGCCCGTGCCCCCGCCGTTCTGATCGACCAGGAGGCCTGTCCCGGTCTTGCCGGCGCGATCGAACGCGACCTGCCGGACAGCGCGCTTGCCGCCATGATCGAGAGTGCGACCTCTACCTTGCTGACACGCCATCCCGACGCACCGCCGGAGGCAGCCGTCCTAGGCTGTACCCACTTCCCCCTGGTCGCCGGGCACTTCAAGGCCGCACTGCCACCCAGCACCCGTCTGCTGTCGCAGCCACAGGTGGTCGCCGAGGCCCTACAGGGCTATCTGGCCCGCCATCCGGATCTCTCCAGCGGGCCCGGCGAAACCCGCTATCTGACGACCGGTCGTCCGGCGCTGGTCTCGCAACTGGCAACGCGGTTTCTAGGTGGCCCGGTGCGCTTTACCGCGGTTCCCTAAGCACCCGCGTCAACCGAGTTCCCAGGGATTGATCAGGTCTAAGCCACAGTCGTCGAAACCACTGGTGTCTCGGGTCGCCAGCGCCGCACCACATGATAACGCTGTGGCGGCGATCAGTGCATCGAAGCCACCGATCGGCCGACCGATCCGCTGGCGTTTAGCAGAGATCTCTGCGTAGTGAAACGCAGCCTCGCAGTGAAGGGCAAGAGAGGGCCCAGCTCCGCAAAGACAGCATCGGCGAGGGCCAAGAGTCGTCGGCGCCGGCCGCCATCCGGCATGATAGCAAAGCCGTAGAGGATCTCGGCACGCACGATCGCGCTGGTCAAAAGGTCCTGTCGTGGCTGCCGTCTCATCCACGCCGCGACGCGGCGGTTGGGCGCGGGCCTGATGACTTCAGAGATAATGTTCGTGTCGAGGAGAATCACTTGAAGGTCGGAGGCTCGCGGGGCGGGTCCGGTTGCTCTGGTATCTCGACCCCACCGAAGGGCTCCACGCGGCGACGGATGGCGGTATAGAGGTCCTCCTCGGGCGCAGCCTCTTGGTTCACGGCCTCATGGATGATCTGACGGAGCTCGGCCTCCATCGAATGACCGTTCTTGGCGGCGCGCACCCTGAGCGCCTCCTTCTCCTCGTCCGGGACACCGCGTATGGTCAAGGTTGCCATCTGCTCCTCCTAGATGCTCCTCAAAATGTAAGCAATGACAGCAACGACTGCAATGCAGGCACTTCTGGTCCTGCGCGCAAGCGGCGCGGCTGCAGCGCTGGACATCGTCTCGGCACTCCCCATCACTTAAGAGGAGAGATTAGCAAGAGGCGTGGTGATGGCGATGGGACCAGAGGTGAGCGCAAGCCGGCTGCCTGCGCGCAGTTTGCTAGAGGCGCGTGTGGCACCGGGCGATTTCTTGGATTGCTTTCGTGTCGCCTCCAACCTGGCGCCACGTCAAGCCGCTCAGGTGATTGTGGATTTCCCAGGCTGGGCACGCTTCCTGCTTGCCGTCCGGCGCCTTGTCACCGCGCCCTTTGGCTTGTCGAACGATGGCCCCGTTGCGGCGGACAAACTCGGCCCCTTCCCGGTTGAGATCGAGACCGATGAGGAGCTGATCGCCGGCTTCAACGATCGCCACCTGGACTTCCGCATTTCGGTGATCTCGCGCGAGGGATCGGTCTTCCTGGCCACCTGGGTGCATAGGCACAACCTGGGCGGTCGCCTCTACCTGGCGTCGATCCTGCCTTTCCATGTACTGATCGCCCGAGATGCCTTGGCCAGGGTCGGGCGGGGAGCGGGCCGGCACCGTCACTCTCCACAAGGTCACTAAGAAGAGCCTTCCTGGACTGGAGAGCGTGCGGCCTGAAAGTGCTTTGGCTTGACCATCTTGCGCTTGGCCTTCGGTCGCTCCCTCCGGCGCTGTTGCAAGTCCTCGCCCACGGCGGCAATGGCCTCTATTGCCGGCACCAAGCGCTGTCCCAGCGCGTTCAGACTGTATTCGACCGAAGGCGGTGAGGTCGGCAGCACCTGACGCTCGACCAGGCCACACTGTTCCATTTCGCGCAGCCTTGCGGTCGAGACCTTGGCCGAGATCTGCGGGATATCGAGATGATCCTCTCAATCGAGCTGGCCGGCCCCAAAGCGGCAGTCGTCAGGGCCAGGAGCCAGATAATGGGTCGCCACTACTTTGACCTCTTGAGTCTTGTTCTGAAACCCGAGGGTTGGCGCATCATCGCCAAGCTCTTTCACTACGACCCGATTGCGGCCAAGGGATAAACGCCATGCCTTATGCGAACATCAAAGTCACGCGCGAAGGGGTGACATCCGACCAGAAGCGCCGGCTGATCAGCGGTACGACGCAGCTGTTGCAAGAGGCCTTGGGCAAGGACCCCAACAGCACCTTCGTCGTGATCGACGAGGTTGACCTGGATGACTGGGGTGTCGGCGCCCTGCCCGTTGCCACGCACCGTCCGGGACTTGCGGAAGGGAAGACCCGGCGAGGCTGAGACGAGGATTGAGGCTGACGCGGCCGCGTCGCAGGGTGACCCCGCAGCGCTGCCGCCTCTCCCACTTTCCTGCATACTCGCCTGCCACTGCCGCCCGCTCGATTGACAAGCCCCTCCAAGCAGCCTAGGTAGCGCTCTCGGGTGAGAGCCCCGGCCGCTCGCGGGCGAATGCCTAGGTGAAGCTCTTGTGAAGAAACCTCTCCGCCACATTCAGTGACATGCGGGCCGAGGGCAATGCGAGCAGCCTTCCAATTTCGCATGCAATTGCTGCATGAGGCAAAACCATGACGGGATCTCTTCCCCAAAGCATCGAGGCCTTGAAAGATCAGGCCAAACGCCTACGCACCGCGCTGGCCAGCGACGGGGCCATCATCTCTCACAGCCGCTCCTTGGAGCTCTTGGCCCATCACTACGGCTACAAGGACTGGAACAGCTTGCGCGCGCTCGTCGTAAAGGCCGCCCCGCCCTGTCCCACTCCCCCCGGCCGCAGAGTGAGCGGTCGTTACTTGGGCCAGGCTTTCCGAGGCGAGGTGATCGCCGTCCACAGGCTGACGCCACCGGACCGCTTTCGCATCACCCTCTCGTTCGATCAGCCGGTCGACGTGGTGACCTTCGCCAGCTTCTCCAACCTGAGGCGAAGGGTAAGCTGTGTCATCGACCGCAAGGGCAGGACCATCGAGAAGACTTCCGACGGACGGCCGCACTTGCAGTTGGAGCTATGACGCAGGGCCGCTGCCGGATGACCTTATCCGGCAGCGGCGCTATCCTGCTTCGACAACTCCCGGCCAGTGCAGCGCCTCGGAGAAAGCAGTGCTGGTCTTGGTGAATCGAGAGGGTTGGGACGGGCGATCGCTGCAATCCGGTTGAAGATGTCGCCTTTGATCCCTTCGGCCGGCTAGACTGCGCCCCTCTAATGGGCTTGTCCGGTTTCGGGGCAGAGCTCTCTTGTCATAGACCAAGCCATCGCCGCTGATGCCGGTTCACTCATCTCACTCTGAGGAAAGGGTTCATGTCGCATCCTGCCTTTGCCAAGTGGTTGTCCGATACGAACGACATCACGCAGATGTTCCTCTCTGCCGCACAGACCCCTGGCCTAATCAACCTGGCCGGCGGCTTGCCTGACCCGGTTGTTTGGCCTGCGGTAGAATTGGAGGCACTGGCGGCTCGGGCCGTAGGCGATCATGCCTCCGAAGTATTGGCCTATGCCCCTATAGAGGGGCTGCCCGCCTTGCGCGATGCGATCGCAGATCGCTTCTCCGCACCAGGGCTCTCCCTGACCCGCGACAATGTTCTGATCGTGACTGGCGGCATGCAGGCACTGGATCTGATCGGCAAGGTGTTCCTGGACCCTGGCGACCTGATCGCGGCGCAGACCCCGGCCTATCTTGGTGCTCTGGATGCCTGGCGGCCGCGGGCGCCGCGCTATCGCACCATGCAGCTTGAGGCGAGGGATTATGATCCGGCAACTGCCATGGTTGGTACGAAGTTCGCCTATACCGTCCCGAACTTTTCCAACCCGACCGGCCGCTTGGTGCCCTTGGAAGAACGGCAGACGTTGGTCGATGCGGCTCATGCCAGCGGAACTGTCCTGATCGAGGATGACCCCTATGGCACGCTCTATTACGACGGGCCGCCATTGCCACGCATGCTGACCCTCTCCGGAAAGGCGGGCCATGGGCACTACGACGGACCCGTGATCTATCTGGGCACGCTCTCCAAAGAGCTTGCGCCTGGTCTACGCATCGGTTGGGCCATCGCCGCGCCGGAGGTGATTGCGGCCCTGGTTACGGCAAAGCAGGGATCGGATATGTGCACGTCAGGCTTATGCCAACGGATCGCGCTCGATGCGCTGACCTCTGGTCTGACCAACAAGGTGCTGCCCAGTATTCTGTCGCTCTATCGCGCCCGACGCGATGCGCTCTCTGAGGCCATGAGCGAGCATCTGGCCGACCTCTTCGATTGGCAGGTGCCGTCCGGCGGCATGTTCGTCTGGGCCGGCGCACGCGACCCGCGCCTCAATACGGACTTGCTGGTGCAGGTCGGGCTGGACCATGGCGTTTGCGTCAGCCCCTCTTCGGTCTTCGATCCAGTGGGGCGAGACCGCAGTGCCATTCGTGTGAACTTCACCCTGAACACCGCCGAAGATCTGACCGAGGGCACGCGGCGCCTCGCTGCCGCGGCGAGGGCAACCCTGGCCAAAGCGGCCTGACCATCATCTTGAGCTGACGGAGCGACCCTGCAGATGAACACCACCACCCAGACGTCACATCCTATTCCGGCAGACCTCTTGGCGCGCTGGCGGCAGGTTCCGGTGCCCATCGCGGTCGACCTGATGCCCGAGCAGCAGATCGATCCGGCAATTCGCCCGCTTCGTGCTGCAGGTCGACAACCGCGACTCTGCGCGCTTGCGGTGACGGCACGCTGCGAGGCTCCGGATTTTGGCGCTGTGTTGCGTGCTTTGGAGTGTGTAGGTGCCGGAGACGTCTTGGTCATCGCTGCCGGGGCCAACGAAACCAACGCGATGATCGGAGAGATTCTAGGCGGCTATCTGCACAGCAGAGATGTCGCCGGTGTCGTCTGCGACGGTGCAATCCGCGACACAGGCGCTTTGGCGGGCCTCGAGAACTTCGCGGTCTTTACCCGCCACATCACCCCGCGCGGTCCCACTGGTGCCGCAGCCGGCGAGGTTAACGTTCCGGTGACGCTTGGCGGCTGTCGTGTTGAGCCCGGCGATCTGATCCTTGGTGACGATGATGGGTTGATCTCATTTCCAGCCCAAAAGCTCGCCACTATGATCGATGCCGCCGAGGAGAAGCTGCAGCAGGAGGAAGTCTGGATTCGCCGTCTCTTCGCCGGCGATCCGGTTAGCAAAGTCTTTGGGCTCGATTGAAAGGCTCAGGGTCACTCTAGAGGTTTACCGCGCCGGCCCACTCGTCGGACTGTCTTAGTCCTCTTCCCGCTGTACCCATGGTCGAAGGGGGCGCCGAAAGGACCTGCTTCGGCCATTCAATCCTCGGATCCAGAGGTGCAAAGGAGGGGACAGGAATGAACACACGAGGCTACTGCCTCTGCAGAAAGACAAGCTGGTCCTATCAAGGCGAGGTGACCTGGGCCTGCTACTGCCATTGCGACGACTGCCGCCGCAACTGTGCCGCACCACTGGTTGCCTGGTTGGGAGTGCCCTTGCGGAACTTTGAGTGGACGGGGCAGGCGCCGAAGACACTTGTGAGTTCCAAAGGCGTCAGGCGGCACTTCTGCGAGACCTGTGGATCGCCGATGGGCTTTGAAGCGGACCACTACCCCGGTGGAATGCACCTCTACGCTGCCTCTCTGGAGGATCCCACGAACTTTAGGCCCACATTCCATGTGAACTATGAAAGCAAGCTTCCCTGGCTCGCCATCGATGATGATCTTCCAAAGTACCAAGGTACTTTGCTGCACGCCCCAGACAACCTTCGAGACTACAGCGAGAAATGACTGCGTACAGACGCCGAGGCATCCCTAAGAGCGCGCAGGTGAAGCCCGTGATCCTCCTGATAGCCGGCTTCGGCGACAACGCCAGCATGTATGAGGGGCTCCAAGGGTCATGCCTTACAAAGGACTACGACCTGCTCCCGCTGAACCTGCCTGGATTTGGAGCGCCGAGGCTCCCTGACGACACTAGCTTGGACAGCCTCGCAAGCTTCGTTGCAGAGAAGGCGAAAGAGACCGGCGCAAAGATCATCGTCGCCCATTCCGTGGCCTCAATCATCGCATCCTTGGCGGCCCAGAAGCCGGGTTGCCCCCTGTCAACGATCCTCTCTCTCGAGGGGAATCTGACGGCCGATGACGCCTACTTCTCCGGAACGGCGGCAGACTATGACGACCCTGATCGCTTTAGGATAGCCTTCCTCAAGCGGCTAGACGCGATGGCAGAGGCCAACCCGCTCGTTGCTCGATACCGGAGGAATGTTGAAGCAGCCGATCCTCTGGCACTTTGGCAACTCGGCCGAGACGCGCGCCGCTTCTCCGAGAAGACGACGCCGGGGGAGGTTCTGATGACGGCAGGACGAGTCACCTATCTCTATAATCCTGACAACTGCCCCGACAGCAGCCTCCGGTGGCTCGCGTCGAACCCGATTAGGCGCCTGGTCCTGGACCGAGCCACCCATTGGAAGAGTGTCGACCAGCCCCAGCTTCTGTCTGACAAGATGCTTGAGGCATTGAAGTAGCAGCGGCACGGGGCAAGCACGTCCGCTTCAGAGAGGCTCCGCTTCCCAAACCGCGCATTGGGCCAAAGAGTTACGCAATGAATGCAGACTACAGATGCGAAGGCGCGCAGATTGGGGGCACGACACGATCGTGCCGCTATTGTCCGGCTCGTTAGAACATAGCAGGAGCTATAGAGCGTAATCGTGAACGAGACGGTCTTACTGCGCTCTTCCGTTGCGATCATCGATACCCAGATCGCATCAAACCGGCTTCGCGGCAGATGGCCATCGTGATGTCGACGTCATAGCCGATCTCTCCTGTGTCGTTCTTGTCGTTGAACAGTGGGTGTTCGGCATCGGCCGCAACGACGACTTCGCCCGCCGCCTGTGCTGACGGCATGTGAAGGCCGAGTGCCAGCGCGAAGGACAGGCCAAGGCAGGTCCGTTTGACCGCTATGCTTTCCGCCAAATTTAATTGAGTTGAACTGAACTAGGCGTCTAACCGCTCTAACGTCCGGGCGATCGCCGATATGGTGTCTTCGACATCCTTTTCGCTGTGCGCTATGCAGCTCGCGTTGTGGAGAGTGTTGCTGGGATTCATGTAGACGCCTTCGCGGCGTAGCAGGTTTGCAAAGCGCGCGAACTTCGCGGGATCCACGTAGCGGCAGTACTCACGAAAATCTTCGATCTCCGGTTTGTCGGTGAAGTAGATCTGAAGCAATGATCCGACGTTCTGGCAGATAGCACGATGTCGGTTCTGGCGCTGAATAGCGTCCTTGATGCCGTCTCCCAGCTGGCTGCCCCGCGCGTCAATAGTCTTGAAACCGGCATTGTCATCTGATCGCATCGTCTCCAATCCGGCTTTTGACGCAGCGACGAGGGCACGACACGCATTGAACGTACCAAAGTGCATGACCTTGCCCCATTCGAGGCCGTTCATGATTTCGCTCCGGCCGCAAACCGCAGCGAGCGGGAATCCTTGGCCAAGGGCCTTGCCGAAGGAAACCAAGTCGGGTTCGAGGCCAAAGACCTCGGCGCAGCCACCGGGAGCCATTCGAAATCCGGTCACGGTCTCATCAAGGTAGAAGAGAGCGCCATACTCGCGGCAGAGCGTCTGGAGAGTCTCTAGATATCCATCTCTCGGCGGAATGATGCCGATGTTCGCCATGACGCCTTCGGTGACGACACAGGCAATCTCCCGGCCACGGTCTCGCATGACCCGCGCCAGGATTGCCGGATCGTTCCAGGGAACGACAATCGTGTCTTCGACGCATCCCTGAGGAATGCCCGAACTGTCTACGATCCCGACCGGGTCGTGCGGATGGCCCAATGTTGTGACGGGTTGAGGGTTGGTCGTGACCAACAGGGAGTCATGCCATCCGTGATAATGGCCTTCGAACTTGAGGACTTTCTTTCGACCGGTAAAGCCTCGCGCCAAACGTACGGCGGCCATGACCGCCTCTGTTCCGCTGTTGGCGAATCTAACCTTCTCTGCAACAGGAACCATGTCACAAATGAGTTCAGCAAGGTCGACTTCTTCCGGCGTTGCCGCCGCGAAATGCGCCCCGGTCGAGACTGCTGCGTTGACCGCGCTGACGACCGCCGGGTGAGCATGGCCAAGCGAGAGCGCCCCGAAGCTGACCATCCAATCGATGTAGTTTTGGCCGTCAACGTCGTAGAGTCGACAGCCTTCGGCACGTCTAATGTATGGCGGATAGGGGCTGAACACTCTTGGCCCACGTGAGGCCGAACTTCCACCATCGACCAAGACCCGTTTCGCCCGATCGAGTAGGGCTTCCGAGTGACTAGCCACGCCGCCCTCCATTCCTGCGATCGAAACTGTTGGCCATGACGCACAACATTTCGAACATCACCGTCGCAGCGACCAATCCGGTGTTTCCGGTCGGATCGAAGGGTGGCGATACCTCGACCACGTCTGCGCCGACGATGTCAACACCATCGAGGGCGCGGACCATTCTCAACGCTTCATAGCTCGTTGCACCGCCGACTTCCGGCGTGCCGGTGCCGCACGCGAAGACTGGGTCGAGGAAATCGATGTCGAAGGAAACGTAGGTGGGCGTGTCGCCCACGATTTCCTTGGCTTCGCTCATGATGGCATCGACACCGGCGTCGTAGAGTTCATCCATCGAAACAACGCGCATACCGTTTTCATAACTGAACTTCCAAAGGTCCGGGACAATCGTCCCACCCCGAATTCCAATCTGAATTGCCTTCCCGGGCTGAACGAGCCCCTCTTTCACTGCCGCACTAAAGGTCGAGCCGTGATGGTGTTCCGAACCTTGATAGTTTCCGCCAGTATCGCAGTGTGCGTCGAAGTGAATGAGGCCAACCGGACGATCCTTCGCAACGGCCCTTAGGATCGGAAGCGTTACCGAATGGTCGCCGCCCACGGCGAGCGGGAGAGCATGTTTCGATACAATATCCGAGAAGAAGCTCTCGATTTCCTTGTGAGCATGCTCCAGCTCGAAAGGCATCACCGGCCAGGCATCACCGACATCCGCAATACGGCATCTTTCATAGGGTGCCGCGCCTGTCGCCTGATTGTGACAGCGCATCATTGTTGACTGAATACGAACCTCGCGAGGCCCAAGGCGAGCGCCCGTGCGGTTCGTCACGCCCCCGTCATAAGGGACACCGCACATCGCAATATCAACATCGTCGCACTGCTCAACATATGGCGCGCGCATGAAGCTGATGATCCCGGTGAAGCGGGGATGCGATTTTGGATCCAACAGTTCCGGGTACTGTTTGAGCAGATCGGTTCGCAAACTCATGCGGAATTCCTCAGCAAGTGGTGAACTTTTGGTATATCAAAATTTACATTTGATATTTCATTCGTCAAGCATGACATTTGAATCGTAGGATGCGTTGGCTGGTTCGGGGCCGAATGGACAGCGCCGTGATGGACTGTCCGTACCGTTCGTGAGGCAAGTCGAGGTGGATAGGAAATGAGCGAGCGCGACGAGGACATTGCCGCGAGCACGGCCGTGGTCGCGGCTGATCTGCGTCAACGGATCGTCATGGGCGACCTGACTCCGAATTCGAGATTGCGGCAGAGGGAAATCGCCGACGCTTACGGCGTCAGCGCAATGCCGGCGCGAGACGCCATCCGAATTTTGATCAACGATGGTTTGGCGGTCCGCGAAAGTGCGAAAACCATTGTCGTCGCACCGCTGAGCCTGGGCGACTTCGTTGAGATTATGGAGATGCGGGTCCTGCTGGAGCCTCATGTGCTCCAGATCGCAGGGCCGAACCTCTCGCAAGACATCCTCACGTCGTTGAGCGAGGACATCGGGGCGCACGATAAGGCTTCGAGCCCGGACAAGACAGCCCAGTGCCATTGGGATTTCCACCGATCGCTGTATGCGGCGGCAAATCGGCCTCGAATGCTTTTGCAAATCGAAAACCTAAACCTGCATCTCATTCGCTATTTAATGCCAATCTGGACGACCATCGGCATCTCGGATGATTGGATCGAACACCACATGGGGTTGGTGGACATGTTGCGTGCCCGCAGATTCGACGAGGCAGCGGACGAGCTTAGAAACGACCTCGAAGAGACCATGTTCCGCGTGATCTCTCGGTCACGTATCTAAACGCCGTGGCGGGCTTGTCCGACGGCGCGTCAGAAGGCGCTACACTGGTCGGGTGCGGCAACGTGGGCAATGAGGGTCGGTGCGACGTTGCATGGTGAGAACATCCGATACTCCCAGAGCCTCGTACACAGAGGATCGGACACTCCCGCTGCTCGAAGCACTGCAGTGACAACAGCACGGGGCACCTCGGTTCGCATCAGCCGGCCCCGCTTCCCAAACGGCGCTTTGGGCCATAGAGTTGACCAATGAACGCAGACTCCAGTTGCGAAGACGCGCAGATCGCCTTGCTAGCCTTTTCACGACTGCCGGACTTCGATTTCGGCGCCGGGATCTCCAAGCGGCACGAGGGTCTAGACTTTCAGGTCTCCCTGAAGGCGGGCGAGATCGACCGTTTCGTTGTCTTTCGAAGCAACAATCCCCGCATCTTTGTGATGCACGAGCCGAATCAGGGCTGGTTCCACAAGAGTGACCAAGAGATGCTGGCCGCCGCGCAGGAGATAGAAGTGGATCTGAGGTCCCTTCTCAGTGTCGCAATTCCCAAGTGACAGGGTCATCTCTGTACCAGAGGCGCAGGAATTCCGCGTCGGATTGAGCCTTGAGTGAACCGGGGTCAACACTCAGACGGACTTCTATCGCCTTCATTGCTTAGTCCAGGAGGCCAAAGAGTTCTTGGGATTTTCGAACGCCGCGCAGGGAGTGCAAGCCGAGTGACTCCAGATTCGCTTCACTGCTGGCGGATGCTTTGAAGGTGCTGGAAACCAAAACGTCGCGGTTGAGACTTCGGCACAGCGATTGAATGCGGCTCGCCTCATTGACCGCAGGACCGATCACGGTGAAGTCCAGCCGGTCGCTGGCACCAATGTTACCGTAGAAGACCTCACCCATGTGCAACGCCAGACCGAAGTCCATGACTGCTTTACCGCCAGCCCTGCGCGCCTGGTTGAAGGTCGGCAGGGAGGCCCGCAGCTCTGCCGCTGCCGTGAGCGCTTCGCGACAAACCTCGGTATCGTCTCTATCCGTCAGATCGAAGATGGCCAGCAGACCATCCCCCATGATCTTGAGGATCTGGCCGTTGCTGGCATGGATGGGATCCGCCATCGCCTCGAGATAGGAATCTAAGGTCTCGACCAACTGATCGCGCGGCAAGCTGTCGGTGAGCTTGGTGAATCCGCGAAGATCGGAGAACCAGATGACGGCACGGATTGCCTCGGCCGATCCTCGCTCGATCGCGCCTGACAGCACACGGTGGCCGGCATCATGGCCAAGATAGGTTCCCAGCACGGAATTGGCGATGTCATAGGTCAGACGCGATTTCACAGCCAAGGCCAGATAAGGCAGTGTCTGATAGACCTGATCCAGCGCCGCCTGAGAGAAGCCTTCAGGCCGGTCGGTGGCGTAAGAGAGGAAGACGCCATCCACGCCTTGGCTACGACCCTTCTTGTGACTGTCACGGTGCCCTCCGCCGGCCAAGGCTTCTATGTCCTGGCGATCGAAGGGCACGAGCTGCGCGGCATAGTCGGTTAGGCCCTCGGCGCGCAAGTCTTGAAGGAGCGGAAAGGCATCAAGATCGCTGCCACCGAGCCGCCGTCGCATTGTCAAAAGCCCTCTCGTCCGCATGTAATGCACCGGGCTTTTCAAATAGAACTCATGACTGTTGGCAGCGCGTTCATAGCGCTTGTGCTCTATCGTCCCGTCGTCAGCACGCCAGAGAAAGGTGTGTGAACCATACTTTGGATGAAGCGTGGAGGTGCCCATCTGTACCCGCTTGATCGGCAGACCGCTCTGCAAGACCTGTTGGCAGAAACCGGCGACCTGTTCATCAAGCGGCACGCCGCGCATGCCGCGTTCAATGAGCCAGAGCGGAAGCTGACTGAGGTCGAGGGCGTGGCCGGATGGCGCGTTGCTTGCTGCATCTATCGGGCTTTTGATCATGGTCCAATCTAGCAGGCGCGCAGCCAGTCACATCAGGAAAAGCAGATGTAGCCGTCACCTTAAGCAGGCCTTGCATAACCCATCCTGACAGCACAGAAACAGCTGACGTTGGAGGCAGGAGGATGACATCAATGACGAAGGCTCCCCAATCCTTGGTCGGAATGAGCCTCGAGTGGACCGGAACGCACCACTCCGCGAGCGGCGACTTCCCTGACCTCACGACTCATGTCGTGACCTACGAGTCAGATACCAGCTGTTATGTAACGGCCGGTGGCTGCCTCGTCGGCGAAGCGACCTACGTCTATCGGCGGCTCGACGAGCGCATGGCAATCGTCATCTACCGCCCACACGAATACCAAGGCCGCTCGGACGTGGTCCTGAATGCCATGTTTGACTTCCACGAGATGCGGGACCGGGCCGTAATCTTGGCCGATGGCGAGCCCTTTGCCGTTGCCGATGGGAATATTCGTGAGGTGGATACACCGCCAATACCATAATCCATAGATGGAATTACTCTGTAGCATCATCGATCATTGACAATGATCGACAGTATCTCTTGGACATTATTGAACTTTTAAATCCCACTTCACGCAAATATCTCTAGGAATTTCACGTCATGAAAAGCTCGTCCCGACTTGTAGTATGCGCCACCCGACTCTATCCATTTTTGCAACACACCATCATAGTACGCGCCCTCTATGGGCAACTCTTCTGCACGAAACACAGACCAGTTTGGCCAATAGACATCAAGCAGATCTTGCGTTTTTATCCAATTCTGCTCACTGCTTGAGTGCGTGAGGATCGCACCGTCCTCTGTGAGAAACCGCCGACCTTCGATAAGCACCTTGTCCAAAACATAGCGACCGTCGCCATTCTGATTCCACTCGATATAGCCACGCCGATCACGCTCGGCCGCATCTTTACCCGGCAAGGAGGGGTGATTGACAATCATGCGATCGAAGTTGGGAGAGGGAGCGACAGTCTCCAAATAGCTAAAGACATCGCTCAGGCCTAAGACTTCTAAGGACACTCCATTTCCTTTGGCATTCACGCCAGTTTGCCTGACAGCCGCCTCGCTGATGTCCAGAGCCCAGACCCGTGCTCCGCGCAGAGCGGCCGCGATGCTGAGAATGCCGCTGCCACAACCAACATCGAGGATCAGCTTATCCGTCAGGTCTCGTTTGAGGATCTCTTCAGCAAAGTGGCGGGCATAGACCGAGGGTGTCAAAACGTCCGGATGCTCCTCAATCTCAATTTCATAGGTCTGCCCGTCCAACGCAAACCTGTATGCAATCACCCCCATGCCCGTATCTCCTCCACGCAGATCTCACCAGCAGACCGCCTTGCAATCTGCGCCTTAACGTCGTGCGCTACCAGCGCATCATTCTATGTGACAGGCATAAACCCGATTCAGGCCGTGTTTTATCCTTACGTTCGGCGGCGCCAATCAACCAAGTGACCTATTGCCGGAAGGCAAGGGGATGGGATGCGGTTGCCTCTATCTCCCTCCACGACTAGTCTAGAGGCATGACTCGCGTCATGGTCATCGGTAATGCGGGCGGTGGGAAGTCCAGACTCTGTCGTGCGGTCTGTGCGGCGCATGAGCTTCCCTACTTTGCCATCGATCAGATCCAGTGGCAGCCGAACTGGGTGCCGACGCCCGAGGCGGTCTATCGGGCGCGTCACAATGCACTCTTATCGGGCGAGCGCTGGTTGCTGGATGGCTATGGCGCGATGTGGTCTGTCGAGGATCGCCTCAAGGCCTGCGATACAGTCATCTTTGTCGACCATCCGATCCACATCCACTTCTGGTGGGCCACCAAACGGCAGGTAAAGTCGCTCTTCATCGGTCGACCCGATGGCCCTCCCGGCTGCCGCATGTGGCCGGTCACTGCCCGCCTCTACAAGATGATGTGGTGGCTGCACCGGGAGATGCGGCCGACGTTGATAGAGGCGATCCATGCGCACGCCGGCACCATTCGGATTATCCACATCACCTCGCCGGCGGAACTCAGGGATTTCGCCAAGAACCCCGTGTAGGAAGGACGGGGCAGATAGCAAAGAGGCCCCGGCATGGACGATCTGGATCTTCTGGTAGAGCTGCATAGGACGACGGCAAGACAGGGGCCGGGCGGCGAGGCCGAAACCTGTCTGGCAATCACCCTCTCCGGGCTTTCCGACCGGCAGGATCTGAAAATCGCGGACATTGGCTGCGGCAATGGGGCCGCGAGCATTACCTTGGCCAAGACCTTGGCTGCTGAGGTCACCGCAGTGGATCTCATGCCCGCCTTCCTGCAAGAGCTGGATGCGCGCGTCATGGCCGAGGGCCTCTCTGGGCAGATCACAAGCCTTGAGGCCGCCATGGACGCGCTCCCTTTCCAGCCCTCGTCGCTAGACGCGATCTGGTCAGAGGGTGCGATCTACAATATCGGTTTCGGCGCTGGCATACGGCGCTGGCGGCCATACTTGAAACCCGGCGGCATTCTCGCTGTCTCCGACCTCACCTGGTTGACGAAGGCCCGTCCGGCCGAACTGCAGGAGCACTGGGCGGGGGAGTATCCCGAGGTCGACACCGCCGCGGCAAGGATCGCGCTCTTGGAAGCGGAGGGTTACGCCCCCATCGGCTATTTTACCCTGCCGGAGCACTGCTGGCTGGAGAACTACTACGCTCCGCTGCAGCGCCGATTTGGAGCGTTCCTTGAAGCACAAGCAAACAGACCCGCCGCCCAGGCAGTCGTCGCAGCAGTGCAGCTTGAGATCAGCCTTTGCCGACGCTACTCGGCCTATGTGAGCTATGGGTTCTATCTGGCCCGGAAGCTCAGTGACTGATCACCCGGTGGCATGACCAAGAGGAGAGGCGGCTCTTGTCGGCAGAGATCCCTTGCCTCTCTGTTGTACCGAGCGGCAGAGATTGGGACTCATGGCAGCCTTTAAGCGTTCAAACGCCACGCGGGCTTATCCTCGCTTCGCTGCGGGCGCGCGGTCGCGCTTGCCAAGCGTCGATGAGTTCCACTCAGCGCCGCTTGGTGATAAACGCATATAGGGCAATCTAACGCAGAATGTCTTGGCGTCCTCTATTGCAAGCCCCGAGGCGCTATGAAAGCATGCAGCATCCTGAAGTGCTGCCTATGATCTTAAGATTGCCGGCCCCATCTGGGGGTGGGAGGCATTGGTATTGCGGCTCGACCTCACTACCTGCAACTGCACGGTCAGTTGATCGACGAAGGACCAGTCAGGAAGGGCGGGATCCGCTGACGTTGCGCGCAGCGCGCAGCGCGGCTATATCGCCTGGACCGTGACACGCGTCACCTTTCCCAAGGGACGGCGCCTTGCAAAACTGCCAACGATTGGAAGATTGGCGATGTTCAAAAAGTATAGGAAGCAGAGCGTTCAGAGAGAGCAAAGCGTGGTCGACATATCCGACGCCAAGCCCGCCCCCAGCGTCATGGGGGGCGCCACCAAGCGCCCCGCCTTGAACTATGCTCCCCTGACCGTATTCGGAGAGACAGGCACCGGGATTTTGAGCCGCAATTTCGCGACCCTGATCGGTGGTCCGCTGTTTCGCCAAGTCGAGGTCGATCAGCTTCTGAAGGGCGACGAGATTGGATACCTTGTCGTTCCTCTGCAAGGCGGATCCGACCTGAATGACGTCTTGGTCCGGCTACCCGAAGCCTACCTCACGCTTCTACGAGAGGGCCGGTCCAGTCTCATCGTCGACCATTCGCAAGAGGGCACACGCTTCTATGATCGGCGCGCCCGTGCCTGGCACCTGACGCTGGCAAGGCTGAACATCCCCGCCCGCCAGGTCGCCTTTGTCACGCAAAACAGGAAGTTTCCTGAGCAGTACTTCAGCTGGTGTGTTGAGCAGAACATTTCACCACGCGTGCACATTCTGAACTACGACTATTACATCAAGCATTTTACCACGAAAGCGAAAGCCCATTTCGAAAGCGGGGAGCAGTATCTCCTCGCCACTCAGAAGGCATTTGAAGAGCGAAAGTCAGTTGAGCACGAATACCTCTGCCTGAATTACAAACCGCGCCCGTGGCGCGTTGCCCTGCTTACCCGGTTGATCATGGATGATCTCTGGGATGAAGGGCTGATTTCTTTTGGAGGCCTGACCGAAGAGAACAAGACGGCCTCAAGCAGATCGGTCCTTTGGCAAGAGGGCGGCCCCGTCGGCCAGTTCAAGAGGCTGCCGATCTCCAAGGAAACGATGACCTTCATTCCCGACCTCATGCAGAAGGGCGTCATCTTCTTCAATGAGAGCGGTGAGGCAGAGTCAAACGTCAAAACAGCGCGAACAGGCAACCAGATCAGCTCTGTGTTCCATCGCAGCGGTTTCTCCCTCGTGCCTGAGACGGAGATGTACCCCTTCGAAATTCGCGTGACGGAGAAGCCCTTCAAGGCCCTGGCCAACTATCACCCGGCCATCATCTTCGGGAATCACAGAGCGCTGCAGCAGCTGAAGGACTATGGTTTCCAGACCTTCGATCGCTGGATCGACGAATCTTACGACTTGATCAGCAGTCCGGAACTGCGCTTCAGGGCCGCCTATGACGCCTTTCTGGCCTTCCGTCGGCATTCGACCCGTTTGGTGCTGGAGGACCCGGACATGAGAGATGTCCTGGTGCACAATGCAAAGCACGCCGTGATCGGCCTAAAGCGGCTGTTCCGCGAAGAGATCGATCGCGACTTGGCACAGTCGATCAGAACCGCGATGCCGCTTCCCAACGCTGCTGCCCAGACCACAACGGCCAGATCGGCTGACAAGGCGGACAGCACCTTGAAGGCGGGCAATCGCGCCTGACCAAACAGGCCAAGGGGTCGTCATCAAGGCTCAGTTGACAATCGCTGGCGCGCGACGTCAGGTCTTGGTTGATAGCGCCTGACGTCTGTAGCGCGCCAGGGATCGTACTGACTGCCATCATGGAGCCTTCCATGTCCGATGCCGAACAGAGACTGCGTGATCTCAAGATCCTGCTGCCCGCGCCACTGAAGTTGCCGCCCGGCATGGTCCTGCCCTTTCCCTGGGTTAACCTCCGCGGCGATCGCGCCTTTGTCTCTGGGCATGGCCCGCAAGAGGACGATGGTCGCCCGGCCGGGCCTTTCGGAGCGCTCGGCGAAGAGGTAACGGTAGAAGACGCCTATGCCTCGGCCCGCAAGGTCGGGCTATCGATGCTTGGCAGCCTGCAGCGCGAATTGGGGAGCCTCAATCGGATCACTGGATGGTGCCGGGTGCACGGAATGGTCAATTGCAAGGCCGGCTTCAGCGACACGCCCGCGGTCATGAACGGATTCACCGACCTGATCATAGAGGTCTTCGGTGAAGAGATCGGACGGCATGCGCGCACCGCTGTCGGGGTCGCGGGCCTGCCGATAAACTTCCCTGTCGAGATCGAAGCCGAGGTTATGGTTGCGGTGACCTGATACCGCTCTGCGGTACCGAGGCCCCCCTCTCAGCCCTTTGCCTGACTTCCTGTCAGAAGGCCGGAGGCCACGTTGATGTACTTGCGCCCAGCCTCCTGAGCCTCGACCACGGCCTCTCGCAAGCTGCTACGGTCGCGAACACTGGCGAGCTTGACCAGCATGGGAAGGTTCACGCCGGCGATCACCTCGACCTCGGCATGATCCATGATCGAGATTGCGAGGTTGGAGGGCGTGCCGCCGAACATGTCCGTCAACAGCACGGTGCCTTGGCCGGCATCGACCGCGCGCACCTGTTCCAGGATCTCGGCGCGCCTGGCCTCCATATCGTCGTCCGGGCCGATGCAGATGCCCACCGCACGCTCCTGTGGGCCCACGATATGCTCCAGGGCCAGAAGAAACTCTGCCGCCAAGCCACCGTGGGTCACCAGCACGATACCGATCATCGCTTCCTATCCTGCATTGGGCGCAAACCCTGCCTATCTCGGCTGCAATACACAACTGCTAATTCTTGTCACCGGCCTTCGCCGGCTTTTCGTTGACTAGGGCGGCGTGGGGCTTAGTCGGCGCACCAAACGCCAAGGGCCAGACGTCGCCCTTACCCCTCCCGCTCGCTGTCACGATGCGCGATCACCACCTGGCGCTTCTCGTCAGTCAGCCAGCGCGCCAGGCGTTCGGCCACAAAGACCGAGCGATGGCGACCGCCGGTACAGCCGACCGCAAAGGTGAGATAGCTCTTGCCCTCGGCCTCATAGAGCGGCAGCAGGGGACCCAACCAAGCGGTCAAGCCCTCGAAGAAGGGCCCGAATGCCGGATCCTCGGCAACGAAGGCAGCAACGTCGGGTTCGCGCCCCGTCTTCTCGCGCAGCTCCGGCTGATAGTGCGGATTGCGCAGAAAGCGCACGTCCAGGACCAGATCCGCCTCCATCGGCAGGCCATGTCGGTAGGCAAAAGAAGTAACGAAGACCACCAGGCCATTGCCCTTGGCACGGGCCAAGCTCAGGTGGCCGCCAAGCAGGCGCCGAAAGTCCGCCGGCCGCAATGCCGAGGTATCGATCACCAGATCGGCGCGCGACTTGATCGGCGCGATCAGGCGCCGCTCCGTCTCAATTCCCCGTGCAACCGGGCGGTCGACGGCCAGGGGATGGCGACGCCGGGTCTCGCTAAAGCGCCGCAACAGCACGTCATCGACGCAATCCAGGAAGATCAGCCGCGGCTCAACCCCAGGTGAAGCCTTGAGCGCCTCGATCACCTCCAAAAATCCGGCAATAGAGAAGTCGCGGGTCCGCAGATCCACGCCC
Source organism: Rhodospirillales bacterium (assembly GCA_963669335.1). Classification (GTDB taxonomy): domain Bacteria; phylum Pseudomonadota; class Alphaproteobacteria; order Kiloniellales; family JACOMY01; genus JACOMY01. The sequence goes on from OY770023.1 coordinate 5,928,408, forward strand.
AGCGCCAAAGGCCTGTCGCTGGCCCCGATCATCAGCGAGGGGATCAGCGCCAGGGGCAGATTGTCGATCACCTCATAGCCCAGGTCTTCGGCCGTATCCAAAGCCAGAGAGCGGCCGGCACCGGCCATCCCGGTCACCAGCAGAACCGGCCGGCCATCACCACCACCCAGCCGGCGCGATTCGGCCTTGGAGAGACGCTCCAGCGCCAAGCGGACCCGGGCGGTGGCCGATGCTGCCTTGGGATCCAGACGGATCAGCGGCAAGGCAATGCCCAATAGTTCGGCCTTCTCTTCCTCGTCGGGCATCCGTTCGATGGTGTCCGCCGCCTGCAACTCGACAACCAGGGCGACGGAGACCGAGACCATGGCAGCCTGGCCGACGATGCCCATACCGCGCACCTCCATCTGCCCGCTCAAGATCGGCGGCGCGGTGGCGCTGAGCCGGCCGTCTTCCGCGGTCAGTTGGGTTTGATCGTCGGCAACCAGCAATCCGCCGGCATCAATCAAGCGCAATGCCAGGTCCGATTTGCCGGCGCCTGAGGGCCCACGCAGCAAGACCCCCCGTCCGAACAGGGAGATGCAGGTGGCGTGCACCAGCTCACTTCGGCTTATCGCTCCCATCGCAGTCCCGTCCGCCTCAATCCCCCTGGCTCCGAAACGTTCCTTTTCGCAACCAATCGGTCATAGGAATGTGCGGTGAGTGCGGCTCACCGCCTCGCACCGGCCCTTTCCCCCTCCCGGCCACCCATTCAAGAATGCTCCCTTGGCTGGCCGGGAGGGGGAAAGGGTCAGTGCTGCCGAGCAATGTCGGTCATGCAGTAACCGACGGCATGACGCCTTCATACACCATCGTCATTGCAAAACGAATCATGCGAACCCGACTTTTCGTTCAAGAGATTGGGATTCGATCAGGCGACATCCAGTAAGGCCGGACTCACGGGAGCTTTACCAGAACCGCAGATTCCGTGATTGGATATTATTTTGTGCCCTAGTTATTAGAAGGCGACTTCACCATCCTCAAAAGGCACTCCGATGCTCAAACTCTCGAAAACCCTCCTTCCCTTGGCCACCGCTCTGGCCCTCTTTGCCCTGCACCCGACCGCTCAGGCGGAACAGCCGATCAAGACCGTGGTGCTGGTCCATGGCGCCTTTGCCGACGGCTCTTCCTGGAACAAGGTGATCCCCCTGTTGCAGGCTGAAGGCCTCGAGACCATCGCCGTCCAGAACCCCTTGGCCTCGCTGCAAGAGGATGTCGCCTATACCAACCGCGCGATTGCCAATGCCGAAGGGCCGGTGGTGCTGGTCGGCCATTCCTGGGGCGGCATGGTGATCACCGAGGCCGGTGCGAACGAAAAGGTGGAGGCCTTGGTCTATGTCTCGGCCTTCGCCCCCGACAAGGGCGAACACATCCACGATGTGCTAGAGGAGGCTCATAAGGTCAAAAAGATCCCCAAGGTTGACGGCTTCAAGACCCCCATCGTGGACGAGGCCGGCTTTATCCGACTGTCGGAAGAGACCATCGTGACCTACTTCGCCCCCGACATTCCAGAGGCCGAGGCGAGGCTGATCGCCGCCGGCCAGGGCAAGCTGCACAAGGATGCCCTGGACCACGCGGTGACCGTAGCCGCCTGGGAAGAGAAACCCAGCTGGTTCATTGTCTCCGCCAATGACCAGATGATCGCCCCCGATGTCCTGCGCGACACGGCCAAGAAGATCGGTGCCAAGACGGTCGAACTGCCGACCAGCCATGTAGCGATGCTGGCCAAGCCGGAGGCGGTCGCAACGGTCATCATCGAGGCCGCAAAGAACTAGACCGAGCGGGGGCCGCCCCGATTTCTGGAGAGATCAATCGCGGCGGTCCCAACGCTCGCCCGGTCCCCTAGTGTCTGGACCGGACCACTAGTCGCTGTTCGCCTCAATGTAGTCCTTGATCGCCTGTGTCTCGGCAATCAGCTTGGCCGCCGTCTCTGGCGTCACACCCGTTGCGCAGCCAAGCGCATGGGGGATCTTTAAGGCCTCTTGGTAAAAGGAACGCCCCTTGCCGGTCAGGAAGACATGCACCCGGCGCTCGTCCTCACTGCTGCGCTTACGATCGACCAGTCCCTGCTTTTCCAAACGCTGAATAAGGGGCGTGGTCGTCGCCGGCTCCAGCTCCAGGGCCTTGGCCACCTCGCTGACCAAGAGGCCGTCCCGGCTCCAAAGCACCATCAGAACCAGATACTGCGGATAGGTGATCCCCATCTCACTCAATAGCAGGGCATACTGTTTGGTGATCGCGCGCGAGGTTGAATAGAGCGCGAAGCAGAGCTGGTCTTCCAGTCTCAACAAGCCGTCCTTATCGGTGATGCTGGGCTTCATCGTCTTCCTGCGCGCCTAAGAGACTGTTTGAGAGTGCTCGGCGCCAGCCCGCTCCCCCGCCCGAGCGCCCATGTGATCATACTCTTGTGGGCAGTCGGGCGGGGGAGCGGGCTGGCGCCGCATTGATGACTGGCCACAAGGCCAGCTATCGAATCGCCTACAAGATCTGCTCAGCAATCTAATGACCAAGCCTAGGTCCCGCAAATGCACTGGCCTCTGCCCAGATAGAACGGCAGGGCATCACGTCAGGCCTCCAGCCGCCGGAAGGCGAATCACGAAAGCCGCGCCAAGGACCTTCCCATCTTTGCTGCGTCTGTTCTCGGCCCAGAGCAGACCATGGTGGGCTTCGACAATCTGCTTGGATATGGAGAGGCCTAGGCCGGAATGGGTTCCGAACTTCTCACTCTCCGGGCGTTCCGTGTAGAAGCGGGAGAAGATGGCGTCCAGCTTGTCTTCAGGAATGCCAGGCCCCTCGTCCTCGATCCGCACTTCGACCAATTCGCCTTCGCGCTTCAGGGAGAGGCGGATCGTAGCCCCCGGTGGCGAGAAGGTACTGGCGTTGGCCAGGATGTTGCGGAAGACCTGCCCCAGGCGTCCCTCCAGGCCCATGACCAGAAAGTGCCCGCTGCGCGCCGGCACCTGGATCTTGTAGATGAGGTCGCCGCCCTCCTTCGAGAGTTTCTGCAGCTCGACCAGCGCGTTCAACAGATCGTTCAGGTCTACAGTCTCGCTGTCGGCACGCGCCAGTTCCGCATCAACGCGCGAGGCCTCGGAGATGTCGGTGATCAGGCGATCCAAACGACCGACATCGTCCAGAATAATCTGCAGGAGCTGGTTGCGCCGATCCGGATCGGAGATGCGCGACACGGTCTCAACCGCGCTCTTCAGAGAGGTGAGCGGGTTCTTGATCTCGTGGCTGACGTCGGCGGCAAAGCCTTCGATCGCATCCAGCCGGGTCCAGAGTGCGTCCGTCATCGAGGTAAGCGCGCGGCCAAGCTCACCGATCTCATCGCGTCGATTGGTGTAGTCCGGCAGGGGGATCTTTTTACCCTTACCACTCTTCACCCGGTCGGCCGCACGCGCCAGGTTGCGGATCGGCCGCGCAATGGTTCCGGCCAGATAGAGCGAGAGCAGGACGGTGATCGTGGTCGCCAGGGCAAAGACCAGCAGGACATCGCCGCGGCGGTCATCGACCGAGGCCACGATGCTGGCTCCATCGCGGCTGAGCAGAAGCGCCCCCAGCACCTGGCGATAGCGCTGTACCGGCACCGCCATGGTCAGGATCAGCTCGCCGCGCGGTCCACGTCTAGCCGCGCCAGCGGCCTCTCCGCGCAGCGCCGCCTCCACCTCCGCATAGTCGGAGGCCATGCGCGTCACGCCCTCGTGGTAGAGCGGCAGCTCTGCACCGGGCAACCAATCGAAGACCCGATCCAGAAAGGCCAGAACCCCGTCGGTGCTGCCGTCGTCTTGGCTTGGCTGCAAGGGGCGAACGGTAATCACGCCCTGCGGACCCGGCAGCTGATAGGAATCGACCATCAGGGCACCGCGACGGTCCAATGGACCATAGAGCCGGCCTCTGAGCCCGGCTTCGCTGAGCAAGAGGCGCAGCTGATGGCGGGTCAGCTCAGGCACCAGACGCTCGCGCCCGCTGCGGTCAGCCAACACGGAGGTCGCGCCCAGCGCCAGAGCAAAGACCCGACCTTGCGTCTCTAATGCGGAGAGTTCGGCCTGGATCAGGCTCTCGCGATATTGGCTTAGGTGCAGCAGACCCAGGATCGGGATCGAGAGCGCGATGAGGTTCAGGGTCAGAATGCGCCGCAGCATGGGCGAGCGCCAAAAGCGCCATCCCTCGGTCCGCTGAGAGAGCAGCGATTGCCGCTCTCCTTTGCGGCGCTCGGCCATTTTCCCTATCTTCGGCGCCGCTCGGCGATCCGCCCCGGTCTCGGCGTAGAGTCCATCCTGGGTCGAGCTCGACATGGTCTCAAGGCGCCGTCAAAGACCACTCACGCATCCTTATAGCGATAGCCGACACCATAGAGCGTTTCGATCTGATTGAAGTCGTCGTCCAACGCCTTGAACTTCTTGCGCAGGCGCTTGATGTGGCTGTCGATGGTCCGATCGTCGACGTAGATATGCTCGCCATAAGCGGCATCCATCAACTGATCCCGATTCTTGACATGTCCGGGACGGCTGGCGAGCGCCTTCAAGATCAGGAACTCGGTCACGGTCAACTGCACCGCCTCTGCCTTCCAGGTGCAGAGGTGGCGCTCGCTATCCAGGACCAACTCACCGCGCACCAGAGCTGCTTCGCTATGCCCCTCGCCCTCAACGCTGACCTGGCCGCGCCGCAAGAGGGCGCGAATACGCTCGATCAACAAACGCTGTGAGAAGGGCTTCTTGATATAGTCGTCAGCCCCCATGCGCAGGCCCAGAACCTCGTCGATCTCGTCGTCTTTCGAGGTCAGGAAGATCACCGGCAGGCTGGAACTCTCGCGGATTTGCCGCAGCAGCTCCATGCCATCCATGCGTGGCATCTTGATGTCGAGGACGGCCAGGTCGACCGGTGCCGCCTGCAAGGCGCGCAAGGCCTCGGTCCCGTCGGTATAGCTCTTGACCTTGAAGCCTTCTGCTTCCAAGGCGATTGTGACCGAGGTCAGGATGTTCTTGTCATCATCGACCAAGGCAATGGTGTTCTGCATCGTCATTTCACCCAAGACTGAACCGCTAACCCATGAAGTCGTACCCTTACCGCGACAGCGCAAGCACTAGCTGACCCAGCGCGTACCGGAAGGGAGAATGCCGCAAGGCCATTGTCGTTCTGCCCTAAGGTTACCACTCTCACCTGAGCCGGCATAGATCTAGCGCCGTGCAATCGGATACCGCAAAAGCTAACGCCCCTGATGGGGTAAAGTCTTGGAGGAATTGAGCCATGACCAAGGCAGTGGATGAGAGTGCCATGCTGGAAGAGGCCGCGGGCCTGATCAGGCGCTGCCGCCGCGGCAGCCTGGCGACCCGCCTGGCCCGGGATGACCAGGCCGCCCCCCTCGGTTTTCCCTACGTCTCTTTGGTGCTGTTGGCCCCCGATAGCGAGGGCAAGCCCTTCCTGCTGCTCTCCGATCTCTCCGAGCATGCACAGAACCTGCAGCGCGATCCCGATCTGGCGCTGCTGCTCGACGAGACCGCCGGCAAGGAGGAGCCTTTGGCGCATGCACGCCTGACCCTGATGGGAAAGGCCCGCCAGGAGAGCGATCCCTCGGCAAGCCTGGCATTAAAGCAGGCTTTCGTGGAGGCACACCCAAAATCCAAACCCTGGGCTTCCTTCGCCGACTTCAAACCCTACCGTATCGACTGGGTCTCCGCTCACTTCGTCGCAGGCTTTGGACGCATTGCCTGGCTGGACTCGAAACACTTAATGGGCATAGCCCAAAGCTCAGAACACCAGGGGTAGCGTGATATCGCTATCACAGCTGTTGCAGTGCGCAAAGAAAGTGACAGCCCGCAACAGTCAAGGCTAAAACCCATCGATGGAGTCAGCGGAAGGCCCGACCGATCGTCGGCGTTGATTCCTCCCACGGCGCAAGAATCAGCAATTTGGCGTGGGTTCGTACCAATGAGGAGACAACAGCGTGCACGATGTAGGACCGACCGTTAGCAGCCATGGATTAGCCCAAGCGGGCATAAAAACGCATGGCACGGCCTATTGGAACCTTGCAGCGCCGGCGCTCTACGAACACACGATCCGTCGCGGGGATGGCAGCCTCAGCGCCGGTGGTGCACTCGTGGTGCGGACCGGTCATCACACAGGCCGTTCACCCAACGACAAGTTCATCGTAAACGAACCCAGCAGCAGCGACGACATCTGGTGGGGCAATGTGAATGTCGCCACCACGCCAGAGGCCTTTGAGCGACTGCATGGCAAGGTCCTTGCCTATCTGCAGGCCCGCGACCTCTATGTTCAGGATCTCTATGCCGGCGCCATGCAAAGCCATCGCCTGCCGATCCGCGTGATCAGTGAGAGCCCCTGGCATGCGCTCTTCGCCCGCAACATGTTCATCCGTCCGCCGCTCGCAGCCCTAGGCGCCTTCCAGCCCGAATTCACCGTCCTGCACGCGCCCTATCTGGAAGCCGATCCGGAGCGCGACGGCACCAACAGCGAATCCTTCATCCTGCTGGACTTCTCCCGCCGACTGGTCGTCATCGGCGGCACCATCTATGCCGGCGAGATCAAGAAGTCGGTCTTCTCCATCCTGAACTATCTCCTGCCGGCCAAGAACGTGCTGCCGATGCATTGCTCGGCCAACATCGGCGCAGATGGCGATACCGCAATCTTCTTCGGGCTCTCGGGCACCGGCAAGACCACACTCTCGGCCGACGCCAGCCGCACCCTGATCGGCGACGACGAGCATGGTTGGTCCGACGAGGGTGTCTTCAACTTCGAGGGCGGCTGCTATGCCAAGGTGATCCGTCTCTCCCAAGAGGCAGAGCCGGAGATCTTCGACACCACGCGCCGCTTCGGCACCATCCTGGAGAATGTGGTCTTTGATGAGCACAGCCGTGTGCTGGATCTGGACAGTGCCTCCTTCACCGAGAACACGCGCGCGAGCTATCCACTCGACTTCATCCCCAACGCTAGCGAGACCGGCATCGGCGGCAAGCCGCGCAATATTGTGATGCTGACGGCCGATGCGTTTGGTGTGCTGCCGCCAATCTCCCGCCTCTCGCCAGAGCAGGCCATGTATCACTTCCTCTCTGGCTACACCGCGCGGGTTGCCGGCACCGAGAAGGGCATGGGTAAGGAGCCGACGGCCACCTTCTCCACCTGCTTCGGTGCCCCCTTCATGCCGCGCCACCCCTCGGTCTACGCCAAGATGCTGGGCGAGAAGATGGCCGAGACCGGGGCCAGTTGCTGGCTGGTCAACACCGGCTGGTCCGGTGGCGCCTATGGCGTCGGCCAGCGCATGGCGATTGCCCACACCCGCGCCATGGTCCGCGCCGCGCTTTGCGGCCGCTTGACGGACGTTCCGACCCTGGAGCATCCCCAGTTCGGCCTGGCCGTGCCGGAGGTCTGCCCGGAGGTTCCGGAGGGCGTGCTCAACCCGCGCACGACCTGGCAGGACAAGAAGGCCTATGACCAGACGGCGAACGAGCTGACCAAGCGCTTCGAGACCAACTTCAAGCAGTTCGAAGCCTATGTCGGCGACGAGGTGAAGGCAGCCGGCATCTACCACGCCGCCTAGAGCTTGATGACGTCAAATCGAAACGATTTGTCGTCCGCATGATGCTCTAGGCGTTTGAAACATAGAGCAGATCGCGATCTGCTCTAAGGCGGCAGCGTCACTCCTTGCGCAGATAGACCTCTAGGGAATCCTGCCAGTCGCCACAGGGTTTAGCGATGTCGCTGGCCCGCCAGGTACGAGAATTGGGCACGCGCTGGAAACGGTGCGTGCCTTTTCTTTCACAGTGGACCGGGGCTTCGAACTGATAGAGGTGGTACTCGACGGTGCCGTTCAGGGTGAAGCCCTGATCGTCGATGCGGGTCACGAAGCCGGAGATCGAGAGAGTGTCCTTGGCCGCCTTGCCCTCGCCCTGCTGCGTCCCGGTCAGGTAATAGAGCCCCAGGTTCTCGAAGACGATCAAATCCCCCCAGGGCTGCTTGCCGATCCATTCCAGGATCACCCCATGGCTGCCGACCAGTTCCTGGGCGGTCGTCGCATCCAAGACCTCGGTCGTCCCCATCCCCTCGGGCGGGTCTGGAAACTCTGGAATAGCAGCCAGCAGCTTGCCGAAGATGAAACCCTGCGTCCCGTCGTAGAGGCTGACGGCGTACCAGGGCCGGCCGCGATCATCTTCGGTCTCACCCAGGATCAGGACCTGCTTGCCGGCCTTGAAGGTATCCAGCGGCGGCTGGTCGGTCGAAGGATCGGCCCGAAAGTTGCTGGTGCGCAGCACCATGGCCGGCTCGTAGAGCGGCGTAACCTTGGGCGTCTCAGCAAGGGCCGAAGCCGGAACCAGGAACAGCAACAGCAAGATGAGAGCAGGCATAGGGGCCTCCGAAAAGAACCAGGGGTCGCTCCAGTCTGGCGCAGACGGAGCCGCTGGCCAAGCCTCCAAAGGCAGGCGCTATAATACCCCATCCCGCACAGCAGCAGTCGAGAGCAGTTTCGTGAGCTTCTTTCCCTCCCTTCCCGCCGACGACGACCTGCTCGGCCTCTGGCAACAGCACCACCGCGGACTTGAGCATTTGCTGGCCTTCCATGATGCGGTGCTGCGCGGGCCTTCAGCCTTCAGCGAGGGCGAGCGGGAGCTGATCGCCGCCTTTGTCTCGGCCCTGAACGGCTGCCGCTTCTGCTTCGCCGCCCACCGCGCCCATGCCGAAGCCTGGCACATCGACCCCGGCGTCTTTGGGGAGATGAGGATCGACCGCAATCACGCCAGCCTCAGATCCGCGATGCAGCCGGTCTTATCCTATGTGGAGACACTGACGCTCGATCCGCACGGGGTGACGGCCGACCAGGTGGATGCGATCTATGCCGCCGGCTTCGACGAGGCCGCGCTCTATGATCTGATCAATGTGATCGCGCTCTATGCCTTCATGAATCGCATGGTCGAGGGCAGCGGTATCAAGCGCCCCAGTTCAGCCAAGCAGCCACGTGCCGAGGTCAAGCGGAGAATCCGCTACTCCGACATCTGGGCGGCGATCGCACGCCAAAAAGAGAAAGAGTGAGGGGAGTTTGGTGCGGCTGAGTGGACTCGAACCACCACGGATTGCTCCACAGGTACCTGAAACCTGCGCGTCTACCAATTCCGCCACAGCCGCACGCTGTGCTCCGAGAGCTTGCGCCCTCTCATGACTCGTCTGATCGACGATACGCTCTGGTGTAAGATGGTGCGGCTGAGAGGAATTGAACCTCCACGGGATTTCTCCCACAGCGCCCTCAACGCTGCGCGTCTACCAGTTCCGCCACAGCCGCCGATCATCACCAGCGCGTCACCCCGCGCGGTGGTCAAAGACCGCCGTTCGAAGCGTCACAGGGGCGCCCTTATAGCGAGCGGCCCTTAAGAGTGCAAAGGGAATTTTTTCCGCGCATGGCTCCTAGTTCGGAATGTCTGCGCATGGCTCCTAATTCTGAAACAGGCCCGGCTTGCTGTCGCGCAGCACATTCTTCTGCACCTTGCCCATGGTGTTGCGCGGCAATTCCCCCAGCAAGAAGACCCGCTTGGGCTGTTTGAACTTGGCGAGCGTGTCCGCGAGCTCTGCCAAGAGAGACTGCTCCTCCAGCACGGTATCGCCCTCCGGCACGACAAAGGCGACGACGCCCTCGCCGAAGTCGGGATGCGGAAGGCCAACGACAGCGGACTCCAGCACACCGGGCAGAGCATCCAGATGCTCCTCCACCTCTTTGGGATAGACGTTGAATCCGCCGGAGATGATCAGGTCCTTGGCCCGCCCGACGATGACGACATAGCCATCCGGATCCCGATAGGCTAGGTCGCCGCTGATGAAGAAGCCGTCCGGTCGGAACTCTTCTTGAGTTTTCTCCGGCATCCGCCAATAGCCCTTGAAGACGTTGGGGCCCTTAACCTCGATGATGCCAACTTCCCCGTCCGGCAGGGCTTCTCCGCTGACCGGATCGACGATCCTGAGCGCAACATCCGGCAGGGGCGGCCCCACGGTTCCGGCCTTGCGCACGCCTTCCAGGGGGTTGGAGGTGCTCATATTGGTCTCGGTCATGCCATAGCGTTCGAGGATGCGATGGCCGCTGCGCGCTTCAAAGGCGATGTGGGTCTCGGCCAAGAGAGGAGCCGAGCCCGAGGTAAAGAGCCGCATGTTGCGACAGGTCTCTGCCGTGAAGTCCTCAGAGGCCAAGAGGCGGGTGTAGAAGGTCGGCACCCCCATCATGCTGGTCGCTTTGGGCAAGAGGCGCAGCACGCTTCCCAGATCGAAGCGCGGTAGGAAGATCATCGAGCCACCGGCTGCCAGGATAATGTTGGTGGCGACGAAGAGGCCGTGAGTATGAAAGATAGGCAGGGCGTGCAGCAGATGGTCGTCCTCGGTGAAACCCCAGAACTCGGTCAGGGTCAGCGCGTTGGACAGCAGATTCTCCTGCGTCAGCATCGCGCCCTTGGAGCGACCGGTGGTGCCGGAGGTATAGAGGATCGCGGCCAGGTCATCGGCACTGCGTGCGACCGTCTCAAAGTCTCCGCTTTGTAGTGCGGCTGCAGCGCTCAAGCTCCCGCCGCCATCAGCGTCCAAGGTCAAGAGAGTCGCTCCGACCTGACGGGCGATTGGCTCCAATGCTGCGGCTGAGCCCGGATCGCTCACCACGACCCGAGGCTCTGCATCGCCTACGAAGTAGCCGACCTCTGCCGGCGTGTAGGCGGTGTTCAAAGGCAGGAAGACCGCGCCTAAGCGCACGCAGGCAAAGTAGAGCGCCAGCCCCTCCGGCGACTTGCCGATCTGCACGGCGACCCGATCCCCCGGCCCGACACCGTCGGCCTGCAGTGCATTTGCAAGCCGGCCTGAGAGTGCAATCATCTCGGCATAGGAAAGCCGGCTGCCGTCGGGGCGCTCGATCAGACAGCGCGTGTCGGCCGCATAGGGGGCCAAGAGGCGATCATAGAGGGGATTGCTCACCGCGCTTTCTCACTCCGTGTCTTCGGTTGGACCGTCAGATTGCATCGCCCATCATGGCTTCCGGCAGCCAGGTCGCCAGCTCCGGCACCAGGCAGAGGATGACAATGGCCAGGACCATACAGCCGACGAAGGGGGCAGAGCCCAGGAGAATCTGCTTCAGCGAGATGTCGGGGGCAATGCCGTTGATGACATAGAGATTGAGACCCACAGGCGGCGTGATCAGCCCGATCTCCATGTTGATGGTCAGAACCACCGCAAACCAATAGGGATCAAAGCCGGCCTCGGTAATGATCGGCAGCAGGATCGGTGCCGTCATCAGGATGACCGCCACCGGCGGCAGAAAGAAGCCGGCCACCAGCAGGAAGACGTTGATCACCCCCATCAGGACCCAGCGGTTGACCTCCAGGGCGGCAATCCACTCAGCAACCGACTGCGTCACGAAGAGCGAAGAGAGGGTGAAGCTGAAGAGCTCCGAGGCGCCGATGATCATCATGATCATCACGCTCTCACGCAGAGAGGAGCGGAAGACGTTCCAGATCGGTCGTGCCTGCCACATCTTGTAGATCACAATCGCCAGCAGCAGGCAGAAGAAGGCACCGGCACCGGCCGCCTCAGAGGGCGTGGCGACGCCGCCATAGAGCACGAAGAGAATGGCCAGCACGATCAGCAGGAAAGGCAGCACCCGCGGCAAGGCCTGAAAGCGCTCGCGCATGGTGTAGCGCTTGGTCATCTCACTCAAGGAGTAGCCGCGCCGCCAGCAGTCGAAGAGCGCCCAGGCCATGAAGAGCCCGGTCAGCAAGATTCCCGGAATCACACCCGCCATGAAGAGTCGGCCGATCGAGGTCTCGGTCGCAATGCCATAGACGATCATGGTGATGGAGGGCGGGATCAGGATGCCCAGGGTCCCGCCGGCAGCGATGGAACCGGCGGCAAGCGACTTGGGATAGCCGCGCTTGGTCATCTCCGGGATGCCCATCTTGCCGATGGCAGCACAGGTGGCCGGCGATGATCCCGAAAGCGCGGCGAAGAGCGAACAGGCACCGATGTTGGAGAGGACAAGTGCGCCCGGCACCCTGTTCAACCAGCGGTCCAAGGCCTCATAGAGGTCCTTGCCGGCCGGCGAGGAGGAGACAGCCGCCCCCATCAGGATGAACATGGGGATCGAAACCAGGCCGAAGTGGGCCAGGCCGGCAAAGAAGGTCTCGCCGGAGAAGACCACGGCCGAGAAGCCCTCGGTCACCCAGAGCGCGGCCAGGGAGACCAAGCCGAGAGCAAAGGCTATCGGCATCCCCAGCGCCAGCAGGAAGAGCAGCACGCCAAGGACCAGGATACCGGCTTCAAGCGGGCTCATGGCGTGACCTCCTCAAGCGGCTCGCCGATGATAAGGCGCAGGACCTCCGCGATGTACTGCAGCAGCAAGAGGCCCATGCCGACTGGGAAGGGCAGCAGCGGGATCCAAAGCGGCAGGGCCCAGACCGTGTCCGTCGTCCAACCGCCGGTTAGCGCCTCTTCGAAGTAGACCCAGGCGGAGTAGCCCAGCAGCCCGACAAAGAGCATGGAGAGCGCCGCGCAGATGAGCTGCAGCAGGAGACGCCAGCGCTGCCCAACATGCTCTTGCAGCAGGTCGACGCTGACATGGCCGCGCAGCATCAGGACATAGGGCGAGGCCAGGAAGGTGGCCGCCGTCAGACCGTAGGTCACGAATTCAGTCTGCCAGATCGTCGAGGCGTTCAGCACATAGCGCAGCACGATCATATGACAGACGACCAGAATGCTGGCGGCAAGCAGGGCAATGGCAATCACGCCACCCAGCCGCGACAGCATCGAGGCCAGCGCGATGAAGCTGCGCATGTGAGCGCTCCAAGCTAATGAGGAAATGGGAGGCTCTGTCGGCACTCACGGGTGAGAAGCCGACAGAGCCCGTGAGCCTGCTTAGTCGACCGAAAGAGCCTTACCGATCAGCTCTTTACCGCCGTCGACGCGATCGGCGAACTCCTTGTAGGAGGTCTCCTGAGCAATGTCGCGCCAGGCCTGCGCCTGCTCAGGCGTCATCGAGACAACCTTGACCCCGGCCTTGGTGTAGGTGTCGATCAACTTCTGATCCAGACTCTTGGCCGCATCGAAGAAGTAGTCCTCAGCCACCTGGCCTGCGGCCATCAGGGCCTCCTGCTGCTCCGGCGTCAGGCTTTCGAAGCTCGTCTTCGACATGAGGATGGGCTCGTACATGAACCAGAGCGCATTCTCGCCCGGCTCGGTCAGGCAGCCGGCCTGCTCATAGATGCGATAGGAGACCAGCGAGCCTGAGGAGGTGTTGGCGGAATCCAGCACGCCGGTCTGCAGCGCCGTATAGATCTCCGAAGAGGGCATGGAGGCAATCGAGGCACCGGCACCCGCCAGCATCTTCTCGAAAGCCGCACCGGCGGCGCGCATCACATCGCCCTCGGCCGAGTCGGGGCCAAGAATGCAGGTCTCGTCCTTGGTAACGAAGCCACCGGCCAGCCAAGCATCGGAGAGCACCACGACACCGGCATTATCGATGATCTGCTTGATGTCGCCCATGAACTCCGAGTCGTTCAGGCGCTTGGCATGCTCGTGGTTCTTCACCAGGCCTGGCATCAAGGTCGCATCGAACTCCGGATGACGCCCGGCAGCATAGGCCAGCGGGAAAGCCGAGATATCCAAGCGGTTCTTGGTCATCGCGCCCCACTGCTCTTTCGGCTTATAGAGCGACTTGCCGGGATAGACCTGGACGGTGATGCCGACGTCGGCCGCCTCGGCCTCCTTCTTGATGATCTGCACCATCTCGTCGCGAACGTCGCCCTTGCCGCCCGGCCATTGATGCGAGGCTTTGAGGGTCACGTCTTCAGCCCAGGCCGTCGAACTGGCCAAGGCGATCAAAGAGACGGCAATCAGGCTTTTGCGCATAAGGAGGTCCTCCCTTGGGATTGGATTGAGCCCGGTTTTGCTGTGGATTCTTTCTTTGACCGGCAGCCTGGCGAAGCCTGGATGCGATGTCAATGTTCTTGTATACAAGAACTTTCTTCTTGTCTTCATCATGCCAGACGCTAGGATTCCCTCTATGACGAGGTCCGCCGACGCCATCGCCGACGCACTGGAGAACGACATCGTCGCAGGTGAGATCGCGCCGGGATCGCGCCTCGACGAGACCGTTTTGAGCGCGCGTTTCGGTGTCTCGCGAACCCCCATCAGAGAAGCCCTGCAACGCCTGGCGGCCTCGGGCTTCGCCGAACAGCGTCCGCGGCGCGGCACCTTCGTGCGCAAGGTCAGCCTGCGCGAGATGGTGGAGATGTTCGAGGTCATGGCGGAGCTAGAGGCACTCTCGGCCCGGCTGGCCGCCCGCCGCCTCTCAACGCAGCAGGCCGAGGAGTTGGACGCAGCCCTTGAGAGCTGTGCCGACGCCGCCGCGACCGGAGACACCGACGCTTACTACCGCGCGAACGAGGTCTTTCATCAGCTGATCTACCAGGCCTCGGGCAATCGCTTCCTGGCAGCCCAGGCCCGCGCCCTGCAGAGCCGCCTGCAACCCTACCGCCGCCTGCAGCTTCGCGCCGGCGGTCGCATGCATCAATCCCTGGCCGAGCACCGCGCCATGGTGGCAGCGATCAAGTCCGGGGACAGCGCCGCCGTTGATGCCGAGGTCAAGGCCCACATCATGATCCAGGGCGAGAAGTTCACCGATCTGATGGCGCGCCTGGGCGACGAGGCCTTAAGCGAGGTTTAGCGCGGCCTACTCCCAGCGCTGTTTGGTCAATTCTCGAAGAGAACAGGATGACTCCTCGGCAAGGGAGAAGAAGCCGAACTCACCTATTGTTCCCTGCCTGACTGCTTTTCCGGACGCTCTTCGTTGTCCGAAGGCCGATGCCCGCTGCCATTGGGCCTGGTCAGGATGAAGGTGGCGGCCGCCCCCATGCAGACGACCTGGATAATGAGAACAGTTGTGGAGACCGACATGGCGACGCTGAGGACCAGAGTGGCGATCATCATGCCCATCGCCAGGATCTTGTAGCGTGGCCTGATCGCGCCCTCCTCGCGCCAGGAACGCACGGCGGGACCGAAGGTCCGGCTGGCCTCGATACGATGGGCGAGGCTGGGCGCACTCTTGGCGAAGGCAAAGACGGCCAGAATGACGAAGGGCGTCGTCGGTAGCAGCGGCAGGAAGACACCGACCAGAGCAAGCGCCAAGGCAAGCGCCCCGACCGTCAACCAGAAGGCACGGACCGGCGACGGCAGCCTTGATAGGACCTGGCGGAAACTGCGCGGCATGGATCTGGCCGCGATCAGAAAGGAGGAGAAACGAGCAGCAGGGATCCTGCCCTAGCCGCGCGTCATGACCACAGCGCCGGCCTTCACCACGCGGCGGTGGTTGGTCTTATCGGCAGCCATGGCAATCTCTTTGGTCGGGTCGCCGTCGACCAACAGCAGGTCGGCCAGATTGCCCTCGGCCAAGCGGCCCTGATCCGACAGCCGGTTCAGATCGGCGGCATTCGCCGTGGCTGCCTTCAAGGCGTCGATCGGCTGCAGTCCGACATCAACCATATAGGCCAGCTCCAGCGCGTTCTCGCCATGGCGGTTGTAGGGAGTGCCGGCGTCGGTTCCCATGGCGATCTTGCCGCCGGCCTCATAGTACATCTTGATCGAGCGGCGATGCGGCGGGGCGACCTCGCGGGCCTTGCGCACGACATAGTCCGGCACGCCTTCGTCGGCATGCGCCACGATGTTCTTGATCGCCGCCAGGGTGGGCACCAGGTAGGTTCCGCGCTCCAGCATAGCCTGGACGCAGACCTCGTCCATGTAGATCCCGTGCTCAATCGAATCGATGCCGCCGTGGACCGCGTTCATGATGCCTTCGCGGCCCTGGGCATGGCTGGCGCAGGGCCGGTGGAAGCGATGTCCTTCCGAAATGCCGGCCGCCATCTCTTCCGGGCTATAGTGCGCATCCTCCGGATTGACGCCGGGCGTCATCACGCCGCCGGTGGCCATGATCTTGATCAGGTCGGATCCGGCGTGAACTTGCTCGCGCACCGCCTTCACCACCTCGTCTACGCCGTCGGCCACACGGGCCACGGTGTTGCCGTGACCGCCGGTCATGCAGATCATCCGGCCGGCACAGCGGATCGTCGGGCCGGTAAATGTGCCGGCGTTGCAGGCATCCCTGACTGCGAACTCCAGATAGTCCTTGCCGCCACAGTCGCGCAGCGCGGTGATGCCGCCGGCCAGGCTCTTCTGCGCATTCTCCAAGGCCGTCAAAGCCGTCTCTGCCGGCATCATCCGCTCTGAGGTTGAGCGCGGGTCGGCGCCGCCGGTATAGACCAGGTGCACATGGCAATCGATCAGGCCCGGCAGCAAGGTACCGCCGGAGGTGTCTACCCGCTCGCCCGCAAAGCCATCGAATTCAGCCATAGGGGCGATGCGGGCGATGCTGTCGCCCTCGACCAAGAGGCCGTGCTCGTCCAGCACGGTGGCCTCGCCGTCGAAGATCTTGCCGCCGGCATAGAGCGTAGACATGGGAACGACTACCTCAACTCTGTTTCAGACGATGGGTTTCGAACTCGCTGGCCGCGCGCCCCTCTTCGACTGCGTGGCAGGCAACGGCCACCCCGCTCTCTTGCATCTCAGCCACCGGTGCCTCGCGCTTGCAGCGCTCGTTGGCCAGCGGACAGCGTGGATGGAAGTAGCAGCCGCTGGGCGGTGAAATGGGGCTCGGCACCTCGCCGGCCACCGGACGGCGCTGGCGGCCCGACATGTCGAGGTCGGGAATGGCATCCAGCAGCAGCCGCGTATAGGGATGCTGCGGATTGGCAAAGATTTCACGCGCCGGTCCCACTTCGACCAGGCGGCCCAGGTACATGACGCCCAGCCAGTCGGCGATGTGATAGACCACAGCCAGGTCGTGGCTGATGAAGAGATAGGTCAGGTGCAGCTTGCGCTGCAGATCGCGCATCAGGTTCAGAATCTGCGCCTGCACAGAGACGTCCAGGGCAGAGGTCGGCTCGTCGCAAACCAGGAACTCGGGATCGCTGGCGAGCGCTCTGGCGATAGAGATGCGCTGACGCTGCCCGCCGGAGAACTCGTGCGGAAACTTGCGCCCGTCGGCGGCCGAGAGCCCGACCTGCTCCAAGAGCTCGCCCACTCGGGCTGCGATCTCCTTAGGATCATCGGTAATGCCATGCGCCAGCATTGGCTCAGCGATGATGCGCTCCACCCGCCAGCGGCCATTCAGGCTGGCATAGGGATCCTGGAAGATCATCTGCAGGCGGCGACGGATCGGCGCCATGGTCTTGCGGCTCTTAGCAGCCTGGGAGAGGTCGATCCCCTCGAAGTGGATCGAGCCGCGCGAGGGGCGGTAGAGGCCGACCAGAAGGCGTGCCACGGTCGATTTCCCGCAGCCGGATTCACCGACCAGGCTGAAGGTGGCGCCACGCGGAATCTCGAAGGAGACGCCGTCGACGGCGCGCACAAAGAGCTTTGGACTTCGGTTGATCAGCCGGACCAGGGCCGGCTCGGAAACGTCGAAGGAGAGCGCCAGATCCTGGACCTTGACCAGAGGCTCAGTCATTGCCGACCTCCGCACGCTCCTGCTGATAGAGCCAACAAGCAGCCCTGGAGTTGCCCGCCGTCACCAGCTCGGGCCTGGGAGACGCACGGCAGCGATCGAAGACCTCCGAACAGCGTAGGTTGAAGGCACAGCCCGACGGAATCGCTGTCAGCCTGGGCATGGAGCCGGGGATCTGGGTTAGCCGATCCAGGTCCTCGCCGACCTTGGGAATGGCGCCCATCAGGCCCTTGGTATAGGGGTGGCGGGCTTGCTTCACCACGTCATGGACCGGGCCGATCTCGACCACACGGCCGGCATACATGACCGCGACCCGCTCCGCCGTTTCGGCAATCACGCCCATGTCGTGGGTGATCAGAATGACGGCAGTGCCATGCTCGTGGCAGAGCCGCTTCAGAAGCGCCGTGATCTGTGCCTGGATCGAGACGTCCAGCGCCGTGGTCGGCTCATCGGCGATCACCAGGCGCGGTTCGGCCGCCAAGGCCAGAGAGATCACGATGCGCTGGCGCATGCCGCCGGAAAGCTGGTGCGGGTAGTGATCGATGCGCCGCTCCGGTGCCGGGATGCCGACCTCGTAGAGCAGCTCCAGCGCCCGCTCGCGTGCCTTTCCCTGGCCGACAGAACGGTGCGTGCGGATGGTCTCGGTCAGCTGCTGACCGATGGTCAGAAGCGGGTTCAGGCTGGTCAAGGGGTCCTGAAAGATCATGCCGATCTTGTCGCCGCGGATCCGGCGCAGGGCCTCGCCACTCAATTGATCGATGCGCTGGCCTTCCAGATAGACGGCACCGCTGGCGATCCGCCCCGGCGGCTCCAAGAGCCCAATGATGGCCGATCCGGTGAGCGACTTGCCGGCACCCGATTCGCCGACCACGCCCAGGATCTCGCCCTCGGCCAGATCGAAGGAAACGCGGTCGACGGCAGTCAGGGTGCCGCGCCTGGTGGGAAACTCGACCACCAGGTCTTGGACCGAAAGCAGGGGAGGCTTGGCCATGGGCTTACCGCAGCTTGGGGTTGAGGGCGTCGCGCAACCAATCGCCCAACAGGTTGACGGCCAAGGCCAGCACCGCAAGAGCGAGGCCAGGGAAGAAGGTGATCCACCACTCGCCGGAGAAGAGGAAGTCGTTGCCGATGCGGATCAGAGTGCCGAGCGAGGGCTCGGTCACCGGTACGCCGACACCGAGGAAGCTCAAGGTGGCCTCCAGGATGATTGCCAGCGCCAGGTTGATGGTCGCGATCACCAGGACCGGGCCCATGACGTTGGGCAGGACGTGACGGATCATGATCGCCAGCGGATGGCGGCCAATGATGCGAGCGGCCTGCACATACTCTTTGTTCTTCTCGACCAGGGTGGAGCCACGCACGGTGCGCGCGAACTGCACCCAAGAGGCCAGGCCGATGGACAGTGTGAGCACGACATAGGAGACCATGGCACTCTCAGAACCGCCGATCAGGGCAGAGGCGATGCCGTCGATCAGAAGCGCGATCAGGATGGCCGGGAAGGTGAGCTGGATATCGGCCAGCCGCATGATGAAGGCGTCGACCGCGCCGCCCAGATAGCCCGAAAGCAGGCCCAGCGAGACCCCGAGGACGCCGGCGAAGATCACCGATGCCAGGCCGACGAAGATCGAGATGCGCGCGCCATACATGATGGTCGAGAAGATGTCGCGACCCTGGTCGTCGGTGCCCAAGAGGAACTGGGGATCGCCGCCCTCGACCCAGACCGGCGGGATCAGCGAGTCCATCAGGCTGATCTGGCTGAGGTCATAGGGATTGAAGGGGGCAAGGATCGGCGCGAAGACCGCCATCACCACGAAGATCAGGGTCACCGCGGCCGAGACCTGTGCCAGCCATGAATGGGTGAAGGAGTAGTAGACGTCGCTGTCCTTGGTGCGCGCCCACCAGCTCTTGGTGCCCGAGGGGGCGTTTCCAGGGGTCGTCTCTGACATGCCCTTGCGCCTCCTAATGACCGCCGGCGCGGGTGATGCGCAGGCGTGGGTCGACGGCGAAGTAGAGCAGGTCGACGCCCAGATTGATGACCACGAAGAGGAAGGCGATCAGCAGCAGATAGGCCGACATGATCGGGATGTCGACGTTCTGCACCGCTTGCAGGAAGAGCAGGCCCATGCCCGGCCACTGAAAGACCGTCTCGGTGATGATGGCAAAGGCGATGACGGAGCCGAGTTGCAGGCCGGTGATGGTGATCACCGGGACCAATGCGTTCTTCAAAGCATGGCCGAAGTTGATCGCGCGTGGTGCCAGGCCGCGTGCCTTGGCGAACTTGATGAAGTCGGTCCGCAGCACCTCCATCATCTCGGCGCGCACCAGGCGCATAATCAGGGTGAGCTGAAAGAGGGCCAAGGTGATGGCCGGCAGAATCAGGGACTTAAGGCCCGAGAGGGTCAAAAGTCCGGTTGTCCAGAAGCCCAGGTCTACCGTCTGCCCGCGCCCGAATGAGGGCAGCCAGCCCAGCAAGACCGAGAAGACATAGATTAAAAGAATCCCGATCAGGAAGGTCGGCAGCGCTACGCCCATCAGTGAGACTGTCAGGAAGATGCGCGAGAGCCAGGCTTCGCGTTTCAGGCCGGCATAGACCCCCATGGGCACACCGACCAGCAAGGCCACGAGGGCCGAGATCAGCGACAGCTCCAAGGTTGCCGGCAGGCGGCTCGCCAAGAGCTCCGAGACCGGTGCCTTGAACTGATAGGAGATGCCGAAGTTGAAGTGAATCGCGTTCCAGACGAAGCGGAAGAACTGCTCGACCGGCGGATCGTTAAGGCCGAGGCGTTCGCGCAGGGCTTCACGCTCTTCCAGGCTGGTCTCGATCCCCACCATCTGGTTCACGGGATCGCCGACAAAGCGGAACATGATGAAGGCCAGGAGGGCGACGGCCATCATCACGATGGCGGCTTGGCCCAGGCGGCGCAGGATAAAGGCCAGCATGGCTTTGGACTTGGACCGTTCTTATGTTTGGAAGCAAAGGCCGGCGGGCCGACACCCGTCGTTAGAGGATGCCGGCCCGCTTGGCGCTTCGGTTCTTAGTCCATGGTGATGTGGTAGAGCATCACCTGGTTATCGGCACGCTGCACCACATTGGTGCCGTTGCGCACGCCCCAAGCCAGACCCTGCTGATGCAGTGGCACATAGGCCACGTCACCGGTGGTCAACTCATAGGCCTGCTTGATCAGGTCGTCACGCTTGTCGGCGTCAGTCTCGACCAGGATCTGGCCGGTGATCTCGTCGACCTTGGGATTGCAGTAGCCACCCAGGTTGAAGGGACCGCCGTCGCCGGCCTCGTTACGGCAGCCGTGCAGATTGTGCAGCACGTTCCAGCTGTCGAAGCTGCCAGGCGTCCAGCCCAAGAGGTAGAAGGAGGTGTCGTAACCGCCCGGTGCCAGCACCTTGGCGAAGTAGAGCGCCTTGGGCTGAGCGTTCAGGTTCACCTTGATGCCGACCTTGGCCAACATGGCGGTGACGGCCTGACAGATGGCCTCGTCGTTCACGTAGCGATCGTTCGGGCAGTCCATGCCGACCTCGAAACCATCACCGTAGCCGGCTTCCTTGAGCAGCGCCTTGGACTTCTCCGGATCATAGTCCAGACGCTTGAAGTCGTCGGCCTTGGAGAAGAGGAAGGGCGAGATCATGATGGCCGATGGGGTCGAGAGACCGCGCATGACCTTCTGCTTGATCGCCTCGATGTCGATGGCGTGATAGACCGCCTGGCGGACCCGCTCGTCCTTGAAGGGGTTCTTGCCCTTGATGTTGGAATAGAGCAGTTCCGGGCGCATCTGATCCATGCCGAGGAAGATGGTCCTGAGCTCAGGTCCGATCAGCATCGAGGTGTCGGCATTGCTCTCGACCCGTTTGATGTCCTGGGTCGGGACGGGATACATGAAGTCGATCTCACCCGAGAGCAGGGCCGCAACGCGGGTCGCGTTGGAGCCGATCGGGGTAAAGATGACCTCGGTCAGATTGTGTTGTGGCGTATCCCACCAGCCGGCATTCGGCTTCAGAATGGTCTTTACGCCGGGCTCATGGCTCTCGATCATGAAGGGACCGGTGCCGTTGGCGTTGAAGGCGGCATAGCCCTTGGTCAGGTCCGCTGCCGTGGTCGGCGCGACGGCATCGTTCTCGACCGCCCAGTCCTTGTCCATGATGTACCAGGTATCCCACTCGTAATAGAGAATGGGGTTCGGTCCGCTGGTAATGAAATCCACGGTGTAGTCGTCGACCGCTTCGACCTTCACGTCGGCCGGCAGGCGGGTCTTGAGGTCAGAGCCCTCGGCCAGCACACGCTCAGCACTGAAGACCACGTCTTCGGCGGTGAAGTCGTTGCCGTTGGCAAACTTCACGCCCTTGCGCAGGTGGAAGCGCCAGCGATTTGGCTCCACGACCTCCCAGCTCTCGGCCAAGGCCGGCAGGATCTCCAGCTTGGCGCCGCGGCGCGTCAGACCTTCATAGACGTTGCCGAGCATGCCGAGCGTGAAGGTTTCGTTCAGCGTGTAAGGGTCCAGGGAGTTTAATGAGCCTTGAAAGGCGAAGCGCAGTGTCTCCGCACGCATTTCGGTGGCACCGAGCGTAACGCTCAGGCCAGCAGCCGCAAGGGCTACAGCAATCCCAGACTTCATGGTTGAGCCTCTCCGTTCCTAAGTGTTTTGCGCCATGCTCGTCACCACCCGCCGCCCGAAAACGAAAGGCAGTTTCGCATGATCTCACGGGACGATAGCGGCATAGCGTCTGCCGGTCGATCCCACAAGTGATCTCTTTTTCGAAGAATGACACTTTTCGCGCGTTCAATCACTGACGCGTGAGCGGTTGTGAGGGAATTGCTTCGTCGGAATCCGGCCTCAAGACCCGACTGCAATGGGTCACAGCTTCACCTTTCATTATTTTTGGTTGTATCATGTAGATTTTTATCGCGCATACACGAAAAAGCGTCCATTCTCTCATAAAAATCATCTTCAGGTGGTATTTTTGTTATGAATGCAAGCAAGGAGGCTGCCCTCGAACCGGTGCTGGAGAGTTTGCGGGCGAAGCTGCTGGATCTCAGCACGCGCAATCGCCTGCTGGCCTTTAGTCATAGGTCGGCCGGTTGCCTGAGGGTCGTGGACGAACTGCCCGATCAGCTCTTCGAGGGTCTGATGGAGGGGACTGGTTTTGGCTTTGCCGCGGTGCCGGAGCCGAGCGAGAAAGAGCTGGTCGCCTACCGCCAGGCTGATGAGGACGCACCACGGGCGGAGACGAGCCTCCAAGAGTTGCCGCGTCCCAAGGCCGAGATCTGGGCACAGCATTCAGGGATCGACGTCAGCTACGAGCTGCCGCTGGACGAGGGGGCGGAGCGGCCGGCACGGCACCAGGATCGCAGCATCCAGACCCTGCTCTATCCCGACGACCTGGATCGGCGTCTGCGCAAGCTCAGGACCGATGCCCGCACCGCGGTGGAAGAGACCGGCAGCAACCTGCTGCATCTGGCATTCGGATTTCTGGAGTGGCGCGACCCCAGGCCAGGCGGGCGCAGCCATCTGGCGCCTCTGCTCTTGGTTCCCGTCGAGCTGGATCGACGCGTCGAGCGTGGCGGCAAGCATGGCTATCGTCTGAGCTACACCGGTGAGGACCTGCAGGCGAACCTCTCGCTTGAGAAGAAACTGGCCGACGAGTTCGGTCTGGTCCTTCCGGCGCTGGACGAGGAGGAGCGGCCGGAGCGCTACATCGCGAAGCTCCGGCGGGTGACCAAGGACCTCGAGGGTTGGCGCGTTCGCCGCTCGGTTACTCTGGCGCTCTTTCAGTTCGGCAAGCAGCTCCTCTATCGCGACCTCGATCCAAAGGTCTGGCCGCAGGGGAGAGGATTGGCCGAGTCGGCTTTGGTACAGCAGATGCTTCTGGGTGAGACGAGAGGCGGTGCCGGCATAGCCGCACCACCGCCGGAACCGACGCCAGAGGATATCGATCTGTCGCTGGAACTGGTCGATCGCTCCGACAGTTCCCAGTCCACAGCCCTGCTGCGCGCTCTGGCAGGCGAGAGCCTGGTGATCCAGGGACCGCCCGGAACGGGGAAATCGCAGAGCATCACCAATCTGATCGCGGCCGCCCTGGCGCGTGGCAGGTCGGTGCTCTTCGTTTCCGAAAAGCTCGCCGCCCTGGAGGTGGTGCGCCGGCGACTGGACGAGGTGGGGCTGGGCGACTTCGTGCTGGAACTGCATAGCCACAAGACCCGGCGCCAGGCCTTGGTCGAGGACCTGCGCCAGAGGCTAAATGCGGCCGAACGGCTGCGCCCGCCCCGCGCGCTGCGTACGACAGAGGCTACGCTTCGAGAGCGCCGGCAGGCCCTGCAGAGCTATGCCCAGGCGGTACGCCGGCGCTTTGGCGCCTTGGATTGGCCCATCTCCGACATCTTCTTCCAGGCCGGCCGCTTGACCCGTCGTCTGGGCGCGATCACCCAGACCCTGAAGGTCCCCGACGACCTGAAGGCAACCGCGGTCACAGAGGCCGAAAGACGCCAGGCCTTAGAGAGCCTGGGCAGCTTGGCAGCTCTGTCGGAGGCCTGCCCCGAAGCGCATCTAAGCCTGCACCCCTGGGCCGGGGTTTCCTCCGATCAGGTGCTGGGTGAAGCCGATCGGCGCCAGGTGATGACGGCCGCAAGAACTTGGCGAGAGCAGCGTCAGGCCTTGGAGACAGCCGCCGCCCCGCTACGCCAGGTTCTTGCACTGCCTGCGGAGAGCGATTTGGCGCCCCTAGTTACCCTGTCAGAAACGCGCGCCGCGCTTCATGACCTCCTGCAGCGGCTATCCGCAGCCCGCCCCTTGGCACGACAGCTGCGAGAGTTCCTGGGCACAGAGACCCTTGGGGAGACCGGTGATCTCTGTGCCGCAGCGGCGGCCCTTCGTCTGGCGGAGGGCGCGCCAAAGGACGCTCTGGCCCTCCCGAAAGCGCTACGCCTGGGTCAGGGCGCTGCCTATACCCAAGGTGCCGGCGAGACGCTGGCCCAACGGATGGAGCAGCGCCGTCGCCTGGAACGAGACTTTGCTGCCCCGCTGGGACAAAGCGGCGGCTCCGCGGTCTTGCGCTCTCTCTATCGGACCTTGGATGCGGGCGGCCTCTTTTCCTGGTTCAATGGCGGCTATCGGGCGGCGCGTCGGCAGGCCCTCGCGCTCTCGCCGTCCGGGCGCCCTTTGACCAAGGCACCGCTCCGCCTGTTGCAGGCAGCGCAGTACTTGGAGGAGGAAGCAGTGCTGCTGCAGGAGGCACGCGACCTGGGCTTCCCCTGTCAGGATCTCCAGGCTCTATCGCGCGCCTTTGCCGACCTTAAGGCCTATGCGGCCTGGCAGCAGGCGGTCGAGGCCTCCTTTGGACGGGGACTATCGACTGAAGCGGACTGGGGCCGTGCGCTCATCGACCTGGAACCCGATCGTTTGACCGCGCTGGCTGCGACCACCCAGGATCCTGCCGGTGCAGCACTGCTGGCGCTGGAAGAACAGCTCGCAAACCTGGATCCGGATCTCGATCCATGGCTGGCGTATCTGCTCAAACAGCTTCCCAAGCCCCAGGCCGAGCGTCTGGCGGCCTTAGAAGAAGACGCATTCTTCGCTCTGCTGCAGCGCTGTGCGGACCTCGCCGAAGAGCTGCGCCTGGCCAGCGAAGCAGAGGCAGCCTTTGCGCGCCTGGTCGATCTCAATCCAGCGCTTTGGCATCGCGCAGGGATGAGCCCGCTAAACCGGCTCGACCTGGCGATCTCGGCCGAGGCGCGCCTGCCGGAGTGGTTGGAGGCCGATCGGCTCCTGCGATGGGCCGAGGCGCCCAGCCTGGCAGAGGTGATGCAGGCGCTCTTGAACGGCGCGCTGCCGGCCGGCGCAGCCGGCAGCGCCTATGACTATCTTCTCTTCGATGGCCTCGCGCGCTCCGCTCATGCGGCCGAGCCTGCCTTGCGCAAGGTGAGGAGCGGCGACCAGGATCGCCTTCGCTCAGCCTACAAGACCGCCGACGAGGCCTTGATGGAGGCCCGTGCGCTGGCCATCGCCGCCGACCTGGCCCGCGCGCCTGTGCCGGAAGGGCGAAGTGGCAAACGCGTGGGCGACTTCACCGAGCTCCGCCTGATCCAACGCGAGGTCAGCAAGCAGAAGCGCCACATTCCGATCCGCCAACTCATGCGGCGTGCTGGCCAGGCTCTGCAGGCCATGAAGCCCTGCTTCATGATGGGCCCACAGTCGGTTGCGCAGTATCTGGAACCCGGTGCGCTGCGTTTCGATCTGGTGCTTTTTGACGAGGCCTCTCAGGTGCGCCCTGAGGAAGCCATCGGCGCGCTCGCCCGCGCGCGGCAAGCCGTTATCGTCGGCGATTCCAACCAGCTGCCGCCGACCAGCTTCTTTCAGCGAACCGGCGAGAGCGAGCCCGATGAGGAAACCCCGCTCGCAGCCGAAAGCGAGAGCATCCTGGAGATGGCCGAGCAGCGCCTCTCGCAGGTCATGCTGCGCTGGCACTATCGCTCGCTGCACCCGGACCTGATCGCCTTCTCCAACCAGCGCTTCTATGCCGGCCGGCTGCAGCTCTTCCCCAGCGCCAGCCGCGATGCAGCCGATTGCGGATTGAGCTTCGAGAAGATTGCGGGCGGCTGCTTCCACGAGGGCCGCAACCAGGTCGAGGCCGAAGCGGTGGCCGCGGCAGCCGTCGCACACCTTCTAGGCCATCCGACGCAAAGCCTGGGCGTCGTGGCGATGAACGTAGAACAACGCGACCTGATCCAAGAGCTGATCGAGCGCAAGGTCGATGCCGAACCAGCGCTCGCCGGCCTCGACGGCGACGAAGGGCGCGAGAGCGAGCCTTTCTTTGTGAAGAACCTGGAGAACGTGCAGGGAGACGAGCGCGACGTCATCATGATCTCCATGACCTACGGCCCGATGGAGCCCGCTGGACGGGTCATGCAGCGCTTCGGCCCGATCAATCAGGATAACGGCTGGCGTCGATTGAACGTTCTCTTCTCGCGCGCCAAACAGCGCATGCGGGTCTTCTCCTCGATGCGGGCCAGCGACGTGACCCCGGGCGAGAGCAGCGGCCGCGGCCTGGTCGAGCTGCAAGCCTTCCTGGCCTATGCCGAAAGCGGCATTATCGAGAAGGCAGCCGGGCCCAGCCGCCGCGGCCCGGACAGCGATTTCGAGCAGGCCGTGATCGAGGGGTTGGAAGAACGCGGCTTCCACTGCCAGCCGCAAATCGGCCAGGCCGGCTTCTTCATCGACATCGGCATCATCGATCCGGATCGGCCCGAGCGCTATCTGGCTGGCATCGAGTGCGACGGCGCCAACTATCACAGCAGCCGCTCGGCCCGCGATCGCGATCATCTGCGTCAGGCGGTCTTGGAGCGCCTCGGCTGGACCATCCTCCGCGTCTGGTCAACCGACTGGTTCCTGGATCCCGACCGCAGTCTCGAGCGACTGGTCAGCCGGCTGGAGGGGTTAAAGCAGGTCGATGCAGAGCCGCCGCCAGAACCACAGCTCGATCTACCCGGACTGATGGGGCCGGAGGATGGCTTGGCACTGGACGAGGCCCTGCCCGAGGTCTTGAGCGAACGCGACGCCCGCGACCGCTTGATCCGCCTGCGCGAACGGATCCAGGAAGAGCATCCAGACCACGACCGAGCCAGCGGCCTGCTGCGCAAGTCAATGCTGGACGAGTTGCTCCGCAAACGCCCGGTCAACGAGGATGAGTTCCGCCAACAGGTGCGCCGCGACCTGCGCGAAGCCACAAACGGCGATGACCTCGGCCGCTACGGCCCCCGGGTATTCGATATCCTAGAGCGGATCGCTTAGCGCCCCTCTGCAAACTCAATCAGATCCCCTTGTCCACCAAGAACCTGCTGATTGCCTTGAAGGAGTGGTGCCAGGCCGGCTCGTGATCCACGAGTATGTGGTTGCGGCTCTCCAGCGGGACGAAGACGGCATCCGGGATGCCTGAGGCCATGGCGCGGCCGAGTTCCAGCGGGATGCGCTGATCATAGCGCGAGTGCAGCACGATGGTGGGTGCCCGCACCTCTGCCAGACGGTCGCGGACGTCGATCAGGCCAAAGGACTCCTGAAAGCGGGCAGCGTTGCGCGGAGAGGTGGTCTGGCGCTGGAAGTCGTCGAACCAGGCCAGCTCCTCAGGACCGGCATCCGGCATGAAGGTCTGTGAGAAGATGTGCCGATAGGCCGGATTGTCGGTCCCCCAGCCAAGCTCCGTCAGCGTCATCACTGCCTCGCGGCGTGCCTGTTCCTCCGGGCTTGCCAGGTGGCGCCAACCGGCAGCATAGCCACTGATCAGCACCAGACCGCTCACCCGCTCGGGATGGCGTGCGGCGTACTCAATCGAGACCGCGCAGCCTTGCGAGATGCCCAAAAGCGGGAAGCGTTTGAGGCCAAGCTTGTCAGCCACAGCCTCCAGATCCTCGACAAAGGCCTCGAAGCTGAGGTCTGCGACATCCCAGTCGGAGAGGCCACAGCCGCGCTCGTCATAGCGGATGAAGGTGCGAAAGCGCGCCATGGCAGAGAAGCTCCGCCCCCAGATCGGGCTGGCCCAGTCGTACTCCAGGTGGTTCAGCCAGTTGGCCGCCTTCAACAGCGGTGGCCCGGCGCCGATGGTGGCATAGGCAATCTTGGTGCCATCGCGCGCTTGGCAAAAGGCGATACGCTGCTGACGCAGTGCGCGCGCCCTGTCCTTCGCCAGCCTTTGCGAAGGTTCGGCTTGGAATCCAGTCCTTTGTGTTTCGAAAGTAGGGTTGACCGCTTGGGCCGGAGGTCTACCCACCACCTCATCGCGCCTCACCTCCAATCTGCCTGAAGCCAGTGTCTCTGCTTCGGCGTTGGTCGGATCGGCCTCACGCCAGAGCCGCAGCCACTTCTCAGCGGCAAGGGCCGAGACGTCCTTATGCCGTGCCAGCAGCCGCAAGACCGTAACCCGATCTGCCTCTGCGTCCGTGCGCTCGGACTTGAGCCAGGATTGGAAAGTCACCCCGCCAACGCTCTCAAGGCCATCCAGCAAAATCAGGTCTAACTGTTCGGAGAGTGCCTCCAGCTCCTCGACCGAGAGCAGCTGTCCTTCAACCTGAAGCCGCTTGCGGATGTTGCGGATATCGATGTCGACATAATCGCTGTCAAAACGAACACGCTCCCGGTCGGCAACAATGCGGGCGCGCTCCGGTTCATCCACGACCTTACGCAGCTTGCTCAAGGACCAACGCAAGGCCGCCTTCGGATCGTCCGGCAACTCCCAGAAGAGGTTGCAGAGGCGCTGCCGACGATGCGGACGGGCGGTGAGGACCAGATAGGCCAAAAGCGCGCGCGTCTTCCGTGACGCGGGCAGCGGCACCTCCGCACCCTGTCGGGTCACCTTGAGCTCACCCAAGACGGCAACCTGGAGGTCATGAGGCATCAGCAACTCCAGGTCATCCAAAAAAACAACGCTTCATCCCCCGATTACCACGCTGGTTACAACGCTCGCAACAACGACAACCCGGAACCCACGACCAGTAGGCAACCCCGAGAGGTGTTACGCACCAGACTGGAGGATGTGATGACGGGATGACCGAAGCGCAAAAGAGAGTCTAGGGCGATCGCAGTTCATTGACAGACGGCGTGACGAGAGTCTCGAAGCCTCCAAAACGCGGAGCAGCAGCAAAAACAACGCTCCTCCACAGCGATTACCACGCTGATTGCAACGACACCGACAACGGCTTGCCCTTACCTACGGCTCGAAAGTTACCAGAGGGCTAAGCCCCACTCCTGCAACCCACACGTCCGATGCCCTGAACGAGAGCGATGACGCGCGAGGCCCCTGCTTCGCCAAGAGCGACTGATCAGGTTGCACCCGGCATCCGACCCTTGAGAGAAGCGAGGTTGACATGACTGAGATCTTTGGCAGCGCTGGTATTGATACCCTCAATGGCACTAGCGGTAATGACACCATTCTGGGGCTCGGCTCAAATGATGCGCTCTATGGGTTCACCGGAAACGACCGCCTCTATGGCGGGGTGGGCGGCGACACGCTCTATGGTGACACGGGTGATGATCGCCTTTATGGAGAGCTGGGGCAAGATACCGTCTATGGCGGGTCCGGTGATGATCGCGTCTTTGGCGGCGACAGCGACGATAGCAAGCTCTATGGGGATAGCGGTTGGGACCAAGTCTTCGGCGGGCGCGGCGACGACGTTATTGTCAACGGCTCCGGCAGGGACAGCCACTTCGGTGGCAGTGGCGCCGATACTTTCCTTGTTCGTGAGCAAGCAGCGCTCACCGCAGGCGAGATCTTTGACGGCGGAGCAGGCAACGACACCCTAGCGCTGGGGGAAGGAGTCACCTTTCCGGCGGGCATCACGGTGACCAATGTCGAGGCCTACATCCTCCTTGGCGACGCTGACTCCAACTTTTTCAACGCCGACTCGAAATTCAACATCATCTTTGGCGAGGACGGTGACGATCGTGTCAACGCAGATGTCAACGCGACCATTTTTGGCGGCTCTGGTTACGATTACCTAGATGCAAAAACAGGCAGTCAAATTTTCTTCGGTGGCGAGGGCGACGACGGCGGTGGTTCCCTAGACCTCGGCAGTGGCGCCGACATAGCCTACGGCGGTGCTGGCGACGACTACGGCTTCGATGGTGAAGCAGGCAACGACCGTCTCTTCGGCGGATCCGGCACCGATTCTTCCTTTTTCGGCGGAGCGGGCGCAGACCGGCTCTACGGCGGTAACGACTACAACTATGGCTTCTATGGCGGAGCAGGCTCGGACAGCCTGGTCGGCGGCAGCGATTCCGATGTGGCTTTCAAAGGTGGCAATGGTGACGATCAGATCTTCGGTGCCTCGGGTAACGACAGCTCCTTCTACGGGGGCGAAGGCGACGACTATCTCTTCGGCGGCTACGGTTACGTCGGCTACTTCTACGGTAGAGATGGCGATGATCTCTTGGACTCCGGTCGTTCCGGATCCTCCTTCTTTTACGGTGGAGATGGAAATGATCGCCTCTATGGCAACGATCGCGACCAGTCTTTGTTCTATGGCGGTGACGATGACGATCTGATCGATGTCGGTGGAGGCTACGACAGTACTCTGAATGGCGGATCAGGCGCCGACACGATCTTTGGCGGTGCCGAGGGTGACCGCGCGTTTTACGGTGAAGGCGGCGACGACAGCCTCTTCGGCGGAGACGAAAACGACGGTAGCTTCTACGGCGGTGATGGCGATGACCTGCTGGACGGTGGTGCAAACTATGACAGCAGCTTCGATGGCGGTTCAGGTGCCGATAAAGTCTTCGGCGGTGATGACAATGACTTCGGGCTTTATGGGTCCAGCGGAGCCGACAGTCTCTATGGTGGCGCAGGCGACGATTCCTTCTTCGACGGTGACGACGGCGACGACGTCGTCAGCGGAGGGAGCGGGGACGAGTTCAGCCTATCAGGCGGATCGGGTGCAGACAGAGTCCTCGGTCAATCTGGCAACGACAGCGTCTTTGACGGTGACACTGGAAACGATGAGCTTTTTGGCGGTGTCGGAGACGATTCGAGCCTGAATGGCGGCAGCGGGCTTGATAGGCTCTTCGGCGGCGACGGCAGAGACAGTATTCTTCGCGGCCAATCGGGTGTCGACAGCCTCTTCGGGGGCGCCGGTGACGACGGTCGGTTCTACGGTGGATATGGCAATGACCGCATTGTCGGCGGTGCCGGTGATGACAGGGATTTCTTCGGCGACGACGACAACGATCGCGTCCTCGGTGCTGACGGAGACGACTATCAACTCTACGGCGGGAGCAATGCCGATAGAGTCTATGGCGGAAGTGGCGCAGACCGAAACCTTTTCGGCGACGCCGGCGATGACACGCTCTTCGGCGACAGCGGTGATGACGCTTTTCTTTACGGAGAGGACGGCGAAGACTCCTTCTACGGCGGGGATGGCAACGACTCCTCATTCGAGGGTGCCCAGGGAGATGACCGTGTTGAGGGCGGTAACGGCGCTGACCGCGGATTCTATGGAGGCAGCGGCAACGATGTGCTGGATGGTGGCAGCGGCGAAGACCGTTATCTCTTTGCCGCTTCGGGCAACGATCGCGTCGCTGGTGGGTCCGGCGACGACCAGTACCTGAACGGCGAAGCTGGTGACGACCGCATCTTCGGTGACGATGGCTCCGACGCCTACCTCAACGGCGGTCTCGGCAGTGATCTGATCGACGGCGGTGGTGGCATCGACGTTGGGCTCTTCGGTGAAGCTGGCGACGACAGCCTCTATGGAGACAAGAACAGCGACTCCTACCTCTATGGCGGCACCGCGGACGACAGCCTCTTTGGAGGCAATGGCAACGAACGCGGGCTTTTCGGTGACTCCGGCATCGATCTCATCGAAGGCGGTGCAGGCAATGATCGACTGCTCTTCGGTGGCGACGGCGATGATTTTCTATTGGGTGACACCGGCGACGACAGCTTCCTGAGTGGAGGCTCGGGCATCGATCGCCTCTTTGGTGGTGCCGGCGTCGATCAGCGGCTCTTCGGCGATACGGGTGCCGACTTGATCTACGGTGGCTCGGCCAGCGATCGCGAACTCTACGGCGCAAACGGGGCCGACAGCATCTTCGGCGATCAAGGCAACGATACCGCATTCTTCGGCGGGGCAGGCGTCGACCTGATCGACGGGGGTGGCGGCAAGGATGTCGGTCTCTACGGAGGAGAGGCGGTCGACATCATTCGCGGTGGCTTCGGCGATGACCGCAGCCTCTTCGGCGGCCAAGAGGGTGACTTCCTCTACGGCGATGAAGGAAAAGACAGTTTCCTCTATGGCGGCTCCGGTAGCGATAGCCTCTATGGCGGCGCCGGAGATGATTCGGCGCTCTATGGCGGATCGACGAACGACTTCCTCTATGGAGGCCTAGGCAACGACAAGGGCCTCTTCGGCGGCGCTTCCAATGACAGCATTCTCGGCGAGTCGGGTGATGATGCGCTCTATGGAGATATAGGCGAAGACAGTGTCTTTGGCGGATCTGGCGCAGATACATTGTTTGGCGGCAGCGGCCGGGACGACGTTTTTGGGGGCGATGGTGACGACCTGCTTTACGGCGGGTCCTGGGTTAGCCTCTTTATCCTGGGGGACAGTCTTGCCGGTGGTGACGGCAATGACACGATCCGCAGCAACGAGGGCGACGATGTCGCCAGCGGTGATCTTGGTGACGATACCCTGCTTGGCTTGACCGGCGACGACACGCTGTTCGGCTCTCTTGGTCGCGACCGCATGTCTGGTGGCCTTGGGGATGATAGCGCGTACGGCGGCAGCGGGACCGACCGCCTCTTCGGTGGGTCTGGCATCGATCTGCTGGATGGCGGCAGCGATGCCGACACCTTGGCCGGAGGCTCTGGCGATGACACCCTGCTGATCGACACCACGACCGATGTGCTGCGCGAATTCGAGAACGGAGGCACCGATCTGGTGCAAGCAGCACTGGCCTTCACCCTCACCAGCGGCACCGACGCCTTCCTGGAGAACCTCCTGCTGCTGGATGAGGCCGGCGAGGCTGCCGGTGGCGGCAACAGCTTGGACAACGTCATTGAGGGCAACAGCGCCAACAATGTCCTACGCGGCTTTGCCGGTGATGATGTCCTGGAAGGCGGACAGGGTTCAGACACCCTCTTCGGCGGAGCTGGCAACGACACCCTGTCGGGCGGCAATGCGGAGGACACCCTCTTGATGCTGAGCGGTGTCGAGGCCTTCGGCGGCAATGGTGCTGACGCCTTCCGCTTCAACGGCAGTCCACTGGGTGAGAGCGGTTCGCTTGGCCCGGTCATCGGGGACTTCAACGGTGGTGCGGGGGATCGCCTGGTCTTCGCCACAGGGTTGGAGGTCGGGACCTTCAGCTACATCGGCGGGTCAAACTTCTCCGCCGGCGGCAACACGGAAGCGCGCTTCGACGGCAATGGCCAGTTTCAGGTGGACCTGGACGGCAACGGTGTCGTCGATCAGGCCTTCCAGATCGACGGGGTCATCAACGCCAACGACATCTCGGCAGGTGACTTCCTGTTCCTCAGCTAGGCAAATCTAAGCCTATCCTCCGCTGAGGAAGGATGAGAGTCGCGACCGGTCTGCCTCAACCGGTCGCGACTTCTCTCCTAATTTGGAACGCAAAGCGTCGTCGCTGGTGCTTCCACCAGCTCGGGCTTTGCTCTAGCTATCCAGAGAGCCCACGGCCTCGGCTCGGCTGTCGAAGACGGTCAGGATGCGCAGCAAACCGCTGATCTCAAAGACCTGACGGATCTCGCCCTTCAATGCCGAAAGGCCGAAGCGGCCGTCAGAGGCACGCAGGCGCTTGGCGGCCAGCAAGACGACACGCAGGCCGGCGCTGCTGATATAGTCCAGCCCCTCCATATCCATCAGCATCACCTGCTCGCCGGCGTC
This sequence comes from Rhodospirillales bacterium, assembly GCA_963669335.1. Taxonomy (GTDB): domain Bacteria; phylum Pseudomonadota; class Alphaproteobacteria; order Kiloniellales; family JACOMY01; genus JACOMY01. Next base: position 5,962,364 of record OY770023.1, read on the forward strand.
CAGCTTCTGCTTCAAGGCCTCTTCCAGCTCTTTCGCCGTGCCGCTGTCCAGACGGCCGGCCAGCGCAAACACCAAGACCTTGCCCTCGCGCTCCTCGGTCATCTGCAAGCCACTCATGGGTCTCTCCCCTTACTCTAGGTCCGTTCCGATCATGCGCCTTCACCCAGGCGCCGGTCGATGGCGATCACCACGCAGTTCTTACCATCCCGGTGGCAATAATCGAAACGGTGCGCCAATTCACGCACCAAATGCACGCCCAACCCACCGATCGGTCGATCCTCCAAGAGCGCATCGATGTCCGGCTCTGCCGCGTTGGTCGGATCGAAAGGCCGGCCGTCGTCCTCGATCGTCACCTGGATCTCATTATCGACCCGGATGATCGTCAAGCTGATGCTGGGAATCCTGCTGCCTTGCCCATCACCATGCATGACGACATTGGTCAAAAGCTCTTCCAGGCAGAGCGAGAGGGCATAGCTGGCCTTGGCCGAGAGGTCATGTGCCTCAGAAAAGCGCTCCACCTCAGCCTGCACGTCTTCCAATCTCGCGAGCGCTGCTTCGAAGGCAAGCTCCAAAGGCTTGGACATGAACTGACCTTGCCCTCCCGCCAGGCGCCGCCCTACTCGTTGGTAATTCGGACGACGCGAGCCAATTCGACCGATCACAGTCGGCGCAGCATAGCCGGGCTCGGTCTCACCAAGCTAGAGCCTTCTGCCCGAGGGCGCTCGCTTGGTGAAGCCATCAACCTCCCCAGCGAAGGGAGACGGGATCTAGGGGCCGCGCCAGTTCCAAGAGCTGTGCCCTTGTCTCCGACGGCAGGGCTGCAATGGGGTGGCGACAAAAATCCGAGGCGATGACACCGCCCTCTTTGAAGGCAACTTTGGCCGCGCGAAAGCCGCACTGCTTGTTTTCGTGATTGATAAGCGGCAGCAGCTTGGCATAGCCCGCGACTGCAGCAGCCCGCCGGCCGGCCAGATGATCGTCGACGACCGGCTTGATCAGGTCCGGCAGCAGGGCGGAGCACATGTTGCCGGTAGCCCCGGCATCCAGGTCGGCCAGCAGGGTGATCCCCTCTTCCCCATCGAAGGGGCCCTCGACCGCGTCACCGCCGGCCACGATCAGGGCCCGCAGCTTGGCTGCGGCCCCGGCGCATTCGATCTTGAAGAGCTGCACCATCTCGATCTCGCGCGCCATGCGGACCAGCAGATCGACCGGCAGATCGACTCCGGACAGCGGTGCGTCCTGGATCATGATAGGGATGCCGACATCACCGACCCGCTGGAACTGCTCCAGGGCCTGCTGTGGAGAGGCCTTCAGGAGAGCACCATGGTAGGGCGCCATCATCATCACCATGGCGGCACCCAGGTCCTTCGCCTGACGCGCCCGGGCAACGGCGATGTCGCTGGAGAAGTGGCTGATGGTGACGATGACCGGGCGGCGCCCGGCCATCTGCTCCAAAGCGAGCCTGGTCAGGGTTTCCCGCTCTGCATCGGAGAGCAGGAACTGCTCTGAGTAGTTGGCCAGGATGCAGATGCCGTCGACACCCTGATCGACCATGCAGTCGACCACCCGGCGCATACCCGCAAGGTCGAGGCTGCCGTCTTCGTTGAAGGGCGTCGGCGCCACCGGCCAGACGCCGCTATAGCGACCCTTGGTCATGCGCGAAGGCCCGCTAGACCCGTTCGAGCATCAGTGCGATGCCCTGTCCGACGCCGATGCACATGGTGCAAAGCGCATAGCGTGCCTGTTGCTCGACCAGCTCTTGCGTCGCGGTGATGGCCAGACGGGTTCCCGACATGCCCAGCGGATGGCCAAGAGCGATCGCCCCGCCGTTGCGGTTCACCTGTTCGGCATTGTCCGGCAGACCCAGTTGGCGCATGCACGCCAGAGCCTGGGCGGCAAAGGCCTCGTTCAGCTCGATCACCTCGATCTCGCCGACCGGGATGCCCAAGCGCTCGGTCAACTTCTTGCTGGCTGGATAGGGGCCCATGCCCATCACCCGCGGCGCCACGCCCGCCGTCGCCATACCGATCACGCGGGCCTTGGGGGTCAGCCCATAACGCTTCACAGCGGCCTCGTTGGCGACCAGGATCGCGGCTGCCCCGTCATTGACGCCGGAGGCATTGCCGGCGGTGACCGTGCCGCCCTGGCGGAAGGGTGTCGGCAGCTTGGCCAAGGCCTCCATGGTCACACCGGCGCGGGGGTGCTCGTCCTGCTCCACCACCTTGGGATCGCCTTTGCGTTGGGGAATGACCACCGGCGTGATCTCCTTGGCCAGGCGACCCGAGGCCTGGGCTGCAGCAGCGCGCCTCTGCGAACGCAGGGCGAAGGCATCCTGGTCGGCGCGTGAGATCTGATAGTCAGCGGCCACGTTCTCCGCGGTCTCGGGCATGGAATCGATGCCGTATTGGTTCTTCATCAAGGGATTAACGAAGCGCCAGCCGATGGTGGTGTCGTAGATCTCGGCCGAGCGGGAAAAGGCGGTCTCAGCCTTACCCATGACGAAGGGCGCGCGGCTCATGCTCTCGGCACCGCCGGCGATCATGATCTCCGCTTCGCCGGCGCGAATGGCGCGCGCGGCCGAGCCCAAGGCGTCGAGGCCAGAGCCGCAGAGCCGATTGATCGTAGAGCCCGGCACGCTCTCCGGCAGGCCGGCCAAGAGACTCGCCATGCGGGCAATGTTGCGATTGTCCTCACCGGCCTGGTTGGCACAGCCGTAAATCACGTCGTCGAGCGCCTCCCAATCGAGGTCGGGGTTCCGCTCCAGCAAGGTCTTCAGCGGCAGGGCCGCCATATCGTCACAACGCAGGGAGGACAGCGCGCCGCCGTAGCGGCCCACCGGGGTGCGGGTCATGTCACAAATAAAGGCTTCCATCAGGGATCTCCTATCGATCGAAAGGCCAAAAGCGCTTGTGTCGCCGGACCGTTCCAGGCAGGTGGCTAGCGGCGAAGCGCGGTGAAGGGGGTCTGTCATGGGTCAGAAGGTTGTGGTGTCGCGTTGCGACCGGCTTGGCGACCTGGTGCTGTCCTTGCCGGCCGCCAATCTGGTGCAGCGCGCCGGCTTGGACGTCACCCTGCACTGCTCGGCCTATGCCCGCGACATCGGGCTTTGGGGCCAGGCAAACGGCCTGGTGAGCCGAGTCTGGGTCGAGGGCGAGCCGCTGCCAGCCGACCTTGGCAAGGATACGCCGGCGCTGTCGCTCTACGATTCCAGGATCACCAGAGCGGCCTTTCAGCACTTTCGTCGCGCGCACCGCTTCGGCCCCTACTCGAAACTGCAGAGCTATCTGCGTTATGGCAGGGGCATCCGCCAGCGGCGCAGCCAGGTGGCCAAGAGCGAGATGGCCTACAATCTGGACCTCGCGCGAGGATTCCTGCACGCGCTCGGCCTGACGCCGCCGGCCTTTGAGCCGCTGCCCGCGCTTAAGGTGCCAGAGGACTGGCAGGCGCCGCGCCCCTCTCCTGACTGGGTGGCGGTGCTCTCCAGTGGTGGTTCGGCGCGCAACTGGGCGGTTCCTGACTATCTGGCCTGGCTGAAGCAGCACAGGAAGGCCGGCGAGACCCTTGATTTCCTGGTGCAGGGTGTGGACGCGGAGGCGCGGCTGGAGGCCTTGAAGGCCAGCGGCATCCTTTCGGAAGCGGGCGTCGGCCTGGTCGAGAGCTTCAAGGAGGTTCGGCAACTGGTCGCCTATCTGGCAGGCGCCGGCCAAGTGCTCAGCTCCAGCACCGGTCCGCTGCACATCGCCCACGCAGCAGGCGTGCCGGTCTTCGGCCTCTATCCCGAGCAGCCGCGGGTCGAGACCTTTCAGCGCTGGAAGCCTGACGGTTACGGGCATGGCGCTGCCATCACCCACATCACGATCACCGCGTGACTCATCCCTGCTCTCCGGGCGGCAGGAGAGCGTCATTGTCTGCGCCAACTGCAGGGGCCCTGCGCGCCTCCCCGTCACCGCGATAGATCGGCGCCAGTGGAACCGCGAGCGCAGGCATGGTCTCGCCACCCTCGTTCGCCAGTTTGCCGTCGAACAGCCCTCGTGCAGCGAAGTGCGGATCGTTAGAGGCTGCTTCGCTGTTCTGCACGATGGAACAGCAGCAATCGGCCTCGGCCAGAAGCGGCACCCATTCGTCTGCCCTTCTGGCTTTGACCAACTGGGCGATGGCTTCTGCCGTGCCCTCCGGGTCTGGCCCATCGTCGCGCCAGGCTTCGGCAAGGCCGATGGTCTCGCAGAAGCTGGCCCAGAACTTCTCCTCCAGCGCGGCCACAGCCATCAAGCGCTTGTCCTTGGTCGGATAGAGGCGGTAGCGCGGCGAGCCGCCGGTCAGCAGACCTTGGCCGGAACCCGGCCAGGCTCCAGTGGCGAAGCCCTGCCCCTGGGCCCAGAACTGAAAGGTGAAGAGGCCATCGGTCATGGCGATATCCAGAAAGGCCCCCTCGCCACTGCGCTCGCGCTGCAGCAGAGCCAAGAGGATATTCATCACCGCCGGGTAGGAGCCGCCGGCGATATCGGCGATCAGGGCGGGTGGCAAGACCGGCTGCTCGAGGGGACCATGGCCCAGTGACAGCAGACCGGCATCACCGATGTAGTTCAGATCGTGACCGGCCACCGACCGCTTTGGCCCGGTCGCGCCATAGCCGGTGATCGCGCAATAGATCAGGCGCGGGTTGATCGCCTTGACCGCTGCGTACCCCAAGCCCAGGCGATCCATAACGCCAGGGCGAAACTGCTCCAGCAGGACATCGGCCTCGGCGATCAGAGGCTCCAGACGCTTGCGCACTTGCGGGTCCTTGAGATTGACGGCGAGCCCCTTCTTACCGCGGTTCAGGAGCGCGAAGGCCACCGACTCCTTGCCCCATTGCGGTTGGTAGGCACGCATATCCTCGCCACTCGGACGCTCGATCTTAACCACCTCGGCGCCGGCCTCTGCCAGGATTAGACCCGCCATGGGGCCGGGCAGCAGAGTGGTAAAGTCCAGGACCTTGATGCCTTGGAGCGGCTTCGTCACGCTGTCTTCCTTCATGTCTACAAGGCGACCGGCTGGCACCCTAGGTAAGACTAGGCCAGTCGGTCAGGGACCATAAAGGGCGCGTAGGGGTGGAGAAAGGTATTGTTCCATACCGTTGTGCTTTATGGGTTTCTCAAGCGCCCTAGGATTCTCCTGGAAGGCAGCCGACCAGGCCCTCCAGATTCCGCATACGCTGTTCGATCCGGCGGGCGCGGCTGGCATGATTGCCGCTGGGCTTGGCTGGATTGCGGGCCAAGGGGTTCGGCAAGGTTGTCGCCAAGAGCGCGGCCTGCCGGCGGCTAAGGTCCTTGGCAGAGACACCGAAGTGAGCTTGCGCGGCCGCTTCCGCGCCATAGATCCCCGGCCCCATCTCGACGATGTTCAGATAGATCTCAAGAATGCGTTGCTTCGGCCAGAGCGCTTCGAGCCAGGTGACGTAGGTCAGCTCAAGCGCTTTACGGGTGCGCGATTGCTGGGGCCAGAGCAGCAGGTTCTTGGCGGTCTGCTGCGAGATGGTGCTGGCCCCACGAGACTGGCTGCGCCGGCCGCGCTCAACCTCCTCGCGGGCGTCTTTGATAGCCCCCCAGTCGATTCCCAGATGCTGGCAAAAGCGATTGTCTTCGGCCGCGATCACGGCGCGCTGCAGGTGCGGGCTGATCTCGACCAAGGGGCGCCAGCGCTGGCTCCAGCCATGTCCCTCGGTTAGACGCTGGACCATCAGCGGCGTGATGAAGGCTGGCGCCACCAGGTGCAGCAGGATCCAGAGGAAGGGCAGGACCAGCAGCAGGATAAGCCCCAGGTGGAAGAGACGGCGGCCCAGCCCCCTAGGCTTCAGGGCACGCAACCACATGGGCTCAGCGATGCTGCAGCCAGGCGCCCAAGCGATCCAAGGCGGCGGTCATGGTCTCTTGGCTGCCGGCGAAGGAGAGCCTGAGGCTGCGCTTGCCCTCCATGGGATCGAAGTCCGGCCCAGGGGTAAGTGCCAGCCCTGCCTCCTCCAGCAACTGCTTACAAAGCTGGCTGCTGTCGTTGGTGAGGTGCGCGACATCCAGATAGATGTAGAAGGCACCATCGGTCGGCAAGAAGCCGGTGAGACCCAGCTTGGGCAGGCCTTCGACCAGGATGCGGCGGTTCTCGGCATAGCCCTCGACGATGCGGTCTAGGTCGTCGCGCGCGCTGAGTGCGGCCAGACCAGCCCGCTGCGAGAGTTCCGAGGCTGAGATAAAGAGGCTTTGGCCCAGCCGCTCGACGGGTCGAACCAGGGCCTCCGGCAGCACCAACCAGCCCAGGCGCCAGCCGGCCATGCAGTAGTACTTGGAGAAGGAGTTGGCGACGATGACCTCGGGTTCGGCCGCCAGACTGGCCGCCTCCGGGCCGAAGGTGATGCCGTGGTAGATCTCGTCAGAGATCAGGCGTATCCCGCGCTCCTTACACACCTTGGCGAGCGCATTCAGGGCGTCGGGCGTGAGCATGGTGCCGGTGGGATTGGAGGGACTGGCGACGATCAGACCGTCCAAGCGATCCGGATAGTCGGCGATCTGCGCTGCGGTCGGCTGAAAGTGCTGTGCCGCCGTGGTCGGCAGGAAGACGGCTTCGATCCCCAGCGAGGTCAGGAGGTTGCGATAGGCCGGATAGCCGGGAGCCGCCAGCGCGACGCGGTCGCCGGCCTCGAAGGCCGCCAGAAAGGCCAGCAGAAAGCCACCCGACGAGCCGGCCGTGACGGCAATGCGGCCGGGATCGACCGAAAGGCCGTAGTGGTCTTGGTAACTCTGGGCGATGGCCTTGCGCAGTGCCGGGATGCCTAGGGTGTCGGTATAGCCGATGCGTCCGCCGTCAAGACAGGCCTTGGCCGCCGCTGTGACTGCGGGCGGCGGAGGGGCCGCCGGCTGCCCGACCTCCAGATGCAGGATCTGGCGCCCTTGCGCCTCGAGCGCATTGGCGGCGGCCAGCACGTCCATGGCCCGAAAGGGCTCGACATCGGCGCGACCGGCGATCTTCAGGACCATCTGGCTCTCTCCCCCCCGGCGCGGATCAAGGTGCGAGGCTCGAGAGGCCGAAGCCGCGCGGATCCGTTTCCACGGCGCAGAGGGCTGGAACCTGAAGGATGCCCTCGGGGCAGTACCAGGCCTGAACCTCGCCCAGACCGGGAACGCGCTGCAGGCTGTGACCCAGCTGCACCAGGGTCTGTTGGCTGCCGCTGTCCAGGCGTTCTTCGACAAAGGCCACGTCCGGCACGCCGTTGTGATGAACCCGCACCTCGCGCATGGCCTCGCTGAGGCTCATCTCGCGCTCGGTCAGATCCAGCACCAGCCGGGCCAGCGCGGTCGCACCGGCAGCACCGCCGGAGGCTGCAACCGCCAGCCGCGCTCGCTGCGTGCCGATGCTGGTGACCAGCGCCCCAACGGGGGAGACCACCAGATTGTCCGGCGGAGGGGCGGCCAGCAAGATGCCGCTGGTGGGGGCCATACGGCCGCTGCCGAAGAGGCCGTTGTTGGTCATGCTGCAGGCAATGGCATTGCCATAGCGATCACCGATCACAAAGGCCGTACCGGCCAGCGGCTCGATCACCTGCCGCGGTGCCGGGACCAGGCTTGCGGTCGGTTTGTGCGACCCTTGACCCAAGCCGGCCGTTCGGGACTGCAGGGCACCGGGATCCAGAAGGGTGGTGACATTGAAACCGCTGCCGGTAGTGGAGGCCAGCCAAGAGGTTCTGTCGGCAAAACTCTGCGCCGAGGCTTCCAGGAAGACATGCGGGCGCCGCGAGGCCTCTAGATTTTCATAGTCCAGAACACTGCGCAGCATCTGGAATATCTCTGCGGCGACCAGACCGTTGGCGGCCGGCGGCGGCGTTACGTAGAGATAGTCGGAGCCATACTCGATGCGCAGGGGAACCAGATACTCCGGCACGCGGTTGCGCAGGTCGCCTTCGTCGAGAGGAAGACCCACACGGGTCGATTCAGCAGCCAAGGTCGGGCCGGCAGCGCCGGTGAGGAAGAGGGCAGCCCCTTTCTGGCGAACACCGGAGAGGGTCGCGGCGAGGGCGGGCTGCTGCAGAACCTGGCTGGTTGTCAGCGGCTGTCCGTTTGGCAAGAAGAGCGCAGAGGCGGTTGGGTCCTGTCGCAGGTTGCCCTGTGCAGCCAGGATGTCGGCCGCCAGTGCGCGACTGGTCTTGTAGCCGAAGCGCGCCAGGTTTTCCCCCGGTGCCACCAGCTGATTCCACTGCAGCACGCCATAGCGCGCATGCAGGGCCTCCATGCCGCGCGTCAGCCCCGGCGGCACGCCCCCTCTAGGAGCGGAAAAGGGCAGGAAAGACAGCGCCTCGGTCAGCTGCCGTTCACGGTCGTGCAGAATGCAGATGCCGCCACCACCCAAGGAGATGCGCGAGGGATAGGTGACGGCAAGCGCGAAGCTGACGGCGACCGCAGCATCGGCCACGGTGCCACCACCGGCTAGGATATCGCGACCGATGAGGGCTGCGGTCGGCTCTCCGGTCGCCACCATGCCGTCGAAGCCGGGGACTGGTTCCAGCCGCAGATCGTCATCCGAGCCGCCGCAGGCCGCCAAGGCCAGGGCCGTCGTCATGGCCAAGAGCGCACGCAGATGTGAGGAGCGCCTCAATCCGGTCTTTCGCCTGCCGCATTGAACAAGCAGTCTCGGCGTTCTAGATTTGAACCATCCGGGAATCGGGAGAGCCCCTGGGCCATTTGTCATGCCGCGCAGCCTTCGTGTCACCGTCATCCTGTCTCTCTTTTCTGCCGCGCTTGCCAGCGCCCTTGTTCTGGTTATGGCAGCCAACAGCGCGTTGGCGCAAAGCCGCCAGATCTCTTTCATCCGAGATACCGAGATCGAGGACATCATCCGCGATCTGGCGCGGCCGATTTTTCAGGCGGCGCGCCTCAACCCTAATGCGGTCAACGTGTATCTGGTTCAGGACCGCAGCCTCAATGCCTTTGTGGCCGGCGGACAGAACCTCTTTCTGCATACCGGTCTTTTGGCACGCGTCGAAGACCCGGAAACCTTGCTGGGTGTGATTGCACACGAAGCTGGGCATATTGCAGGTGGCCACTTGGCGCAGCGCAAACTGGCAGTCGAAGACGCCAGCACCTCAACGATCCTGGCCTATGCCGTCGGCATTCTGGGCGCCATCGCCTCAGGCCGGGGTGAGGTCGCAAGCGCCGTAATCTCCGGCAGTCAGGATCTGGCGCTGCGCAATCTCCTCTCCTACAGCCGCAGCAACGAACAGGCTGCCGACCAGGCCGCGATCCAGTACCTTCACGCCGCCGGGATCTCACCGCAGGGCCTTTTGAACTTCATGAACGTGCTGAAGGGTCAAGAGGTGCTGCTGGCCCGCAACCAGGACCCTTACCTCTCGACCCACCCCCTAACTCGAGAGCGCATCACCTTTCTGGAGAACCAGGTCGCCCAATCGCCCTTTCGCGATCAGACCAGCATCACAGCCGCCGATCGCGCTCGCTTCGAGCGTGCCAAGGCCAAGGTGATCGGCTTTCTGGAGCCGCCGAACATGGTGGCGCGCACCTATGCCGATAGCGATCAATCCGTTCCGGCACGCTATGCCAGAGCGCTCTTGTCCTACCGACTGGGACATATCGACGATGCGCTTAGGGGTTTGGATGGATTGTTAGCCGAAGCGCCGAATGACCCCTTCTTCCTGGAGCTCAAGGGCCAGATGCTGTTCGAGCGCGGCCGGATTGCCGAGTCCTTGGATCCGCTGGAGCGTGCCGTGGCAGCCCTGCCCCAAGCCAGCCAGATCCGCCAACTGCTGGCCCGCGCGCAGATCGAAGAGAACAGGCCAGAGATGGATCGCAAGGCCGTCGCCAATCTGGAAAAGGTGCTGGCGCGCGAGCCACGCAACGCCTTCGCCTGGCGTCTGATCTCTACCCCCTACAACCGCATGGGCAAGACCGACATGGTGCATCTGGCGCTCAGCGAGTATTGGCTGGCGCGCGGCGACAACGAGCGCGCCGGCATCGAGGCGCGCCGCGCGATAAACCTTCTGCCCGCTGGCTCTGCCGATGCCCAGCAGGCCCAAGACGTCTACAACGAGGCCGAACGCCGACTGCGCGCGGCCCGCTAAGCCCGAGTACCAACAAGGATAGATCCTGCTATGCCCCAACTCTCCTTCGCTCTGCGCTCCAGTCTGATTGCGCTGCTGCTTCTGGCCTTCACCCTGCCTGCCACCTTGCGGGCGGACGAGAGCGCCTTTTCCGATGCTCAGGAAGCGGAGATCGAGCGGCTGGTGCGAGCCTACATCCTGGAGCATCCGGAGATCATCCTGGAGGCGATCGAGATCCTGCAGCAGCGCGAGCAGCAGGCTGAAGTGGCGGCACGCCAAAGCGCCATCTCCGGTTCGGACGATGCGCTCTATGAGGATGAGTATTCACCCATCGCCGGCAACCCGGAGGGCGACGTCACCATCGTCGAGTTCTTCGACTACAACTGCCCCTATTGCAAGCGCGTGACGCCGGAGATCTTTGGCCTCTTAGCCCAGGACGGCAACATTCGTTACATCGCCAAGGAGTGGCCGATTTTCGGCGAGGATTCCGAGTTCGCCGCACGCGCAGCCATGGCTTCGGTCAAGCAGGACAAGTATGCCCGCTTTCACCAGGCGCTGATGGCGATCCGTGGCCCGGCCAATCCCACCACGGTGCAGCGCGCGGCCGAAGAGGTCGGGCTCGACTGGGCCGCGCTCGAAGCGGAGATGGACGAGGACTGGATCACCGAGGCCCTGGCCCGCAACCATGCGCTGGCGCAGCAGCTCGGCGTCACTGGAACGCCAGCCATGGTGATCGGCGAGAGCTTCCTGCCGGGTGCCGTGCCGGCGGTCGAGATCGCCGCCATCATCGCTGAAGAGCGGGCGAGAGCACCCTCTAACTAAGTTCTGCCAACCAACCTGCTGACCCATGGCCGGCTTCGATTGGCATAGCGATCCCATCGATCGCGACACGCCGGTTACCGCCAGCTATCGCAACACGCAGAACGTCAGGCGTTTCTTGCGTGCCCAGTGCGGCGAGGACTTCGCCTTCGATCGCAGCTTCATGGCTTGGATCAAGGATGGCCGCGCCAAGACCATGGGTATGGTTGCGGAGGAGTGGTTGATGCGGCGGGAAAAGGTTGGGCCTTAGGATCCCTTTGAGGCTGCACGGCATCGGCCCAGAACCACGCCGCATTCTTTCCCGGCGCGACAGGCTTGTGGTAAAGGCTGGCGCCGAATCCTTGTGCACAACGAATTCAAAGGGGCGGGTCGCAAATGGCCAAAGCTTCGGTCCTGGTGTTGAACGGACCCAACCTCAATCTCTTGGGTCAAAGAGAACCGGGCGTCTACGGCAGTCAGACCCTGGCCGACGTCGAGGCGCTTTGCCGAAAAGAAGGTGAAGCCTTGGGTCTTGATGTTCACTGTGCGCAATCCAATTACGAAGGTCGGTTGATCGAGCTGATCCACGAGGCCTTTGGCCAGCATGGGGGTCTGGTGATGAACCCCGGCGCCTACACACACACCTCGATCGCGATCATGGATGCGATCAAGGGCGTCGGCTTGCCGCTGGTGGAGGTCCACCTCTCAAACGTGCACGCGCGAGAGGCCTTCCGGCATCATTCGTATATCTCTCCCGTGGCGTTGGGAGTGATCTGCGGCTTCGGCTCTCAGGGCTATCGCTTCGCCCTGCAGGCCTTGGCGCAGCATCTGTTGAAGGGATAGGCCGCCGATGGGCAGCAAGCTCGATATCGACGAGAAGCAAATCAAGCGACTGGCCCAGATGCTGGGTGAAACCGGCGTGACTGAAATCGAGGTGGAGGAGGCCGGCCGCCGCATTAAGGTCGCCCGCCAGGCCTCACCGCAGATCTCACACCCCCCGGTGGCAGCTGCACCGAGCTTGCCGGCTGCTCCAGCGGCAAATGCCGTCGCCCCCAGCCCGCCTGTTCCCGCCCCCAGCGCAGAGCGCGGATCGCCCGCCGGTGCTGTAACCTCGCCTATGGTGGGCACCGTCTATATGTCGCCGGAGCCGGGCAACCCGGCCTTCGTGTCGGTCGGCGATCAGGTGAGCGAGGGACAGACCCTGCTGATCATCGAGGCCATGAAGGTCATGAACAATCTGCCGAGCCCGCGCGCCGGTACGGTGAAGGAAGTCCTGGTACGCGACGGCCAGCCGGTCGAGTACGGCGAAGCCTTGATGGTGATCGAGTGATACGACTGTGCGGTGAGTGAGGCTCACCGCTTCGCACCGGCCCGCTCCCCCTCCCGGCCACCCACGCCAGTATCCTAATGGGTGGCCGGGAGGGGGAGCGGGCCGGTGCCGCCAAGCACCGTCGGTCATTATCAATGACCGAGGGTATGAGCGTCGGCGAGACAAGCGCTGGCATGAAGGAGTGAGGCTGAGGTGTTCGAGAAGGTCCTGATTGCCAATCGTGGCGAGATCGCGCTGCGCATCCACCGCGCCTGCAGAGAGATGGGCATCAAGACCGTGGCCGTGCATTCGACGGCAGACGAAGAAGCCATGCATGTGCGCCTGGCCGACGAATCCGTCTGCATCGGCCCGCCAGCCAGCCGCGACAGCTATCTGAACATTCCAGCGATCATATCTGCCGCCACCATCACCGGGGCGGATGCCATTCACCCCGGCGTCGGTTTTCTTTCCGAGAACGCGACCTTCGCCGCCATGGTGGAAGAGCACAACATCACCTTCATCGGCCCCAAGGCCGAGCATATCGCATTGATGGGCGACAAGGTCGCGGCGAAGGAGGCTGCGCGCTCTCTGGGACTGCCGGTGGTGCCGGGCTCTGACGGTGCCGTCAGCAGCGAAGCCGAGGCCAGAGAGGTCGCGGCCGAGATTGGCTTTCCCTTGCTGATCAAGGCGGCCGCCGGCGGCGGCGGTCGCGGCATGAAGATCGCCCCGGACGAGGCGGCCTTGCCCGAGGCCTTGGCTATGGCCCGCAACGAGGCCCGCGCTGCCTTCAACAACGACCAGGTCTATATGGAGCGCTATCTGGGCGCGCCACGCCATATCGAGGTGCAGATCCTGGCCGATGGGCAGGGCAACATCGTCCACTTGGGCGAGCGTGACTGCTCTCTGCAGCGGCGCCACCAGAAGGTCTTGGAGGAAGCGCCCTCGCCGGCGCTCAACGAGGCCCAGCGTCGGGCCATCGGCAAGACCGCAGTCACCGCGATGAAGAAGCTGGGCTACCGCTCTGTCGGCACCATCGAGTTCCTCTATGAGGACGGCGAGTTCTTCTTCATCGAGATGAACACCCGCCTGCAGGTCGAGCATCCCATAACCGAGATGATCACCGGCATCGATCTGGTGCGCGAGCAGATCCGTGCAGCGGCCGGCGGCAGCCTCTCGGTCAAGCAGAGGGATATCGGCTTCTCCGGCCATGCCATCGAATGCCGCATCAATGCCGAGCATTGGCGTACCTTCGTGCCCTCGCCCGGCAAGGTGAACGGCTATCACGTGCCGGGCGGGATGGGTGTCCGCGTCGATAGTGGCCTCTATGCCGGCTATAGCGTGCCGCCGCACTACGACAGCCTGATCGCCAAGCTGGTTGTGCATGGCATCACCCGCGAGGACTGCTTGATGCGTCTGCGGCGTGCCCTGGAAGAATACGTGGTCGACGGGATCGAGACCACGATCCCCTTGCATCAACGCCTGGCCAGCTCTCCCGCCGTCGTTAATGGCCACTACAACATCCACTGGCTGGAGCGCTATCTGCAGGACCTGGAGGGCTGAGCTAGGTTCCCTCGGCCCTCCCCTATGCTTTGACGCCTCGATCCTGTCTCTCGTTCTCGAAGTACTTGACGAAGAAGACCTTTGTCAGGGCGGGGTGGACGCGGTTCTGGCGCACGAACTCCCTCTCGAAGCCGCATTTCTCGTAGAAAGGGGCCGCCTGAAAGCAACTGGTGACGAGATTGATGTTGTTGTAGCCGCAGTCGCGAAACTGCTCCTCCAAGGCTGCCAGCAGCTTGCTGCCCAAACCTTGCCGCCGGTGTTTCTCGTCGACCCAAAGGTCGTCGACATAGATCTCGGCGTAAGCGCTGTAGCCACGCAGTGCGGCGACCAAGAGACCAGCCTCGTTGCGCAGGGTCATGATGAAGGTGCGATAGTCACAGACGACGCCGTGCCGGGCCTCATAGGCGGCATGCTGTCGGTCGATCTCGTCACCCTCTTCCGCGCTGACCTGGCTGACGACGTCTAGGCGATAGGACATGGGCGAATGCCGAACTGATCCGGATCTCTCGGAGCTGGGGGGACATAGAGGTTCCGAGTCAGGGGATTTCCTCGTGCAAACAACGGGTTACCTCAAGCATTGGAAGATCTCCGATACCCCAGACTACAGCACAGATTTGCGGTCGACTAGATCGCTCTAGCCGACGACTTTGAGCAGCGTATCTGCAAGTTCCTTCGGCTTGGAGAGCATGACTTCATGGCTTGAGACGATCTCAAACACTGTCGTCGCGTTGTCAGGGTACGCCGCGTCCAGATCGCTGATCATCAAGTCCTGTGTCCCGGGGCGGATCGTCCAATCCTCCGTGCATTTGATGAAGACACGTTTCAAGGATCCGAAGCGCTCCGGCGTCAGGTCGGGCGCGACGCCGTAGATGGCAGCAGGTGCGTCCGGAGACAGCAGGTTCATCGCCGCAGCCAAGACCTGGTCGTCGACATCATGTGCCAAGGCGGCCTTGGCAGCTGCCAGGTACTCAGCATCCTGAGAACGCGGGTCCCATCGCAGCCCACCAATCTTGCCTGGGTCGCCGATGAGAACGGGGCCGAGCTTCGCATCAGCCTGAGAGGGGACCCCGAAGTACTCCGCCCAGGGTTTGCCTGGTGGCATCATGCAGGCAGTCAAGAACACAAGGGTGTCGATCTTCTCTGCTGCTTTCTCGCCGGCAAAGGTTATCGGCACGCCGCCCATTGAGTGGCCGACGACGATGACACGTTCCGCTCCGCCTGCCTTGGCCTGATCCACTGCAGTGGTGACCGCTGTCACATAGGCGTCGAGATCAATGTCCTTCATGAAGGAAGGCTCGGCAGCGAAGGCCTCTATGTCCAAGGGGCGCTTGAGGTAGGAGGAGGGAAACTTGGCGTGGAGGCCATGCCCCGGCAAGTCGAGAGCCATCGTGTTGTGACCAGCAGCCACGAGGTGTGGTGTGACGCTAGCCCAGCACCAGGCGCCATGCCAGGAGCCGTGCGCAAACACGAAGGTGACGCCGCTGCAGCCCTGCGCCTTAGCGGCACCCGCTGCAGGAATGATCGCCGAAGCGCCCACGACGCCAGCCGCCAGGCCGGACGTCAAGACCATACGTCTATCCATTCTCACCTCCTAATCTGGTGTTGATTTCAATCTGTGACAGCAATCGTTTGCAAGAAGATGTGCTGAATATTGGCACGAATGTTCCAAATATCATTATCAAAGATGCTTCTAAAGCTTGTCAAGGAAATCCCCCGTGCCAGCGGCGACTGCGCGGGTCGCCACAGCATCCTCGTTGGTCGAGGTGCTAGGGAGCGGATGGCGGCGAAGCAGGAGGTCCTACGCTCCGCGCGCTGATCTAGCAGGCTGTTGAAAAAGTCTGGTGATGCAGGAGGGCAGGAGATTTGTTGAAAGATTAAGAAGGTTCCGCAGGATGATACAGATCGTATCGTACAAGGAGGCTGACGCGCGCTTTCGACAAGGATCCAAGCTCATGCGCGCCACGACTTTTCCAACAGCCTGCTAGAGGTTCTGACCGCCGTCCACGGCGATGGTCTGACCGGTAATCCAAGAAGCGGCCTCTGACAGCAGAAAGGCGCCGACCGAACCGATTTCCTCCGGTCGCCCCATACGGCCGAAGGGAATAGAATTCAAAGTGGCATTGTAGACCTCGGGTTCGCTCTTGCGTCGTTGATCCCAGAGACCGCCAGGAAAGTCGATCGAGCCGGGCGCTATGGCGTTGACCCTGATGCGCCGGGCCGCGAAGTTCTTGGCATAAGACTGCGTGGCATGGATCAACAACGCTTTCGCGGCACCATAGGCGATGTTGCCGCTGGCCCCGATTCCGGACGTCGAAGCGATGTTGACGATGGAGCCACCTGGTTCAGGATCGAAGAGAGGCGCAGCGGTTCTGATCGCGCGAATGACACCCATGACATCGACCTCTAGTGAGGCCTGCCAAGCCTCCTCCGTGTCGCCGCGCCCAAAGCCGCTGGGGTTGTTGACCAGGCCGTGCAAGCCGCCCAGGTCCCGACTGGCCTCCTGCAGGAAAGCCTCAAGCGCCGCCGCGTCGGAGACGTCACAGGGCCGTGCCAGGACTTGCCCACCGTGTGCGGCAAGCGCGTCTGCCGCCTGATCGAGGGAGGCTTGGCTGCGCCCGCAGATTGCCAGCTTGGCGCCTTCTTTGGCGCAAGCCTCGGCAATGCCGAAACCGATACCCCGGCTGCCGCCGGTCACGATCACGCATTTGTCCCGCAGCCCTAGGTCCATGGCCTTTTCCTCTTCGCGCAGGCGCTCAAATCAAAGGGTACGATAGGAGCGATTGCTGCGTAGCTGCCTGTCGAAATCGATCAAGGCATTGTTGCAGGCCTGACGCGACTCATAGGTCGGACGATTGTCACAAGGGTTGCGATAGGCGTTGCAGGCAGACAGCAGGACTGCGCCCGCGATTAACAGCAAAGGCAGCAGGAGAAGGCGGCTGGGCCAGGAACCGGTCACGGGATCATCCTTCCTCGAAGCGACGGCAGCCAAGGCATAGCGGTTCTTGCCGAGGGCGGGCAAGCACCGGGACGGAGAGTTTAGCGATGAGGCCTAACGCCCTGGCGGGCGATTGAGGATTCGCGTGCGCTGTTCTTCACTGATCCTGGCCTGGCAACTGGCGCCGGCGTTGCCTGATTTGCTGTAGCAACTGGAGGAGCAGGCCGCGACGACCAGAGGGGCGGCGACAGCGGTCAACCCCAACGCAAGGAAACGACGACGGCTGGAGAAGGGGGCGGTCTCAGGCTGAGATGAGACTGTGATGGCGTAGGGTTTGATGGACATGAGACGGGGGCCTTCCTGCTTGCTGCCGGACGCTGAGATAGCGCCACGGCGCCACATGGCAAGCGTTCAGCCCCGGTGGAAGCCGGTCTCCCGCGACCTCTCGTCAAGGAACTCCTGCAAATCCTGCTCGCAGGCCGCCCGCGCATCGGACCCGGCCGCCTTCGATTCACAGCTGCCGGGGACCGCACAGGCCATCAGCCCAAGCAGGACCGCAAGCGCGATCAGCGCAGGCAACAGCCTAAACCCGTGCTGGTTCCTTCGATCGGTCATGAGCTCGAACTCTGAACGCTCGATTGTTAAGACTCATTTGTAAAGCCGACCCATTCCGGCAAGGCGGTGGGGCGGCTTCTCCCGTCGATCACACGTGGGTTTGAGCCAGCGTGTGCAACGCCCCGCTTAACTGAAGGCCTGAATCCCCGTTTGCGCACGTCCTAGGATCAAGGCGTGCACGTCGTGAGTGCCCTCGTAGGTGTTGACCGCCTCCAGGTTCATGACATGGCGGATCACATGGTATTCATCCGAGACGCCATTGCCGCCGTGCATGTCGCGGGACATGCGGGCGATATCGAGGGCCTTGCCGCAGGAATTGCGCTTCACCAGCGAAATCGCCTCCGGCAGCTCCTTGCCCTCGTCGATCAAGCGGCCGACGCGCAGGCAGGACTGCAGGCCGATGGTGATCTCGGTCTGCATGTCGGCAAGCTTCTTCTGGATCAGCTGCGTTGCCGCCAAGGGGCGTCCGAACATCTTGCGATCGAGGGTGTACTGACGACCGGCATGCCAGCAGAATTCGGCCGCGCCGAGAGCGCCCCAGGCGATGCCATAGCGAGCCCGGTTGAGGCAGCCGAAGGGGCCCTTCAGGCCGGTGACGTTGGGCAGCAGGTTCTCGTCCGGCACGAAGACCTCATCCATGACGATCTCGCCGGTGACGGAGGCACGCAGGCTGAACTTGCCTTCGATCTTGGGCGTGGAGAAGCCCTTCATCCCGCGTTCCAGGACAAAGCCGCGGATCTTGCCGTCGGGATCGCTCTTCGCCCAGACCACGGCCACATCCGCGATCGGCGAGTTGGTGATCCACATCTTGGCGCCCTTCAGGATGTAGCCGCCGTCGACCTTCTTCGCCACGGTGCGCATGGAACCTGGATCGGAGCCCGCGTCGGGCTCAGTCAGCCCGAAGCAGCCGACCTTCTCGCCGCTGGCAAGACCCGGCAGCCAGCGTCGACGCTGCTCTTCCGTGCCATAGGCATTGATCGGGTGCATGACCAAGGAGGACTGCACGCTCATCGCCGAGCGATAGCCGCTGTCGACCCGCTCCACCTCGCGCGCAACCAGGCCATAGCAGACGTAGTTGACGCCGGCGCAGCCATAGGTCTCGGGCAGAGTGGCACCCAGGAAACCCAGCGCGCCCATTTCGTCCATGATCTCGCGGTCGAACTTCTCGTGCCGATTGGCCTCCAACACCCGCGGCATCAGCTTGTCCTGACAGTACTCGCGGGCGGCATCGCGGATCATCCGCTCCTCTTCGCTCAGCTGCTCGTCCAAGAGCAGGGCGTCGTCCCACTGGAAGGCGGCCCGGGTCGGCTCGTGCAACTTCAGGGCGGGTTCTGCGGGGCTCATCTCTTTGGTCTCCTTGATCGGCGCCGAGGAATAGGCGCTGCGTCCTCACCAAGCTGTCGCACTCGATCTGCGCCTTGGTCTTTCGATTCCTTGCGCCATGAACTTAGTGAGATGCGCCTTCTTGGCCAAGCGTTGTAACGCGCTGCTCAAGTGCATTGTCCTCATGGCACCGCATTCTGTCGGCCTGCGCCTTCAGAACGACGATGCGGAGTTCACGTACGCCCGCGATTGAGCAACGCGTTCATTTCGGCGAGAGCAAGGGCCGGCTGCCGGCGCCAACGATCCGGCAACCGCACAGCGTCACGGCTTCAATTCGGGTCAAAGCGTCGCACTTTCTAGTCCGTCGCGCATTCTTCGATTTGGTCTAGGTTCCACCCCCCCTTTCCCTCTGCTTGGTCTCTTGCGTAGGGCAAGACCGGCATCTCGGGTCTTCGTCGAGGCCGCAGGCAGGCCTTTCTAGCACTTGCCGGCTTTGAACAGCTTGGTCTAGCTTTTGCGACAAAGGGGGCCGGCGCTCGAAAAGAGCGATAATGAGTCTCCCAAGATTGAGCAGGGGTGCGACTTTGGGAGCGAGGATTCCGTCCTTTGGCCAAGGGCAGGCCAAGGGCGAGCCTTATGCTTTTTCGGCACATACTGTTCGATCCGGACCGGTCGGGGCCCAAGAGATTGGACGTCAGTATGGAGCCATTCCTTCAATTCCTCATCAACGGCATCACTTTGGGCTCGATCTACGGCCTGATCGCCATCGGCTACACCATGGTCTATGGCATCATCGGCATGATCAACTTCGCCCATGGCGACGTCTACATGATCGGCGCCTTTCAAGCCGTGATCGCCTATGTGGTGCTGGGAATACTGGGCGTCACCTGGGTTCCGCTGGCATTGCTGCTGGTGCTGGTGCTCGCCGTGGCGCTGACATCGACCTACGGCTGGGCGGTGGAGCGGCTGGCCTATCGGCCGCTGCGCGGTTCCTTCCGGCTGGCGCCGCTGATCACCGCGATCGGCATGTCGATCTTTTTGCAGAACTATGTGCAACTGCTTCAAGGGGCCCGCAACAAGCCGCTGCCGCCGATCATCAGCGGCTCTTTCGATCTGACAAGCGGCGGCGACTTCGACGTCAAGCTGGGCTACATGCAGATCCTGATCGTGCTGACCACAGTCGCCCTGATGGCGATCTTCACCTATCTGATCACCAAGACCCCGCTGGGCCGCTCGCAGCGAGCCTGCGAGCAGGATCAAAAAATGGCCTCGCTCTTGGGTGTGGACGTCAACCGCACCATCGGACTGACCTTCGTGATCGGTGCAGCCCTGGCCGCCGTCGCCGGCTTCATGGTGACCCTCTATTATGGTGTGGTGGACTTCTATATCGGCTTCCTGGCCGGTATCAAGGCCTTCACCGCGGCGGTCCTTGGCGGCATCGGTTCGCTGCCGGGGGCCATGCTGGGCGGTATTCTGATCGGCCTGATCGAGGCCTTCTGGTCCGGCTATTTCAGCGTCGAGTACAAGGACGTGGCGGCCTTCTCCATCCTGGTTCTGGTGCTGATCTTCAGACCCACCGGTCTCTTGGGTCGACCGGACATCGAGAAGGTCTAGCGCCATGGCACAGCCGTCTCTCTTCGATCCCGCCTACCTGATCCCGATCGCCAAGGATGCCGTCAAGGCAGCGCTGATCGTCTTGGCGCTGACCATCTTCATGGTCGGCATCCGCACGGTCGACAACCCACAAGGCCTACAGGCCGAGTATCGCTTCGACGATGTCATTACGGCCGTAATCCTGGTCTTCCTGGGGCGGATTGCGCTCTCTTTGATCAACACTGGCCAGACCTTGGCCGGTACCTTGGTGACCGGCGGCTTCTCGGTCTGGATGGTGATTGCGCTTTCGACCATCGGCGAAGAGGGTGGCAGCGGCGCGCTCCCCAAGCCCTTCGCCAGCGCCATCGTCTGCTGGATCGTCACCCTGGGAGCCATCGGCTTCACTCTGCGCGGCCTCTTCCTGCTGACGCGAGGCGACAAGGGCGCGCCGGCCGTCTTCAAGGAGGACGGCAACCTCTCAATCCAGAGGCTGACGCCTTGGATCGGCGCCGCCCTCATCATGTTCGCCTTCATCATGCCCTGGTTCGACTTCGCCAATCGGCGGATCATGGACATGGCGGTCCTGGTTCTGACCTATGTGATGCTGGGCTGGGGCCTCAACATCGTCGTCGGCTTGGCCGGGCTGCTCGACCTCGGTTATGTCGCCTTCTATGCGGTCGGCGCCTACACCTTCGCGCTGACCTCTTTCTACTTCGATATGGGTTTCTGGGTGGCCCTGCCGGTCTGCGGGGCCATGGCCGCTTTCTTCGGCGTCATGCTGGGCTTTCCAGTCTTGCGATTACGAGGCGACTATCTGGCCATCGTGACACTGGGCTTTGGCGAAATCATCCGCGTGATCTTGATCAACTGGTGGTGGTTTACCGGAGGGCCCGATGGCATTCGCGGCATCCCGAGACCGACCTTCTTCGGGCTGGAATTCAGGCGGCGCCCGCGTGAGGGGCAAGAGACCTTCCACACCTACTTCGACCTGGAATTCAGCTCGGTCGATCGGATCATCTTCCTCTACTACATCATCCTGGTCCTGGCGCTTGTCACCAATGCCTTCACCATGCGCATGCGCAGCCTGCCGGTCGGCCGCGCCTGGGAGGCACTGCGCGAGGACGAGGTCGCCTGCCGCTCGCTCGGCATCAATCCGGTCAACACCAAGCTCACCGCCTTTGGCCTGGGCGCCATGTTCGGCGGCTTCGCCGGCTGTTTCTTCGCCACGCGCCAGGGCTTCATCTCGCCTGAGAGCTTCACCTTCATTGAATCGGCAGTGATCCTGGCGATCGTCGTCCTGGGCGGGCTTGGCAGTCAGATCGGCGTGGTGATCGCCTCCATCCTGCTGATCGGCGTGCCCGAGCTCTTCCGCGAGCTGCAGGAGTACCGCATGCTGGCCTTTGGCGGCGGCATGGTCCTGGTCATGGTTTGGCGACCGCGTGGCCTCTTGGCGCATCGCGACCCGACAGTGCGCCTTTTCAAGGGGCGACGAAGTAAGGCGGCCCGTCCGTCTGAGGGCACCGCCTGATGCGCCCAGCAAAGGACATGCAGGTTCCGGGGGGCGCCAAGCCGCTTTTGACGGTCGAGCATCTGACCATGCGGTTCGGTGGTCTGATCGCCATCAACGACGTCTCCTTCGCCGCCGGCCAGGGCCAGATCACCGGCATTATCGGGCCCAACGGGGCCGGCAAGACCACGGTCTTCAACTGCCTGACCGGATTCTACAAACCCACCGTCGGGCGCCTGACCCTGGATCATCCCAAGGGTGAGCGTTACTACCTGGAGCAGATGGAGGGCTTTCGGATCTCGCAGGTCGCGCATGTCGCGCGCACCTTCCAGAATATCCGTCTCTTCCCGGCGATGAGCGTGCTGGAGAACCTGATGGTGGCCCAGCACAACAAGCTGCAGCGTGCCTCGCAGTGGTCGATCGCCGGTCTCTTGAACCTGCCGGTCTATCGCCACGCCGAGCAGGAAGCGATCGAGCTGGCGCGTCATTGGCTCAAGCTGATCCGCATGGAGGAACGCGCCGACGAGCCGGCCGGCAGCCTGCCCTATGGGGCGCAGCGCCGCCTGGAGATTGCGCGGGCCATGTGCACCGAGCCGGTAATGCTCTGCTTGGACGAACCGGCCGCGGGCCTGAATCCCACCGAATCGGCGGAGCTGAACCAGCTTCTGCTGCGCATTCGCAAAGAGGTGGGGATCGGCATCCTCTTGATCGAGCATGACATGTCGGTGGTCATGAAGATTTCCGATCACATCGTGGTGCTGGACCACGGCCAGAAGATCTCGGACGGTACGCCTGACGAGGTGAAATCCGATCCGGCAGTAATCCGCGCCTATCTGGGCGAGGAAGACGAGGAAGAGGAGGGCGCCGAGGGGGGCGCGGCCAGCGCATGACGGTCCTCAGCATCGAAGACGTCCAGACCTTCTACGGCCACATCCAAGCCCTGCACGGCGTCAGCCTGGAGGTGAGCGAAGGCGAGATCGTGACCCTGATCGGGGCCAATGGCGCGGGCAAATCGACCCTGCTGATGACCATCTGCGGCAATCCGCAGGCGCGCAGTGGGCGCATCGTCTATCAGGGCGAGGACATCACCCGCCGGCCGACCTATGAGATCATGCGCATGGGCATCGCCCAGTCGCCGGAAGGGCGGCGCATCTTTCCGCGCATGACGGTGCTGGAAAACCTGCAGATGGGCGCGACCACCTTGGGGCCAGAGACCTTCGATCAGGATATCGCCAAGGTTTTTGAGCTCTTCCCCATCCTTAAGGAACGCGAGCGTCAGCGCGGCGGCACCTTGAGCGGCGGCGAGCAGCAGATGCTGGCGATCGGTCGCGCCTTGATGAGCCGGCCACGGCTACTGTTGTTGGACGAGCCCTCGCTGGGTATCGCGCCCTTGATCGTCAAACGCATC
Organism: Rhodospirillales bacterium; assembly: GCA_963669335.1. Taxonomy (GTDB): domain Bacteria; phylum Pseudomonadota; class Alphaproteobacteria; order Kiloniellales; family JACOMY01; genus JACOMY01. The sequence continues at coordinate 5,985,487 of OY770023.1, forward strand.
TTTGAGGCGATCCGCCGGATCAACGAGGAAGAGAAGATGACCATCTTCCTGGTGGAACAGAACGCCCATCACGCGCTGCGCCTGGCCCATCGCGGCTACGTCATGGTCAATGGGCGCATCCAGTTGACCGGCAGCGGTCGCGACCTGCTGGCCAATCCCGAGGTCAGAGCGGCCTATCTGGAGGGAGGACACGGATGAGCGGCTTTCTGGGTGAGGATCCGCTGGTCTTCATCGGCCTGACCTGCGTGGTCTTCGGCGGCGCCAGCTTCATGATGGGACAGGCCCTGGCCCGGACCTGGAAACCCCTGTGGCAGCTCTTTCCCTATGGCCTGGGGCTGACCCTCTTCAATCGTTTCCTGGTCTATGCGCTCTTCGACGGCGACGGCCTCTCGATCTTCGGATTCCTGATCGATGCGGTGGTAATCTGCTTGCTAGCGCTCTTGGCCTATCGCATGACCCAGGCCTTCAAGATGGTGAGCCAATACCCCTGGCTTTATGAGCGCGCAGGCCTGCTTGGCTGGCGCGAGAAACAGGGCGGTTGAGGGGCTGGATCTTTGCGGCCGGCGGTTCTAAGGTCCAGCCACACTCGCCTCTATCCCCGCTTGGTGGGGATCGGCAGTTCCACCCGGTTGGACCACCTGCCAAGCGGCCGTAGAGCCGACGGCAGGGCTTTCGGGTGGGGTTTGGTAATGGGATGCAATAAGGGAGACTAAAGGTATGAAGAGATTTGCACTGGGCCTGTCGGCAGCAGCGCTGAGCATCGGTCTGGGTATGTCCGCCGTTCAGGCCGACATCACGATCGCCACCGCCGGCCCGATGACAGGTGACTACGCAGCCTTCGGTCAACAGATGCAGAGCGGCGCAAAGGCCGCCGTCAAGGACATCAATGCCGCCGGTGGCGTCAACGGCGAGATGCTGGTCCTTGAAGTCGGCGACGACGTCTGCGATCCGAAGCAGGCCGTCGCGGTCGCCAACGACTTCGTGCAGAAGGGCGTGGTCTTCGTCGCCGGGCATTTCTGCTCCGGCTCATCGATCCCGGCCTCCGACGTCTATATCGAGGAAGGCGTCTTGCAGATGACCCCGGCCTCGACCAACCCGGCCTTCACCGACGGTCCGGCTGCCGATGGTGTCACCACCATCTTCCGCACCTGCGGCCGTGACGACCAGCAGGGCGACTTCGCCGGCAAGTGGATCGCCGAGCGTATGGGCGACAAGAATATTGCCGTGCTGCACGACAAGTCGACCTACGGCAAGGGCATCGCCGACCTGACCAAGGCCATGCTGAATGCCGAGGGCGTCAACGAGAAGCTCTATGAGGCCTATACCGCGGGCGAGCAGGACTACACCGCCCTGGTCTCCAAGCTGAAGGCTGACGGCATCGACGTGATCTATCTCGGCGGCTATCACACCGAGGGCGCACTGATCATCCGTCAGGCGCGTGAGCAGGGCCTCGAGGCTCAGCTGCTGGGTCCGGACTCCTTGAACACGCTTGAGTTCGTGTCGATCGCCGGCGATGCCGCCAACGGCGTCATGTTCACCAACGCTGCCGAGGCACGTAACCTGCCGTCGGCCAAGAAGGTGGTCGACGAGATCCGCAAGGGCGGCTTCGAGCCCGAGGGCTATACGCTGAACACCTATGCCGCGATCCAGGTCTGGGCGGCGGCGGCCAACGAGGCCGGCACCACCGATTCCGAGAAGGTGGCCGAAGTGCTGCGCTCCAAGGATTGGGACACGGTGGTCGGCACCATCGGTTTCAACGAGTCGGGCGACCTGAAAGAGGCCTCCTACGTCTGGTACATCTTCGAGGATGGCAATTACGGTGAGCTCAAGCAGTAACCACCGGGTAAGGATTGGCGCTTGCCGGTCCTGAACGATCGCAGGGGGGCTGTGCGGTGACGCGCGGCCCCTCGCTTTTTGCGCTGGCGCTGCTGGCAGCGCTGGTCGCCTGTTCCAGCAGTCCAGAGATTCCGGACGGCACCGCCTTTCAACGCTACAGCAACCCCGGCGGTATCATGAACGGACAAGCGCGCCTGCCACGCTCCTGCCAGGCCTGGAATCAGGTGATCGATCTTGCCGCCTTCGTGCAGCCGGTCGAGGGGTCGGGCGCCTGCGGGATTGCCACACCGCTCCAGATCTATGTCGCCGGCCGCGAGTCATCGGTGAACTTTGAGACCCCGCCCAGCTTTGACTGTCGTTTCGCCGTGCTGGTCGGCGCCTTCATCGAGGGACCGATGCAAGAGATCGCCGAGGAGCATCTGGACAGCCGCGTGGTCTCGATCGGACCCGGCGGCTCTTACGCCTGTCGCACCCGCAACAGCATCAGCGGCGCCAAGCTCTCGCAGCACGGCAAGGGGCTGGCCTTCGACCTGCACAGCCTGCGCCTGGCCGACGGGCGTGTGCTGACGGTGCAGGAGGGCTGGGACGGTGATTCCGACGAGAGCGCCTTCTGGCAGGACCTGCATGCCGCTGCCTGCGGCCCCTTCAACACGGTCCTGGGCCCGGAGGAGAACCGGGCGCACGCCAACCACCTCCACTTCGATGTGGAGGAGGAACGCAGCGGCCAGCGGCCCTATTGCCGCTGACATGGACGGTCTCCTCTCCTTCCTGCTCGCCGCTCTGGCTTTGATCGGCAGCCCCGGGCCCAACACCCTGAGCCTGGCGGCAGTCGGCGCTTCCTACGGCCGGATCCGCGGCCTGGAATACATGCTGGGTCTGATCCTCGGCATGGTGGGCGTCATTGTCATCGTCGGCACCGGCCTCGCCGGCATGCTCTTGGCCCTGCCCGGTTTCGCGCCGGTGGTGACCATCCTTGCCGTCGGCTACTTCCTCTATCTGGCTTACAAGATTGCCACCGCCCCGCCCTTGGCGCAGAAGACCAGCAACACAAGCGGTCGCTCGCCACGCTGGTATGTGGGTACCGGTGTGTCCTTGGTGAATCCCAAGGCCTATGCAGCCATGGCGGCGATGTTCTCCGGCCACATCCTGGTCGCCGGTGATCCCCTGGCTGACAGCCTCTGGAAGGCAGCCATCCTGCTGGCGACGATCTCTGTGGTGAACATCCTCTGGCTCTCGCTCGGGGCCGCCATGACTCGCTTCCTGCAAAGCGAAAAGACCTCACGAATCGTCAACATCGCCTTTGCGATCCTACTGCTGGTATCGGTCGCCTTCGCGCTGCTGGCCTAGCCTGACCAGCCGGAGTGGGTCGGCTCAGGCTCTGATCGTGCGAGTGCCGCCAAACTCGCTAGGGAGGTGGCCAATTCCTCCATCGTCGGCGATGCCAGGGCAAAACGAACGGAATTAGGAGCATGCCCCGGTGCTGCGGCAAAGGCCGAGGCTGGGGTAATGGCAATGCCCTGACGGGCGGCGGCGAGCACGAAGGCTTCAGCCCGCCAGGGGGCCGGAACATCCAAAATCAGGTGATAGGCTGCCGGGTTGGCCTTCACCGCCAAGCCCTGCAGAGCCTCTCGTGCCAGGGCTTGGCGCGCGCGGGCATCGGCGCGCTTGGCGGCCTCCAAGGCCTGGACCGTACCGTCCGCAAGCCAACGGACTCCGATGTCCAGGAAAAAGCCCGGAGCCATCCAGGCGCCGGAGATGAGGGATTTGGCCAGCGGCTGTACCAGCGCCTTTGGCGCCGATAGGAACCCCAAGGTCAAGCCAGGTGCTACGCGCTTGGAAAGGCTCTCGACCAGGACGACCTGGTCGGGGGCAAAGGCGGCCAGGGGCGGCGGCGCCTCGTCGTCCAGGAAGGCATAGATCCGGTCCTCGACGGCGATCGGTCCCAGCAGTCGCTGCAGAAGGTCTGCGATCTCCTGCCGGCGGGTAGCTGTCATCGTGGTGCCTAGAGGATTGTGCAGGGTTGGCTGCAGATAGACGGCGTGCAGCGGCGCCGTCCGATGGGCCTTCTCGATCGCGTCGGCGCGGAGACCCTGGTCATCCATGGCCAGTGGCACCGGGACGATGTCCAGCTTGGCTGCAATGGCGCGGGCGACGGGATAGGTCAGGGCTTCAAAGCCGATCCGGGCGCCGTTGGGAACCAAGGTGGAAAAGGCTGCAGCGATGGCCTGCCGCCCATTGCCGGCGAAGAGCAGGGAATCAGGATCCGGGATCCAACCGGACCGCGCCAAGGCTGTCGCCGTCGCGGCCCGCAGGGAGGGATTGCCCTGAACAGGCGCTGCGACCAAAGCAGCCTTCAGCGCATCGCCCCTGGTTGCGAGGACCGAGAGGGCCGGCGCCAGCAACTCATGCTGGTTGGCCAGGACAGGATAGTTGGTCTCCATATCGACGCGCAGCGCGCTGGGCTCGGCCAAGGGCGGCTTGGGCTGCGGTGGGGCAGCCCGGATAAAGGTGCCGCGCCCGACCTCCCCCGTCGCGATACCGCGGCGCACCAACTCGGCATAAACCCGCCCGGCGGTCGAGGGCGCGATCCCGCGCTCATAGGCAAAGCTGCGCTGCGGCGGCAAGCGATCGCCTGGCTGCAGCCGTCCGGAGGCCACCTCCTCCGCGATCTGTTCCGCGATCTTGCGATAGTCATTCATACTACTTTGCACCGAGAGCAATGTTTTGATTGCACCGAGATCTTGCCGGGTTCAGCATCCGGCCGCAAGCGCAAACGATAGGAAGCGAGGACCCACTATGCAGATCGCCGTGCTCACCTTCGAAGGGTTCAACGAACTGGACTCCTTCATCGCTTCGGCCCTCCTGAACCGCATGCGGCCCAGGGGCTGGAAGGCCTATATCACCTGTCCCACAGACCAGGTCACCTCCATGAACGGCGTCACCATCCAGGCGGAGAAACCGCTGGACTTCGCCTCGGAGGCCGACGCCGTCATCATCGGCAGCGGCATCAGGACCCGGATCTTCGCCCAGGATCAGGCCTTCCTGTCAGAGATCCGCCTGGACCCCAGCAGGCAACTGATCGGCGCCCAGTGCTCCGGCGCCTTGCTGCTGGCCAAGCTGGGGCTGCTGGGCGATCGCCCGGCCTGCACCGACCTCAAGTCCAAGCCCTGGGTGATCGAGGCCGGCGCGAAGGTCCTGGATCAGCCCTTCTACGCCGAGGGCAATGTCGCTACTGCCGGCGGCTGCCTGGCCTCACAGTACCTGGCCGGCTGGATCATGCTGCGCCTCGGCAGCCGTAAGGACGCGGAAGCAGCCCTGCACTACGCCGCCCCGGTCGGCCAGAAGGACGAGTACGTGGCCCGCGCCCTGGACTCGATCCTCTACTGCCGCTCGCATGCAGTGGCAGCCTTGAGCGCGCCGGAGATGGCGTGAGGGATGGCTGGGAGGTCGCTTGCGGCCTCCCAGCCGCTCAGGCCAAGCTGCGCACCAGAAGCGGATGGAAACGGAACCCTTATTGTCGTGCTCCGACTTGATCGGAGCACCTCTTTCCGCAGGTACAGCAAGTGGTTAGTGGTGCTCCGGTCAAGCCGAAGCACGACAGTGGAGTGATAGGCCTATGGGCCCATCTCAATTCCTAGGCTCCGTCGGACCGAGTCTCCTCGCAACCAGCGCCGATAAACTCACCAAGATTGATCGGTTTCAGCGGAAAGCGCTGCCGATAGGCGCCAACGGCGGCAGGCGTTGTTCCATTGGCCTCGGCCAGGACCTCCGTCACGGTCAGACCACAGTAGCGGCCTTGGCAGGGGCCCATGCCGGGGCGGCCGAAGGCCTTGGTTTGGTTCGGGCCTTGGCAACCCAGCTTGGCGTAGCCGCGGATCTGGCCGGCGGTCACCTCTTCGCAGCGACAGACGATGGTTTCGTCGGCCGGCCTGAGGCTCTCGGAAGAGGGTGGATAGGCGGCATCGAGGAAAGGACGTGCGGCCAGGTCGCAGCGCAGCGTTGCCTGTAAGGGCTTGGCGCGGCGGTCGCGCTCGGACGTATCGATGCGGTCCAGACTGCAGGCGATCGCCAAGGCGGCGAGGCGACCCTCGGTCTCCGCCACGGCGGCACCGCCGATCCCGCTGCCGTCGCCGGCGAGATAGATCCGCTCCAGGGCCGTCGCGCCCCAAGCATCGCAGCGTGGCCGGAAACAGCGCTGCTGCTCGTCCCAGTCATGCTCAAGCCTCAGCGCCCGCGTGGCCTGGGTGTTGGGCACCACGCCGTGGTGCAGCAGGACAGTACGGCAGGACAGGTGATGGCGCTTGCCGTCGCACTCGAAGACCAAGACTTCGGCTGCTTCCCTACCCTCGATCGAGAGGGACGAGGCACCACGATAGCGGCGAACGCCGGCGCGACGGATCTCTGAGAGCATGCCCGCCCCCTTGGTCAGCATGCGCCAGCCGCGCAGCGCGCTCGGCAAGTGGCGGAGCGAGGCTGAAAAGTCAGCGCGGGTCTGTGTTTCGACCAAGGCGAGCGGGGGGCTTCCGGCGCGAACCATCTGCTGCGCCAGCAGGTAGAGGAGAGGGCCGGAGCCGGCCAGCACGGCCTCCTCCGCGACCAGCCCCGACTGCTTCAGCAGGATCTGCCCGGCACCGGCAGTCATCACCCCTGGCAGGGTCCAGCCCGGGATTGGCATGGGGCGCTCAAGGGCTCCAGTGGCCAGCAAGATGCGGCGGGCGGCACTCTTCTGACCCTTGCCATGGCGGGAGAAAGCGATCCAGCCGCTCTCGTCGATCTGCCAGACCGTGGCCTCGGGGATCACTGTAATTCGCTCGGACCCAAGCCCCTCAACCAGCGTTCGGCCATAGAGGTAGTCCTCTCCCAGGATCTCGCCTCGCGCCGCACCTCCGCTGGAGACGGCGCGATAGATCTGGCCGCCGGCCGCGGGCTGCTCGTCCAGGAGGGTCACGCTGAGCCCCAGCTCCGCTGCCGTCGCGGCGGCCGCCATGCCCGCCGGACCGGCGCCGACGATCAAAAGATCGCGCTCAGTCATCGAGACCGCCCTCCCGCAAGGGCGCGCGAGTCACCACAAGCCCCTCGGTGACCGCGGTCATGCAGGCCTGGCGCTGTTCCCCCTCGATCACCACCAGACAGTCGTAGCAGGCCCCCATCATGCAGAAGGGCGCCCGCGCTGCACCGGAGACAGGCGTGCGCCTGAGGTATCCGACGCCAGCCGCCAGCAATGCGGCTGCCAGGTTGCTGCCGCGCGGCAGCGCCAAGGTCTCTCCTTCGAAGGAGATCTCGACGCGCTCTGCCGTGGGCGCGATGTCACGAAAGGGCGAAGCGGTCTTCACTGAACACCTCCAGATCAGGCGCGTCGGCGGCCCCCTCCAGCCAAGCCGGCAGGAAGCGGGCATGGGCGGCTGCCAGGGTGATGCCGCTGTGGCAGGTCACCAGATAAGCGCCGGGCAGGGACTTGGATTCTTGATAGATCGGCAGGCCGTCGGGCGACATGATCCTGAGCGCGCCCCAAGAGCGCACCAGCTTGGCCTTGGCCAGCCGCGGAAAGATGGTCACCGCATGCCGGGCGATGGCGGCCGAGGTCTCCAGGGTGCTGCGGTCGTCAAACCCCACCTCTTCCTTGGAATCCCCCAGTTGCACCCCGCCCTCGTCAACCTGACGGACCGTGCCGGAGGGTCGGCGCATCAGCTTGGGCAACTTCTCGGTGATCAGGACCTGGCCGCGCTGCGGTCGGATCGGCGCACGAAAGCCCAGCTGAGGGCCCAGTTCTTGCGCACCGAGGCCGGCACTCAAGACCAGCTTTGCAGCACGAAAAGAGCGGCCGTCGCGGGTCTCGGCGCAGAATCCGCCAGCCTCGGCCCCGGCGTGCGCGACGTGACATCCGGTCACCACCTCTCCACCAAGTCGCCGCACCTCACCAGCCAGACTGCGCAGCAGGCGCAGCGGATTCACATGGCCGTCCTGGTGATGCAGGATGGCGCCAGCCACCTTGGGCCCGATGTTGGGCTCCTCCTGACGCAGGCGATTGGCGCCCAAGACCTCGAAGGGATAGTCGCCGCCCAGCTGTTCACGCAGACGCTCCAGAACTTGGACCTGCTTGGCCAATGCCGCTTCGTCGGTGTGATAGTCCAAGCCACCCTCTTGCCTGAGGCCGAGATCGGCCCCCAGCTCTTCAGCGAAGGCGCCCCAGGCGACGGCCGAACCTTGCGACCAGCGCGCATAGGCAGGCTCCTGAGCGCCCTTGCCCTGCACCCAGACCAAGCCAAAGTTGCCGCGCGAGGCTCGAAAGCTACCGTCCTCGCCATCCAGCACCAAGACCCGCCGGCCGCGTTTCAGCAGCCCCCAGGCCAGGGAGAGGCCGACCACGCCGCCGCCGATCACCAGATAGTCCGCCTCTTGAGACACCGGAGCCCGTCCTCTCCTCACCGCCGATCAAGCCTGCGGGGGGAACCTGGCGGCTCCCCGCGCGGAGCTCAAGTTAGTTGCTTGCCTTGTCCAGGATAGATTGCCCCCAGTCGGCGCCAACGTCCTCCAAGATCTCAGGCCAGACCTCGGCGCGCACCTTCTCCGCCATGGCCGCCAGTTCCGCGTTGCTGAGCTCGACAATGACCGCACCTTCCGCAACCAGCTTTTGCTCGTTCTTGCCCTGATCCTCCTCGGCAACGACCCAGCGCGCGGCTTCGAATTCACGCGCGGCCTCCATCAACGCCTTCTGATCCTTCTCCTCCAGATCGGCCAGGGTTCCGGAGTTGATGATGAGGTACCAGACTTCGAAGTGCGTATTGGCGGGAATGTAGGTCTTGGTCACGTCGCGGAAGGAGGCGTAGTAGCCCTCAGCACCCGAGCCGATCACGCCGTCAACCACCCCGGTCTGCACCGCCGTGAAGGCCTCCGAGAAAGGAATGGGTGACGAGATGTAGCCCAGGGAATCACCCAGCATCTGGAAGCTCTTGATGCCAGGCACCCGGACCTTGATGCCCTTTGCAACATCCGGATCGCCGGCCGCTACGGCCTCACGGTTGAGCGCGATGCCCCCGAAATAGACCGGATAGGCCGCCAGCATGGTGATGTCCTGCTTGGCATAGAGCTCCGCCATGGCATCGCGCACCACACCGCCGGGTCCATAGATCTTGCGGGCCTGTTCCCAGCTGTCGGCCAGATAGGGGAAGGAGGTGATCTGCATGCGGCGGTCGGCGCCGCTGGCCGCCGGCTGGCAAGCCATATCGACGGCGCCAACCGAGACGCGCTCTTGCACCGTGGTGTAGTCGCCGAGTGCGGAGGCCGCGAAGATCTTGATCTCCACATCGCCGGCGGTGGCGTCCTTCACCAGGGTTGCGAACTGGCCGAGTTCCAGGTCGATCGTGGTGCCTTGCGGGCGCACATGGCTTAGTTTCAGTTCGACCGCTTCGGCAGCAGGGCCGAGGGTGATCAGGGCTGCAAGTGCGGCACTGGCAATCAGACTGGCTTTCATCGTCTTCTCCTTGTTCAGGGTTCAGGTCAGTAGCCGAAGACACGCGGCAGGAAGAGTGAGAGGTCGGGCCAGAAGGCGGTCAGGAAGACCACCGGCAGATAGCCGACCAGGATCAGGATCATCGCCGGGCGGATCACCTTGGTGACCTTCACCTTGCCCACCCGAGCGCCGAAATAGAGGATCGAGGCATAGGGTGGCGTGACGCCGCCCATGGCCGTGTTGACGCCCATGATCGCGGCGAACTGCACCGGGCTCACGCCAATCGCCTGCATCAAGGGCAGCAACAGCGGGCCCAGCAGAATGATCGCGGTGGCGTCGTTCACCACCATGCCGACCAGGAAGAGCAGAATGTTCACCAGGATCAGCAAGACGACCTTGTCCTGCGTGATCTCGAAGATGGTGGAGACAAGCTGCTGCGGCACGCCTTCCATGACGAACATCTGGCTGAGGATCATCGAAAAGAGGATCATCAGCATGATGGCGCCGACCGAGGTTGCAGCCTCCTTGCTGGCGCTGAGGAAGCTGGAGAAGGTGAGCCCGCGATAGATCAGAAAACCGACCGGTATGGCATAGATCGCAGCCGCCGCTGCGGCCTCGGTCGGGGTCATCACGCCGCCATAGATGCCGCCCAGGATGATGATCGGCATCAGCAGGGCTGGAAAGGCGACCAGGCCACGCTTGGAGACAGTGCTGACGAGCTGCGGCAGATCCGGACGCTCATCCAGCACCAGCGGGAACTTGCGCGCCATCCAGAGGTTGGCCAGCGAGAAGTTCAGCATGATCAGTAGGCCCGGTCCCAGGGTGGCCAGGAAGCAGGCCAGGATCGAGGTCTCTGTCACCCAGCCGTAGAGGATCATAGTGACGCTGGGCGGGATCAGGAGGCCCAGAATCGAGGAGTTGGCGACCAGCGCCGTCGCGTATTCCCGCGGATAGCCGCGCTTTTCCATCTCCGGGATCAGCAGGGGGCCGATGGCGGCAACGCCGGTCAGGCCGGAGCCCGAGATGGCGCCGATGATGGCGCAGCTGACCGCGGCTACCACACCCAGACCGCCGCGCACATGGCCGATGAAGGCATTGACGAAGCGCAGCAGACTGGCGGCGATCCCGCTCTCGCTCATGATCGTGCCGGCCAGCACGAAGAGCGGCAGCGCCAGCAACACCGGGTTCGCCAGCTGCTGAAAGCCCCAGAGCATGTTGCCCTTCATGGTGACGCCGCCGATCAGGCTCATCACCATCAGCGCGCCGCCGAAGCAGAAGGGAAGCGGCACGCCGAGGGTCAGCAACAGGACCAGCACCCCGATAGAGAGGAAGGCGATCTCAACCATCAGCGTGCTTCCCCATTCTTGTCGTAAGAAACGGTTTCGTAATCGGCCGCGTGATGATCGGCACTTTGATAGTCGCCGGTCGCCAGAGCACGCAGGTGTCGAGAGAGATGCCAGAGGGTGTAGAGCAGCATCAGCGACAGCGAGACCATGAGGGCTGCATCGCCGTAGAAGGTCGGGATGTAGAGGGTCGGGCTTTCCTTCCAGACCCGCCAGGCATAGCGCGTGTAGTCCCAGGCCCACCAGGTGAGCCACATGAGGACGATCAGGCTGATCACCTCGCCGATCAGCGCCAGCAGGGCATGGCCACGCTCTGTCTTGATGAAGATCTCCAGCACGTTGGCGCGGATCTGCGTGTTCTCACGCGATGCATTCACCGCCCCCAGCATGTAGAGCCAGACGGTCGGATAGAGCAGCGTCTCCTCCAGCCCCATGACCGGGACCTCGAGGATGTAGCGCGTGATGACCTGCACGAACTGCCCGAGGGCCACCGCACAGATCAAAACCGTCAGGAGCAAGCGGACAAGTTTGTCCAAGAGGGGGTCCTCCAGCTTTACGGGCGGTCTCTCGCCGCCTGATCGAGGCAGATTAGAAAGCTCTACAATAAAGTAAAATTGGAAATATTGCTGACGTCATAGATTTGGCTTATGGAAGGTTATGAACCTCTCCTTCCGCCAGCTGCGCACCTTCCGTGAAGTGATGCGCACGGGCTCAGTCTCAGAGGCCGCCAGGGCGCTGGGCCGGACACAGCCGGCCGTCAGCGCGATGATCGCGGGTCTGGAGCGCGAACTGGGCTTTTCCCTCTTCGAACGAGAGCGCGGACGGCTGCTGCCGCGACCGGAGGCGCACTACTTCCTAGAGGAGGCAGAGCATGTGCTCTCGCGCCTCTCGCAGTCGGCGCGGGTCATGCAGGACATCGGCAATCTGGAGCAGGGCGTGCTCAGAATCGCCTGCAATCCGGCCAGTTCCGGCTTCTTCGTGCCGGAGGTGGTGTCCCATTTCCTGAAGGATCGCCCAGAGGTCAAAGTCTCCATCATGATGCGCTCGTCGGCGGTGATCGAAGAATGGATTGCCTCGCAGCAGTATGATGTCGGCGTAGCGGAAACACCGGCGCCGCGCCGCTCCATTCAAATGCAGAGCTTCGAGGTCCTCTGTTACTGCGCCCTGCGAAGAGATGATCCCTTGGCCGCTCTGCCTGCCATCACCCCGGAGATCCTGGATGGCCGGCCTTTGGCGGCGCTCTTTCCAGAGCACCAGACCTTTCAAACCTTGGCCGGCCACTTTGAGGCGGCAGGGGCAACCGTCAACCAGCGATTCGAGCTGAGAACTTTCCAACCCGCCCTGAAGCTGGTAGAGGCCGGGCTCTGCTACTGCGTCTGTGACGCCGTCACCGTCTCCAGCTACCAGAGCTACAGCGCCGACGATCAGAAGATTGTCTTTCGCCCCTTTAAGCCGGAAACCAGGCTCTCAATGGCGATCCTCACACCTGCGCACCGACCGCCTTCGCTACTGGCGCAGGGTCTCTGCGCGCTCTTGGCATCAGCAATCGAGGCGATGACGCACCCCTCTGGTCTGGGCATCACCTAGAGTGATAAAAAGACAGTTTCGCATCTACCAAACAGCGTGTAGCATCCATCTCGCGTTCGAATTGCTGATGAGGCTCAGCACCATCTGGTGTTGCCCCCGTTTAAGCGGACACCTCGGCTAAGTTGTGAGCTCTTCGGAACGCCCTTGGGGACGCCATCTTGAGCCCTGAATGTGGATGGTTTTCGTTGTAGTCCTCGAACCATCCGGCGATCTTTTCCAGCGCGTGAGCGGCGCTTGGCAAAGGGTTGATGCGGACATAGTCGCGCTTGAAGGTCTTCACGAAGGCCTCGCAAATGCCGTTGCTCTGGGGGCTGGCGACGGGGGTGAAACAGGGCACCAGGCCCAGCTGGGTAGCAAAGCGGCGTGTTTCCAGAGCCGTGTAGGGCGATCCGTTATCGGCCAGGAACTCAACCCTCTGTGGCGCCTGTAGGCCGCCAAAGCGGCTCTCGACGGCTTCGAGCAGCATGTCGCGCACGTCCGAGCCGGAGATCCCAGCCCCAGTCAGCGCTTTCCAGGCGACGACCTCACGGTCGTGGGCATCGATGATGAAGGCGGCTCTAACCACTTCGCCATTCCAGCAGGTAAACTCCAGGCCATCCGAACACCAGCGCAGGTCGGAGCGCATGACGACGACCTTGCCGTCGTGGCAACGTCCCAGTCGAGCCCCGGAGTGCTTCTCCAGCAGCAGCCCATGGTGCTTCATAATCCGGTAGATGCGCTTGTGGTTGAGCGGTGTTTCGCCCCGGGCGGCCCGATCGCGGTTCACCAGCGCGGTGATGCGACGGTAACCATAGCTCGGCCGTGCATCGACCAGAGGGCGGATCTCCGCCAAAACCGCCGCGTCTTGCGCTTTGTGATAGCGCCGACGCGGCTCAGTGCCGGACGCAAGCCGCTGCACCAGGTTCGAGCGCGACAACGATAACGTGTCGGCGACCGACTTCACCGGGAAGGCCCCTTCAGCAGCGACGAGGACAGCAAGGTCTGTTTTTTTGACTGCGACTTGGCCAAAGCCTCTTTCAGGATCTCCACCTCAAGCGTCTTGCGGCCAAGATGGCGCTCAAGTTCACGCACCCGTTCTTCCAGACGGCGAACCTCACCATTGCCAGTCACTCCATCGTCAGCCTGCACTGCCGTGGCGCCTCCCTCGCTCATTAAGCGACGCCAACGATACAACAAGTTCGGCGCAACGCCATGGCGCCGCGCGGTCGACGACACGCTTTCTCCCGGCAGCATGCTTTCTTCGATAATCGCCAGCTTCTGTTCTGGCGACCAGCGACGCCGACGAGCAACACCCGTGATCACCTCTACGCGCTGAAATCCTTCGTCCGACATAAGCCTATCCTTGAGGATATCCCCAAGCCTTCATGACTACGCCGGGTGTCCGATCCAATTGGGGGCCAGTTCACCATCTTTGCGGTGTGGCCGAACGATCGAAGGGGACGAGATTGGGACGGGCTACAGCAACCTGGCCTCCCGACAGGAGACCACTATGAAGCCTTTTGCACTGTTTTCGAGGTGCTGGGACGGCCTGAACCGTGGTTCTTTCTGCAATATGCACAAAAGATTTGCGACCCTTTTATCAGTTTGTGTTTTCACGTTCGAGGACAAGAAAGCTGTGCACTGCACCACTTTATCCCAAATACGCTCAATCGCGTGCTTACTGTGCGCTGTACTTTTTTTGAATGGGTGCGTGCGCCACGTTGAAGCTCTTTCAAAAATGATTGACGGACCAAGTCAAGACGCTGGCTACAACGCAACTCAAGATCTTGTCTATTCGTCAGGGCAAGGATTTGTATTTGATCCAAGCAGTGGCCTGAATATAAGGCTTGCAAACAATTGGGAATTCCATGAATATTCGACGTCAGGGCAAATTCGCTTGTTTATTGAAGAAGAAGACTCCACTTACATTTTTGCTCTTCTCACTTCAAATAGAAGAAGCAAAATACGAGGTCATATAACGAAACAATTCAACGACGTGCACTCAGCTGAAGATTTTGACAATTTTATTCGACTAGATTTTATAGCAGACGGTAGTTCTTCAGAGGTATACTATACTAGAACAACTAAGATAGCAGGTATAGACGGATACGCAAGCGCTATCGAAACTACAAACGAAGATGGACTAGAAAGGTTCATAATTTATGGGTGGGTATTTGATGGTGAGTGGTCGCACACATTTCAAATTTTTGGAAATCTTGATAATAGGGAGAAAATTGAGAAAGTCACTTGGGATCTGTTTGAAGGAGCCAGCATATTGCGATAGTATCAAGAATCACGATCGACGCATTCAATGCCAAGCGGGCATCAGGTCAGGGGTTTACCAACCCTATGACAGCATGCTTGTTGCAAACCTAAGAGCCCAACCCAAGGGCGCTACGCCTTTGCCAGCATTTCGCTAAAGGCACCCGCATTCACATTCTCGCCGCCCAGCACATGATCGATGCTCTTACCCCTTACATCCACCTTGCTAGTGAGCACTGCGGCAAGCACTCGGGCGCCGCCAGGCCCGACCACGAGCTTCAGCCAATGGAAGGCGGAGGCCATGGTGGACGCCACCTCTTGATTGCTGACGAAGCCCGAGTTGCCGCCGCGGACCAAGAACAGCGGTCAACTCACACGCCACCCATTCGACTCAACTTAGCGCGTCTGCCAAATCAGAGTCACAACGCTTGCGTTCAGACTATGCCTCAGGCAACCTCTTCATCATGACTGGCGGGAACAAGAGGTAGCGAGGCAATTCCTATGCCGCCGGAATAGGAAGCGGCTTTTGCCCAACTGTCTTTTTGCGTTGCGCAAAGCAATAGGCGCTGACTGGAGAACAGGAACCCTGTTCTCAGTCTGGCACGCTTTAGATCAGTCTTTAGGGGTGATGGTGTGGCGAAGGGTACCACAGTCGGACATGACGCAAAGTGTCCATGCAAGCTGATTGACGGAGTTACTTCTGTTGGCAATGCGTCATGCACACGCTGCACTGTCAACGTAAGCTGGTTTAGGATTCAGCCAAACTTGACAAAGGAGGTTGCAACCTATGCTTGATAAATGGGGCCGGCATTTAGCTTGCATAGTTTTGGCACTATCTTTCACTGCCTGTGCAAATTCATCAAACAAGACCACATCCAACTCATCAGCCACAAGTTCTGGTTCATTTGGATTTTGGCACTATCATAAGGGCACGAACGGTAACTTTGCTGTCGGGACTACTGAAAAACTTAATGTTCGTATGCTTATTCTCTGCCCACACAATCCAAAGGGTGGGATTAACGTTTACCTGGAAGATGTCAGCGTAAATCCTGTTCCGTTTGTAAATGGCACTTCGCGTGTTACATTGGGGTTTCTACATGTAGATACAAATCTGGAACCAACAGCTTTTCATGCAATTGGCATTAATCCTGATGGAGGTGATCGACTATTTGCTGTTTTGTTTCACCCTGCGAATGAAACAAACCTTGACACACTGCAAGCTACACATAGAGCGCTGTTTCCTAGTTTCACGAGGATTTTGGAAAAACCAGGAACGCTGGTAATCAGTGTCCTTGGTATCGACCCACGTACGGGCAAGGTCTCCTCTAAAGGCGCTGATTATGTCCTATCACTTAAAGGATCAGCTGAAGTACTCGAGCAAGCTGAAGCCAATTGTTTGCTCAACTCAGAGGGGTAGTTGACTTTGAACAGCACAAAATTAATTTCTGAACGCGGCGTGACGGACTCGGGGAAATCCAAAATAGAAGTTCGTCATTCCAAGAGCATTTCTTTTACAGGAATACAGCTAAAGATCGTAGAAGCGTCCTGTGGTCTCTGATACGGAACGACGACAGCCCCAATGATCGGTCTTGATATCAAGCCTGCTGGTGGACGAGGTTACTTTTATCGACAGCGCATTGGATGGCGGCCAGGTCTTATCGGTACATTTGATCTGAGCTGTTTTGGGGTTCACGCTAACAAAGCAAAGAGGAGCGCAGCAAAATGCTCGCAAAATGGTGGCAGTCCTCAGTCTTCATAGTTTTAGCATCGTTTGTCGCTGCTTGCTCAAATACGCCAACCAGTACCACTCCTAAGTTAGAAGAATACTGGTATGTTCGCCAAGTCAAACTCACACCTTACGCTGCTGGATCGTCAAAAAACCTTCAAGCCACTCTGTTTATCGAGTGCCCATACAACCCTGCGGTACAAGTCGGACTCTTACTAGAAGACAGTAGCATAAACGCTATTCCGGTCGCCAGAAGTAATAAAACACCGACTGGGCAGTCAATTCTTGGAGTAGTGTTTCTACACCTAGACCCAGACAGTAGGGCGACTAAAAATTTTGGCGCTGTCGGCTATCCTCAGGAAGAAAATAGGAACTTTCACAAACTACTGTTTCACTCTGGAACCAGACCTCGATTCGACAAATTGGTTGATGAACACTATTACCTAGCGCCTGATTTTGTGAAGACTCTGGAGGAACCTGGAACTCTAGCCATGACTGTCGTTGGTGTTGAATCGCGAACGAGTCCACCCAGCCCGAAACGCGTTGAGTTTATGATACCTCTCTGCGGGTCAGTCAAGGTGCTTCAGCAAGCCGAAGCCGGTTGCTCACGCAGTCCAGTAGAGTAACGGCCATTGAATGAGACCGCGATGAACGCAAAGAACGACGTAACAGGTCCGCAGTCACCCAGAGTATCAACTCGCCTTTCGGAGCCCGTTTCTTCATCGCCAAAGATGATAGAAGCGCCTCCCGGTCTCAGGCATGGCACGATGAAGGTCACAGCAATCGGATATGACGGAAGGTCTTCATCTATGTCGACGGACGTAGCTGCTTCTATAAGCAGTGCGCCGCGTGCTGTTAGCAGATTTGGTGCGTACTGTTTCGGGACTTAGTCTAGCGAACTAAGAGGGGCTGTAGCACATGCTTGCAAAACGGAGGAATTTCTCAGTTTTCATTGTCTTGGCGTTGATCTTTGCTGCTTGCTCAAATGCACCAGAGAAATCCCCTGGTCAGATTTCTGCTCCAGTGAAGTACACTCGTGAGATCTCAGGATATTGGTCATATGACGAAACCGGAACGCCACCTTTTGTTGGTGGAGCATCAACCGATTTTAATCTTGCGCTATTGATTGATTGCCCATACAGTTCAAAATCAAGAATTCGTGTATTTGTAGATGATGATAGAGTAGCTTATAGACTTCTGGGCGATAGCGGTTATCTTGTTTATTTAAGAATACTACACCTAAATCTTAACAGGAAGATTGAACGAGAATTTTCTGCACTTGGTCATACCAACAAGTTGGCAAAAGACAATTACGTGGTTTTGCTCTACAATAATTCCAAAAGACTGGATCCAGCCACTATGGATGAGGAACACGACGCCATACTCCCAGACTTTATGAAGACTCTGGAAGGATCGGGAAATCTGTTAATCATTGTAGGTGATAGGAACAGGCAGAAGAGCCCATCTGGCTCTAAAGACGTAGAGTTCGTGATACCTCTTATTGGATCAGCCGAGATGCTGCAGAAGGCCAAAGGCAGTTGCTAGTTGAACACCGTCGAGTAGCGTTTGTTGAACGCGGCAGCATGGAATGCTGTTGGGTCGTGCTCTTGAGCCACAGCGAAAAGGCCATCGCGTATAACGTGACACCGGGAGCATTCTGACCAAAATGGCGAGCGCACTATGGGCTTGGAGAGCAAGGCATGTCTCAGTCAGAGCGACTGGGCGACGCAGCCTCCAGAGGCTCCAGGGCGGTGAACGCAGAGACGCAGGACCAGCAGCGCCGGCGCTATGACCTATGGGCTGCCAAGGATGACCAGGATCTGGGCGAGGAGGCCGTCTATCTGGCGCCGATGGCGACTGCCGAGATCGAGGCTCTGACCCGGCCATCTGGACCTGGAGCCAGCTAGCCGACGGTCAGAGTTTATCACAATCAGTCAGATTCACCGGGTCGCGTGAACTTTGTAGTCTTCGGACTCGAACCCAGGCGCTTGTTGGCAATTGTCACAGGCCTATGGCAGCAGCGGGTCCGGAGCTCAGCATTCTCGTCGGGACCTGGTGCGTGGTTCCGAGTGGAGACAGTCAAGCTTGCCCTTCGGCCCCAAAAATGTACAAACTCAACCTGTCAGTCTCTGCTGACGAATGTATCGCCCTATGAACTTCGGCTTCTTTCAAAGACAGGTGACGACCATGTTTGCACGAGCTTCTATGTTTGCGGCGCTGGTTTCAGCGGCCGCGGGATTCGGATCGTCTACAT
This sequence comes from Rhodospirillales bacterium, assembly GCA_963669335.1. Taxonomy (GTDB): domain Bacteria; phylum Pseudomonadota; class Alphaproteobacteria; order Kiloniellales; family JACOMY01; genus JACOMY01. The sequence continues at coordinate 6,003,924 of OY770023.1, forward strand.
CGGCTGCTGACGAAGTCTACAACGTCTATACCCACGAGCATGGCATTTTGGTCGACGAATACATCTATGAACTCGATGCTTCTACCAATGCCGTGTGGAAATCAAAGGACGGATCGATACGCTTGTACATAGATGGTTTGGCCGGCGTTTATCAGAACCGCACGATCTATGACGGCTTGTGGGTCGCCTATGAAGACACCCCCCTTCACCCGCCCTGCCCGGACGGACCGGCAATGGATCATCTGGGGAACGCGTTAGCCACCTGGGGCCGCCTCCGCATTGACTGGACTCAGTATGGCAACGACGATCAGACTTGGGTTATGTTCTTGAGCCGTTGCAATGAGCCGATGGGTTCTTTCAAGACCCTCACATCTTTCTCGCCTTAGTCGTAGCTTAACACCAAAACTGCAGAGGACGAGGCATGTCAGATTCGGAGCTTCCAGACACTGCGGCCTCCAGGGTCTCCTGGGCGGTAAACGCAGAGACGCAGGATGAGCTGCGCCGGCGCTATGACCTTTGGGCCGCCAAGTACGACCAAGACCTGGGCGAAGAGGCCGTCTATCTGGCACCGATGGCGACCGCCGAGGCGGCCGAAGGCTTTATCGACAAGCAAGCGCGCATCCTGGATGCCGGTGCAGGTACCGGTCTTGGCGGGGCGGCCCTCAAGCAAGCCGGCTTTCAGAATCTGGTCGGGCTGGACTTCTCCGCCGGGATGCTGGCTGTGGCGGCCGAAAAGGGGATCTATCGCGAGACCATCGTAGCCGACCTAGGTCAGCGAACCCCGCTGGAAAGCGATGGCTTCGACGCCTTGGTCAGCGTCGGCACCACCTCGCAGATGCCAGCCGAAAGCCTCCACGAATTCGTTCGCGTCGTGCGTCCCGGCGGGCGGATCATCATCACCACCTGGGTTAAGCCCTATGTCGAGCGGGGCTTTGCCGAGATCCAGAAGGGCTTAGAAGCCGAGGGTCGCCTGGCTCTGATCCACAAGGGGGAGCCCTTTCAGGGGTTACCGACCACGGAACCAGACTGCGTCTATGAGATCTGGGTCTTCGAGGTCTTGCGCTGAGGCCGTCTGTGTTCTCCTGCGGAAGCCAGGCATGTCCTTTGGTCGCCTAGTCGATCCGGCGCATTTGGTCTAGATGCATCGCCGAAGGACAGAGGGAAAGGAGTGCGGCATGGCAATGACAATCGCTTTGGCCAGTGACCACGCTGGCTTCGACCTGAAATCGGCTCTAAAAGCTGAGTTGGAGGATCTGGGCCATCAGGTGCTGGACCTCGGCACCCAGGGGCCGGCATCCGTCGACTATCCCGACTTCGGCGCCGCCGCCGGTAAGGCGGTGGCTGCAGGCGAAGCAGAGCGCGGCGTGATCGTCTGTGGCACCGGCATCGGCATCTCGATTGCCGCCAACCGTCAGCCGGGCGCCAGGGCCGCCCTCTGCCACGATGCGACAACGGCACGCCTGGCCAGAGAGCACAACGACGCAAACATTTTGGCCCTGGGTGCGCGAATCATCGGGACCGAGGTCGCGAAGGAATGCCTTCGTGTCTTTCTCACTACAGACTTCGCCGCAGGACGCCATACACCACGCGTTAACAAACTCGGTTAGCGCACCCCCAAGAGCAGACTCCTGAGAAGGGTCAGCGATAGCAAAGAAGAAAGGAAAGGCCACCATGTCCAGCACCGCCACTACCTATCAGCCGGATGAGAGCTTCTTCACCGCCCATCTTTCCGAGTCCGATCCGGAGCTGGCCCAGGCCATTGCAGGCGAGTTGGGTCGCCAGCGTGATCAGATCGAGCTGATTGCCTCGGAGAACATTGTCTCCCGCGCCGTGCTCGAGGCGCAGGGCTCAGTGCTGACCAACAAGTACGCCGAGGGCTATCCCGGCCGCCGTTACTATAACGGCTGCGAGCATGTCGACGTGGCCGAGCAGCTGGCCATCGATCGCGCCAAGCGCCTCTTCGACTGCAGTTTCGCCAACGTGCAGCCGCATTCCGGCGCACAGGCCAACCAGTGCGTGATGCTGGCCCTGGTCAAGCCCGGCGACACCATCATGGGCCTCTCCCTGGATGCGGGCGGACATCTGACCCACGGCGCCAAGCCGAACCTCTCGGGCAAGTGGTTCAACGCGGTCCAATACGGCGTCAAGGAAGCGGATGGGCAGATCGACTTTGACGAGGTCGCCAGCCTGGCCCGCGAGCACAAGCCGGCGATGATCATCACCGGTGGCTCCGCCTATCCGCGCCACATCGACTTCGCCCGGTTCCGCGCGATCGCTGACGAGGTCGGCGCCCTGCTGCACGTCGACATGGCCCACTTTGCCGGCCTGGTCGCGGCAGGCCTGCATCCCTCACCGCTGCCGCACGCCCATGTGGTCACCACCACGACGCACAAGACCCTGCGCGGCTCGCGCGGCGGCATGGTGCTCTCCAACGACGAGGCCATCGGCAAGAAGATCAACTCGGCCGCCTTCCCGGGTCTGCAGGGTGGGCCGCTGATGCACGCCATCGCCGGCAAGGCCGCGGCCTTCGGCGAGGCGCTGAAGCCGGACTTCAAGGTTTACAGCCAGACCGTGCTGGACAACGCTCAGGCGCTGGCGCGGACCCTGCTGGACGGCGGGCTGGACCTGGTTTCCGGCGGCACCGACACGCACCTGGTGCTGGCCGATCTGCGCCCCAAGGGTCTGACCGGCAATATCGCCGCCGAGAGCCTGGAGCAGGCGGGTATCACCTGCAACAAGAACGGCGTGCCGAATGATCCGGAAAAGCCGACCGTGACCTCCGGCATCCGACTCGGAACACCGGCCGGCACCACCCGCGGATTCGGCCCGGCCGAGTTCGTTCGCGTCGGCGAGATGATCCTTGCCGTGCTCGATGGTCTACGCGCCAATCCCGAGGACAACTCGGCTGCCGAAACCGCGGTTTCCGCGCAAGTTCAAGAGCTTTGCGGCCGCTTCCCGATTTATCGGGGGCTTTAGAGTCAAGGGGCCGGGTGCCACGCGTGCCCGGCCTCACCTAAGATTTTCAGATCAGCGCTTTGAGATTCGGGACCATTTGGGGCAGCTTAGCGGCCGGCAAGAGTTAAGGAGCTGAAATGCGCTGCCCCTTCTGTGGCAATGACGATACCCAGGTGAAGGATTCCCGACCGACGGAAGACTCCTCGGCGATCCGTCGACGTCGGCAGTGCTCCAATTGCGGGGCGCGCTTTACCACCTTCGAACGGGTGCAGCTTCGTGAGCTGACCGTGGTCAAGAGCACCGGCCAGCGCGAGCCCTTCGACCGCGACAAGCTGATGCGCTCGATGATGACCGCCCTGCAGAAGCGCCCCGTCGATTCAGAACGCGTCGAGCGGGTCGCCAACGGTATCCAGCGACGCTTGGAGAGCTCCGGCGAGACCGATATCCCCAGTAAGGTGATCGGTGAATTGGTGATGGACGCCTTGGCGCACCTGGACAAGGTCGGCTATGTGCGCTTTGCCTCGGTCTATCGCAATTTCCGCGAGGCGCGCGACTTTGAGGAGTTCGTCGGCAAGCTGGCCCGCCTAACCGACGTGGATTAGTCCCATGACCGCAGCGGACTCGGCAGAAGACCGGGCCTTCATGGCAACAGCGCTGAGCCTGGCACGACGGGGCCTGGGCCGTGTCTGGCCCAATCCTGCCGTCGGCTGCTTGCTGGTGCGCGATGGCGCTGTAGTCGGTCGTGGCTGGACCCAGGACGGTGGCCGTCCCCATGCCGAGCAGATGGCCCTGGCGGCGGCCGGCCATCGCGCAGAGGGCGCCACGGCCTATGTCACGCTTGAACCCTGCGCCCATCACGGCAAAACACCGCCCTGTGCCGATGCCCTGATCGCCGCCGGCGTTGCCCGCGTGGTCAGTGCCACGGACGATCCCGATCCACGAGTCTCCGGCACAGGCCATCGCCGACTGAAGGACGCAGGGGTCGCACTCGCCGAAGGCGTGCGGAGGATAGAGGCGGAGGATGTGAACCTGGGCTTCCTCAAGCGGATCGCGCTTGGTCGACCCATGGTGACCTTGAAGCTGGCCATGAGCCTGGATGGCCGCATCGCCACCCACAACGGACAGAGCCAATGGATCACCGGACCCGAGGCGCGTGCACGGGCCCATCTGCTGCGGGCCGAGCATGATGCCGTCATGGTCGGCAGCGGCACGGCGCTGGCCGACAATCCACGCCTGACCGTCCGCCTGCCGGGCATGGAGAATAGGCGGCCTGTCCGCATCGTGGCCGACAGCCGCCTGGCCCTGCATTTGACGCACGAGTTGGTGCGCAGCGCCAACGAGACACCGACCTGGATCCTGGTGCGCGACGATGCCGAACGCCAGCGGCGGCGCGCCTTTGAGCAGGCTGGCCTCGACGTTCTGGAGGTGCCCGGCCGGCCGGACGAGCCTCTGGACATTGATGCGGCCCTCAGCCTGCTGGGCACGCGCGGCCTGACGCGGATCCTGGTCGAGGGCGGCGGGCGCCTGGCCGCCTCGCTGCTGACCGCCGGGCTGGTGGACCGCTTGCTCGTCTTTCAGGCCGGGGTGGCGATCGGGGGCGATGGCCTGCCCGGCATCGCAGGACTGGGCCTCAGGGAACTCGCCTCCGCACCGCGCTTTTCCCGCCGTCGGGTGGAGCGCGTGGGCGCGGATGTCTTGGTGCAATACAGCCATTAACCGATGAGGCTTGCCCCTCCCACGCTTTGACCGTAAGTCCGCGGGGAAGCTTTGCTATCCGAAAGGAACCTGGGGCGTGTTTACCGGGATCGTCACCGATCTGGGAGAAGTGCGTGCGATCGAACAGCGCGGCGACACGCGCTTTGTCATCGCCTGCGGCTATCCCCTGGAAGAGATCGCCATCGGCGCATCGATCGCCTGCTCCGGCGCCTGCCTGACAGTGGTGGAGAAGGGCGCGGGCACCTTGGCCTTCGATGCCTCGCCGAGACGCTCTCCAAGACCACCTTGGGCGCCTGGACGGTCGGCACCCGGATCAATCTGGAGCGCTCGCTGAAACTCGGCGACGAACTGGGCGGGCATCTGGTGAGCGGCCATGTGGATGCCACGGGCAGGGTCGAGAGCGTGACAGCAGAGGGCGATTCCTGGCGCTTTGTCTTCCGGGCACCGGCCCTGATCGGCCGCTTCTTGGCAGCCAAGGGCTCGGTCGCTGTCGACGGTGTCTCGCTGACCGTGAACGAGGTTGAGGATCAGGACGACGGCAGCACTCTCTTCGGAGTCAACATCATCCCGCACACCTATCAGGTCACGGCCTTTCACCAGCTGAAGCCAGGGGATGCCGTTAACCTGGAAATCGATAGCCTCGCGCGTTACGTTGCGCGGCTTGTCGAAAAGAGCTGAGATCACATGTCCACGCCTGCATCTGCCAAAAGCCCGCGCGAGTTGGCCTTCCACGATCTGCTATCGCCCATCGAGGACATCATCGAGGATGCCCGAAACGGCCGCATGTTCGTCCTGGTCGATGACGAAGACCGCGAAAACGAAGGCGACCTCGTCATCCCGGCCCAGATGTGCACGCCGGACGCGGTCAACTTCATGGCCAAGAACGGCCGCGGCCTGATCTGTCTGGCGATGACGCACGCACGGATCGAGCAACTGCAGTTGCCGCTGATGTCACAGCACAACGGCACCCGTCATCAGACCGCCTTCACCGTCTCGATCGAGGCCAAAGAGGGGGTGACGACGGGGATCTCAGCGCCGGATCGGGCACGCACCATCGCGGTCGCCATCGATCCCTCCAAGGGGGCGCCGGATATCGTGACTCCGGGACACGTCTTCCCGCTGGTGGCGCGCGACGGCGGCGTCCTGGAGCGGATCGGACACACCGAGGCAGCGGTCGATATCGCCCGTCTGGCGGGCCTCAGTCCGGCCGGGGTGATCTGCGAGGTCATGAACGACGACGGCACCATGGCCCGGCGCGACGACCTGATTTCCTTCGCTCAACGCCATGGCCTGAAGGTCGCGACCATCGCCGACCTGGTGGCCTATCGCCGGCGCAAGGACCGGGTGGTCGAGCGCACGGTAGAGGGCGAACTGGACAGCCGCTATGGCGGACGCTTTCAGATGGCGCTCTATGCCAATCGCTTCGGCAATGGCGAGCATCTGGCGCTCTGGAAAGGTGATATCAAAGCGCCAGGGCCGGTGCCGGTCCGGGTTCATGCCTTCAACCTCTTGGACGACGTCCTGGGTGACCTCTCCAGCGGCCGCGGCGGCGAGCTATGGGACGCGCTGTCCAAGATCGATGAGATGGGCCGCGGCGTGGTCGTCCTGATCAATGAGCCCGGCGGCCGCTCCCTAGCCGAGCAGGTGGCCGAGCGCCTGGGACACAAGCCGGCTGAGCCCAGCGAAGAGCTGCGCGACTATGGGATCGGCGCACAGATCCTCTTGGACCTGGGCGTCCAGGATCTCTTGCTGCTGCACACGACCAAACACGTATTCATCGGGCTGGAGGGCTATGGCCTGACCATCGCCGACCAGCAACCCCTGAGGGGTGAGGAACAAGAGGACTGAGGATGGCCGAGCAGGCACAGGTTCTGATTATCGAAGGCCGCTTCTACGAAGGCATCGTCGATGCCCTGGTCGAAGGTGCGGTGGCCGAGTTGGAGAAGGCAGGCGTGAGCTTTGAGCGGGTCGCCGTGCCCGGCGCCTTCGAGATCCCGGTGGTGATCTCCATGGCCGAAGCCAGCGATCATCCCTACGAGGGTTACATCGCGCTGGGCTGCGTCATCCGCGGGGAGACCAGCCACTACGACTATGTCTGCGTCGAGAGCGCGCGCAAGCTGATGGATCTGGCGGCTGAGCGTGCCCTGCCTATGGGCTATGGCATCCTGACCGTTGAGAACGAGGAGCAAGCTTGGGCCAGAGCCAAGGTCAGCGAAAAGAACAAGGGCGGCGATGTCGCCAAAGCCTGCCTTCGGATGATGGAGCTGCAGGAACGTTTCCTCAGCCCGCTGGAAGACTGAGGCGCGATCTTGAACGACCCTGCCAAAGCCCTGCCGAGCCAATCGACAGAGTCTCCAGCGAAGCGGCGTAGTGCCGCCGTGGCGCGTCAGCGCCTGGCAGCCCGCCTGGCCGCCGTCCAAGCGCTCTATCAGATAGAGGCCAGCGGAGAAGCTCCGCAGAAAGTCATCACACAGTTTCTGTCGGAGCGGCTGGAAGAGGAAATCGACGGCCTCTCCTTGGCGATAGCCGACCGCAAGCTCTTCGGACGGCTGGTGCTTTCGGTCAGCGCTGCCAGTGCAGATCTGGACCAGGTCCTGGCACCCTATCTGCCGACGGAATGGGCCCTGGATCGGGTGGAACCCCTGTTGCACACCATTCTCCGGGCCGCCGCCTTCGAGCTGAAGTCCTCGCCCAAGGTACCGGCCCAGGTGGCGATCGCGCAGTATGTTGCGGTGACAGAGGCCTTCCACGACCCGCAGGAGACGGGCTTCGTCAACAAGCTCTTGGATCGCCTGGCACGCAGTCTTCGCCCGACCGACTTCGCCGACGCTGCAGGCTAGCTCGCCTTGGCCGGCGAGTTCGACATTATCCGAACCTGCTTTGCGCCCCTGGCAACGAGCGAGGCAGCGCTCGGCCTGACCGACGACGCAGCCTTGATCCAGCCGCCGGCCGGACGCGCCTTGGTGGCAACCGCCGATGCCATCATCTCCGGCGTGCACTTTCTGCCCGATGACCCGCCGGACTCGGTGGCGCGCAAGCTCTTGCGGGTCAATCTCTCGGACCTGGCGGCCATGGGGGCCGAGCCCTTGGGCTACCTCTTGACCTGCGCCTGGCCGAAGGACTGGGACCAGGCTTGGATCGCTGCCTTTGCCGAGGGCCTGGGACAAGACCAAGAGGCCTTCGGCATCGCCCTGCTGGGCGGAGACACCACCAGCGGCCCTGGCCCCTTGACCTTTTCCCTGACTGCCTTGGGCAGCGTCGAGCCAAAGCTGGCGCTAAAGCGCAGTGGTGCCCAGGCCGGAGACCGCGTCTTCGTCAGCGGCACTTTGGGCGATGCCGCATTCGGGCTACAGGTCCGCTCGGGTCGACTGCTGACGCTGTCAGACGAGAGTGCGGAGGCTCTGAGCGATGCTTATCGCCTGCCGCAGCCGCGCCTCGCGCTGGGACGGGCCTTGGCAAAGCAGACCCTGGCGACGGCCTGCCTGGACATCTCGGACGGTTTGCTGGCCGATCTTGGCCACATCTGCGAGGCCTCAGGCCTTGCTGCACAGGTTCAAGCTGAGAAGATTCCACTGTCGCCAGCGGTCCAAGAGACGGTCGCCGCCGACCTGGACTCCTTTCCGCTGACCATAACCGGTGGCGACGACTACGAGCTCTGCTTCACCGTCACGCCCGACAAGCTGGCTGCGGTGGCGGCGCTGAGCGAGACCCTGGCAATTCCGCTAAGCGAGATCGGGGCTCTCTCCGAAGGGCACGGCGTCACGCTCCTCGACCGGGATGGCGCCGTCGTGCCGATCGCCGCCAGGGGCTGGACCCACTTCTGATCGCAGCGGTCGCGCATGCGTGCTTTGCCCAGCGAGGCCATAGTCAGGCTTTTCGCCGTGACGTAGTCTCGCCCGCATGAAGAAGGGCGCCACGGTTTACCTCTTGACCGGCTGCATGGCTCTGCAGCAGACGGCGATGTCGCTCAACATGACCGTGGCGGCCTTGGCCGGGACCATGTTGGCCGCCAGCGAGCCCTACCTGGCGACCCTGCCTCTGGCGCTGACCTATGTGGTGTTGATGGCGAGTTCGGCGCCGGCCTCCTTTCTGATCGGCCGGATCGGCTGGAAGCCAACCTTCGCACTTGGCTCCATGGTCGGCTCGGCCGGTGGCCTGACAGCCGCCTATGCAATGATCGAGCAGTCCTTCTGGCTCTTCTGCCTGGGTCTGGGCACCTATGGCTTCGCTACGGCGGTTGCCAACTACTACCGCTTCGCCGCGGCCGAATCGGTGTCGGCAGAGCGGCGCTCCAAAGCCATCTCCACAGTGCTGACCGGCGGCGTAGCAGCGGCGATCTTGGGACCCTTCCTGGCAGTCCAGGGCAGCGACCTCTTCGTCTATAGCTTCGCCGGCAGCTTCATCATCATGGCCAGCCTGTCGCTCGCCATCCTGCCGGTGCTGGCCATGACCAGGCTGACCCTGGAACTACCCGGCGCAGAGCGTGCGCAGGCGGAGAGCCCGCCGCGGCCGCTGTCACAGATCGCGCGACAACCGGTCTTTATCGTCGCGGCACTGGGCGCCATGCTGGGCTACGGGGCGATGAACCTGATCATGGTCTCGACCCCGACGGCCATGGTGGCCTGCGGCTTTGTCATGGCCGACGCTGCCTCCGTCATCCAATGGCACGTGCTGGGCATGTACCTGCCCTCTTTCTTCAGCGGCAACCTGATCCGACGCTTCGGTGCGACGCGGATCATGGGACTGGGCGCGATCATCATCATGATCTGTGCGGTCATCAACCTGACCGGGATCGCCTATGCGCACTTCCTCTCGTCCCTGCTGCTCTTGGGCCTGGGCTGGAACTTCCTCTACGTCGGCGGTTCGACCCTGGTGACAGAGGCCTACCGCAAGGGCGAGCGTTCGCGAACGCTGGGCCTGAACGAGGTTCTGATCACCGGCACGACGGCGATAACCGCACTCAGCTCCGGTGCGCTCTTCGCAGAAGCTGGCTGGCAGGTCTTGAACCTGGTGGTCCTGCCGCCCCTGGCCCTGCTGACCATCACGATCCTCTGGTTTTCCCTGCGTCAAGGTCGCAGCGTGGCCGCGACGTAACAGCTTTGCTGCAAAGCGACAGCTGCCCTGACCCAAGACGATTGCCAGACGCCAAGCCTTCTGGCATGTTCCGCGCCCGTATTCTGGCCGCTTTTGTCTAGGCGGCGGCGAAGGGCCTCATGCCGAATGCATCAAGCGCGCGTTTCCATAGGGGGAACGCACGTGGGGTATGAGCGCGTCATCAACAAGGGGACATCCAAGCACGATGAGCGTTATTCTATGGTTCGTCCTGATTTGCGGGGTGCTGGCGCTGGTCTACGGCGCTGTGACTGCTAAGGCCGTTATGGCGGCCCCGGCAGGCAATGCCCGCATGCAGGAAATCGCTGGTGCCATCCAGGAGGGAGCACGGGCTTATCTCAATCGCCAGTACACGACGATCGCGATCGTCGGTGTGGTGATCTTCGTGATCGTCTGGCTGTTGCTGGGCCTTCATGTCGGCATCGGCTTCCTGATCGGCGCCATTCTGTCCGGAGCCGCTGGCTACATCGGCATGAACGTCTCGGTTAAAGCCAATGTGCGCACCACCGAGGCCGCTCGTACAGGTCTGGCACAGGGCCTCTCGGTTGCCTTCCGCGCTGGCGCCGTCACCGGCATGCTGGTGGCTGGCTTGGCGCTTCTGGCGGTTGCCGGCTACTACGTCATTCTGCTCGGCATGGGCATTGAGGGTCGCGGCCTGGTCGACGCCCTGGTGGCTCTGGGCTTCGGCGCCTCGCTGATCTCGATCTTCGCGCGTCTGGGCGGCGGCATCTTCACCAAGGGTGCGGACGTCGGTGCCGACCTGGTCGGTAAGGTCGAGGCCGGCATCCCCGAGGATGATCCCCGCAACCCGGCGGTGATCGCCGACAATGTGGGCGACAACGTCGGCGATTGCGCCGGCATGGCCGCCGACCTCTTCGAGACCTATGCGGTGACAGTGGTCGCCACCATGGTGCTGGCCTCCATCTTCTTCGCCGGTCAGGCGGTGATGGACAGCTTCATGGTCTATCCGCTGGCGATCGGTGCGATCTGCATCATCACCTCGATCATCGGCACCTACTTCGTGAAGCTGGGCGCCAGCCAGTCGATCATGGGCGCACTCTACAAGGGCTTCATCGCCTCCTCCGTCCTCTCGGTTCCAGCCGTTCTGGGCGTGACCGCCTGGACCATCGGGCTCGGCACGGAGTACACGGCCGGCAGCGTCAGCTTCACCGGCTTGGACCTCTTCTTCTGCGGCGTCGTCGGACTGGCAGTCACCGGCCTCCTGATCTGGGTGACCGAGTACTACACCAGCACCGAGTACCGCCCGGTCCGCTCGGTGGCCAAGGCCTCTGAGACCGGTCACGGCACCAACGTCATCCAGGGCCTGGCCGTCTCCATGGAGGCGACTGCCGTCCCGGCCTTGATCATCATCGCTGGCATCATCGTCACCTTCTCCATCGCCGGTCTCTTCGGCATCGCCATTGCCGTCACCACCATGCTGGCCCTGGCTGGCATGGTCGTCGCGCTAGACGCTTACGGCCCCGTCACCGACAACGGCGGCGGTATCGCCGAGATGGCCGAGCTGGACGATTCGGTGCGCAAGGTGACCGACGAGCTGGATGCGGTCGGCAACACCACCAAGGCCGTCACCAAGGGTTACGCCATCGGCTCCGCCGGTCTGGGCGCCCTGGTGCTCTTCGGTGCCTATACGGAGGACGTGATCTACTTCTCGCGCGAGGGCGGATCTGAGTACTTCCAGGGCGTCTCGGTGCAGTTCGATCTGTCCAACCCCTATGTCGTGGTCGGCCTCTTCTTCGGCGGCCTGCTGCCCTTCCTCTTCGGCTCCATGGGCATGATGGCCGTGGGCCGCGCCGGCGGTGCCGTCGTGGAAGAGGTGCGCAAGCAGTTCCGCGAGATCCCGGGCATCATGGAAGGCACGGCCAAGCCCAAATACGGGCGCTGCGTCGACATGCTGACCAAGGCCGCGATCAAGGAGATGATCATCCCCTCGATGCTACCGGTGCTCTCGCCCATCTTCGTCTACTTCGTCGTGCTGGGTATCGCCGACAAGTCGGATGCCCTGGCCGCGGTCGGCGCCATGCTGCTTGGTGTGATCGTCACCGGCCTCTTCGTTGCCATCTCGATGACGGCGGGCGGCGGTTGCTGGGATAACGCCAAGAAGTACATCGAGGAAGGCAATCACGGCGGCAAGGGCTCTGAGGCCCACAAGGCGGCCGTCACCGGCGACACCGTCGGCGACCCCTACAAGGACACCGCCGGTCCTGCCGTGAACCCCATGATCAAGATCACCAACATCGTGGCTCTGCTGCTGTTGGCGATCCTGGCTCATTAGGGCCTGTGACTGCCAAACTGTGGCGGTCGATTGAAGAGGGGCGCTCAAACGAGCGCCCCTTTTTCGTTCTGACCCTGCGATGAGCCTTCTTTGACTAGGTCGTCGAAGCAAGATCGGTTAGGCTCCGCCGCGCCTAGCCACTTCATTCAAGGATGCGATATCCGTGCCAGAATCGGTACCAGACAGCGGCGAGACGATGGACGCTCAGGGCTACATCACCGATACGCCCTATACGATCAAATACTATGCCCGCCAGACGCCCGGCCAAATCGTAGCCGCAGCGGAAGCGGCAGGGGTGGCGGCGCCGAACCTGGAAAAGCCCTTCACCTATGCCGATTTCGGCTGCGGCCGCGGCATGACCTTGCTTATCCTGGCCAGCGTGTACCCAGAAGCGCAGTTCTTCGGCATCGACGTGAACGAAGAGCATGTGGAGGAAGCGCAGGCCCGCGCAGACGCCGCAGGCCTCACCAACCTCAAGTTCCTGGCCCGCTCTTTCGGCAGCCTCACTGAGGCAGACCTGCCGCCGCTCGACATCGCGGCATCGCACGGGGTCTATTCCTGGGTCAGCGAGCCGGTGCGCCTGGAGATGCGCGATGCCATGGCCAGTCGCCTGACGCCAGAGGGCCTGGCCATGGTGTCCTACAACACCCGGGTCGGCTATGCCTCCATGGACCCCTTGCAGAAGCTATTGATGGGCTTGGCGGAGGTGGCACCGGGCAACGCGGTCGAGAAGCGCCGCGCGGCCATTCATCAGGTTCGGCGCATGCGTGAGACCAAGCAGCTGGTCTTTGAGCGCTATCCCACCGCCGACCAGCGGGTGGAGCGCTGGCCGAAGCACGACGAGACCTACCTGTTCCACGAATACTTCAACGCCTATTGGCATCCGCTCTCTTTCGTCGAGGTGGCGCGCGAGATGCAGGGCGCTGGCCTGCATTTTTGCGGCGACACGGTCTACCCGACCTGGATCGCCGGGCGCGGCAAACAGAGCCGGGCGGCCTGGCTGGAAGATGCGGTGATGCTTGAAGAGATGGCCTGTGTCGCACTGGCCCAGGCCTTCCGCTATGACGTCTATACCCCCACGGCCGCGCTGGACTTCTACCGACCCGCAGGGATCGACGACACCACTCTCTTCGGCCTGACCCAACCGCCAGAAACCGGAGAAGTGTCAAAGCTCTCCAAGAACGAGAACGCCACCGGCCGCCTGCTGCGCCTGATGGCCTCGGGTCCGGTCACCTATGCCGAGATCAAGGCCAATCCGGTCTTTGCCAAAGCGGCGCGGTCACTGCCCTTGTTGTTGCGCGCGGCCATGGCGACGGGGCTGGTTGCGGTCTATCGGCGTGGCGCCGGCACTGCCCAAACGCCTCTCCCCAGCGCGCATCTGCGGGTTACCAGCGAGCTGGGCCGAACGCTGCTTAGCGACGACAACTTGGCACGCCACATGCTGCCCTTGCCCGCACCTCGTTTCGGCGGAGCCGTCCAGGTGCCGCCGATGATGACGGCTATCCTGGTTGCGGCCCTAGAGGGTGAAGCCGGGCTCGAAGAGCGGGTCGCCAAGCGCGTGCATGATCTGACCGGCGTTGACCGCGAAGGCCGCAAGAAGGAGAGCTTCGAGGCGGTGTTGCAGCGTGCCGGGAATGCCGTCGGCCGTTTCAAGAGCCAATGGCTGCCTTTCCTGCACGCAAGCGGCGTGGTTGAAGCTGCTTAACAGGGCCGCGCAGTTGTGAGTGGCGGCGCGGCGCAGGATCTGTAAGAGTCCCTTTGATCGTGGCTTCCCTAAGCCATGATCGGGGCGGCACCAGCCCACACCCTCGCCCGACCGCCCACGACAGTATCATTGGATGGGTGGTCGGGCGAGGGTGTGGGCTGGTGCCGTGTGAATTCTAGCAGAATTTGCACGACATTCAGAGTGTGGATGGCAAGCAATCGCGGCAACCGCCGTGGCAACTTCGATAGGAGCACGCTTCGATGAACAGACGCGCGACACTGGGTTTTCTGGCCGCTGCAGCCTGCGGGCTGACCTTCTCCGGACCGGTCATGGCCGAAGAGCCGATCACCGGCACCGTCAGGATCGAGAGCACCTCGATCGCGCTGGGCATCGGCGTCACCTGGGGCGAGGGCCAGCTGACCTATAATGGCCAGGTCTACAAGTTCGACGTCAGCGGCCTCTCTATCGTCGATCTGGGTGTGTCCAGTGTGACCGCGGTGGGTAAAGTCTATCGCCTGAAGAAGCTGGAGGATTTCCCCGGCACCTTCGTCGCCGGACAGGCTGGCGCTGCCTTGGGCGGCGGCGTGGCTGCGACCAGCATGGAGAACCAGAACGGCGTCATCATCAACCTCAGCGCCACCCAGGCCGGGGCCAAGCTGACCCTGGCAGCCGAGGGCGTGAGGCTTAGCTGGGCTGACTAAAGCGGCGTGATGCGGCCAGGCTCTCAGGCCCGGCCGCATCCTCACCCTGCTGGTAGAACTGATCGACTATCCAATCCTCCACGATCTGGCAGTCGGCGCCCCGCTGATCCTTCTGCGGCCTGACGACGTAGAAGTTGAGCTCGGTCTTGACCCTCCGTGCGCAGGCGATCGTGAGCCATCCCTGTTCGAAGTGCTCTTCGACCAGATGGCGCATGCCAAGCGCGATGCCATGGCCTTCAAAGGCTGCCTTGTTCAGTAAGGGATAGGTGTTGAGGCGCCGCCCCGGCGATGCCGGTGGCGCTTGCAAACCGGCTGCGCGGAACCAGTCGGACCAGCAGACCCAGGCCATGCCTTGATCATCCAGATGCAGAAGCGGCTGCGTCAGCAGAGCCTCAGCCTCCGCAAAGGGCTGACCATCCGGCAGCAGCTTGGGACTGCAAACGGGGACAACCTCGCCTTCGGCCAAGAATTTGACCTGCAGCGAAGGCCATCGCCCATGGCCGTATTGGATGCCCACGTCGAAGACGACATCGCTCTGGGCCAGATCGCTGTCTGTCGCCAGAACCTGAACATCGATCTCCGGATAGCGCTGATTGAGATCAGGCAGGCGCGGCATCAGCCAGTACATGGCAATGGCAGCGGTTGTCGCCACGGTGACCTGCTTGCCCGCAGGCTTTGCCACCAGGTCGTCCGTGGCACCCGCCAGATGCTCCAATGCCACAGAGACCAGGTGATGATAGCGGCGCCCAGCATCGGTCAGGGCGATGGAGCGGTGCCCGCGGCGAAAGAGTGGCAGGCCTAGCTGCTCTTCCAGAACGCGCACCTGTCGTGAGACCGCGCCTTGGGTTACCGCCAGTTCCTCGGCAGCCAGAGTAAAGCTCAAATGGCGGCCGGCCGCCTCGAAGCAGAGCAGCGCGTTCAGGTTGGGCAGGCGTCGCCGCAAGTCTGGCATGAGCAAAGCTCCGTCAAAGGACCATGAAAATCTGACTTGTGCGCTAATTGACATGCGCTAGGGTCGGGCATGTCAAGGGCGCGGTGGCCCTACCCTCCTTCGCAGCGATAGGATTTTCATGAGCCAGAGCATCCCAAAGACCATGGCAGCCGTGCTTCTGACCGGACATGGCGGTTTGGAAGTCTTGCAATACCGTGAGGACGTGCCCACGCCGGAGCCGGGTCCGGACGAGGTCCTGATCAGGGTTGCCGCGGCCGGCATTAACAACACCGATATCAACACCCGGATCGGCTGGTATTCCAAACAGGTGACAGAGGCCACCGACAAGGGCGGCGCCGAGGGCTTCGAGACGGTAGATTCCGAAGATGCCTCTTGGTCGGGCGTACCACTCAGCTTCCCACGAATCCAAGGCGCCGACTGCTGCGGTCTGATCGTCGCCGTGGGCGCCAATGTCGATACCGCCCGCATCGGCGAGCGGGTCTTGGTGCGCAACATGCTGCGCTCTTACGTCGACTATCGCCCCTTCGAATGCTGGACCTTCGGATCGGAGTGCGACGGCGCCTTCGCTCAATACGCCAAGGCACCGACGCGAGAGACGCACAAGGTGGATTGCGATTGGAGTGATGCAGAGCTGGCATCGATCCCCTGTGCCTATTCGACCGCCGAGGGGATGCTGCATCGGGTCGGCCTGGGCGCCGAGCGCGTGCTGATCACCGGGGCCTCAGGCGGGGTAGGTTCGGCTGCCGTGCAGCTCGCCAAGCGGCGCGGTGCCGAGGTCATCGCCGTCGCCAGCGCTACCAAGTCGGAGGAGGTCTTGAGCTTCGGTGCCGACCAAGTGGTCGATCGCAATGCCAATCTGGTCTCCGCCCTGGGCCGGGACAGCATCGACGTGGTCGTCGATCTGGTGGCCGGCGCGGCCTGGCCCAGCCTGCTGGACGTTCTAAAGCGCGGCGGCCGTTACGTGACCGCCGGTGCCATCGGCGGCCCGCTGGTCGAACTCGACGTGCGCACGCTCTATCTGAAGGATCTGACGCTGCTTGGCTGCACCTTTCAGGACGACATCGTCTTCGAGAACCTGGTCGGCTACATCGAGCGCGGCGAGATCCGGCCCCTGGTCGCCGCCACCTACCCCCTGGCAGAGATTGCTGCTGCGCAGGAGGCCTTCCTGGGTAAGGGTTTCGCCGGAAAATTGGTGCTCATTCCGCCGCAGTGACCCGCAAAAACGGAAGGCCCTTGCAGGAGCTGGACGAGGACCAAAGCCAAAATCACAGAACCCTGCGATGGAAACTATAGATGTCGCGAAGCGATCGCCCCAGATAGAGTGACGGTCTGGCTCTCGTGGAGGTCTCTTATGCGCATCCCCGTCTCCTTTCTCTTTGTCACCTGCCTGGTCCTCTCCACTGCAGCGCTGGCAAAACAGGATGCAGAGGGGCCCTTCGATACAGAGGCCGGCCCAGTCATGGTCGAGCCCATGGTTGGCCCCTTCGTTCACCCCTGGGGTTTCGTCTTCCTGCCTGAGAGCGCGCGCATCCTGGTCACCGAGCGCGGCGGTGACCTGCGGCTGGTAGAGGGTGATCGGATTTCCGAACCGCTGGCTGGCGTGCCGGATGTCTGGGCCCGCGGACAGGGTGGCCTACTCGATGTTGCGCTGGACCCGGACTTCTCCGAGAACAACCGGATCTACCTTAGCTATTCCGAACCGGTCAGGGACGGCGCCCGAGCCCGAACGGCGCTTGCCACCGGCATCCTGACCAAGGCAGACGGCAAGCCGCTGCTGGAGGAGGTCGAGGTCTTGTTCCGTCAGGAGCCCGCCGTCAGCGGGGGCCGCCACTTTGGCTCGCGTATTGTCTTCGATGAGGAGGGCAAGCTTTATCTGACCCTTGGCGACCGCGGCAATCCGGACCGGGTACAGGACCTCTCCAACCACCTCGGCAAGGTCATTCGCCTGGAGCGCGACGGCTCGATACCGGCTGACAATCCCTTCGTCGATCACACCGGCGCCAAGCCGGAGATCTGGTCCTATGGCCACCGCAATGCCCAAGGCGCGGCGCTCCGGTCCTCGGACAAGGCCTACTTCACCATCTCTCATGGTGCGGCCGGCGGCGACGAGGTGAACCGACCGATTCCGGGTCAGAACTTCGGTTGGCCAGAAGTTTCATACGGCACGGAATACAACGGCGATAGCTTCCCGGCCCAAACACGGGAGGACGTGGTGCCCCCGCTCTTCTACTGGGACCCCTCAATCGCCCCCTCGGGCGCTGCCTTCTATGAGGGCGACCTCATTCCGGAATGGCAGGGCGATCTCTTTGTCGGAGCGCTGCGCGACCGCCTGATCTCACGCCTTAAGGTCGAGGGCGACCAGGTCGTCGAGGTCGAACGCCTCTTCCCAGGAGACTTCGGGCGCATTCGCGATATCCGCAATGGTCCGGACGGAGCGCTCTGGTTCGCCTCGGCCGGATCCAAGGCCTACATCTATCGCATCCTTCCGGCCGAGTAACCCTAACGCCTGCGCTCTGCCTAAAGTCCCGGACAGAGTCCCTGCTCAGAGCGATATACAAGCCCCACCGCCTTTGAGATAGTGCGTCCAGGCGCCGTTACCTGCGCCTGGAGCAAGGATCGGATCAAAGCGGGGGCAAAAAATGAGCGCGCATCAGTCAGGAATTCTCACCCCTCTCCCACAGCAGGCACGCTATCTGGAATTCGACGTCATTGCGGGTGCCACGCCCCAGGACCTGACTGCCAGCCTCGAGGCCATCGAAGTTAATCACGGCCTGGTGGTCGGCCTCGGCCACGCGCTGGCCGAGAGGCTACGGCTCCACATAGGGGGACTGCGGCCCTTTCCCCAGCTCAGCAATCTGGGTATCGACGTTCCCTCTACCCAGCATGACCTCTGGGCCTGGGTTAAGGGGGAGGACCGCGGCGAGATCCTGCATCGTGCGCGTCACCTGGAACAGCTGGTCGCGCCAGTTTGCAAGCGAACCAGGCTTGTCGATGGCTTCAAGTACGCCGAGGGGCGGGACCTAAGCGGCTATGAAGACGGGACGGAAAACCCCAAGGATGATGCGGCAGCGGCCGCTGCAATCGACCTAGAGGGCGAACAGGGACCGGCGGGCAGCAGCTTCGTCGTCATGCAGAAGTGGAAGCACAACCTCGACGCCTTTTTCGCGCTCCCACAAGAGGAGCGCGACGACATCATCGGCCGCCGTCGAAGTGACAATGAAGAGTTGGATGAAGCCCCGCCCTCAGCCCATGTAAAGCGGACGGCGCAAGAGAGCTTCGAGCCCGAGGCTTTCCTGCTGCGACGCTCCATGCCCTGGGCGGACCGCGATGGCGAAGGTCTGAACTTCGTCGCCTTCGGTCACGCCTTCGATGCCTTTGAGGTGCAGATGCGCCGGATGATGGGATTGGATGATGGCGTCCTCGACGGCTTGTTCCGCTTCTCAGCAGCGATCACAGGAGCCTACTACTGGTGCCCTCCGCAAACCGACGGCCGCCTGGATCTCTCCAATCGCGCTAGATCGCAGAGCTCAGAGAGGTGACGCACTCGCAGCGTCATCGACCTGAGGAGCCTCAGTCTTCCGCTCACTCTTGATGGACAGGGCCGCAATACGCCAACCCTCTGTTTGGCGTCTCACATAGGTCTTCACGGACTGCAGATAGCGAATTTCGTTTCGCTCGTGCCCCGTCTTCACGAAACAAGCGTGATAGTACGTTGCTGTGTCATCATTCTCCTGAAGCAACAGAGGTTGAATGACCATCCGGGATCGCCGGTACATGAAATCGGTCTGGTTCTGCATCAGCGCGTCCTGCAAAGCGATGAGATCGGCGCTGTTGGCGAAGACAGCCTTGGCGCCATCGGTCTCCAGGATCAGCGGAAAAGAGGCGAGACTCTCGATCTCCGCGGCGCTGAGGCGCCTGTTGAGCCAGTCCCTTCCGAAGTCTGTCACACAGTCCGACAGACTGTCCTTGCAGATCCTGGGGGATGTCAGAGCCGGGTTCGTTGCCTGTTCCATCGTCTTTTTCTTGCGAGAAGGACGCGCTGGTGCATCCTGTCGTTTTCGACATCGGCATCGAATGCGGTCGAAACCTGTCACCTTTCGCCAAATCTAGAGACCAAATCCGGCGATCACCGAACTGATGCTCTGCTCCCTCTCTATTCTTTGCGGACACATTGAAAAGAATTTGAGAATACAAGTAATGAGGGCTACGACGCTCTGGTGATGACCCCTTCTCAGCCAGTTATCAAACTATGGAATAGATACTTTTGTTCAGGTATACTAGCCTTTTGGTCAGGTCGCGCTGACAACCGGGCAGAAGAGACCATGCCGCAGCGGCGCATCCAAACAAATCATGGTTGAGTCCAGCTCGCCGCCTCAACCAAGGGCTTGAAGGGTCTTCCAGAAGAGGGCGCGGAAGCGTTCGATCGGAAGCTGTTGTCGCCCCAGTCGGTGGAAGCGATTCACCCGATTGCGGAACTGTTCACTGCGTTCCAGGACCGTCGAGATCGCGGCTGTTGCCGACTCGATGCTGACCTCGCCCATCAGCCGGCTTGGGTAGTCCATCTCCTTGACCACTTTGCCCATGAAGGTCTGCTTGGGCACGATCACGAAGCGCTCCAGCTGGATGGCTTCATAGAATACGCCGGAGCCCGAGACGGCATAGCGGTCGCGATAGGGTAGGATGATGACATCCATGCGTTTCATCGCGTCGTAATAATCCTCGACCGACAGCCTGTCGGCATACCAGGCGCAGCTTCCATTGCGCACAGCCTGATCCAGAAATTGGACCTGTTCGGAGCCCAACGATTGGACATAACTCTGGTCCAACTGCAGAACCCAGTTCACCCTCTTATCATGTGCAAAGCGTTGCACCAGGCTGGGGAAGAGATCTGACCCTCGGTTCGGCGTCGAGGAACCGATGGTCCCGAAGGTAATGGTCTCTTTCGACAGAGATCGCTTATTCTTGGAGGCAACACGACCGGCAAGGGAGGCTGCCAGATAGGGCAGTTGATGGATCCCAAGGTCCTCTCCGATCAGGTTACGAAAATGCGACCAGGCGCGCTGTGTCTCGCAGTAGACCAAGGGATTGAGGCCCGGCAGGGCAAAGAGCCGGTTGATCCCGCGCCGGTTGGCACGTGACCAGAGCGCCCGCTCCGCCGCCGGTGCCAGAAGGTAATCGACCTCAATGATCCCGACGATGACCGCGATCCGCCGCTTGTCGAGGATCTTCTCCAGCCAACGCGCGAAACCGCCGATCATGTTGGCCCGCATTGAATGCACATAGATCACTTTGCAGGCGCTAAGATCTATCTCCTTGGAGAGGCGAAGGAGATCCTGAAAGAAGGCCTCGTTCAGGTTTTTGACGGCGCGTTGGTCAGCCCCCAGCCGATTGAAATCATAGGGATTGAAGCGGAAGACCTGCTTGATGCTCTGTTCCAAGGACCTGTCCTGGCGGTCGTTCCGGTCTCGGCCGGTCAGTAACCAAACATCCTCTTTCGAGACACCCAGGTTCCGCGACAGAAACTCTACAGAGAAGAGGCCGTAGTTGAAGTGGTGGCCGGACCCGGAGTGGAAGCCTGGGTCGATGACGAGGGCCCTGGGAGCAGCAGCTTGAGAGAGATCCTGCTTTGGCATCTCGACCAGGGAGAGGTCGCCGGAGATGAAGGTCTGCACCCTTCCCAAGAGGCGGCGGTGATCGCTCGAGTAGCCATCGAAATGCCGCTTGGCCTGCTCGAGCACTGAGATCGCAAAGTCAAACATGCCAAGAATGCAGGCCGAGTGCGCAAGCATCGGCAGCGCCAATCGGTAATTCTTGTCGGCGAGATTGATCTTCTCCGCAATGTCAGCTGCGGCCAGACCGTTCCCCGCCTGCGCATAGGCACGGAATGCATTGGAGAGCGGCCAATGCAGGCCAGGCGAGAGGGACGCGATCCTGGCCCACGTTTGCGCTGTCTGCTGCCAATCCTTAGCGGCCGTATAGACCTCGGCGACCGCCCTGGCAGAGGGCAAGTCGGCCAAGAGGCATTCCGACTCCTCATCACAGATCCGGACCGCAGCCTCGAGCTGGTCGTTCTTCACCAGCCCGCTCACCAGGTCGACCAAGCGTCTGCGATTGGCCGGCAAGCCGGCCTCTCGGATCTGCGCCAGTGCCGCGAGAACCTCGGCTGTGGTGTCCAGAAGGCCAACTTCAGCGCGCAAACCAAGATCACCCAAAGTCACGCCCTGCAGGTCCGCCATATGGTCAAGCAGGTCTCGCAGATAGGCTCGGCCATCCTCTCCATTGCGGCGGATGCCATCCAGCATCAGCCGGATGGTGCCGAAAGCCTCCTTTCTCTTAGCGAAGTCAGCGACCAGAGCTTCGGGCAGGCGATGGTCCGGCAGCCAGCAGCAGAACCCCATCACCAAGAGGATGCCGCTATCGAGGCGCGCCGGCTTGGTAACATCGGGATGCTCCACAATCACGGTAGAGAGCGCCAGCCTCGCCTCGCGGCTTTCCTCCATGAAGAAGGTCAAGATGTCGTCATAGAGTGACTCTCGGTTCAGCGCCTGGGAGCGCGCTATGAAGGCCTGCTGTTTGTCGCTGAGGGAAGCGATGGCCACGGAGTAGTTCCAGATCAACAGATGCTCACTGGTCAGCTCATGCGCCGCCTTGAGCGGGGCAAGGAGTACGGCCAAGCAGTCTTTCGTTTCCAGCATAAGACGCAGTGTCGCCAGGCTGCAGGAATCGAGGACAAAGCATGCGCGCTCCAGCGCCGTCTCACCCTCCGCGCCACCAACGAAGTGCCTGACGGCCTCAGCCATGGCCGGCGCCCAGTCCGGACGGATCTCCCAAGAGAGCGCAATCTTCACACCGAACGTGATCACCTGATCGTGGAGGCTATCCTCGACCAGCGAACGGAAGATCCGCAGCTCGGAACTCTCGCGATCGAAGCCGCGGCTGATCATCTCTTCGATGACACAGCGCTCTAGCAGACCCAGCCGCCGCTCCTTCATCAGGGCAGCCAGTTCGCGCAGATAGAGTGTAGCACCACGGCCATCGAACGTCTTGAAGCTGTTCTTCAAGTCGTCAATGCAAGATAGATCCCATGGTCCCCTGTCACTCCGCGAATCAAGAAAGCTCTCAACATCTGAGAGAGAACGACGAGAAACAATTTCTACCAATGAGGGCTCTGCCATTAATCTTTCCTAACGCACAGCAACCGATGGGGCTGGCTAAAACTCGACCTGCTCCTGTGATGCCGACGCAGCAATCCGCTCACCACCTGCTACAGAACCGATTCAGAACGCAGCTTCTCAACCAAGTCTATCTGCTTAGCAAAAATGCGATTGAGTTTGTTCGCTTCCGAGCGCGACAAATCCTCAGCATAACGGTTGGCCTTCCCCTTATTGAATTGCCAGATCTTGCTTGTATCCTCCGACAGTTTAGCCCTGGTATCTTCCATAACATCATAAGAAAGTCCAGTCCTATCCGCGATAATCTCTAAGCATTTGCTCGTATTCTGAGTCATATCCTCATAAGAAAACAAAAAGGCGTTTGGCATTCGACTCCAACATCTCAATATTCGAAACTGCCATTTGGTGGCTGCAACGGTATCTTCCAAAGTGAACATCTTCGTCATGTGATTGTGATGCCGGCCTTCACGCCTGTCACGGTCCCCATGATCGAGGAACGAAAGGCAGACATCTCTTGGATCCCGGTAGGTCCCGATACAAATGGCACGGCCCGAGCGAAAAAAGGGCCTGAATTGCTTGGCGGCTTTCAATTGTGGCCGCTGCTCGATAGTAAAGAAGTCATGCGTTTTAAAGGATACTGGCATCTTTGGTCGCTGCGTGATACCAGAGAAGATGGCAGCGAGATCGGAATAGATATCATCCAAACTTTCCGTGTGCAGCACCTCTCTTCGATACTTCTTGTATTCAAGCGTACTTTCAAAACGGCGATTGCAGGCAGCATCAATCAGCTGAAAAGCGTAGCTGCTGGAGCTCTTTGCAACGCCATAACTTACGATGATCACTTAGTACTGTTCCTCTTCAACAAGAGCCAGAGCTGTCGCTCTATGCCCCCTACGCAATCACCTCGCCTAGGGATGAAACAAGCAGCATGCCCTATAAGCCAGGGCGTCCCTAAGCCTTGTCGAGACAGCAGCGACTCTCCCTCGTTCAGCAGCCCATTACAGTCAGATGAAATGAGGAGCCGGCCGAGGACATGGACCGGTGTCGTACAATCACCAACTCGCTCTTATCAATCCCTACTCAGCGCTGTAATCGCCCCGCTATCTTGTGATGATTCAGGTGCCATAACTGCATGGGTCGGGTCAAATGCCAATGGATTTCCACATGGTCGCAAAGGGGGGCTTCTATAGTGGTTGAATGTTCAGCTCCACGTGTAATTGCCAATTGCCGAACACACAAAAGGCATGCGTTCAAGGCGTGATCCAATTGTAGCGCCCAATCTTATCACGAGATGCTTCACCCCCGCTCCGGGATCAAACCCTTGGGTGCAAAGCGCATGACAATCAAGAGAATGGCGCCCATCAAGATGTAGCGGGTGTAGGCAGCCCCGGCGACCAGGCGCTCCGCCAGCCAAGACCCTTCCGGCAATGGGCTCGATACCAGGTGCATGAAGAGGTTGCCAAGCGGCTCGGCCTGCACCCAGAGCGTCCAGATGACGAAACCGCCCAGGATCGCGCCCCAGTTGTTGCCTGACCCACCGAGGATCACCATCACCCAGATGAGGAAGGTGTAGCGCAGCGGGATGTAGCTGGTCGGGGTCAGCTGACCGTCCAAGGTCGCCAGCATGGCACCGGCGATGCCGCAGACGGCACAGCCTAAGACAAAGACCTGCAGGTGGCGCCTCTTCACGTCCTTGCCCATGGCGCTGGCCGCCTCGCGGTTGTCCCGAATGGCCCGCATCATGCGCCCCCAGGGCGATTTCAGCGCGCGCTCGGCAAACCACATGATAATGGCCAGCACGGTGAGGAAGAGCAGTGCGTAGCAGACCTTTACAAAGAGACTGGCGGCCTCGCCCATGTCTTCGAAGCCGAGCCACTGTGCCAGGCTCAAAAACCAGTCCCGCGTGACCAGATCCACCTCGTAGG
Organism: Rhodospirillales bacterium; assembly: GCA_963669335.1. GTDB lineage: Bacteria > Pseudomonadota > Alphaproteobacteria > Kiloniellales > JACOMY01 > JACOMY01. Next base: position 6,028,455 of record OY770023.1, read on the forward strand.
GTACGGGCCGCGGCAAACCGGTGACGTTCTTCACGCCGCGGGAGAGCCACTCCTCGTACTTGATGACTGCGATGATGATCTCAGAGATGCCGAGGGTCGCGATTGCCAGGTAGTCGGCACGCAGACCCAGCGCGATCTTGCCGATGAGCCAGCCGGCGCCTGCCGCGACCAGCCCGCCGAGAGGCCAGGCCAAGAGGATCGGCAGGTCAAGCCCGCCAAGATAGCCGGTGTGGGCCGGGTTGATCGCTTCGATGCGATCGACCGCCGGCCCGAAGAAACTCTCGGCCACGAAAAAGCCCGCCACCACCAGCAGCAGTGTGGCCGGAAGATGCAGTGCCCTGTGCAGGAAACGGCGCGCTGCGATAATCGCCGCGACGGTCCCGACCACCGAAAGCAGCGAGAGCAGGATGCCGCCGCCACCAGCCGACCAAGCCTCGCCGACCGGTGGCATGGAGACAAGAACCGCCGTCAGCGCGCCCAAGGCGGTAAAGCCCATGATCCCGACGTTGAAGAGCCCGGCATAACCCCACTGCATGTTCACGCCCAGCGCCATGATCGCGGAGATGAGGCAGAGGTTCAGAATGCCAAAGGCGACATTCCAGCTTTGCAGGACGCCGATCCCAAGCAGGACCAGACCCATGATGGCATAGTAGAGGGCGCCGCGGGCGGTCATATGACTTTACCGCGGATAATGCCGGTCGGCCGAAACAGCAGGACGGCGACCAGTATGATGAAGGATACCGCGAACTTGTAGTCCGTGGACAGCAGCTGGACGAGCCCTTCCGGTGCCCAGCTTTCAGGTCCCAGATAGGTCAGGAACTTCTTGAAGGCATAGGTCACGGTGACCTCCGAATAGGCGATTATGAAGCCGCCCAGCACGGCGCCAACTGGCTGGCCGATGCCGCCAAGAATCGTGGCGGCGAAGATAGGCAAGAGAATCTGCAGGAAAATAAAAGGCTTGTAGGTCTTGTCCAAGCCGTAGAGCGTGCCTGCGATGGCGGCGAGTGCCGCGCAAATGATCCAGGCCAGCGCGACCACGCGCTCTGGGTCAATGCCCGACAGGAGGGCCAAGTCCTCGTCGTCGGAATAGGCGCGCATGGCCTTGCCCGAACGCGTCTTCCGCAGGAACCAGAAGAGCGCGACGACCACGATGGCGGTGACGACCAGGGTCAGAAGTTGCGTTTGGCGAATGGCGATCCCCTCAGCGAGACCAGTCAACTTCTTGAATTCGAATGCTGTAATGATGAAGCGCTCGCCATCGGCGAAGCTGCGGTCCTCGGGGCCGATGATGATGCGGATCAGACCGGCAAAGACAAACATCACGCCGACAGAGACGATGGCAAAGACGATCGGATTGGCGCGCTGACGGCGATAGAAGCGAAAGACCAGGCGGTCGGTTGCCAGCATCAGGACAACCGTCGCCAGGATGGCGGCCGGCAATGCCAGAAGTGCTGTCGGCAGCGGCGCGATGCTAACCCCCTGATCCTGGAGGAACCAGGTCACCAGGATACTGGCCATGGCGCCAAAGGACATGAGCTCCCCATGTGAGAAGTTGGCAAAGCGCAGGATGCCGAAGATCAGGGTCACGCCCAGGGCACCCAAGGCCAGCTGCGCGCCATAGGCCGTTGCCGGTACAAACACAAAGTTGGCGAACAAGGCCAGTGCGTTCAGGATGTCCATCAGCCCCCCAGGAACGAGCGTCGCACTTCTGCGTTGGCCAACAGCGCTTGGCCGCTATCGGTGAAGCGGTTCTTGCCTTGCACCAGAACGAATCCGTTGTCGGCGATCTCCAGCGCCTGGCGGGCATTCTGTTCCACCATGAGGATGGCGATACCGGTCTTGGCCACCTCGACAATGCGGTCGAAGAGGTCGTCCATGACGATGGGAGACACGCCGGCCGTGGGTTCGTCGAGCATCAAGAGCTTCGGTTGGGTCATCAGCGCTCGGCCGACGGCCACCTGCTGGCGTTGACCGCCGGAGAGTTCACCGGCCGGCTGCAGGCGCTTTTCTTTTAGGACCGGGAAGAGCTCATAGACCTGCTCCATCGTGTCGGCGAAGTCGCCGTCACGGATGAAGGCCCCCATCTCCAGGTTCTCCTCTACGGAGAGAGAGACGAAGACGTTGCGGGTCTGCGGCACGAAGCCCATGCCGGCCTGCACGCGCTTTTGCGGGGGCAACTTGGTGATATCGACGCCATCCAAGAGAACCTGGCCATGGCGCAGGTTCAACATGCCAAAGACGGCCTTCATGGCGGTGGACTTGCCGGCACCATTGGGGCCGACGATCACGTTGATCTCGCCCTTGTCCACCCAGAGGTTGCAGTCCTCGATGATGTCGACAGCGCCGTAACCGCCGGTGATCCCTGTGGCCGAAAGGAAGGTCAAGCGTCAGCCCCTCGTTGATGGCGACGCCCCGTGCCCAGATAGGCCTCGATGACCTCTTCGTTGTTCCTGACCTCGTCCACTGTCCCCTCGGTCAGGACCTTGCCCTCGGCCATGACTATGACCGGGTCGCAGAGACGCGCGATGAAGTCCATGTCATGTTCGATCAGGAAGAAGGTGTAACCGCGCTCTTGATGCAGGCGTTGGATAGAGCCGGCGATGGTGTTGAGCAGGGTGCGGTTGACGCCAGCCCCGACCTCATCCAGCAGGACAACCTTCGCATCCACCATCATGGTGCGCCCAAGCTCCAGGAGCTTTTTTTGACCGCCGGAGAGATTGCCCGCCAACTCGTTGGTTAGATGCCCAATCTCCAGGAAATCGATCACTTCCAAGGCGCGCGCTCTAACTTCGGCTTCGCGCTCGCGCACGCGGCGAAAGTTGAACCAGGTGTTGCGGAGGTCTTCACCCGGCTGGCCGTCCGGCACCGTCATCAGGTTCTCCAGCACCGTCAGGCTGGAGAACTCATGGGCGATCTGAAAGGTGCGTAGCAGGCCCTTGTGGAAGAGCTGATGGGGCTTAAGCCCCGTCACCTCCTCTCCGGCCACCCGCACCGTGCCGGAGGTCGGCTTATAGGCCCCGGCGACGATGTTGAAGAGGGTGGTCTTGCCAGCTCCATTGGGGCCGATGAGGCCGGTTATGGTGCCCTTCGAAACCGCAAGCGACACCTCGTTGACGGCAATCAGCCCGCCAAAGCGCAGGCTGACCTGCTCGACCGATATCATCCGCTGATCCGTCATGGGGGCGCGGTCGGGCGAACCCGACCGCTCCTCCAAAAGCGAGGAACCGTGACGCGCTAGTGATACATCACCGTCTCGAACTTGCCGTCCTTGACCTCGGTCTCACGGAAGCTGCCGCCGGCCTCGCCGGAGCCGATCAGCTCCACATTGGTGCCGCCGACATAATCGACCTCACCGCCGTCGGCCAAGATCTGCAGTGCCTTGGCAAGCTCACCCGGATAGATCTTCTCGCCGGGAGCGTTGGCGACCGACATGATGTGATCCTTGTAGACGGCACTGTCGGTGCTGCCGGCAGACTGCATCGCCAGCAGCAGCAGCGCCGAGGCGTCGTAGGCCTCCGGCACATAAGGATCGTCGCCCTTAAAGTTCTTACCCTCTGACAGCTTGGCCAGCATGCTGGCACCGGGGCTGTCGGTTCCGGGATTGGTGCCGATCGAGCCATCGAGGGCCGACCCGAAGTGATCGGTGAGGGAATCGCCGACCATACCGTCCGGCAGGACGAAGCGGTCGAAGGCGCCGGTGTCGAGCGCGGCCTGGATCATGCCCTTGCCGCCTTGGTCAAGATAACCGGCCACAATCAGGATCTCGCCACCAGCTGACGCCAGGGTGGCCACTTCGGCAGAATAGTCAGCCTTGCCGTCTTCGTGGGCGGCGACGGCGGTAATCTTGCCGCCCTTGGCCTCAAAGGCCGCTTGGATCGCGTCCGCCAGACCCTTGCCATAGTCGTTGTTGGTGTAGGTCAGTGCTGCCGACTTGATCCCGCGTCGTTTCAGGATCTCGCCAATGATCTCTCCCTGGCGCGCGTCCGACGGCGCCGTGCGGAAGAAATAGCCATCGTCCTCAATGGTGGAGAGGGCCGGCGACGTGGCCGAGGGCGAGATCATCACGACACCGTTCGGCCGCACCACGTTGTTCAAGATGGCCGTGGTCGCGCCGGAACAGGTCGCTCCGTTGATCCCAACCACCCCTTCGGAGGTGATCAGGCGTTCAGCCGCAGCCGTGGCCGCGGCAGCATCAATGCAGGTACTATCACCGCGGATAACAGTGACCGTCTTGCCGCCTAGGAACTTGCCGCTGTCAGAGACTTCAGCGTAGGCCAGCTCGCCACCCAGCGCCATCGGTGCAACGAGCGATTCCGTCGGGCCGGTAAAGCCCTGAAGCATACCAACCTTCACATCCTCTGCGAAGGCCGTGCCCGCCACCAGCGTTGCGGCGAAGGTTCCGATTACCAGTCGTCCAAACATGATGTCTCCCTTGTCTATCTCACCGTGGTCTTTGCCACTGCGGGGTCTGGACAGCGATGCTCACGCAGTCTGTCTCTTCAGGCAATCCCTGTCTGTCTCCAGAGCAGGGATCTGCCAATTCGCCCCCGCTTGTGCCGGGTAAGGTGCCCGACGCTTGGTTGGAACGCAACCGGTGCATCCAGAGCGCAGCGGAAAGCTGTCGATTCCGCGAATCTTGGGCGGCGATCCATCGTTGCAGGCAGAGACACGCTTCGGAAACTGGTCTTCACGACACCTCAGTCGGGCGTCGAAAAGGGTGTCTCGTCAAGGAAGCGGTCCAGCACATTGGCGGTGATGCGGGCGACAGCGTTGTCGTAACCCTCATGAGACAGGCTCCCAGCCCAAGCGATGGAGCCGGTCGAGAAGACCGCGCCGCCCTTCTTGGTCTCGAAGAAGACCATGTCGGCACGGATGATCTCCGCCTCCGTTCCACCGAGGCCTGGTGCAGGGTCGTTCATGTCCTCTGGCGTCATCAGGTAGAGGTCGGTGTGGCGTTCGGATGAGGCCAGCACCAGGGCATGCGGCGGCGTACCCAGGGCTGGATCCGCGGCATCCAGTTCCAGGCCAGCGGCACCTCCGCCCGAGAGCCCGAAGTCGCCAATGTCATCTCCCTCGACCCCGTCAAATATGAAGGCGGCGCGAGGATCGTTACTCCCCTCGCGGCGATGGAAGGGCGAAGAGACATCAAAGCCCTGCGAGACCATGCCGATCCCAACCAGTTGGTTGGGGGGGCGGCCGTTGCGGCGCCAAAGGCCGGTGTATTCGCCGGTGAAGCTGGCGTAGAACTCACCGGGCCTGGGGGCGAAGGCGCGAATACCGTCTTCCGATTTACGGCATTCGATCACTCCCGGCAGGCTCGGATGATAGGATACCCGCCAGTAGAAGCCATTGCCGCCCATGTACATGAGACGACCTCCACCATCGATATAGGCCTGCAGGCTGTCCAGCATTCCAAGACTGTAGTACTCCGGGTGCGTACCGGTGATCACCGCGCGATAGCCGGCAATGGCCTGGGTACCCTCCTTCTCCAAGTCTTCGTCCGTGATGACGTCGAAGGAATGGCGGCTGTGCTCCAGCCAGTCGAGGATGTGGGTATCGGCATTGAACTGCCAGAGGTTGGAGCCACGGCCGCCCAAGTGCCCGATGTGCTTGGGCTGCATATTGATGATCGGGCGTAGGCGCGAGCTGTAGTAGACGCCGCTGCCGTCACTGTGCAGGTCATAGAAGCAGAGACCGAGTTCCGGATGCTGCTGCATAAAGAGGTCACAGGGGTTCATCTGAAGAAGACGGCCAGTCACGATCTCCGTTTCCGGGACGTCGATACCGACGCGGTTGTTGGCATAGGCCATGTAGCTGGCGGTCGGCATCAAGTAGGCGACAGCCGCTGTTGCCTGCCCGCGCGGCGGGCGCACCGCGAAGGGGATATAGTAGCTTTCCCCCTCGCCATGGAGGTGAAGGGCATAGACCGCGCTGGAGAGATCCTCCGGGATCGTCACCTCAAAGTCGACGTCCCAGCCGCAGTCGTAGAGATCGTCATCGTGAAAGTGGATGGCGCCATAGTGCTCGGGGCGCTTGGACCAGCAGTGCTCTTCGCCGTTCCAAGCTTGGCCAGGGACACCACGGGTGGGCAGATTGACCAGATGCCCGTGCAGTTGATTGGCGGAAACATCCGTAATCCGGTCTGTTGAGATGTCGCGCGAGAAATCCCAGGCGGCGACAAGGCTGCCGTCGTCCAGCGGCACAAGATGATCCCTCTCCGACGGATCTATCCTACGTGAACAGATGCGAGGCGCTTCAATGCGACCGTTGAAGTGCTCTTCGGCGGGGCCATCGGATCCGGGGCGCGCCGCAATGATCAGAGAGGCCTTGGCTTCAGCAACTGGCAGGTTCGGCAAGGCGGAAAAGGATTCAGTTCCGGCATCGTCCACTAAAGGATAGCTGCGAAGCGGGCGCTGGCCAACGGAGGCAAGGCCGGTCTTCGCATCGTAGCTTCCGCTGATCAGATACCAGGTCTCCGCCAGCAAGGCCTTCCCCGTTGATACCCGAACACTCGCTTCGCCCGGTGCCGAGAACTCGAATGCAAGAGCGCCGTCCTCGTCAAGAAGCAGCCGAAACCCGGCCCCCGTCTTCCTGTCTTCGCGGGATAGAAGGGTTTGCGCCCCCCGGCCAGGAAGGGTTGGCCAGATGAAGGCCTGCACTCCAATCGATGCAAGTTCGCCAAACGCCTGCGCGTCCGAGATCACCGCATAAGAGCCTGCATGAATGGGTTGATAACGCCCTTCGAAAGGACCGCCGAGGTCGAGCGCGATGCGCTCTTCTCTATAGCCAGGACCATCGGGATTGATGTCTCCCTGTATCACCCGGATCAGGTCGGCATTGTAGGACACAAGGCCCTCGCAGCTGACCATGACCTTCAGCCCTTCCCCCGGCGCGACACTCAGACGATCGGCATACGCTAAGATCCGGGTCATCTAGAGGGTGTCCTCAAGGTCACGGCCGGTGTGGGCCTGCCATCGCAGCTTAAAGACCGCCCACTCTGCAGCCGCCAAGTCGGTGAATTCCTGATCATCGAGGATCTCGAATGGCTGCCCACGTTCGGCCGGCATGCGCCCAAGGACCCAACGCCGGAAAGGTTCCTTGACGATCAGAACGTACTTGCCGGCTTTCGGGCCGCCGCGGAGCAGGTTCATGACCCGCTGCAGACCGGGGCTTGGCGAGCCCAAGGGGTTGGCCTTGAACTCGGCGGCGTAGCTCAGGTCGTCGTCCGTAATCCGATATCTGGACAAGGAGCGACTCCTCTAGCGCCCAAGCACTTGTTCGAGGGTCCGGCCAAGCTTGTCGAAGAGCTCGTCGATCTGACCCGGCGTGATAATGAAGGGAGGCGCGACCACGATCGCCTGACCCACGGGACGGCAGATGAGGCCGTTCTCTAACGCCGTGTTGGCAATCTGCTCCGCCACCGGCTGCTCGGGTGGGAAGGGAGCCTTCTCCTCCTTGTCCCCAACCAGTTCAAGCGCGCCCATCAGCCCAACACCGCGGGCTTCTCCGATATGAGGGTGGGCAGCAAAGGCGCGCAGCCGGCTTTGGAACTGCGGAGAGACGGCGACGACGTTGTCGAAGACGCCCTCGTTCAGAATGATGTCGATCGCTTTCAGGGCAATGGCACAACCGACCGGGTGTCCTCCCGTGGTGAAGCCGTGCGGAAACTCCTCGAACTCCTCCGACGCGGCGATGAGCTTATCGTGGATGTCGGGAGAGACCAGCACCGCACCCATCGGAAAGTATCCGGCCGTCACGCACTTCGAGGCGACGATGATGTCCGGCTTGATGTCGTAGGTCTGACTGCCCCAGAGGTTTCCGGTTCGTCCGAACCCGCAGATCACCTCGTCGGCAATCAAGGGTATGCCGTGCTTCCTCAGAACCGGCTGAATGGCGGCGAAGTAGCCTTCCGACGGTGGAATCACGCCACCGGCACCCATCACCGGCTCCGCAAAGAACCCGGCTATGGTCTCCGGCCCCTCGGCCTCGATCTGCGCGTCCAGGTTCTCTGCACAACGCGCCGAGAACGCGGCCTCGCTTTCACCCTCCGCGCCATACCGCCAGTAGTGTGGGCAATCGGCGAACAGGAAGCCGTCCAGCGGAAGGCCGAAGGCGCCAACGTAGTCCTTGCCCGTCATGCTCGCCGTGAGGCCCGTGACCCCATGATAGGCATTCTTTCGCGACAAAATCTTCCGACGGTCGGGTCTGCCTAAGCCCCGGTTGATCATCCAGAGCATCTTGACGACGGTGTCGTTGGCCTCTGAGCCCGAGTTGGTGAAGAAGACCTTACCCATCGGCACCGGCGCGATTTCGATCAGCTTCTCCGCCAGTTCGACGGAGGGTTCGCTGACGCGGCCGAAGAAGTTGTGATAAGCGGGGAACTTGCGGATCTGATCACAGGCGGCCTCGATCAGGCCTGGGTGATCGAAGCCCACCACCATGTTCCAAAGACCGGAGTTTCCCTCCAGATAGCGCTTGCCGTGTGCGTCCTCTACATAGACGCCCTCGCCGCGGGTCATGATGACCGGACCATTGTCCTGCAAGGTTCCCAGGTGTGAGAAGCCATGCAGCATGGCACGAAGATCCCGCGCTTCCCACGAGTTCGGCGAAAAGGATGTCTGCATCGTCATGGCGAATCACCTTTCATTGAATATCGCCGACAGCCGATCGGCATCGATCGCTCGGCAGGTCAGACCCGCGGGCCGCAGGGTCGTCATATCCTCGGCCGCGAGCAGGGCATTGACGACGGCCTCTTCAATTGCCTCGACCGCGGCGAGATAGATCGGATCGAAGAGTTCGTCGTTAATGGTCTCCAGCCTTCCTCGCGGTCCGGCAAACTGTGGTAGGGGGCCACGGTTCGCCGTACTGAAGGCGAGAAAGATATCGCCCGAGTTGTTGCCACCGGGTGTTCCCCCCCGCCCGATCCCGATCGCAGCGCGTTTGGCCAGGCGGCGCAGCTGATGCGGGGCCATTGGCAGGTCGGTGGCCAGAACGACGATGATCGAGCCCTGTTCGCTCGGCATCAAACGATCTTCGGTCATAATCGCGCCGATAGGCTGGCCCAGTACCGTCAACCAAGGGCGCAGGCCATGGTTGGCCTGAACCAGAGCAGCAATCGTGAAGCCCGTGCCGTCGATTGGGAGAAGGCGCGAGGCCGATCCGGTCCCACCCTTGAACTCATAGCAAACCATTCCGGTGCCGCCGCCGACGTTGCCTTCGGCGATCGGACCGGGAGCCGCTGCATCGAGCGCTGTGAGCGCATCGGCCTCGGTGACGTGCAGGCCGTTGATGTCGTTCAGAAGGCCGTCATAGGTCTCCGCCACAACCGGCATGGCCCAGAGATGCTTCTCTTCCCAGGCCTCCGCATAGGTTCGGAGGATCCATCTTGTGGCGGCATGATGCACCACGCCGACACTGTGGGTGTTGGTGAGACAAATGGGTCCGACGAAGTAACCGCCATCCTCGATCCAATGAGTTCCGGTCATCTCACCATTGCCGTTGAGGGCGTACATGCCCGCCCAAACCGGCTGCGGTTCCGCGCGTCGGCCGAGCGGCAGAATAGCGGTGACGCCGCTGCGCACAGGCCCCTGGCCCGGCACCAGCGGACCCTCACCCTCGATCCTTGTGCAGTAGCCGACCTCGACGCCCGGCACGTCGGTGATCGCGTTGTTGACGCCGGGTTCTCCGAGGAAGGGCAGGCCAAGCGCGCGGCCACGTGGTTTCGCCATGCACTCCTCCCCTAGGTCCGCCGTCGCAGGTAGAGACCGAGCGATGCGATGATGAAGGAGAAGGCCAGCATCAAGGTCGCGATGGCATTGATCTCCGGCTTCACGCCACGCCGGAGCATGCCGTAGATGAAAACCGGCAAGGTCGTCGAGTCGACTCCGGCAATGAAGTAGGTGATGACCAGATCGTCCATTGAGATGATGAAGGCGAGCAAGGCGCCGCCGATCACACCGGGCAGGATCTGCGGCAGGGTGATGCGTCTGAAGGTGGTCCAGGGTCCAGCACCAAGGTCCGCCGAGGCTTGCTGTAAGGTGTTGTCCATTCCCGCGAGCCGGGCGCTGACTACGATGAAGACATAGGAGATCAGGAAGGTGCAGTGCCCAACGATGATCGAGGTCAGGCCAAGCTTCATGCCAAAGGTGACGAAGAAGCTGAGCAGCGCGATGCCCAGCACGATGTCCGGCATCACCATCGGCATGTAGAGAAGGCCTCGATAGAAGGACTGCATGCGAAAGCGGTACTGGTGCAGCGCCAGCGCCGTCATGGTGCCGAGAACGGTCGAGAAGGCTGTGGTGGTCCCTGCAACGATCAAGCTGTTCTTGACCGCTGCCAGCAGTTGATCGGTGGATTCGACGTAGAGGGTTTGTTCGTTCAGCTGCGTCGGATAGCCGAAGATCGACCAGTACCAATCGAAGGTGAAATCCTTCCAGACCATCATGTTGATCGGATGGCTGTTGAAGGAATAGACGACCACCACCATGATCGGCGCGTAGACGAAGAACAGGAACAGCAGGCCGTGCAGGCTCAACAGGCGTTTCGTCCAGGACTGTCTCATCCCCTCACCTCGCTCCGTCCAAGCCGCCGCAGGTAAAAGACAATCAGCGAGAACATGACCAGCATGATCATGACCGACAGGGCAGCGCCGAAGGGCCAGTTGCGCGCGGAGAGGAACTGCTGCTCGACGAGGTTCCCGATCATCACGACCTTGGCTCCGCCCAGGAGGTCGGGAACGATGAAGTTGCCGAGGCTCGGAATGAAGACCAGAGCCGCACCCGCCGCAATGCCCGGCAAAGTCATCGGCAAGGTGATCCGAAGGAAGGTTTGACGCGGGCTGGCGCCCAGATCCGATGAGGCCTGCAGCAGGGAGCGGTCGAGCTTTTCGATGCTGGCGTAGATCGGCAAGAACATGAAGGGAAGCAGCACGTAGGCCATGCCGATCAGGACCGCAGTCTCGGTGAACATGATGTCGATCGGCTCGGTGATCACACCCATTCCGATCAGGGTCGAGCTCAAAAAACCGCTGGGGCGCAGGATCAGGACCCAGCAGAAGAGGCGAACCACCAGGCTTACGAAGAAGGGAAGGGTGATGATGAACACGACGAAGGTGCGCCAGCGGGCCGGCAAACCGCTGACCCATAACGCCGCCGGGTAGCAGATCAATAGGGTGACCACGACATTGGTCAGTGCCAGACGGACCGAGCGGAGAAAGATCTGGACGTAAACCGGGTCGAAATCCTCCCACTCACCATCGGCCCAGCCGAGGATGCGGCCATAGTTCCAATGATAGAAGTTCCACTCCACGCCGCCGTAGAGTCCTGGCTCCAGGAAACTGTAGACCACCATGATAGCCAGGGGACCGAGGAAGAAGATTCCCAGAAAGAGCGAGGCCGGCGCCAGCAAGCCGGCAAGTCTGCGGCTGTCTCCTCTACGCGCCATCGCCTGCCTCGCGAATGAGATGCGGCACCTCGCGACGGTAAGTCAGGTAGACCCGATCCCCCGGCGAGAGGCGACCAAGCGTCTCGGTCGAAGCCTCCACTGGCATCGCCGTAATGGAGGCGCCGCCGGCCAATCGACAGACAAACTTGCGGGTTGCACCGAAGAACACGACCTGTTCGAGCGTTGCCTCGAGGATGGCCGACGCGCCTTCCGGCAGTTTGGATGATAAGCCCAGGTGTTCCGGCCGCAGCAGCAAGGTGGCTTCCTCGCCCAGCGACGCTTGATCCGCGATCGGAAAGGTCAGTCCATCGTCGGTCACCAGCACCGGATCATTGGCCGAATTGGCGACCTTTCCGCTGAAGAGGGCACCATCCCCGATGAACTGCGCGACGAAGCGGGTCGCCGGGTGATGGTAGTGCGCCTCGGGCGGCCCGATCTGCTCAATCCGCCCCCGGTTCAGCACGACCACTTGATCGGACATGGTCAGCGCCTCTTCCTGGTCGTGCGTCACGAAGAGGAAGCAGATCCCGAGATCGTGTTGCAAGGTCTTGAGCTCGAGCTGCATGGACTGACGCAGATTGCGGTCCAGCGCCGAGAGCGGCTCGTCCAGAAGCAGCAGCTTAGGACGGTTAATAATTGCGCGCGCCAAGGCAACCCGCTGTTGTTGACCGCCGGAGAGCTGGCGCGGCTTGCGACGGTCGAAGCCACCAAGCCCAACCCGGTCGAGTGCTTCATAGACCCGCTGGTCACGCTCCTCACGCGCTACCCGCGCGACGTCGAGCCCATAGCCAACGTTGTCGCCGACGCTCAGATGCGGAAAGAGGGCATAGTTCTGGAACACGGTGTTGACCGGACGCCGGTGCGGCGGGACCCGCGACATCTCCTCACCGGCAATCCATACCTCTCCCGCATCCAGGTCTTCGAACCCGCTGATCGCTTTCAATAAGGTGGTCTTGCCGCAGCCTGAAGGCCCAAGGAGCGTCACGAACTGTTGATGCTGAATTCTGAGCGATAGGCCATCCAGTGCCTTTACGACCCCACCCTCGGGCGCGGCGAACTGCTTCACCGCGCCCTTGACTTCAGCAATCGTCGACACTTGGTTCACTGCGCCGTTTTGACTTTGGTCCAGACACGGTTGTACTTGCGCAGGTCCTTGCCGAGGTCCTCGAAGATCTGCAGTTTGGCGATGACCTCAGGCGGGGGGTTGGTGTTGGGATTTGCCTTCAACTCGGCCGGCAGCAGGTCGCGGGCCGGCATGTTCGCCGTTCCGTTCACCTGTTGTAGGGTGTTGAGCGCGGCGATCTCCGGCTGCATGTAGAATTCCATGAACTTGATGGCGCTATCCTTGTTGGGCGCATCCTTCAAGACGCAGATGTCTTCCTGGTACATGGTGGCGCCCTCTTCCGGGATCACGAAGCCCAGCTTGTCCGGCTCTTCCAAGGTGTAGAGGGTCGCGCCGACATACCAATGGGCAGCCGCGATGTCTCCGGACTGCACCAGCGAGACGATGTCGTAGGAAAAAGCGGATATCTTATCCTTGCGCTCCAGCAGCCAGGCTTCGGCCTCCTTCAAGGCCTCCCCGTCGGCCGTGTTCACCGAGTGGCCGTTCTTGATCAAGGCGACACCGATCGTCTCGCGCAGATCGTCCAGCATGGTGATCTTCTTGCCGTTGTCCGGCAGTGCGAAGAAGTCGTCCCAAGTCTTGATCTCGCCGGCCTCGTCCTTGTTGTAGAAGATCCCGACTGCACCCCAAGCGTAGGGCAGGCAATAAGAGCTTTCCGGATCGATCAGAGAGCGCTTGTTGGCAGGATCGATGTTCTCGAACCCCTCAAGCGTGTTGACCTTGGCGTCGTGCAGCAGGTCCAGCTTTTGCATGATGTCGCGCATGTGGACCGACGGGAAGACGATGTCGTAGCCCGTCGCGCCTGACTGGATCTTTGCAAGCAGTTCCTCGTTGGTACCGTAGGTGTCGAGCGACACTTCGATCCCGGTGTCTTCGGTAAAGCGGGTCAAGACATCGGGGTTAATGTAATCGCCCCAGTTATAGATGTTGAGCTTGCCCTCTGCCTCAGCCCCGCCGGGTAGGGTCACCACGCCCCAACCGAGAACCAAGGTCACAGCGGTTGCCCGCATGCATCCGCGGACGAGTCTCGAAACTGTCTTATCTTGCATCAGTCCTAATCCTCCACTGCCAAGGGTCGAGAAATCCCGATCGAGACGCGCGCGCATCGACCGGAGCAATCTGCGGTCTTGCTCTTGATGTTATGGTAGGTTTCTGTCAAAAGCAATAGATGTTACGTTTCTAACAAACCAAGGCGACTCTCTACCATGAAGGAAGGCTTTTCGTCGTTTCTGCAGACGGATTTCCCGACGCTCGAAGCCCAACTCGACGCCGTTCTTCCCGAGCTTCCGAACCTGGAAGCCCAGGTTGCGCAGTACATGCGGCTGAACATCGGCGATTTGAGCTTCGAGACCGGCGCCTCACTGGCCGAAAAGGTCGGGGTCAGCGAGATTACGGTCAGCCGCTTGCTGCGGCGTCTCGGCTACGAAGGCATGCGCGGGTTAAAGAGAGAACTGCGCAATCAGCTGGTGAACCGCCAACTGCTGAGTGAAGTGGCGACCGGCGACCTGAAGGTCCCGAAGCCCTTCTCCGAAGTCCTGGATATGGAGATCGAGGCGATCAGGGACGTCTACCGGCAATGCGCATCGCCCACCTGGAAGCAGCTGGTCCAAGCGGTCGCCGGTGCAGATCGGGTCTACGTCACCGGCTTTCAGACCGTAAGGGGGATGGCGGAGGACTGTGCCCGTCGTCTGGCGCTGGCGCGCAGTGGTGTCCAGTTCCTGGCCGCCCACGATGGAATGCTGACGGAGTGGCTGGGGGCTTCGCACAAGAAGGGGCTTAGCACCAACGAGTGTCTCATCCTGATCGATGTCGTCGCCTATGCGCGTGAGGCACCGGTGTTGGCGAAGCTCTGCAACGAGACTGGCCGATCACTGGTGATCGTAACGGACGAGATGTGCCACTGGGCCAAGACCTATACCGACCTGGTCATTCACGCCAGCACCCGCAGTGGCCTCTTCCTTGAGTCCACCGTGGCCATCAATGCCGCACTCAATCTCATCGTCGACGCGGTTGCCAAGGAGAGTTCCTCAGAGATCTCCGAACGCCTTCAGCAGTGGAAGACCGTCGCCCGTCACCTGAACATCTTCTAAAGCCGTTTCGGGTTGGAACATAACTCATTGGCTTCCGTCTCTGCGTTGCGATGTGTCTGTCTTATTGACAATTGGCGGGCTCTCGACACGGCGGGCACTAGGATATGCACCGGCAGACGACAACGAGACGCAACTCGGATTTGCGCTATTGTTCAAACGATCAGCGCTAGGATATCCATGGCGTAGAATTTGGAAGTCAGCTGGAGAGTGTCAGATGAAGATTGCCCGCTTGGAGACGATCCGAACCGGCGAGCGTCCCAGCGTCATTTGGGTCAAGGTCGTCACAGACGATGGTCTGACAGGGCTGGGCGAGACCTGGTTTGGCGCGGCGGCGGTGGAAGCTGACATCCATGAGCGCATCGCACCGCTGATCTTGGGCAGGGAAGCAGCAGACATTGCTGCCCTGACCAATCGCATGAAACCCTATGTCGGATTCTGCGGCACTGGCACAGAACTGCGCGCTCTTTCGGCGATCGAAGTCGCCCTTTGGGATCTGGCCGGTAAGGCGAGCGGTCGGCCGCTCTTCCAGTTGCTGGGCGGCAAGCAGCGAGAAGGGATTGCGCTCTACAACACCTGCGCCGGCCCCGGCTATGTCTCGCAGAGTTCGGATGTCCGACCGGACAACTTTGGACTGCCTGAAAGAGACAAAAGGACAGCGTTCGAAGATCTCGACGCGTTCCTGCATCGTCCGGAAGAGCTTGCCGGCGAGCTCTTGGAGAGCGGCATCAGCGCCATGAAGATCTGGCCCTTCGACTTCTCCGAGGGCGCCAAAGAGGGCCTGCAGATTTCCGACGAGGACCTTACGCGCGCGCTCAAGCCCTTCGAAAAAATTCGTGCGGCGCACGGTGAAGAGATGCGCCTCAAAGCCGAACTGCATGGCCTCTGGTCCTTGCCCGCGGCGATGAAGATCTGCCGAGCGCTGGAACCTCTTGGCGTCGATTGGGTCGAGGATCCGGTCTGGATGGACCGCTTCGACGATCTGGGCGAACTGGCCCGCTCGACTCCGCTTCGTCTTGCCGGCGGCGAGACCTTGGGCGGGCTGGGGCAGATCAACGATGTGATTGCACGAGGCGGTATCGGCGTGCCCATCGTCGACATCACTTGGGGTGGCGGGATCGGCTTCGCCCAGGCGGCCGCCCACTTGGCCCGGGATGCCGGCTTGTCGATCGCCTTCCACGACTGCTCCGGCCCGGTCACGCTGGCCGTATCCACCCACCTGGCACTGGCGACCCCGAACGTCGAAGAGCAGGAGTTCACGCGCGCCTTCTTCTATGGATGGTACGGCGAGGTGGTGACCGGGCTGCCGACCATCGAGAAGGGAATGATCTCCCTCTCGGATGCCCCTGGACATGGGCTGAGCCTCGCCCCGGAGCGTTTGCGCCAACCGGACGTAACCCTGCGCGTGAGCAGCGAAGACGGCGCGTCAAGGCCGCTCAAGCAACGCTGAGATCAGAACCAGATGATCGCCGGCCGCGACCATGGGATTGCGTCGGACGACGCTGACGATCCCATCACGCGGTGCGGTCAAGACCCGGGACGGCGTGCCAAACTCATGCACACTAAACAGCTCCGCGACGGGATCGCCTGCCTGCGTGGTTTCACCGGGCTCGACCAGGATCTCTGCCAAACCCTCACGGGGCGCGGTCACATAGCTGGAGCCCTGTCCCCGATCGATGAAACCTGTCTTGCCTGTCGACTGTGAAACGCGGTGCTTGGCCCCTTCGTGCAGAATTCCGAGCTTGTCCAGGACCCGGAAACAACCTGCCCAACCGATTTCAAGCGACGCGCGGCTGACTGTTCCCTGCCCTCCAAGTTCACAAGAGAGGAAGGGCGTACCCTGTCGGTGCGCTTCACTATCAAAGTCGCCATCAAAGTCCGAAGCTGAGCAAACCATAGTGAAAGGAGCAGCAAAGCAGCGGGCTAGGTCCAGGTTCACCTCGTTCAGCGCCTCATCCTTGCCGAGGCTGACGAAGCCGCAGTCGAGATGGCGGGTCGCCGTGCCTCCGGAGTGGAAATCCAGAATGACATCGGCACGCGGGATCAAGGCCCCCGAGACATAGCTGGCAATCGCAGCGGTGGGCCCCGTCTCGCCGTTGCCCGGAAAAGCCCGGTTCATGTTGCCTTGGTCGAGCGGGGAGACACGCTCTCTGGCGCGGACTGCGGGAAGGTTCAAGGCTGGCATCAGAATGAGCCGTCCCTTGAGATCATCGGCCTCGATATCGCGCATCAGGCGATGCAGGATCACCTGCCCTTCGTACTCGTCACCATGATTGCCCGCCGTCAAGAGAGCCGTGGGGCCTGATCCTCCTGAGATAACCCCGATCGGCACGCGAAGAGCACTAAAGGCATGGGCGTTATCGGAGAGCGTTACATCAAGACTACCGGCCCGCTTTCCCTCCGCCTCATAGTCCAGATCACAGCTTAAAGCGCAGAGATGGGGCATAGCCTCTCCTCCCAAGGTCGGCAAAAGGGCTGCTAAAGATCAACCTTGGACGACAGACGCTGCGCGACATACTGCAGAAAATCCCAGATCGTTCCCTCGAAATCGTCCGGCGCCAAGGGGCCGGGCTCATAATACCTACTCTTCATCGCCCGGTTCAGTGCCTCAAGCTTTTGCTGGTCCTCAGCGTTGAAATCGCGGCAGAGCCGGACGTAGTCCTTGGTGTTCTGATCCTCAGGATCGGGGTCTAAGCCGGCAACACCCCAGCGGATCGCGACATGCTCAGGATCAAGCGGGCGTAGGCAGAGAAACAGAGTGTAATGCGTTGCGACCGAAATGAGGAAGCTGGGGTAAGCACAGGTCAAGAGCGAGTTGCGGCGCTCCTCTTCGGTCAAGTCCTCATGGAAGGGCCCACGGTCCGGCCACTTCGGATCGTAGAAGGAGTGATAGCCGGTATAGCCCTCACCGAAATCAACAAACTTGCTGCAGAGCCGCGTCGGCGTGATCGGATGCAGGGTCTTGGGGTGTGTCACCGAGAGGTGATAGCCCTCGAGGAAGTTCTCCATCAGGCTCTTCCAATTGGTGTTCCAGACGGTTTCCTCCATGAACACCAGATGGCGCAGCTCGTGGTGATAGTTGGTCATCAAGCGCGAGAGGCCCGCCATTCGTGGCGCCAAAGCAGTGGCGTTGCCGTTGAGATTGACGAAGAGAAAGTTCTCCCAGACTTCAGTCTTGAAGGCCTTCAGGCCGCATTTCGCCTGGTCGAAACTACGCACCTTCTTCATCAGCGGTGCCGTCTTCAGCGCGCCGTCCACCCCGTAGGTCCAGCCATGGTAGCCGCAGACAAAGCGCTTTCTGTTTCCCTTGGCCTCGGCGACCACTTGATTGCCGCGATGGCGACAGACATTGGAGAAGACCCGTAGCTCACCATTGCTGTCGTGACAGACGAGAAGCTGTTCATCCACCAGTTCCGTGGTGAGAAAGTCGCCTGGATTGGGAAGCTCACCGACATGGCACAGGCAGACCCACTCCTTCCTGAAGAGATGCTCCTTTTCGAACTCCAGGAAGTCCTTTGAGTTATAGAAGTCGCCCGGCATCGCACGGGCGTCCTGCCTGTCGAGATCCTGAAGAACGGCAAGGTCTGAGCGAATCTTCTGAACCGCCTTGCTGTTGACATGCCCCATCGGCTTGGCTCCTGGCTTCACGATAATCCCAGATGTCGTTTTCATGCTCGTCAAAGGTCAAAGATCTTGCCGGGGTTCATGATGTCATTCGGATCGACGGCCCGCTTGATCGTCCGCATCAGCTTCAAGGCACCACCGTGCTCCAGGGCCATGTAGTCTTTCTTGCCCAAGCCGACACCATGCTCGCCGGTAGACGTCCCCTCCATAGCGATCGCCATCTTGATCAAGGTCTCATTCACCGCCTTCGCGCGGGTGAATTCTTCTTCATCTTCGGGATCGCACAGCAGCACTAAGTGAAAATTGCCGTCGCCGACATGGCCGACGAGCGGCGCAACGATACGGCTCTCCTTGACCACCTTGCCTATCTCGTGAATGCACTCGGGCAGGCGCGAGATCGGCACACAGACGTCGGTCGAGATGCCTTTGGCGCCCGGACGCAGGCTGCGCGAGGCGTAGAGCGCCGAATGCCGGATGCGCCAGATAGCACCATAGGCGTCGCGCGTCTCAGCCTTGTCGAAGCGAAGCGCGCCATTCTCCCGGGCCAGCTCTTCCAAGATCGTCAGGTCGTAAGCCACAGCCGGTTCAGAGCCTGTCAGGTCCAGAAACAATGTCGCCTTTTCCGGCCAGTCCGACCCCGCATAGGCATTGATCGCCTGCATTTGGAGCTGATCTGCCAGTTCGATCCGGTTGAGCCCGACCCCCATTTGCAGGGCCTCGACAACCATCCGCGTGGCCGCATCGATGGTATCGAAACTGCACATCGCCGCCTGCGCACAGTCCGGCTGCCCAAAGAGACGCAAGGTCAGTTCCGTGATCACGCCAAGCGTGCCTTCGGAGCCGATCAAGAGCCGCGTCAGGTCATAGCCCGCCGAGGATTTCCGGGAACGTGCACCGGTCTTGATGATCTCGCCATCGGGCAGAACGACGGTCATCGACAAGACCAGATCCTTCATCGAGCCGTACTTTACCGTCGTCGTGCCCGAGGCCCTGGTCGCAGCCATCCCGCCCAAGGTTGCCTGTGCCCCCAGATCGACTGGAAAGAACAGCCCGGTGGCACGCAGATCCGCATTCAACTGCTGGCGAGTGACGCCGCACTGCACGGTGCAGTCCATATCCTCGGTGCGCACCGCCAGGATCTCGTCCATCCGCGTCAAGTCGAGGGAGATGCCGCCCCGATGCGCCTGCACCTGTGCCTCAATGCAAGAGCCTGCCCCAAAGGGGATCACCGGGAGGCGAAGGTCATTGCAGAGGGTCAAGAGAGCAGAGACCTCTTCGCCACTCTCGGCAAAGAAGACGGCATCCGGGGCCGCTGGCAGATGCCAAGAATCTCCCTGCGCGTGCTCGTCCCGCAGCCCCCGCCCCGTCGTCAGTTGACCGGGGAAGCGAGCGGTAAGCGTCTCGATGGCAATCGTGAGGGCATCAGCCTGCGAAGATCCGTCCATGGCGCTCAATCTTAATGACAGGAAGGTGCCGGTTAACAGACTGCTGTTGGACCTCGGGGAATCCTCAACCCGCCGAGGTCCATTGCAGTGAGGGTTAGGCGTTGAACCACCACCGTTCCGAACAGCGGGCGCCGTCAAGATCCCAATTGTTCGAGAGCTCACCATGCGAGACCGTCTTGGCCTTGGCGTCGATGAAGTCGGCAAAGACCGGGATGATGGTGCCGCCCTCTCTGTTGATCAGCGTCTGCACCTCACCATAGAGCTGCCGCCGGCGATCCCGGTCGTTCTCGGATCGCGCCTCGATCAAAAGCGTGTTCAGCTGGTCCGTTGTCCAGTTCGCCTCGTTCCACCCGGTATCAATGGCCGCCGCCGAATAGGCAGTCGAGAACATAACATCCTCGTTGACGCGGCCGGACCAGCGCGTCGCGAAGAAGGGTTTCTTCGCCCAAACGCTGGACCAGTAGCCGTCCTGGGGTTCGCGAACGACTTCGATCTCGATACCGGCCTTGGCGGCGTGCTCGCTATAGAGCACGGCCATATCGACAGCGCCGGTGAAGGGCGTGTCTGAGGTGTGCAGCCTCAGCTTGGCGCCCTCTGCGCCGGCTGCCTTCGTCAAGGAGCGAGCCTGGTCCGGATCGTAGCTACGTTGCGGCAGTTCGCCGTTGAAGTCGGCGTAAGCGGCCGAAATCGGCTGGTCGTTGCCCAAGGATCCATAGCCACTCAGAATCTTCTGCAGGATCTCTTCGCGATCGATCGCGAACTTGAGGGCCTGGCGCACCTGCAGATCGGTGTAGGGGTCCAGGTTCGTGCGCATGGCAAAGGCATAGTGCGACTTGCCAGGCGTCTGGATCAGGTCGACATTGGGGCGTTGCTTCAGAAGCTTTGCGGTGCTGGGGTCGACGAAGTTCATGACGTGGATTTCGCCGGTCAGCAAAGCGGTGGTTCTGGCCGTCGGATCGGAGATGCCGAGCACCTCCACCGCATCGAAGTGCGCGCGCCCCTCTTTCCAGTAATTCGGATTGCGCTTCACCACCGAGCGGATGCCCGGCTGGAAGCTCTCCAGGGTGTAGCCACCGGTGCCGATGCCCGTGCTGAAGTCCGAAGTCCCGCTTGGCACGATCGAGAGGGCGAAGACCGAGAGAATGGAATCGAAGCTCGCATTGGGCGCGCTCAAGGTAATGGTTACCTCGTGCTTGTCCGTGGCCTTGACCTCCACGACCTCGCCCAGCAGTGCCTTGATCGCGGACTTGGTGTCCTCGCCGCGGTGAAGGTTGATCGAATAGACCACATCCTCGGCCGTCAGGGCTTGGCCGTTGTGAAACTCGACAGCCTTGCGAATTCGAAAAACCCAGCTCTTCAAGTCGGCCGAGGCGTCCCAGCTTTCTGCAAGCTCAGGTACCAGGGCGCCGCCCGGGCCGACCTCGATCAAGTTGTTGCGCAGCTGCCAGTTCAGCAGGGTCACGAAGCGCGTTTCGATGATCTGCGTATCCAAGGTGTCCGAGGTGCTGAAATCCGATGTCCCGACTTTGAAGGTACCACCTGATTTCGCGCCATCCGCGCGTGCCGGCAGGGGCATTCCGTTGACCCCGAGGAGCGTTCCAGCCCCCAGCGCTCCGGCGCCAAGAAGCAGTGACCGTCTTGTGGTTTCGTCTCTCATCCTAGTTGCCCTTCGCCCATAATTCCCTGTTGCCGCCTCGCTTTCGCGAAAGCGATGTTCAAAACACCTTCGGTGTTCGTTGTTATGTGCAAGCCTATTCAGGATTGATCGGCCTCCGTTGAAACACAAGCCGCTCCGACTATAATGATTCTTAGAAAAACTAAATTATGAGGCCGTCACCCATGACCCGAAAATCACTGCCGTCGCTCAGGGCGTTGCAGACATTTGAGATCTTCGGGCGAACCAACTCCGTCTCGGAGACGGCGCGGGAACTCAACGTAACCTCCGGGGCGGTCAGTCAGCAGTTGAAGATCCTGGAAGAACAGACCGGTTTCCCTTTGATCATGCGACGGGGGCGGGGCGTCTACCTGCGCCCCGACGCCAAGACCTACCACCAGTTCCTGAGCGAGGGCTTCGACGCACTCCACCACGCCCAGAGCTATCTTGAACGGATTGCACAGAACACAAACCTCTCGATCAGCGCGCTGCCCTCGCTTCTCTCCAAGTGGCTCTACCCGATCCTGGGTGACTTTCAGCAGTTCCACCCAAACGTCTCGATCCGTCTCGATTCGACCCATCAGGAGCCGGATCGGCATCTCCTGACGACCACCTTTCGACTGACTTATGGGAGTGCCGGGTCGAGGTTTCCCTTCTACCGTGAGCTCTACACTGACACGATCTTTCCGGTCTGCTCACCAAGCTTCGCCGAGGCTGCGCCGGAGGTTTGGACAGCAGAGGGCCTGCTGCATCTGCCGCTGCTGCGAACCGATTGGGGCCCGGCCTACAGAAGCTTGCCGGACTGGGAAGACTGGCTGGCATTCTGCGGTGTTTCGGACCCCGCGCCAAAGGAAGTCGGGGTCTTCTCCCTCTCGAGCCTGGCGCTGGAAGCGGCCATCGAAGGCAAGGGCGTCGCGCTGGCGCAGACCTCCTTCGTCGAGAGAGATCTGCAAATGGGCAAGCTGGTGCGCCTTTCGGAATCTGAAATGAAGCTCCCCCATCCCTATTTCGTCTGTTGGGGCGAGGGTGCACTCAAGGACCAGACGGCCAAGAGCTTCCTGGATTGGGTTCTAAGCGCGGGCCGAGGCATCACCGCGTGAACACCTTCTTGGAGTATGCACGCTGTGCGCGCGCTTCGGCGCTCGCGATTCATTAGCTGTTCTAAATGATAATGTAGGTTCCCACGCTGTACTTCACGGGCAGGGTCAAGCGATATGAAGACGATCCAGCACAAGAAGGGATTGGTGGGAGGAAACCCGTGTTTCTAAGGAATGCTTGGTACGTCGCCGCTTGGAGTTCTGAGATTACGCAAGACCTGCGCCAGTTCAGGGTTCTGGGCGAGAAGATCTGCATCTATCGCACACAAGGCGGCAAGGTGGTGGCGCTGGAAGACGCCTGCCCGCACCGCAAGCTGCCGCTCTCGAAAGGCCGCATCAAGGGGGAGCATGTCGAATGCGGCTATCACGGTCTTACCTTCGACTGCAGCGGCAAATGCGTTGCAGCGCCGGGCTCCCAAAGCATTCCGGCAGCGGCCAAGGTACGCTCCTACCCGCTGCACGAAAGGTACGAGCTGGTCTGGATTTGGATGGGCAATCCCGCTGCAGCCGATCCCGCCGAGATCTTCGAGATCGAGCACTATGACGACCCCGACTGGGGCATCAACCGCGGCGCGGCCTTGGAGATCAAGTGCAACTACCTCTATGTGACCGACAATCTTCTCGATCCCAGCCATGTCGCATGGGTGCATGAATCCTCCTTCGCGCAGGACGCAACCAAGAACACGCCGCTCAGAGTGACCAAGAAAGAGGACGGCATCATCGTGCATCGCTGGATGATGAACGTGGAGCCGGCGCCCTTCTACAAGAAGGTCGTTGAGTTCGACGGCAACTGCGATCGCATGCAGCACTATGAGGTGCGTTATCCCAGCCACGCGCTGATAAAGGCGGTCTTTACGCCGGCCGGGACCGGCGGACCTGACGGCCCGCTGCATCAGAAGACCTTCTTCATGGACAGCTACAACTTCATGACGCCGACCTCGGAGAAGGAGACCCGTTACTACTGGTTCCAGCTGCGCAATGTCCGGCCCGACGACGCAGCGCTGTCCGCGATGATGAGCGAAGACGTGAAAAGCGCCTTCGAGGAAGACAAGGCCATCCTTGAGGAGGTGCAGATAGGCATGGATCAGAAGGTCAACTCGAACATCAATCTCGGCATTGACGGCGGCCAGCTCCGTTTCCGCCGCCAGCTCGAAGCCATGATCGCTGCGGAGCAATCACAGGACACCGTTTCGGAAGCCTGACATGGCCGCCGAGGTTCGCACCCCCGCCCCACCGCCCATGCCATCATACTCTCGTGGGCGGTCGGGCGAGGGTGCGGGCCGGTACCGCCTTGAGAAAGGTCCTATGCGCCCGTTCTTAAACAGACACTTATACCGAGCGGCAGAGATTGGGACTCATGGCAGCCTTTAAGCGTTCAAACGCCACGCGGGCTTATCCTCGCTTCGCTGCGGGCGCTCGGTCGCGCTTGCCAAGCGTCGATGAGTTCCACTCAGCGCCGCTTGGTATTAGTGCTTCACCAGCCGCAGGATCGTTTGCCGGGCAGCCTCGCGGCCTTCGCGCACCAGGATCTCGTGCAGGGGAATCTGACCCAGCTGGGACCAGACGTAGTTTTTGAACTGGTTAAAGGGCCGTCGGCTGAGATCCGCGTCTGACACTCCCAGATCGTCGCGGGCGATTTCCTTCAACATGGGCTCGGTGAAGAGCTGCGCGCCACCCATGGCGTAGGGCCAGTTCATGTCCGCCATGTGTGTCACCCACTGTTCTGCCGGCAGTGGGCCCAAGACCAGTTCGCCGTTCTTGCGCTCCAAGAGGCCATAGTCGACGGGGTCAACCTGCGCCATCACCGCTGCCGCTTCAATGAAATGCGCGACCCGCCCATAGCCGATCCACTCTGCCACCACGGCGCGGCCGTCCATCGCCGCATCCAGCAGCGAAAGCTGGTGGGCGGCCGCCATGGCCATGACGATCCGGGAGTCGAAGCGACGATGCATCAACTCGGCAGTCACATAGATGCAGTGCGCGTGCCAGGTGTCGTCATAGACGGTACGCGGTTCCTCCAGCCAGGTGCCGTCGTCCTGCCATTGATAGAGCCAGACCTTGGGATACTCGTGCACCAGCAGGGCCGCGACTGGAAGGTCGCGATTGATCGGCAGGCCGTACATCTGCCGATAGTTCTCAGTGTAGGCGTCAGCCATGCGGATGTTGTAGGCGACCGTGACCGCCAGGCCGCCTGGATGGGCATTGTAGAAATCGTTGTGGCTGGAGGGTGCGGTCAGATAGCTCTGCGGGTCCATATGACCCTGCGGCCAGACGTGATCTGGATCGTCTTCGGGATTGAAGAAGCCCAGCCGCACCATCTCGTCGAAGAGACGACGGCGATCCTGATCGCTGGGATACATCTCCAGAAAGGTGACCTTGGGGTTAGCCGTGCACTCGGTCATCAGCCGCCGATAGCCCGGGTCTTCCAGACTGGCTGCGGTCTGCAGCAGCTCATTGTAGATCCCGGAGACCAGACGCGAAGCCTCGGCCATCTGCGTCGGGTTCATGGAGATGATCTCATCCAGCGCGCGAGGTTCTGCCAGGTCCAGATGCTGGGAGAAGTGTGTGTACTGAAAGGGTCCTGGCAAGGGTCCAGCGATGCCGCCGGGCCCCTGTGCTACCGTCTTGTGATCGCCACACATGACCTTGTGCTCCTCTCTGTTAGTCGTTTCTTCGTCTCATTGTTTCAACGTAGGAAGCAGTCGCTCTTGGGGTCCAGCAAGAGCTCCGGCTCCGCCTTGAATCCCAGAAAGACTACCTCGCCCTCAGCCCAGCGCTCTTTCGGCGGCACGACGGCCTTGATCGCCCTGCCGGCGAGCGTGAGGTCCAGGATGGTCTTACTGCCCAGGGTCTCGACCAGATCGACCCTGGCCGGGATCGCTGCGCCCTCCTCGCGCTTTCTTGCGACGCGGATCCGCTCGGGACGAATACCCAGTTCCAGCTCGCGCGGGATCGTGGGATAGGTGGATAAGACCTCGAGGCCTTCTAAAGGCAAACTGAAACCTTGGCCTTCCAGCCGCCGTGCGCCGCCCTCTTCTGCTAAGGTCACGGGCAGCAGGTTCATCGGCGGCATGCCGATGAACTGAGCGACGAAGCGATCCTTCGGCCGATCATAGATCTCCTGCGGTGGGCCGATCTGGCGAATCCGCCCGCGGTCCAGGACGGCAATCCGGTCGGAGAGTGAGATGGCCTCTACCTGATCATGGGTGACGTAGAGGAAGGTCTGTCCCAGGTCGCGATGGAGGCTCTTGAATTCGATCCTAAGCGCGATGCGAAGGCGTGCGTCCAGGTTGGTCAAGGGTTCGTCCAGCATCAGCAGGTCGCTGGGTGCGGCCAAGGCGCGTGCGATCGCCACGCGCTGCTGCTCGCCGCCGGAAAAGGTGCGCGGTAGGCGATCCAGAAGATGCGGGACATTGACCATGGCCGCGACCTCTTCAACGCGTCCTTTCGTTTCCGCTGGATCCCGCCGACCGGCGACCAGCGGAAAGGCAATGTTGTCGTAGCCGCTGCGGTCGGGGAAGAGGGCGTTGTTCTGGAACAGCAGAGAGACGCCGCGAGCGCGCGGCTCCAACCGTGTGACCTCGCGTCCGGCTAGGTGAATGCGGCCGTGCTCTGGCCGGTAGAGCCCGGCAATAGTGTGCAGCAGGGTTGTCTTGCCGGCGTTGGTCGGCCCCAGAATGGTGAAGAACTCGCCCTGCTCGACCTCCAGGTCGACATCCTGCAGCGCGTGCACCTTATCAAAGCGCTTACCCAGGCCTTCTAGCGACAGCCAGCTCATCGCTCAGCCTTCGCCAAGCTGTGCGCGACGACCCTTTCGCTGCCCTGCTCGATCAAGTGAATCTCGCTCGGGTCCAGATGAAGGTGCAGGCGCTCACCGACGGAGACCTGTCGGGGTGGTAGGGTCACTGCAACCAGCGCATTGCCGTAGGCGACGTGGGCGACATGCTCGGCGCCCAGGTTCTCGACCACCTTTACTTCGGTCTCGGCGCCATTCGGCCCAGGCTTATGCGTCAAACGAAGACTGTGCGGGCGGACGCCCAAGAGATGCTGGCCCTCTTCGATCTCAATCGGCCCAAAGTCGAGCGTGCCGTGCAGAGCCGTCTCGGCGATGGCGCGCGCCCCGTCACGCGTGACCCGACAGTCGATCAGATTGATCGGCGGATCGCCGATGAACTCTGCCACGAAGCGATTGACCGGCTTGGAGAAGATCTCCTGAGGGCTGGCGATCTGTTGCAGTTCGCCCAGACGCATGACCGCGATCCGATCCGACATCGAGATGGCCTCCAGCTGGTCGTGCGTCACATAGAGGACGCTCTGCCCCAAAGCACGCTGGATGCGCTTCAACTCGCCGCGCAGGGCGAAACGCAGCGCGGCATCAAGGTTCGACATGGGCTCGTCCAGAAGCAGCAGCTGTGGTTCGGTCACCAGAACCCTGGCGAGCGCAACGCGCTGCATCTCGCTCATGTTCAGCCGCGAGGCGCGCCGATCGAGAATCTTGTCCAGCTCCAGACGCTCGGCGATATCCGCCACCCGCCGCCGGCGCTCGGCTCTCGGAAAACCCTGTGCCTCAAGGCCGAAGGCCAGATTGCTGCGCACCGAAAGCCGGCTGAACACGGCATAGTCCTGAAAGACCAGTCCGATGCGGCGGCGCTGCGGCGGCACCGTCACAACCGACTGACCATCGACGCGGATGTCGCCTGCGCTAGGCGCTTCCAGGCCGGCGATCATCGAGAGTGTCGTGGACTTGCCGCAGCCGGAGGGACCAAGCAAGGAGAGAAACTCTCCCTTGCGGAGCGTCATGGTGACACCCTTGACCGCTTCGACCTCGCCAAAGGCCTTCTTGACGTCCAAGAGCTCCAGCTTGCTCTCGCTCATCGCTTCACCGCGCCGAAGGTGAGGCCGCGCACCAGGTGCTTTTGGATCAGGTAGCCGAAGAAGATGACCGGCAGAGTGGAGATGGTGCCCATCGCTGCTTGCACGCCGTAGAGCTTGCCGGACGAGGCGGAGACATAGTTGGCGACCTGCAGGGTCACGGTGATGACATCGCCGGAGGTCAGCACCAGTGCAAAGAGAAACTCCGACCAGTTCAGAATGAAGATGAAAAGCGCGGTGGCCAGGATCCCGCCCTTCGCCAGCGGCAGGGTTACGGTCAGAAAGGCGCGAAACTGGCTATAGCCGTGGATCATCGCGGCCCCCTCCAGCTCTGCCGGGACCTCCTCCAGGAAGGAGCGGATCATCCAGATGGAGAAGGGCAAGGTAAAGGCGGTGTAGGCCAGAATGAGACCTAGATAGGTGTCGGTCAGTCTCAGGATAGAGAAGAGGGCCACCATGGGAACCACGACCGCGATCGGCGGCATCATCCGCACGGTGAGGAACTGAAAGGGAAAATTTTCGCCGCCGGTGCGAAAGCGAACGATTGAGTAGGCGGCCAGGGTGCCGAAGGCGACCGATAAGAGAGTCGCCAATGTCGAGATGATCGCCGAATCCTGAAATGCCTTCCAGGCTGAGCCGGAGACTTTGTAGTCCAGCGAACCCTGCTGTTCGGCTGCTACCTCGCGTGCGTCTTCCGGAAAGAAGACGATCCGGTAGTTCTGCAAGGTCGGGCTATCGGTGATCCACACCGGCGGCCACTCGGCCCACTCGTCATGCGGTTTCAGCGAGGTCGAGAAGAGCCAGAAGATCGGCAGCAGCGAAATCAAGAGCGCGACGATTACAGCCGCGCGCATGGTGAGGGTTAGCCAAGGGTTACGCTTGCGCATCGCTCAAAGGTCACCCGTGCCGCTTCAGCGGGCGCGACAGCGCCAAGCAGACTGAAATCACCACGATCAGAACGATCACGGCTGCGGCCGCTATATAGCCCATCCGGAAGTAAACGAAGGCACCGTTGTACATGTACATAGAGATGCTCTCGGTCGCGCCGCCGGGTTGACCGCGCGTCAGGATATAGACCGGATCGAAGATCTTGAAGGTCTCGATGGAGCGGATCAGGACGGCCACGCTCATTACCGGAAGCAGCAGCGGCAGCATGATGCGGAAGAAGATCCGGACCGGTGACGCGCCCAGCAGCACCGCGGCACGGATCTGGTTTTCCGGCAGACCCAAGAGGCCGGTCAGAACCATGAGGAACATCAGCGGCGTCCATTGCCAGATCTCACAAAGAATGATCGGCGCCATCGCCCAGGTCGGGTGCGAGAGCCAAGAGAAGGTATAGGGCTCGCCGATGACCAGCGAGACCAGGTGGTTGATCGGTCCACGATCGTTGAACAGCATGAAGAAGGCGTTGGCCGCATCGACGGGGATGATCATCATCGGCAGGATGATGGCGCTGACGGCCAGCTTGCGCCAAGGCCACTCGTCGAGGAACAGAAGAGCCAGACCAAGCGCCAGGATCAGTTCCGCCACCATACAGATCGCGACCAGCAGCAGAGTGCGTAGCACGGCATTGACGAAACGCTCGTCATACCAAAGGTCGTAGAAATTCCAGTACCAGACCGGATGTGCATCCCACCAAGGTATCGCTTGGGTCGGCTGCCAGTCCGTAATCGACAGCCAGAGGATCATCAGGGTCGGCACCAGCACGATGGACAGCACCGTCAGCTGGGCAGGCAGAACCAGCGCGATATTGAAGGGAATGAGCCCGCGCCGGCTGGCCTTTGGCCTATCAGGTGCCTCTGTCGGCTCGCTCATGCTGTCCCCTTTTCAGCCGTTTCAGCCTCCGGCCGTGCTGATCGAAGGGAGGCCGCCGCACAGGGAACGACGGCCTCCCCTCTACCCGCAGCCCCCCTCAAGAGAGCTTTGCACGGATATCGGCTGGATAGATCGACTTTAGGAAGAGCCATTGGACCTTCTGACTCTGCGCACCCATGCGACGCGTGATGCGCTCCCAACTGCTTGCACAGTCGTCCAGTGCCTCTTTGGCCGTCTTGGTGCCGGCGTCTGCGGCGGCGATGTTCACCCTGAGCTCGTCGAAGTACTCCCCCTGGCCTTTCAGGTAGAGGTCGGGGATGGAGTTGGCCATCGAGACCTCGTGCGTTGCCAGGAACTCCGGCGTGTAGGTCTCGGCGATTTCCGCATCCTGATAGTGGACCTTGCGGAAGGGATCGAAGTAGCCGCCGGGATCGCGCACCGCGATGGTCGACATGACCGGGCTCGCGGCATAGAGGGTGAAGAGATAGGCGATCTCGGGATTGCTGGAGTAGGTCGAGACCACATAATTCCAACCCCAGTTGAAGTAGGGTGTGCGCAGCAGCTCGTTGTTCTGCATGCCGCCCGGCATCAAGCCATAGGTCGTCTTGCCCTTCATGTTCGACTTGTCGGAGTTCAGGAACTTCTGGGTACCGCCCCAGCCGATATTGGCGAACTTGTTGCCGTCGCCATAAGCCTCGAAATTCTCGAAGAGGCCGTTGGTGCGTGCACCGGGGTAGAGGTAGGCGCTGGCTGCAATCAACTCCTCCAAGGCGGCGACGCCGGCATCGTTGTTGATCTGCGGCGTCAGATCGTCTGCCAGAGGATAGAAGCCCTTGGCGTGGAAGCGGCCCCACCACTCCCATGCGATGAAGTACTGGGTGCGGAAGAGTGCGCCGCCGTACATGTCTTTATCAGGCCGATGGAACCAGGACATCATGGTGTCCAGCTCTTCCCAGGTGTCGGGCACCTTCAAGGCATAGCCGTGCTTGTCGGCAAAGCCCTTCTGCTCTGTCTCATCGTCGAGCCAGGGTTTGTTGTAGAACATCAAGTAGGTGTCGCCGTCGGTCTGATAGCCGTAGAAGCTACCCTTGTAGAAATCGCCGATCGTGTAGAGCGAGCCATCCTTGAAGCCTTCGGGCTCATACTTCAGCGCATAGTCGTCGAGGTTCACCAGGACGCCGGATTCCGCGAGATCGGGAATACCGAAGGTGGCCGGCAGGGAGATATCGAAGGATCCGCTCTTGGAGACGGCCTCCAGCAGGACCTTCTGGTTGATCTCGCCCAGTGGGACCTCGAGGTACTCGATCTTGATCCCGGAGGCTTCGGTGAAGGCATCGGCAACGGGTTTGATGTTCCCCAGCGAGCCCGAGGGTTGCATGATGGTCAAGGTGACCTCTTTGCCCCCGGCCAACTCCTTCGCCTTGGCGGCCGCCACATTGTGAATGTTCTCGATCGCTGCCGATTGCGCAAAGCTGCGGCGAATCAGTCCGGGCGCCAGCGCGCTGGCTGCCAAACCGGCGGCCGTGCCTTTCAGAAAACTACGGCGATTGCTTGTGGTCATGACGTTCCTCCCATTCTTCGACATTGTTGCTCCCCTTCCTTTTACCGTTCCGGTTTCTGCGGCCCTTTTTCAGTTCTTGGCGCTACTTCATGACTTGCGACTTGCTGCGATCCTGCCCGATCAGCACGGCCCCGATCACGACAAGCCCCTTGATCATCATTTGCGAGTACTGATTGACGCCCATAAGGTTCAACCCGTTGTCCAGGAAGGTGATGATCAGGACGCCAAGGAGCGTGCGGTGCACGCCGCCGACCCCGCCCGATAGCGAGGTCCCGCCGACCACGATCGCCGCCAAGGAATTCAGCAGCAGATCCTGGCCCAGGGTCGGCCCCGCCGCGCCAAGCCGTGCGACGGCAAGCGCGCCGCCGAAGCCGGCCATCGCGCCTGATAGCGCAAAGGCATAGATCTTGAAGCGGCGAACGGGAATACCGACGGTCGCGGCAACGGCTTCGCCGCCGCCGATGATGTACATGTAGCGTCCAAAGCGGGTCGTGAACCCGACGATGGAGAGCAGCAACCAGGCCCCCAGAGCGAAGAGCGCGATGTTCTGCACAAAGGGGATGAGCTGTCCGATCGCCAGCTCTTCGAAAACAAAGGAGCGATAGCCGACCGCACGGCCTTGCAGGATCTCCCAGGCAGCACCTGTGAAGACCGACAGGGTGCCCAGGGTCACCACGAAAGAGGGAATGCGTCCGAAGGCAAAGATGAGCCCGTTGACCGTGCCCAGCAGGGCGCCGAACGCCAAGGCAAAGAGCGGCGCTGCCGCACCGATGTCCCAGAGATTGAGCAGCTTCACCGTCACCGCGCCGACTAGCAGGACCATGGCACCGACCGAGAGGTCGATGCTGCCCATGAGGATGACGAATGACGCGCCGAGACAGACTATCAGCAAGGTGCTGGCCTGCCCGGACAGAGCCGTCATGTTGCGCAGCGAGAAGAAGGCCTCTGTCGCCACCGAGAAGAAGACAGCCAGGCCCAGCACGACCAGTATCGGCAGCCAGATACCGTTCAGGCCGCCGATGGCCCGGGTGACGCGCGCCTCCGCGCTCATGCCGCTGCCTGGTCTTGCGCATCGCTTAACATTGCGGCGACGATCGCCTGCTCGCTGGGTTTCGCCTCGGCCGGTGCCGCGATCTCGGCCGTCACCCGGCCATGGGCCATGATGGCGATTCGGTCAGACAGGCCGATCAGTTCCGGCAGATCGTCGGTGATCAGTAGAATTGCTACACCAGCCTCGCTCAGTCCCCGAATGAAGTCATAGATCTCCTCCTTGGCGCCGGCGTCCACGCCGCGCGTCGGATTGTCGAGGATGAGCAGTGTGAGGGACCGGCAGAGCCAACGCGCCAGAACAACTTTTTGCTGATTGCCGCCGGATAGCGTATCGCAGCGTTGATCGGCTCCCCGCGCCCGAATGCGCAAACGACGAATGTAATCCGTTGCTACGGCCGCCTCTAGCCCCCTTCGCCAGAAACCAAGTGGGCCGACGAATTGATCCTGGCCGCCGGCAAGCGAGAGGTTCCACGACAAGGGAAAGGCGGGAATCATCCCGGCCGCCAAGCGTTCTGCCGGCACATAACCGACGCCTTGGCGAATGAGGCACCCGATTTTGGGCGTTTGCGGCGCGCTGTCGCCGAGGCGCAGGCTGCCGCGGGTCGGCGGCAGGATTCCGGCCAGCCCCCGTCCCAGTTCTGCGGTGCCGGAGGCGACAAGGCCGCCGATCCCAAGAATCTCACCCGCCCGCAGATCGAAGGAGACATCGTGGTAGTGGCGCTCGTCGCCAAGCCCTTCGACTTGCACCTCGGGCCGTGCCTCTCTCGGGAAATGCCCCTGACGCCCCTCGTGGTAGTAGTCGGCGATCCTCTCGCGCCCGACCATCAGCGCATGCAGCCGCTCTTCGCTGGCCTTAGCACTCTGCAGTTCCTCGACGCGCTGCCCATCCTTCAGGACCACGATGCTGTCGCAGAGGCTCAAGACCTCGCTTAGCCGGTGCGAGACGAAAACGAAGGAAACCTGACCCCGCAATTGCGCGATGAGCTCGAAGAAGACAGCCTCATCCGACTTCTCAAGCGAGGCGGTCGGCTCGTCCAGAAGCACGAGCGGGCGCTCGATCCCGAGCACCCTCAGCGGCACCAGACAGGCACGCACAATTTCCAACAGCTGGCGACGCGAGAAGCTCAGTCGCCGCGTCGCTTGGGTTACGTCGAGTGCGAGGCCGGCCTCTTCCAAGAGGGCGCGGGCGACGGCGATCATCTCACGCCGCCGCATGATCTGCCCGAGGCTGGCATAGCGGCCCTCTAAGGACAGCAGGATGTTCTCGTAGACAGGCAGGTTGCCGATCAGCGCCTGCTCTTGAAAGACGCGGGAAATGCCGAGCCGCATCGCCTGACCATAGCCGTCGAGTTGGACCTCGAGGCCATTGACCTCCAGCCGCCCGGCTTCCGGCTTGACGATCCCGGAGAGGATGTTCAGCAGAGTCGACTTGCCGGCCCCATTCTCACCGACGATACCGACCACATGTCCCTCCGGCACGGCGAGCGACACCGCGTTCAACACCGGCGTGCCGGAGTAGGACTTGGTCAAGCCTTCGGCGCTTAACAGAATGGATGACATGCGCGATCTTCCGCTGCGGCTCGGCCTCCCCAGGGCTAACCCTTCATCGGCGAGGGGCCGAAGAGGCTGATCTTGTAGTGATCGGCATAGAGCGCGCGGATCTTCTCTGCTTCGCCGTCCTCACGGGCCTTGGCATAGGCCTCGGGCACCTTCCAGCCGTCCGGTTGGGGTATGCCGCCCCACTCCAGCTCGATATCCATGGGGAAGAGCTCGGCCTGCGGGTCCCAATCATCGGGGTGGTCGACCTTGCTCATCAGCTTGTAGTTGAACGGCGGGACCTTGTTGTTGACGTAGCGATCCAGGTAGGTTTCCAAGTTTTCCTTGGTCATGGTGACCGAGCGCCAGTTCATCAGCCGCTCCGGTGCGCTCGGACGCCAGCCATTCATCACGTCGTAGAGCCGGCTGGTCAGTAACGCCCCCATGTACTGCGGGACGTTGGCAGAGGTGCAGAGCAGCAAACCGCGCTCGATCATCTCTGCCCCGACCGTGGTGCCGTCGGCGCCGCCGATGAAGACGTCCTCGCCCGGCCGATATCCAGCAGCACGCAGTGCCGAGATACAGCCGTCGGCCACATCGTCGTTCTGCGCGATCACGCCGCGAATGTCGGGATGGCGAGAGATCAGGTCCTCCATCGCCTTTTGCGAGTCTTCGCGATTCCACTTGCCGGGCAGCTCCCCCTGCCACGTGATCTTGGGAAATTCCTTCAAGGCCGCATCGCGACCGCGCGAGCGGATGAGATCTGTGGTGTTACCCTCGACGCCAGTGACGCCGACCATGTTGCCGCCGCCGAACTTCTCCATGACGGCTTTGCAGACCGTCTCGGTCACACCCTTGTGCGCCGAGAATTCCTCCGGCACGGCATACATCGTATAGTACTCGCCGGCCTCGAAGGGCGTGAACCAGGGCAAGGTCCCCCAGGTGTTGTCCAGCCAGATCTCGTTCTCGTTGGCGAGTTGTGCAATTCGGCGAATTGAGCCGCCGCCCGGCGCATGCAGCATGACGCCCTTGACGCCGGCTGCGATCTGCTGCTCGAACTGATCCAGCTGTCGCTGGGAATCGAGCTGTCCGTCGACCGTTGTCATCTCCATGCCAAGGGCCTTGGCCGCCTCGTTCGCGCCGTCGTCGGCGTTAACGGAGTATTCCAGACGTGCGGTCATCATGAGATGCGCCAGCTTGCCGGAGCTGTCCGCCAGGGCAACGCCAGGGAAACCCAGCGACAGTGCGCCGGCGGAGGCGACCGCGCTCGCCGACGCGAAGGCCAGGAAATCGCGCCGCGACAGCCCGCGGAGGTCGAGGCGATCCATGTGCTGGTCGACGACCCGGCGATCGCTGAAGTCCGGGAACGCTCTTGGATCAAGCCTGTTCTTCATAGTGCATCCTCCCGTTGGGTTGTTTCTTGGCTCCGACGTTCTCTATTGCCGTCGGTCCTCTATGACTGCCCCCTCAATCTCCGGTCGGCTCTCCCTCCCGTCGACGGCGATCCTGTGTCTCGCGGTCGGCTTCCCGGCCGGCCGCGGTAGCGGCGAACTTGATCAAGCCTTGCTCCTCCACCCGCTCTGCGTTGCCATCTTCGATGTGCCAAAGCAGGTGCGTGTGAATGCAGCATTCGGCATAGCAGCGCCTGAGGCCGATCCCGGTGGAGACGGCATAGTCCAGCTCGGTCTTCACCGGCATGACCTCCGGCACCAGGTCGGTCGTGCTTTGCGGGGCGCTGTTGCGCGCCACTACATGCAAAATGCGATCGCGGGTATCCACTTGCTGTTGGCGCATGTGGGTCAAGCGGCGTCGCGAGGCGGCCGGCGAATAGGCGGACAGCCCATGCCCTTCGAACAAGGCTTGCGGCGCGATCGTCAGGCATTTCTCGATCGAGGCGGAGTGCGCCTTGGCGTCGCCGATGGGATAGGGCCCTAGCGGGGTCGGGTAGTGCAGAAGGTCGCCGGAATAGAGCGCACCGGAATGCGGGTTGTAGATCCCGATATGGCCCGGACAGTGCCCCGGCAAGTGAACCACCTTCAGCTTTAGACCGCCAACCTCCAGGGTGTCGTCGTCATTGACCACAACGTCGACCTCGACCGGGAAGTTCCAGTACTTCTCGATGATTGCCGGATCAGCCAAGCCGAGGCTCTCGCCTTGCTTCAGGTTGAAGTCGCGCACGACCTCTTCCGGGGTGGTGCCGAAGCGTGTGATGTTCTCAGGCCGCGTGACGATCAAAGGATCTTCGATGATCGGCTTGTCGGCCGGGTGCGCCACCACCTGCGCCCCATAACGATCCTTGAGGAGCTGCGCATTGCCGGTGTGGTCATAGTGAAAATGGGTAATGACGATGTACTTGAGATCGTTCTTCTCCTTATCCAGAAGCTCGATCAAAAAGTCGCCCATCCCATTATTGTATTCCGGCAAGGTCCAATTGCCTGTGTCGATCAAGGCGTTCTCACCCTGGCCGCGAATCAGATAGACACCGCTCTGCACGTTGCCATCCAACTCGTCGCCGGCCCAGGGGCCATGCAGGCCTGGGATGCCCCAGCCGTCAGGTGTCTCGGCCCAAAAGAATATCATTGCCCAGGCCTCCTTCCCTCGTTCGCCGGTACCCGCAGCAGACCTAAGCGCCCGCCGGGTCCTCCTCTTCGTTGCGCGGCGGGTAGCGGTCAAAGCGCACATCGCAAGAGATGCCGTGCGCGACCAAGCCTTCGACCTCGCAGATCCGTGCCAAGGGGCGCGCGATTCTGCGACTGGCCGCCTTGGTCAAGCGTTGATAGGTGACGGTCTTGATGAACTTGCCGACCCAGAGGCCGCCGGTGTAGCGGGCCGCCCGACCCGTCGGCAGGGTGTGATTGGTTCCAACCCCCTTATCGCCATAGGCCACCGTCGCCTCTTCACCGACAAAGAGGCTGCCGTAGTTGGTCAAACGGTCCAGATAGTAGTCGTCATCGCCGGTCTGCACTTCCAGATGCTCCGGCGCGTAGGCGTCGCTTACCTGGATCGCTTCGTCCGCATCTTTGCAGACGACGATCTCGCCATGGTCGCGCCAGGCTGGTTCCGCCATATCGCGCGTCGCCAAATCGGGTAACTGCTTCTCCACCTCCGCCAGGACGGCCTTGCCAAGGCTTTCCGAGGTCGTGAACAGCCAAGCCGGGCTGTCAGGCCCATGCTCTGCTTGCCCCACCAGATCGGTTGCCACCATGAAGGGATCGGCCGTGTCGTCGGCGATGACGGCGATTTCGGTCGGCCCCGCCAGCAGATCGATGCCGACCACGCCGAACAACTGCCGCTTGGCTTCCGCGACATAGGCGTTCCCCGGTCCGGTGATGATGTCGACCGGATTCATGCCGACGCAGCCATAGGCAAGCGACGCCATGGCCTGGACGCCGCCGATACAGTAAATCTCGTCGGCCCCGGCCTTGTGCAAGGCATAGAGCGTCGGCGGAAAGATGCCCTCGCTGTCACGCGGCGGGGCGCAGCCGATGATGTGACCAACACCTGCGACGCGCGCCGTTCCGACCGACATGATCGCGGCAGAGACCAGCGGGTACTTGCCGCCAGGGATGTAGCAGCCGACGCGGTTGACCGGGATCATCTTCTGGCCGATCAGGATTCCTTCGGCCACTTCGGCCTCAAAGCTCGTCAGGGTTTCCAGCTGGCGTCGCGCGAACTCTTCAACATTGTGCTGGCAGACCGCGAAGTCTTCCTTGAAGGTCTCCGGAAGGCGTCGCTCTACGTCCAAAAGGCGGTCTTCCGAGACCCGAAAGTCCTCTTCCCAGCGATCGAGATCCTTTGCGTAGCGCCGCACCACCTGGTCGCCGCCTTCGCGGATCTCAGCCAGCATCTCGCGGACCCGAGCCTCCGGCATAGCGCGGTTCGCCTTGGCTTCGTTTGACGCCTGTTTCAGGTAGTATGCCACGCTCCGCAAGCCTCCAAGGGGTCGGCTCAGTTGCTCGAAGAGAAATGAAAGCGTTTTCAGAAACGGTAGTTCGCAACCACCGCCGCCCTCTCTTCGGCTCAAATCAGTCTAGGCACAATCCGCAAGAGAGATCAAACACAATCTCGAAACTGCCGAAAAGCGGATGGAAATTGAAATTTAGTTGCGCTTTGCCCTGCATTTGACAGGATTGAGCGGGCGCTGCAGTATGTTCCGCCTTTCGTCCTCACAAAATCCGAACTGAAAACGGTTTCAGTTTTGAGAGATGGACGCCTCAGGTCCGGGTCTCGTGTCAGCCAGACGATTGCGCGGCGCGGCCTCATAGCCTAAGGGCTGTCAGATGCGCGCTATGGTCCGCACCCTCTGCCAAGTCTCTGCGTTTCGGGGGGCTCCAATCCGATGAGCTCAGCCGGCAAAGGCAACATACCCAAGGAACGCGTGACGATCCGGGAAATCGCGGCTGAAGCCCGGGTATCCATCGCCACGGTCAGCCGCGTCTTGAATCATCCAGAACAGGTCTCCGACACGACCCGCAAAGCCGTTGAGGCGGTGATCGAGCGCAA
Source organism: Rhodospirillales bacterium (assembly GCA_963669335.1). GTDB lineage: Bacteria > Pseudomonadota > Alphaproteobacteria > Kiloniellales > JACOMY01 > JACOMY01. The sequence goes on from OY770023.1 coordinate 6,066,264, forward strand.
TCACTTCGTGATGGACGGTATGGCCACGGCCCTTGCCTCAAAGCGCTCGCGGACCATCGGATTGATCATTCCGACCATCACCAACTCGATCTATGCCTCCTCGACGCAGGCGATTCAGAAGGCGGCGCAAGAGCAGGGCTATTCCGTCCTGCTGGGTGTCAGTGAATTCTCTGCGCGCGAAGAAGCTGCGCTGGTTCGAAGGCTCTTGGAGCGCCGCGTCGAAGGCTTGATCCTGACCGGTGCCGAGCGACCGGAGCGCATCTACGAGACCCTGGAGCGCAACCGCGTTCCCTTCATTCTGGCCTGGCAGCCCTCCGGGCACCCGGAGCGACCCTCCGTTGCCTTCGACAACTATCAGGCCGCCAGATTGGCGATGCGGCACCTGATACAGCTGGGCCATCGCCGCATCGGCCTTATCTGCGGGCGCACCACCGCCAACGACCGAGCGCTGGCGCGCCGCCAGGCCTACGAGGCGGAGATGACCGCTCTCGGCGTGCCGCGCCGCGAATGGCTGGTCTTCGAACGCGATTTCGAGTTTATCGAGGGCCGCACGGCCATGCACCGCATGTTGGATGCGCGCTTTCGGCCGACCGCGGTCTTCTGTGCCAACGACATTCAAGCCATCGGCGCACTTGCCGAGTGTCGCGACAGAGACCTGGCGGTGCCGGACGAGATTTCCATCGTCGGCTTCGATGACCTGCCGATCTCACAGTATCTGTCCCCGCAGCTGACCTCGATCCGCGTCCCGGCCAGCCAAATGGGTTTCTTGGCCGCCGAAAAGCTGATCGCCTGGATCGAAGGCAAGGTCATGCCGGAAAGCGAGATCCTGCCGGTCACTCTCATTCGTCGTGGAACCAGCGGTCCGCCGGCGAAGTAGGGCTCACCCTCCTCCGCCCAGCTTCTCTACCGAAGATCTGGCCATGTTCATGAAGACTTGGACCGGCGTTAGGGTCAATCGTTCCCTCAGGCAGGCGGCATAGGAATGAGTGAAGGGCGTATTGCCTCTGATCCTGAGTTGAGTGAGGCGATCATCCTTCGGCAACTCTTCGACCGAGATCGTACCGACGCCCAGACCGGCTGCGACCGCTTCGACGACGGAGTCTCGCGCCAACTCCATGACGATGTTCGGCCTGACATTGCTTGCTGCCATCTGCTCTTCCAGCGCGCGCCGGGTCATTGAGCCTTGTTCGCGAAAGATCAGCCTCTGTCCATCCAGTTCATCCAGTTCGATGCTCTCTCGTCCTGCCCAGGCATGTGACTTGTTGACGATGATCGAGACCTCATGTCGGCCAAGACAGGCTACATCCAGCTTGCGATCCTCGTAGTCTCGACCGAGGATCGCGACATCCAATTCATAATTCAAAAGCCGTTGATACATAGTATCAGAGTTCCCACTTTCCATCGAAACACGAATAAGCGGGAAACGTTCCAAATACTCTGACAGAAGATCCATGACGAAGAACGGCCCGACAGTGCCGATATGCAGCTTGCCTGCATAGTTGTTACCGGTCGACGTCAGGAGCGTATAGGCCCTGTCCTCGAGCGCAAAAATCTGCCGGGCAATCGTCATCAAGGCAGTCCCGGATTCCGTCAACTCCAGTCCTCGAGGCGAGCGATTGAACAACTGCACGTCGAAGGTCTTCTCCAATGTCTTGACCTGCGTGGTCACAGTCGGCTGACCAATGTTAAGCCACTCCGCTGCTTTGGTAAAATTCAGCTCCCGCGCAGCGGCGTAGAAGGATCGCAACTGGTTGAAGTTGACATACTTGAGACGATCGGAGCTTGGCACGCTTCGCTTCCTGCTATCGACGGCAGCAGAGTTCCACAATGATCGCTGCGATCTGGGAACGGGGCTGCAGGACATCTACCAAGATCGAATAGTGATTGGCTTCGGGCAGAAGGACAAGCCGCGCGTCGTTGCGCCCATGGCGCCGATAGTGGTCGACGAACTGCTCAGATTGAATGAGAAAGGCGGAGGTTTCGGAAGCGCCGACGACGGCGGTCAACGTAACCTCTGCCGGGGTCTGATACAGGGGACTGCGTGCTCGCGCGCTCAGGCTGTCCAGGTCTAGGGTCTCGTTCAAAGAGGTTTCGATCAGGGGCGCAAGATCGAACAGACCGCTGATCGGAACCAAGGCAGAGAGTGCCGGTCGCCGCTTGTCCCAGACCCTTGCCGCAGACGCCGCCAGATGCCCACCGGCCGAATGCCCGGTCAACACCCAGGCCTCTGGCAGGCGCGCCTCAGCCTCGAGCAAGGCGAAAACGGCATCCAGTCCGCTCAGGATTTGGTTCTCTATCTCCCCAATCGTTGCTTCAGGCACCAGGGGGTAGCCCAGCAGAGCAACACTCAAGCCCGCTTGCAGAAAGGGAGCGGCGATGAAGCTGTAACGCTCCTTCGATTGGCTCTGCCAATAGCCGCCGTGCAGAAAGACGACAAGTGGCGCGTCCGCTTGTCCAAGAAAGAGGTCAAGGCGGCAACGCGGATGGTCGCCATAGGGATGATCCAACAGTGCCGGGTGGTCCCGGCGTAAGGTTTTACTTGCGACATCGAAGCGGGCATAGATCGCGCTGCGCTCCGGATAGGCTTGTCGGAAGACATAGTCTTGCTCGTTTGCCAGCATCACGCGCCCAGCATCACTCGAAACAAACGACGCTGCGAAGCGAACGACCATCGCGCATCAGATCGAAGCCCTCGTTCACGTGATCCAAGGTCAGGCGATGGGTGATTTGGCGGGAGAGATTGATCTGACCGTCCATGTAGAGATCAATGAGGGACGCCAGACCGCTACGGCCCTTCACGCCGCCGAAATAGCTGCCGTGGATGGACTTGCCATAGCGCAAGGCGACCGGTGGGAAGGCTGCCTCGCTGCCCGGCGGCTCAACCCCCAGCAGGACCGCTCGGCCCCACCCCGGCAGGCAAGCGTCGAAGGCCTGCCGCATCACCGGCAGCAAGCCGGCAGACTCGAAAGCCACGTCAACGCCGCCGCCCGTTAGATCGCGAATCGCCGTGACCGGATCGCCATCCTTAGCATTGACGAAGTCGGTCATGCCGTAGGATTCGGCCAATCTCATCTTCCGCTCGTTCACGTCGATGCCGATGACCTGACGCGCGCCCACGATCCTGGCCCCCTGTAGGATATTGACGCCGATGCCGCCCAGGCCGAAGACGGCCACCTTGTCCCCGGCGCGACAGTGCTCCATCGCCGCACCGACGCCCGTCGTGACGCCACAGCCGAAAAGGCAAACCTCGTCGAGGGGTGCGTCTTTGCGGATCTTCGCCAAGGCGATTTCCGGAACCACGCCATAACGCGCCAGGGTCGAGGTTCCCATGAAGTGATGCACCACCTGGCCAGCCCTGCTGAAGCGTGCGCTGCCGTTTGGCATGACCCCCTTGTCGCGGGTTGCCTTGATCGTCCAGCAAAGGTTGGTGCGCTCAGAGCGACACATGGTGCAGCGGCCGCACTCGGGACCGTAGAGTGGGATGACATGATCGCCGGGCCGCAAGGTCTCAACCCCGGGGCCGACCTCAACCACCCGACCCGCCCCCTCATGGCCGGGAATGAGCGGGTAGACCGACGAGGCATTGACGCCCTCCAAGGCGGTCAGATCCGTGTGGCAGAGACCGCTGGCCGCGATCTCGACCAGCGCCTCTCCTTCTTGCGGCGGTGCCACCTGCACCTGGTCGATCGTCAGAGGCAGGTTTGGTTTCTCACAGATTGCTGCGTCAGCCACCAACATGGCGCCCTATCCTTTCCTCAATGCTGCCGGCCTATCGTCTAGCCTTGTCAGGCCGACCTTCTTGAGCTGTTGGGACGTCACCTGCCCGCCCTTCTCAAGAATTGACCGCGCGCGTCTGATGTCACGACCGCAGTCGATACCGAAGGCGCCGAGCAGGTGATCTCCGTCCAGCAGGTAAGCCAGATAGTCGCTGTCGCCGATCTCACCGCGCTCTAACAGCGAGGGTTCCTTGTGGCCGTTTCCTTTGCCACTGAGGTCGCCGGTGAACTGAAAGTTGAAGCCATACTGGTCGGTCCAGAACCAAGGAACTGAAGCATAGTCACCTTGAAGCCCGCAGATGGCGGCCGCAGCAACGGCGGCCGTATCCTCCGCGTTCTTCCAGCTCTCCAGGCGTCTGGGTTGCGCGCTATTGCCATCCGTCAGGCAAGCGATATCGCCGACGGCGTAGATCGAGGGATCGCTCGTCCGACAGCGACGATCGATCCTGACACCGTTGTCGCAAGGCAGTCCGGCGTCACGAGCAAGCTGATCGTTCGGCTGACCGCCGATACCACAAACAACCAGGTCGGCATCGACAGTCTCTCCCCCATCCAGAGTGATTCGAACGCCATCGCCGTGCGCTGCCGCCGATTGGATTTGGCGACCGCAGAGGATCTCGACGCCGCGGTCACGATGCAGACGCGCCATGTAAGCGGAGAATGCTCCAGGTAGGGCACGGGCAAGCGGCCGCTCCGCAGCCTCTATGACCGTGACCTCGACACCGCATTGACGAGCACTGGCCGCCACCTCCAGACCTATGAAGCCGGCCCCGACCAACAGGACCTTTGCGCCTGGACACAGTCGCCGGCGCAGGGCGCGGGCCTCGTCATAGCTCTGTAGCGCGAGAACGCGCTCTTGAACCGCGTCCAACGAAGGCAACCGTCGCGGCGTGAGCCCGGTCGCCAGAATGAGGTGTGCATAGGGTAGAGAGCGGCCACTAGAGAGAGCGACGCTCCGAGCCTTGCGATCGATGGCCAAACACCGCGTTCCGGGCAGGAACTCTACCTCAGAGGACGCCCAGTACTCATGATTGAGCAGAAAGGGCGGATCGGCCAAGTCTTCGGCCGTCAGAATGCCCTTCGACAAGGGGGGACGCTCATAGGGGAGATAGGCTTCGCTGCCGATCAGCGTTATCGCCTTATCGTAGCCATGAAACCGCAGGCGTTCGGCCGCCCGCCCACCGGCATGCCCGGCGCCGACGATGACCACGCCGGGTTCAGACGACACGCCGCCGCTCCTCAGCCGCGACGACCGGCATTCTTCTTCTGATCCCAGATGCTACGCAGTATCTCTCTGTGGACGTTCATGTATCCCCGCGTCACACACTTCAGATGCGGTGCGACATGCTCATGCATCCTGCCCAAGGCATGAAAGGGTACCGAGGAGGCCAAGTGGTGTTCGGCATGATAGGGCATGTTCCAATAGAGTATGCGCAGCAAAGGATTGGTGAGGGTGGTTCGCGTATTGGACAAGAGGTTTGGGGTCTCGTCGGTCCCGGTGTGCTCAGCCATTCGGATGGCGCGCAGCACCGGCTCGCCCAGGATGCGCGGGATCAGCCAATAGGTCAGCGCCACGCTGCTTTCATAATAAAGGGAAAGAAAAAGGATCACCATGTAGAGCAAGCATTGGATGCGGATTTCGTTGGCAACCTGACCACGAACACTCTCTGGGAGAAAGCTCTTTTCATCCTCATTGAACTGCCCAGTCGCACCACGCCAAAGGGTGCCAAACAGCTTTGGCCAGAACCCGGCCCCAACGATCAGCGCTGCATAGTTCCCAAAGCCGGTCGGGAAGGGCACAATGTCGGGATCGCGCTCGGTGTGTTGGGTATAGGTATGGTGTGCCGCGTGGCGATACTTGAAGTAAAGAAACGGGCGGAAAGTCAAGGTAGCGATCGCATAGCCCACCGCATGATTGAGCCAGCGGGTCTTGAAGGCCGTGCCATGCGAGCATTCGTGCAGCGGTGCAAAGGTCAGCACCAGTATCGTACCATACAACAACATGGCAGGAACCTGCAGCCAGAGCGAGCCCGCGGTCAGCGCAACAAGGGTAGCGGTCAGTAGCAGCGCCGAGAGGTGAACTGCCAAGTAGACGAAACCAGGCCGATTGCTGCGTGCACGCAACCCCTTCAGGACCTTGCGCGAGACGACCTCAGGGCCGGTCAAAGGCCAAACCTGGCTGCCAATTCCGCCAATCCCAGCATAGCTGGTGGCACTGACGTCTGTCATGATGAACCTCCTCGCAGAGCGACTCGATCAAAACTAGGCATTGAATCGATACCTGAAAAATTCATTGTGCCGATCTTTCCATTGAAAATACTTCGATCACCACTAAGCGAAAAAGCAGTGCGCAATGGCCTCAGCCGAGAATTCGGCACGTTCGAAGCGGCCGGTCACACGGCCACGGCCCATGACGATGATGCGATCGCAGGCCAGCATCATCTCCTCCAACTCGGTGGTTAGCAGGATCACGGCCCGTCCTTCATCAGCCAAAGCCTGGATCGCGCGCCAGATCTCGAACTTCGCGCCGACGTCGACGCCGCGGGTGGGATCCTCGGCAACGACGATGTCGCTCTTGCGTGCAATCCACTTGCCGATGACGACCTTTTGCTGGTTGCCGCCCGAGAGCTGCGAGACGCGCTGCGATAACCCGCTGACCTTGATCGAGAGCAGCTGGATCATCTCTCGCGAGATCCCGGACAGCTTTCGGCGTTGCAGAAGCCCTCTTGCGCTCAAGCGATCGAGAAGGGTCAGCGAGATGTTGTCCGCCATCCCCATGCTCAAGACCAGCCCTTCGCGTTTTCGATCGGCGGCCATGAAGGCGATTCCAGCATCGATGGCGTCGTCTGGACTATGGAAAAGCTGCTTCTTGCCATGCACCAGCAGCGATCCACTATCGATCGCTTCGGCGCCAAAGATCGCGCGAACCACCGCTTCGCGCTGGCAGCCCAGCAATCCTGCGATGCCTAGAATCTCTCCCTTGCGCAGCGTGAAGGAGACATCCTTGAAACGTTCCCCCTGACCGATGCCCTTCGCTTCCAGAACGACCTGACCAAGCTCTCTTGGGTGATAGCTGCTCTCTCCGGGTTTGTGCTCGCGTCCTACCATGAGGGAGACCAGAGAGGTGATATCGAGATCACTTGCCGCTTCCGTCGTTACCACCCGACCATCGCGCAGCACGGTAACCCGGTCCGAGATCTCCAAGACCTCACCCAGCCTATGCGAGACATAGACGATTCCTAAGCCGCGCCTCTTCAGACCCCGGATGATCTCCAGCAGGTGTTCGACCTGGTCATCATTGAGCGAGGCCGTCGGCTCATCAAAGACGATGACCTTCGGGTTGGCTGCAAGAGCGCGACAGATCTCGACGACCTGCTGCTCGTTGAGGCTGAGCGAACCAAGCTGACGAGCCGGATCGATCTCAACCTGAATCTCGCCAAGCAGGGCCTTGGCATCATTCAGCATACGCGCAGGATCAGCCACGCCACCGGCCTTGCTGGGCTCACGCCCCAGGTAGATATTCTCGGCAACCGTCAGGTTCGGGCAGAGCACCAGTTCCTGGTGCACCATGGACAAGCGGGCACGAATGGCATCAGCCGGCTTGGAAAAGCTCACCTTACGGCCGTGCAGGTAGATCGCGCCGGCACTGGGCACCTGCAAACCGTTCATACAGGAGAGGAGCGTCGATTTTCCGGCACCATTCTCGCCGACGAGGCTGTGCACCTCGCCGGCCTTCAGATCAAAGCTGACGTCGGCTAGCGCAACGACACCGGGGAACCGCTTGGTGATGCCTCTAACTTCCAAAAGGGGCCCGGCTTCGCTCATGCCTGACTGCCGTAGCGTTGCAGGAGCGCACGGTGGCGATCCATGTCGCCCTTCAAGTTCTGATAGACCGAGAGCCAGACCTCGAAGAAATCGGCATAGCGTTTGTGGATCTCTGGATCGGGATCGATCGTCTCCTTGATGGTTACGATCTGGCTCAGCGGCTCGATCGGATCCTTGTAGATGCCCGCGGCGACGCCGGCGAGGATCGCATCGCCGATCGGCGCGGCCTCGCCAATGTCGGGCACCTTCAAGGGGCGGTTCACGACATTGGCCGTGATCTGGTTCCAAAGCCGGCTCTTCGTCGGCCCGCCGTTCAGCACCAGGCTGTCGATCTGGGCGCCGGCGCTTTCGGCAATGCGGAAGTTCGACAGCAGGTCGAAGGCCACACCCTCGATGAGCGCGCGGATCATGGTCTCACGTGACGTCGTCGGTTGAACGCCGAAGAAGACGCCGGTCGCATTGCTGTTCCAGTTCGGAGCCAAAGAGTTACCGAGATAGGGCAGATACATGAGCCCATTGGCGCCCGGCGGCACCTGCTTGGCCTGCTCGGTAAAGAGGTCGAAGACATTGTGCGACATGCGCTCGGCGACGCGCTGCTCGGACTGACCGAAGTTATCGCGGTACCACTTCAAGGAAGCCCCGGTAAAGGCCATGGGCGCATCGAACATGGTGAGCCCAGGCAAGACATGCGGCCACTTCAGGATACGATACTCTTCCACCCGCTGCTCGGTCGGGATCATGATGCCGATGTTCGACCCGGTGCCCATGGAATAGAAGGCCTCGCCAGCAGCCGTCACCCCCACGCCCAGGGCTGCCGAAGAGATATCCGTGCCGCCCGCAGCCACCGTGGTCCCAGCACGCAGGCCAGATTCTTCGGCTGCCTGGCGGGTCACCTCACCGACAATCTCGTGCGAGCGATAGAGCTTTGGGAACTTCTCCACCGGAATGCCGATGGCGTCGGCAACGGGCTTGTTCCAGGATTCCTTTTGATACTCGTAGGCATAGGCGAGACCGGCATCCCCGGTGTTCATCTGAAAATTCCCGCACATGCGATAGGTGCAGTAGCCCGAGGGGGAGAGGAACTTATGTGTGGCGTCGAAGATGTGCGGCTCGTGCTTCTTGATCCACAAGGCCTTGGGATCGATGAACCAAGGCGCCACACGATTGCCGTTGTTCCGATTGATCGCCTCCTCGCCGATGGTGTTGCGGATGTCGTCACACTCCGCTTCCGAGCGTGAGTCCATCCAGATCATGCCAGGACGCAGCGGCTTGCCCCGATCACTCACGGGAAGTGTCACGCCAACCAAACCGGAGAGGGCGACGCCGGCTATATCATCGGCGAAGTTGCCCTGCTCCAGGCACTGGCGAATGGCGGAAAGAACCGCTTTCCAGTAGTTGTCGGCTTCCTGCTCTGCCCAGCCCGGATGGGGATGGAACAAGGGATGTTCCTGCGATCCAAAGGCAAGCAATTTGCCCGACTGGGTGTCAAGAATTGATGCCTTGACGTTTGTCGTTCCAATATCCACGCCAAGAGTCAAGTAACCAGGCATAGGTGATCCTCCCACCAGTTCTTCTTTGTTCAAGGATGCGCTGTCGTGCTTGAGAAATGCCGACGGCCAGCAACAGCACCAGGCCGATGACGAGGTTCTGGTACCAGGTGCTTACCCCCCAGAGACCCAAGAGGTTGAGCGCGCCGGCAAAGGCCAGGCTGGCGAGCAGAGCGCGCAGCGGCGAGCCGACGCCGCCGGCAAGCGAAACGCCGGCGATGACGGCGATCGCAATCGCCGTCAGCTCATAGCCCGAGGCAAGCGGCGCATCGACCGATTTCAGCCGAGACGTCAGAACGACGCCAGCAATCGCAGCACAGAGGCCAGAGATGGCGAAGGCAAGGACCACATAGCGCGCCGTCTTGATGCCGGCGTAGAGCGCTGCATGCTCGTTCCCGCCGATGGCATAGAAGCGGCGACCGACCACGCTGCCGCGCAGGAACACCAACATGGCAAGCAGCACCGCCATAGCAATGAGGAACCCGGTCGGAATGCCCAGATAGACACTGTCGCCGATCCAATTGAAGGTCTCGCCCTTCAGATAGAAGGGATGACCTGTCGTCAGGATGTAGTTCAAGCCTCGCAAGGCGGTCAGGGCCACCAAGGTCATGATGAATGAGGCGACCTTCAGATAGGCAACGCCAATCCCGTTGACGACACCGACGACAAGTCCGGTCAGCAAGGTGATGGCGATGACCAGAATTGGCGGCCCGGCAAAGGAATTGCCGCGCACCAGCCAACGCTCGCCCAGTAAAGCACCGATCTCCACCGTGACCACGACGCCGACGATGACCGAGAAAACCATGGTCGCCGCCACGGAGAGGTCAATTCGACCGGTCAAGAGGACCATTGTCATGCCCAGCGACAGAAGGCCGATCGCAGCAGCATTGCGGATCGTATTGGCGATGTTCAGCGGCGTCAGAAAATAGGGTGAACTGGCGGCACCGATCACGACGATCAGCACGATCAGCCACAGAAGTGGATCGCGGAGCAGCCGGAGCAAGCCTTGGCCGCTGACGGGTATGCTCGCTGGCGCGCTCACTTTGCCAGCAGCCTTTGTTTCAGCCCCGGCAGCACGACGACCAGGATGATCAGCGCGGTCACAACCTGTTGTAGATAAATGCTGACGCCCATCTGGTTGAGCAGGCTGTTGATCACACCGATGATGAGCGCGGCCAACAAGGTGCCGGTGATGCTACCCGATCCGCCGGCCAAGGCCGCCCCGCCGAGGACCGTGACAGCCAGGACGCTGAGTTCCATACCCGGAAAGGCGGCGGGATTGATATAGGCGAGCCGCGCGCTCTCAAGGATACCGGCCAGCGCAGCGGTGAATCCGCAAATCGTAAAGACGGCGATCTTCACGCGATCGGTTCTGATGCCGGAGAGCCTGGCGGCAGTGGCATTGCCGCCGGTCGCGTAGAGTTTTCGCCCGAAGACGGTCAAGCGCGTCACCACCAGGGCAATCACCGCCATGATCGCCAGTATCACGATGGGAACCGGCAGACCCAGAAGGTCGCCGCGGCCCAACCAGAGAAAACTCTGAAGGTTATCTGGATAGTAGGCCTGGCCGCGCGAGAAGATGTTGGCCAAGGCACGAGCGATCCCCAGCATCGCCAAGGTGGCGATCAGCGACGGGATCCCGATCCACGCCACCATCACACCATTGACCAAGCCCAGTAGAAGGCCAACCGCAAGGGTGACGGCGACGACAAGCGCCGTCGACTGGGTTTCCAGCAGCAGCGCCCCGCAGATGCCTGAGAGCACCGCGACACCGGCGACCGACAGATCGATTTCTCCTGATATCACGACCAGGGTCATGCCGAAGGCGACTATTGTTATGCCGGCGACCGCGAGCAGGATGATCTTGAAGTTTTCCAGCGACAGGAATGACGAGGAGACCGCCTGTCCGATCACAACAAGCAACACAAGAACCAGCAGGCGGCTCGCGATCTCCACATTCAGCCGTCGCAGCAACGGCAAGCCAGTGGCCTTCCACCGGTTTGTCTCGCCATGGCTCTCCTCAGATGCAGTCATAGGTCTGGAAAATCCGCTCCCGCCAAGATGCAAACTCGCCCGCTGCGCCCTGCGATCGGGGCGCCACAGGTTCCGGTGCAGCGGCCAAAGCAGGTGAGTGAGGCCCGTCGCATCAAGCAAGGCATCCCATTATTGGCTCTGCAAATCCACGGCACGGACGGATGGAGACCATCCGTCCACGTCGCGCCATGGAAAGGCATCCTACCAAGTCGCTTTCTTGGGAGCCTAGTCTACAGCCGGTCCATAGCCATAGAGCCACTTGTCGGGGGTAACCGTCTGAACCCCTTCGATGACCATGGGCTTGGCGGTGATCATCGGCAGATTGGGGGTCATGATCAGCTTCGGTGGCGCTTCGTTCCGCCCCTCTTTGGCGCCAATGTGCTGAATCACGGCGCGAATGCCAACATCGCCGATCAGCGGGGTGTAGGGGGCGACCATGTCCACATTGCCGTCCGCCACCTCCTTCAAGACCTCTTTCGAGTCATCATTAGCCAGGATCACGATCTTCTTGCCACCGGGAGCGCTGTTCAGCCGATTGGCCTCGCGGATCGCATCGAGAGCGCCCATCGCCTCTTCGCCGCCCGTGTTGTAAACCACCGCGATATCGTCGTGCGCTTGCAGGGCATCGGCAGTCGCTTGGAATGCAAGAGTGCGCTGGCTCTTTGTGTGGTAGTTGCCGGTCACCGCAAACCCGGGCTCGCTGCCAATCACTTCCAGAAAGGCACCGGTGCGGATCGAATCCGCCGTAGAGCCTAGATCCTTGCGGTTGAAGATGATGTTACCATCTTCGGAGATCTCTTTCAGGTAGAGCCCCTGCTGCAGGCCGTTGGCATAGAAGTTGCCAAGGACTTCGGAGCTGATGTTCTCCGATGAGGTCCGTCGATCGAGGCTAACCACGGGAATACCAGCTTGGATGGCGCGGTCGACCGGTGGCCCCATGGGCGCCTCACGTGCAGGCCAGAGGACGATGCCGTCGTACTGCTGGGCGACCCAGGTATCGATCACCTGGCCCATCCGGTTGTCATCGAACTCCGCGTCAATGACCTCCAGTTCCAAATTGGGATGGCGCGCTGCTTCCCAGGCGGCCGTATCGGCCAAACTGATGAGCCAAGGGTGGTTGAATCCGTGAAAGACAAAGCCAATCCGATAGGTCTTGTCGGGGTCCAGCACCGGCCCTTCAGGCAAGGCTATGTAGTCGGTGAAAGGCGCCTTGATCTCCAGTTCGCTGAAAGGCCCTGTGAAGGTAGCACCCATTCCCGGCTCCCAAACGAAGCCGCCAGCGAGATCGCCGACCGGATAGGCGTCAAGATAGTCGCGGAACCCATCCTTCTCAAACAGCTCCTGGACGCTGGCATTCGACATGCCGTCCTGGGCCGCGCCTGCATATTTGCCGATCAACCCGTTCAGAACGTCATGGACCGAGTCCTCGCCGGCCAAAGTTGCTGCCGGAAGCGCAAGCGACAGTGACGCGGCCAGCACAAAGGCCGACGCGCCGCTTTGTCCAGTTCGCTTGATAAGATGTCTCATTCTTCTCTCCTCCCTTATGGTTCCAGTCTTGTGATTGTGACAGAGCTCGACCCTTGGTCGCCCGGCCGTGCATAGGCTAGGCGTCCTCCTCTCCGACGAAGACGTAAAGGTAGCCATCCTCAACTTTGGTCTCGTAGGTCCTGAGGCCCTCGGTCACCGGTGGCGACAAGGGCTTACCGGTTCGGATGTTAAACAGACCCTGATGCAGAGGACATTCCACAGTCTCGCCGTCGATGAAGCCCTCAGAGAGGAAGGCATGCTCATGCGTGCAAATGCCTCCCGTCGCGAAAAACTCACCCGCGAGGTTAAAGACAGCAATACACTTACCCTCATAGTCGAACTTGTCCGCATCTTCCGGTTCAAGCGCATCCGCAGAGAACGCTTTAACCCAGACGCCTGCACTGCTCTTCATCGGGCCCCTATGCTCCCAGCGATCTGCCATTCCAAAGCTGGATGTTCTTGACCAGAGGCCTCCGATACAAATTCATTGTGCCAATAGTATTATTGATAATGACTGCGACGCGACGGGTAAATGCCCAAAGCAGCGGCGATTCTTTTAACTATTGGAAGGGTTTGCCGCTTGAGAGACAGACGTGAGGCGGTGACGTTCTGTGCAAACAGGGGGATCAAAGCAGCCTCGGGGGATCTGGAGCGAGGGATGAAAACGGCAGAAGCCAGAGCGACGTTGCTTCAGGCCCCATGGGGAACCAGAAGAGCCGCCAAGGGAAAGCGATTACAGCACATGCAAAGTCTACAGGGCGCTCGTAGAACTGTAGAAAAAGACAGAGCAATCCTGCATCGGGGTCAGGACCTGCCCTTTCGCAGATTGCGCGCCGGCTGTCGCCCCTGCTCAACCCTCGACCTCTTCCTTGATGCCCATGACAAAGCGTCGGCGCGCATCGCGTTGGGTCTCGACGCCACCGACGATCCGATCCATGGGCGGCAAGAAGGTCGTTTCTTCCACGGATACGGAGCCTGTCCTCGGGCCGGCGAAGCCGGACCCGTGTGACTACTACTGCTACCTGCCGCTCTACGTCTTCTGCGGCGACCAGCTGCTCGCGGCCAAGCTCCGGCGCTCCAACATCGATGGCTCGGCCGGTGCTCGCGAGGAGATCGCCCGCATCGTCGCCCTGATCCGCCAGCGCTGGCCCGAGGTCAAGATCCTGCTGCGTGCCGGCTGAGGCTTCGCGCGTGAGGAGCTCATGACTTGGGCCGAGGCCGAGGCGATCAGCACTGGCAAGTCAGCCCGGCGTTTCGTCGACTTCCGATGGGCCACCAAGCGGAGCTGGACCCGGCGACGGCGCGTCGTCACCTCGCTCAAGGTCAAGACCTTCAAGGCTCGCGATCTCTATGAGCGCCTCTACTGCGCGCGGCGACATGGAGAAGAGGATTAAGGGTGAGGAGCGACCGTGGCGTCAGTGCGCCGCGTAAGCGTGACGAACCAACTCGACCTCTTTGCTGATCGGACCTCAGCGGCAACTATGAGGTCCCATCAACTCCGTCTCTGGTTCGCTTCCCTGGCCTAGGTCCTGCGCGCCGCTCTGCGCCGCAAGGCGCTTGTTCATAGACAGTTGGCCAAAGCCACCTGCCACACCATCCGGTGCAAGCGCCTCAAGATCGGCTAGGTCCGCGTCTCCATCAGGCGCCTCCGCATCGCCATGGCATCAGCCTGTCCCTACCGGCTCGAGTTCCAACGCGCTCACGCCAGACTGTACAGCTGACTGGCAGTCTCTGCGCTACCGCCCTCTAGCCAACAACAACGCCTCAGAGCGGGCGCTCAGGCCCTCTGTCATCCACCGCAAGGTCACCAACGGCTTCCGATCCCTCTGGGGCGCCCACCTAGAATTCAAGCCAGGCTACGCCTGGTATGCGAAGACCGGTGCCTACCTCGTGCAGTCTAGCCTGAGGGACCAGACAGGAGGCGGTGTCAACTTCGGTCTGCCGGATGGATCGGCTCCCTTGCGGTTCGTCTTACTTCAATCTTCCGAGACAGCGAACTCCCCAACCTCTTCGTTCTTCTCCTTCTTGGTCCCTTCCAGCTTCCGCACCAGGACGTAGAAGACCGGGGTCAGGATGATGCCGAAGAAGGTGACGCCCAGCATGCCGGAGAAGACGGCGATGCCAATCGATTGGCGCATCTCGGCCCCTGCGCCAGACGAAAACGCCAAGGGAACCACGCCCATGATGAAGGCGAAGGAAGTCATAAGGATTGGGCGCAGGCGCAGGCGGCTCGCCTCGATCGCGGCCTCGACCAAGCCGCGGCCTTCGCGCTCCAGCTCGCGGGCGAACTCGACAATGAGGATCGCGTTCTTCGACGCCAAACCCGCCAAGACGAAGAGGCTGATCTGAGTAAAAATGTTGTTGTCACCACCCGAGAGATAGACCCCGACCAAGGCCGAGAGGATGCTCATCGGCACGATCATGATGACGGCCAAGGGCATGGTGAGGCTTTCGTACTGCGCTGCCAGGACCAGGAAGACCAGCAGGAGACAGAGTGGGAAAATGAAGATGGCGCTGTTGCCCGCCAGGATCTGCTGGTAGGTGAGTTCGGTCCACTCGAAAGCCATACCCGGCGGCAAGGTCTCCTCCAGGATCTTGGTGATCGCCGCCTGTGCCTCACCGCTGGAGAAACCGGGCGCGGCATTGCCGTTGAGATCGCCGGAGCGGAAGGCGTTATAGCGCATTGCCGTGTCAGGCCCGAAGGTCTCGGAAACGGCGACCACGGAGCCCAGCGGCACCATCTGACCGTCGCTGTTTCGGGTCTGCAGCTTGGCGATGTCCTCCGGCGTTGAGCGGAAGGGCTTGTCGGCCTGGGCAATGACTTGATAGGTGCGGCCAAACTGATTGAAGTCGTTGACGTAGAGCGAGCCCAGGTAGATCTGCATGGTCCGGAATATCTCGTCGACCGGTATGCCGAGACGCTCGGCCTTGGTGCGGTCCACATCGGCGAAGAGCTGCGGCATGTTCACGTTGTAGCTGGAAAAGACGCTTGTCAGCTCCGGCGTCGCCCAAGCCTTGCCCTGCACTTGCTTCATGACGTTGTCGAGCGCCTGATAGCCCAGGTCAGCGCGGTCCTGGATCTGCAACTTGAAGCCGCCGATGGTGCCAAGGCCCTGCACCGGCGGCGCCGGGAAGATGGCGACGAAGGCGTCGGGGACGCCGAAAAACTTCTGCTGCAGGCTCTGGGCGATCGCCAAGCCACCCAGTGCTGGGTCCTTGCGCTCATCGAAGTCGTCAAGAGTCACGAAGACGATGCCGGCGCTGGAGCTGTTGACGAAGCCGTTGATCGAAAGGCCAGGGAAGGCGACGGCGCTCTCCACACCCGGCTCCGCCAGCGCGATCTCCGACATCTGGCGCATCACCTCTTCGGTGCGCTCCAGGGTGGCGCCCTGCGGCAGCTGCGCGAAACTAACCAGGTACTGCTTGTCCTGGATCGGGATGAAGCCCTGCGGCACCATCTGGAAGCCCTGATAGGTGGCGCCCAGCAGGACCACGTAGAGGGTCATCATGATACCCTTGCGGCGCAGCACGCCGCCCAGGCTGCGGGCATAGAGCGCGGTGGCACCACCGAAGACGCGGTTGAAACCGCGGAAGAACCAGCCGAAGAGGAAGTCCATCACGCGGCTGAGCGGATCCTTTGGCGCAGAGTGCGACTTCAGAAGCAAGGCCGAGAGCGCCGGGCTCAAGGTCAGCGAGTTGATCGTCGAGATGATGGTCGCAATCGCGATGGTCAGCGCGAACTGCTTATAGAACTGCCCCGTTAGGCCGCTCATGAAGGCGATCGGCACGAAGACGCCGATGATCACCAGCGAGGTTGCGATGATCGGTCCCGTCACCTCCTTCATCGCGGCGATGGTGGCTTCGCGCGGTTTCAGACCGTTGGCGATGTTCCGCTCGACGTTCTCCACCACGACGATGGCGTCGTCGACCACGATACCGATGGCCAGGATCAGGCCGAAGAGCGAGAGCACGTTGATCGAAAAGCCGAATGCCAGCATCAGCGAGAAGGTGCCGACGATGGAGACCGGCACGGCCAGCAGCGGAATGATCGAAGCCCGCCAAGTCTGCAGGAAAACCACAACGACCAGCACCACCAGGGCCAAGGCCTCCAGCAGGGTCACTACCACGGAATCGATTGAGCGCTGTACGAAGACGGTGGGGTCATAGACGATTGAATAGTCAACGCCTTCGGGGAAGAGCTCGGCGAGTTCGGCCATGGTCTGGCGCACGCCGCTAGAGATCTCGAGCGCGTTGGCGCCGGGCGACGCGAAGATCGGGATCGCCACGGCCGGCTTGTTGTCGAGGAGAGAGCGCAAGGAATACTGCTGGGCGCCCATCTCCAGGCGTGCCAGGTCGCCGAGACGCACGATGGTGCCGTCGGCGTCGCGCTTGACGATGATATTCTCGAACTCCTCGACATTGTCGAGGCGCCCCTTGACGTTGATCGGCAACTGCACCTGTACGCCGTCGTCATAAGGCGCACCGCCAATCTGGCCGGCCGCCACCTGGATGTTCTGGCGCTGTACGGCATCCAGCACCTCGCTAGCCGTTAGGTCGCGCTCGGCCACCTTGTCGGGGTTAAGCCAGATGCGCATGGCATAGTCGCCGGAGCCGAAGACCCGCACGTCGCCGACACCGCGAACCCTGGCCAAGGCGTCGCGCACGTTCAAGGTCGCGTAGTTGCGCAGATAGAGCATGTCATAGCGCTCGTTCGGCGACTTTAGATGAACCACCATGGTGAGGTCGGGGGAGCTCTTCAGCACCGTGACACCCAGCTGGCGCACGACATCGGGCAGCCGCGGCAAGGCCTGCGAGACCCGGTTCTCCACCTTCTGCTGGGCCAGATCGGGATCAGTGCCGATCTCGAAGGTGACGGTGAGCGAGAGGTTGCCGTCGGTGGTGGCCAGCGAGTTCATGTAGAGCATGCCCTCGATGCCGTTGATCTGCTCCTCAAGCGGCGTCGCCACCGTCTCGGCGATCACCGCCGGGTTGGCGCCGGGGAACTGGGCGCTCACCACCACGCTTGGCGGCTGCACCTGCGGGTACTCCGAGATCGGCAGGCGCAGCATGGCGATGAGGCCGGCCAAGAAGATCAGAATAGAGAGCACGCCGGCGAAGATCGGCCGATCGATGAAGAACCGCGGGAAGTTCATGGCTCGGGCCTCGGGTGGGATCTCCGCCGGCGCGCCTAGAGCGTGCGGCTAGACCAAAATTCAGAGTGCGATTCAGACGACAGATCGATCCGGTCTGTCGTCATCGCGCTCTAGTTGGCAGCCGTCGCCTTACCGGCTTGATTGTCGGACAGCACGACCGGTGCCTCGACGTCGACCGGCTGTGGGGCGACCGGCATGCCGGGGCGCACCTTCATCAGTCCGCCCAGGATGATCTGCTCGCCGACCTTAAGCCCACTGGCGATTACGCGCTTGCCCTCGACGGCGGCACCCAGTGTCACCTCGCGATAAGCCACCTGGCCGTTCTCATCCACCAGGTAGACGAACTTGCGGTCCTGGTCCGTGCCGATTTCCTTGGTGTCCAACAGGATCACGTCCCGCGCCTCGGGTGCGCCGAGGCGGAGGGCGGCGAACATGCCGGGCAAAAGGCTGCCGTCGTCGTTGGCGAAGATGGCACGCGCGCGGATGGTCCCGGTGGCGGGGTCGATCTGGTTGTCGAAGCTGTGGATATGGCCTTGGTACACCCGCTCCTCACCGGCATCAATGATCAGCTCCACCGGCAGCACGCTCGGGTCCTGCCCAGCCGAGACGGCGCTGTGGCGGTGACGCAGATAGGTGCGCTCGTCCACGTCGAAGTCGGCATAGATGCCCAGGTTGGCGACGATGGTCGTTAGGATCGGGGCGTTTGGCCCGGCCTCCACCAGGTTGCCGACGGTGATCTCGGCACGGCTCAGCCGACCGCTGATGGGCGCCTTCACGTAGGCATAGTCGAGATCGATCTCGGCCAGCTGCAGCTGCGCTGCGGCACTGCTCACCCGGCTGATCGCTACGGTGTGGTCATTGACCCGCTCGTCCAGCACGCTGCGCGAGATATGCCCCTTGCCGACCAGCTGCTTGGCGCGGTTCAGCTGCTTGATCGCATAGTCCACGTTGTGGCGTGCCGCCGCCAATTCCGCCCTGGCTTCCGCCACGGCCGCCTCATAGGGCCTTGGGTCGATTACCACCAGAATATCTCCCTTGGAGACCATCTGGCCGTCTTCGAAGCGAATGTCCTGAATGGTTCCACTGACCTGCGGGCGCAGCTCTACAGATTCGATGGCGGCCAAGCGGCCGGAGTGTTCGCTCCAAAGGCGGATCGGCACGGTCCTGAGCGACATGACCGGAACGGGAAAGGCCTGGGGGGCCTCAGCTGGCGCAGCCTGCACCGCGTTGCCACCCTCCAGAACGTTGGTCTTCACCAGATAGCCGCCGACCAGAAGGGTGCCGACGAATGCGGTGCCATAGACCAAGGTCTTCAGTGCGGAACGAACGCTCATCTTGCTCTACCTCTCAGGAGTAGACAGCTAAAACCGACCAGTTGGTATGTCGTCAGATAAGGTAGAAACCGACCGGTATGTTGTCAACAGCGAGGCGCGAAAATGTCCGGAATCTGCTTCCTCTTGGCTGCTATGCAACCTTGGAGGATCCGGCAGCGTCATTGGCCGCCGAGGCATCTAGCTCGGAGGCGCGGGCCCAGTGCTCTCTCTTGAGGCCGATCAGCCGATAGATGCCAACGCGCAGGTCGGCGCGGACGGCATCGAGGCTGTTGACCACACGGCCAAACATCAAGAGGCCCTGCACGAAGTGATGGATCAGGCGCGCCACTTGGCGGATTTCGGGGTCACCCTCTAACGCGCCCTCGGCCTTCAGATTGCGGATGAGCGCAATGGAGTACTGCTGCACGTGATCGTCCATCTCGCAGGCTGCCATGCGAATCTTGACTTCACCGGCGCCAGCTTGGCCGCCGGAGGTGAAAAATGGACAGCCCACGACCTCCAGGTCAAGGCCGACGCACTCTTCTTCCTGATTGCGGATGATCAGCTGGATCAGCTCTTCCAGCTGCGCCAAGGGCGTGTTGGACGGTGAGAAGATCTCGTCCAGTTCGCGCTTCATCATCTCCCAATGATGACGCGATGCAGCCACATAGAGATCGGCCTTGGTCTCGAAGTGGTGGTAGAAAGCGCCCTTGGTAACGCCGGCCTGCTTGCAGATCTCATTGACACCAACCGAGCTGTAGTTGCTCTGCCAGATGAGACGCATTGCCGTTTCCAAGAGCCTGTCGCGAGTCTCCGCCGCGTTTCTCATGGTCATTAACCCGTACGATTCCGATCCCCGAACGCGCCTCGCCTGCCGACGACAGGCTGGCGCGCCCCACTATCTGCAGTTAATCTAAACATACCGCTTGGTATTTTCAACTGTTTTCGATGCAATAGAGGGTAATTGCGGTGGATTCCCGCCGCAGGATGACAGACATAGTGCGAAGGTCGAGGTGTCCGCTAAATCGGGGGCAACACCACACTAGAGGCCCCGCATTGGCGGGGCCTCTAGTGGTTGCGGGGGCACGATCTACGCTTTCTGCACTGTTTCCAGCAGGAAAGCATTGTTAGAGCGCCAGACTATGCGAGCCCGCAGGTTTCAAGCCATTGAGCCAACTGGCAGATGACGGCCTTGCCCGACTAGGCCGAGCATCGGACTAGGCTGGGTTGAAAGGGAACAGGGCCTACCTGAGTGCCGTTAGGCGATCCGCAGATGCAGGCGGGCTTGATCGCTTCGATAGAGGGCGCGGTAGCACTCGATGGGCTTGTTGGTGTCCCCGTAGGCCACGGATTCGATGGCGAGCACGGGGTGGTCCGGAGGGATCTCCAGCAACGCTGCCTCCTCTGCCGTCGGCAGAACCGCCTCCAGCCAACGATCGGCCGAGCGGAAGAACACGCCATACTGCCGCTGCAGGACGTCGTAGAGGGAGCGATTGTGCAGCGAGGCTTGCTCGATCCCGGGTGCGATGCCCTCCGGAATGGAGATGTGCACGATGATGCGCGGCAGCCCGTCGACCGAGAGCACGCGCGAGATCGATACGACGCGCTGACCGGGGTGAAGCTGGAGCAGACGTTGGCTACGCTCGTCCGCGTCTTCCAGTTTTTGACGCAGCACGTTGCGGGAGACCGTGTGGTGCTTGCTTATCAGTTCGTCGGAAAAGCCAATCGTGGAGCCGACAAAGTCCTGCTCTTCGCGCTTGCTGGCAACGAAAGCGCCCTTTCCTTGGATCTTGTAGATGGCCCGCTCGAAGACCAGTTGGTTCATGGCCTCCCGTACGACGGTGCGCGATACGCCGAAGCGCCTGCAGAGCTCATGCTCCGACGGTAGGCGAGCGTGCTCGTCAAGGCGCTGATCACGGATCATGGCGAGCACCGCCGATTTGACCAGCGACCAGAGCGGTCCGCGTGTGCGATCCGCCACCGCAACGTCGCTGGCTACACTATGGAGCTTGCTCATCGGGGTTTCTTTTCGGCAAAGACGGCCTCGCTCTCTCTTGGTCCGGCTCTGTTCAAAGCCGATCGATCATCCTTTGGAAACTACGAAATACCATTGCGCTTGGAAAGATCGAGGCGAAGATAGCTGATCTCCTCTTCGCGCCTTGCCGCGTCCCAGCCCAATTCTCGGCCGACGATCTCGGCGAGCGCGGCGATCGTCGCATCATCGAGCAGACCTTCGAAGGCCATCAGACTGCGGCGGAGCGCGACATCGGTCAGCCGGGTCACGCGCTCCTGTCGGGTCAGAAAGGCGATCTCCGCTTCGCAGTAGGTCGGTGCCGAGGCCAGCGGCTTGTCGCCTTGCGCGGCGATGATATCGGCGAGCCGTCGGGCGTCTGCTCCATAGCGACGGACCAAGGGGAGGATCCGCTCTTCGCCCAGCCCGCTCTGCGATGCGATGTCGGCCGTCAGCACGGAGACGCCGCCCTCCGGCCAGTTCTTGCCGCCGCCGATGGCCAAGTCCCCCGTATCGGTTCGGCGACGCCGACCCTGCGCGGACAAGACCGCGTCGGCGAGTTGGGCCGCGCAGGAGCGATAGGTGGTCCATTTGCCGCCAACCAGGGTAACCACGGGAAAGGGCCGCTTGGATGTAGCCGGGAAAGTCTTGACGCTGTGATCGCGGCTGATTGCGCCGGTCGCGCTGGACTTGCTGAGCGGCAAGGGGCGAACGCCGCTGACCCGAAACACGATATCGTCGCGGCTGAGGGCAATCCCCGGCAGAACCCTTCGCGTCACGTCGAACATGTAGTCGACCTCTTCCTCCGAACAGACACAGAGGTCGGGCTCGTCGCACAGCAGGTCGGTCGTCCCCAACAACAGCAGGTCGCCCTCCAGGCGGTAGATGAGACAGAGACGCCGGTCGAAGGTCTCGAAGTAGAGCATGCGCTCGCCCAGACGCGCGGCGAGGTCCGGCGAGCGAACCACCAGGTGTGAACCCTTGGTGCCGCCGATCAAGCGTTCTTCGATTCCCAGCCCTGCGTTGACCCGGTCGGCCCAGGCACCGGCCATGTTGATCACCTGCTTCGGCCGTACGCGCCAGATCTTCTCGCTCAAGCTGTCCTGCAGCACCGCCGCGCCCGCCTCACAACCGGCTAGGGCCAGATAGGGAATCGCCATCGAGCGCGGCTCATCGGCCTCCGCATCGGCAACCAACTCGACCACCAGGCGTTCCGGGTGGCTAATGCGCGCGTCGTAGTACTCGCCAACGGTGCAGAAGTCCTCCGCCAGGTCGGGGAGGCTGGCACGTGCCTTTTTGCCGGCAATCATGCGGTGGTTCGGCATCGAACGCCACCGCCTGCCCATCCAGTCGTAGAGGAGGAGGCCGATCTTGGTCACGACCGCTCCCTTACGCCCGGGATTGCGGATCAGGCGCAGAAAGCGGGCCGGCGCCGAGAGCAGGCCGCCGAACCGGGAGACGAGCGGCAGCCACACCGGAATCGGCGTTACCAAGTGGGGCGCATTCCGCAACAATAGGTTGCGCTCCTCCACCGATTCTCGCACCAGGGCGAACTCGCCGGTTTCCAGATAGCGCAGGCCGCCATGAATCAGTCGGGAGGGGGCCGCACTGGTTCCGGCGCTGAAGTCCTCGCGCTCGACCAGCAGGGCTGGACAGCCTTGGGCGGCCAGGTCGCGATAGAGGCCGACGCCGTTGATCCCGCCCCCGACAATGAGGACCTCGACCTCCGAAGCATCGATTAATCGATCAAGAAGTGCTTCGCGCGATTGCATAGAGCTCTTCTGCTCCCTGGACCGTGGTGCAGCTCGCCTTGACGGGGCGGGTACCCTACTCGGTCGCGGCCTTGGACAGGAAGTTCCTCCAACTTGTAATTATATCTCAACCTCTTCGTCAAGTGAGAGCTACAAATGAGATGAGTGTTGTTGGCATCTTTCCACGCACTAAAGGCGCAACCGCTTGACGAGCCACCTGAGCTATGGATCAATATGTAATTACAAGTTTGATGAACAAGGCGACGACGCAGACGCGAACGATCGCCGATTGAGGAGGAATCGCGATGGCTGAACGCCTCATCGGGATCGATGCGGGTGGCACCATGACGAAGGCGGCGATCTTCGATAGCGACGGTCGCGAGCTGGCCTGCGAACGCCGGCCCAATCAGATGCTCTTCCCCGCGTCGGGCCACACGGAACGCGACCCCGATCACATGTGGCGCGCAGCCTGCGAGGCTATTTCCGTGGCCTTGGAGACGAGCGGCACGCAGCCCGGCGATGTCGCGGCGATCTCGATCTCGGGCTACGGCGCCGGTCTATACGTCGTCGACGGCGAGGGTGAGCCGGTTCGTCCGGGAATCGTCTCTACAGACACGCGTGCCAGTTCCCTGGTCGCAGACTGGCATCGTGATGGACGCGCCCAACGCAACGGTATGCTGGTCCAGCAACGCCTTTGGCCGGGGCAGCCGCCCGCCCTTCTCGCCTGGCTTTGCCAGAACGAACCCGAGGTTCTGTCACGCGCGCATTCCATCACCTTCTGCAAGGATTTCCTGCGCCGCCGCCTTTGCGGCGATCACTCGACCGACGAGAGCGACGCCGGGATCGCCGGCTTGATCGATGTGACTCGTGCGGCCTATGCCGAGGATCTGTTCCGCGATCTGGAGATCGCCGTCTGGCTCGACAAACTACCTCCTATAGCCCCGGCCACGGAGGTTGCCGGCGGGCTGTTGGAGAGCGCGGCGCGCCTCACCGGTCTCAAGGCAGGCACGCCGGTCGTGCGGGGGCTGGTCGACGTCACAGCCTCAGCGCTTGCGTCAGGCATTCTCGAGGAGAGCCAGCTGGTCGCGGTCGCCGGCACCTTCTCGATCAATCAGACGCTGCATGGCACGCCGAGGCTCAGCACGCTGCCGTTCCTGCAGAGCGCCTATCCGGTCGACGGTTTCTATCTCGCGACCGAAGGCGGGGCGACCTCGGCCAGCAATCTGGAGTGGTTCTGCAAGCGGGTGCTGGGCGCCGAGGCGGATCGGGCGGCTGCGGCCGGACAGTCGATCTACGAGGTCTGCAACGCTCTCGTAGAAGACAGTCTAGATCGACCGAACGATGTGCTGTTTTTCCCCTTTCTCTTCGGCGGGCCCGGTGGGGCGCCGGCGGGGCTGCTGGGCCTCACGGTCGGCCATGACCTGGCCGACGTGGTCCGGGCCATCTACGAGGGCATCGCCTTCGCGCACAAGGCCGACATCGACGCCTTGACGAACGGCCCGGATGCGGCAAGCCCCGTCGTGGCACGCTTGGCCGGCGGCGCCTCGCGCAGCCCGGTGTGGGCGCAGATCTTCGCCGACGTGCTGGAGCTGCCGGTGGAAACCACCGAAAGCAGCGAGTTGGGCGCGCTGGGGGTCGCCATGACGGCGGCCGTCGCGGTGGGCCTGCAGTCTGACCTCAAGTCTGCGGTCGCCGCCATGGTGCGGCGGCAGGACCGCTTCGAACCACGTGCCGAGCGCAGCGCCGCCTACACGCTGAAGTATCGCCGCTACAGCGAGACGGCCGAGGCCTTGGGCGCGCTATGGTCATGATACCAGGCCCAGCGATGCCGGAGGCGGTATCATGAACCTAGCCGTGGAGGGCGTGACGCGCAGCGTCGAGGGCGAGGTCCACCTGAGCGAGATCGATCTGGTGCTGGAGCCGGGTCTCCATGTCGTGATCGGCCGTACCTTGGCGGGAAAGACCTCGTTGCTGCGCCTTCTGGCCGGTTTGGACCGGCCCACCAGCGGTCGCATCCTGATCGACGGCCAGGACTCCCGGAAGGTGCCGACCAATCGGCGCCGCGTCGGCTTCGTCTATCAACAGTTCATCAACTATCCGGGCTTTACGGTCTACGACAACATCGCCGCCCCTTTGCGCCGCTCCGGCGTCGCGCGGCGCGAGATCGACGGGAAGGTCCGTGAGACCGCAGAGATCTTGCGTATCGAACACCTCTTGGACCGCTTGCCGGCGGAACTGTCCGGCGGCCAGCAGCAGCGTGTTGCCATCGCCCGCGCACTGGTGAAGGAGGCCGATCTCTTTCTGCTGGACGAGCCCTTGGCGAACCTTGACTACAAGCTGCGCGAAGAGCTGCGCCATGAACTGAGAACGGTCTTTCGCCGCAGCGCCTGTGCCGTGGTCTACACCACCACCGAGCCGACAGAGGCTCTGTTGATGGGCGGCAATGCCGTCGTCTTGGTCGAGGGTCGGGTGCTGCAGACCGGACCCGTGCTGGAGACCTATCGCGCGCCGACCTCCACCGCCGTCGCCGAGGTCTTCTCCGACCCGCCGATGAACCTTGTCGCCGGCCATCTGACCGGGGAGAGCCTCAGTTTCGCCGGACTGACGGTTCCCTGCCCGACGCATATGCGGGCCTTGCCTAAGGGGGTCCTGACGGTCGGCATCAGACCAAACCATCTGATCATAGATCCGGTACCGGGCCTCGCGGCCCTCGCCGGCGAGGTCGAGCTGTCCGAGGTCAACGGATCCGAGACCTTCGTCCATGTCTTCGCCGGCGACAGCAGTTTCGTGGTCGAGTGCGAAGGGGTTCATGCCATGCCGGTCGGCTTGGCGGTACGGCTTGGCGTAAACCCCGCAAACCTCTTCGCCTTCTCCAGCGCCGGCGATCTTTTGGCTCTTCCCGAGCCGGGGACGCAGCAGTGAGCGAGATCCGCATCGAGGGCCTTCGCCACAGCTATGCCCGTAATCCGACCGCCAGCGACCTCTGGGCGCTGAAGCAGGTGGATCACGTCTGGCGCGACGGCGGCGCCTATGCCCTCTTGGGTCCCTCGGGCTGTGGCAAGACGACGATGCTGAACATCATCTCCGGCCTGGTCCGGCCCAGCGAAGGGCGGATCTTCTTCGGCCAGCGCGACGTCACAGAGGTACCGACCGAGCGACGGAACATCGCCCAGGTCTTTCAGTTCCCGGTGCTCTACGACACCATGACCGTGCGCGGGAACCTCGCCTTTCCGCTGCGGAATCGCGGCGTCGGCAAGGTCGAACGTCAGGCGCGCGTCGAGGAAGTTGCCGCGATGCTGGGCTTGAGCGACAGCCTTGACCTGCGCGCCGCCGGCTTGGGTGCCGCAGAGAAGCAGATGATCTCTCTGGGCAGGGGCCTGGTGCGCGCGGATGTCGCCGCGATCCTCTTCGACGAGCCTCTGACGGTGATCGATCCGCAGGTGAAGTTCAGCCTGCGCCGCAAGCTGAAGGAAGTTCACGAGCGCTTCAAGCCGACCCTGATCTACGTCACCCACGATCAGAACGAGGCGCTGACTTTCGCCGATCAGGTGGTGGTGATGTACGACGGCGAGGTGGTCCAGGTCGGTACGCCCGAGGACCTCTACGAACGCCCGGCGCACAGCTTCGTCGGTTACTTCATCGGCTCGCCCGGTATGAATTTCCTGCCGGTCCAACCGGACGGAGAGCGCTTGGTCTTTCCCGGCGGCGCATTGGCGCTGAGCGGGACCGTCGCCGGAGCCTTGCCGGACCGGGGGGCGCTCAAGCTCGGCATCCGGCCCAGCGCAGTGCGACTCTCCGGAGGGAAGGATCCGGGCGCCATCCCGGCCGATGTCATCGATGTCGAGGTTCTGGGTGCCTACGCCATCGTCGAGCTGGCCTTGGGGCCCACCCGCATCAAGGCGCGCGTGCGCGACGGCGCGCCCATTCCCAGCGGCGCGACCGGCGTGACCCTGCCGCCGGAGCAAACACTGCTCTATTCGGACGAACGCTTGATCGGAGCCTTGGCGTGATTCAAGCCGACAACAATCGCGCCTGGTTTCTGGTGCTGCCGGTGGTCTTGGTGGTCGCCTTCACCGCGATCGTGCCCTTGATGACCGTGGTCAACTATTCGGTTCAGGACATCTTCGGCCCCAACACCCGGGTCTTCGTCGGCGTCGAGTGGTTCCGCGAGGTAATCGAAGACGACCGCATTCGCGCCGCCTTCGCACGGCAATTCCTCTTCTCGTTCCTGGTGCTGCTGATCGAGATCCCGCTGGGTGTCGCCGTGGCCTTGATCTTGCCGCTGCGCGGCTGGCGCTCCTCCCTTGCGGTGGTGGCGATCGCCCTGCCCTTGCTGATCCCCTTCAACGTCGTCGGAATGATCTGGCAGGTCTTCGCCAGGCCGGAGATCGGCCTTCTCGGTGCCGGCGTGAACGCCCTCGGCATTCCCTACAACTATACCGCCGATCCGCTGTCGGCCTGGGCCACCATCATCGTCATGGATGTTTGGCACTGGACGCCGCTGGTGGCCCTCTTGGCCTTTGCCGGGCTGCGCTCGATATCGCCGGCCTACTACCAGGCTGCCCGCATCGACGGTGCTTCGCGGCTGGCGATGTTCCTCTTTATCGAGCTGCCGAAGCTGCGGAACGTGCTGACCATCGCCGTGCTTCTGCGCTTCATGGACTCCTTCATGATCTATACCGAGCCCTTCGTGGTGACCGGCGGCGGCCCCGGTAGTTCAACCACCTTCCTCTCAATCAATCTCGTAAAGATGGCCGTAGGGCAGTTCGATCTTGGCCCGGCAGCCGCCTTTTCACTGTTGTATTTCTTGGTCATCCTGCTTTTTTCCTACATTTTCTATACGATACTGCAGCAGGTGGCGAACAAATGAGCGTCGCCGCGCAATCCAACAAGCTGAACGAGGACCTGGACGAGGGTCGCCGCGACGCACAGCGACGCAAGCTCGCGCGCATGGGCTCGCGGACAGCTCTCTGTCTCTATGTCGCCTTCGTGTTCTTGCCGATCTACTGGCTGGTGCGCATGTCCTTCATGGAGACGACCGATATTCTGGGCGATTTCTCCATCCTGCCGCGCAACGTCACCTTGGCCAACTACCGGACCATCTTCACCGATCCCACCTGGTATCTCAGCTATTGGAACTCTTTGAGTTTCGTCACGCTCAATACTCTGATCTCGCTGGCGGTGGCCCTGCCGGCGGCCTATGCCTTCTCGCGCTATCGCTTCATCGGCGACAAGCACATCTTCTTCTGGCTCTTCACCAATCGCATGGCCCCGCCGGCCGTCTTCCTGCTGCCCTTCTTCCAGCTCTACTCCACCTTCGGGATGATCGACACGCACTTGGCCGTCGCCTTGGCGCACTGCCTCTTCAATGTCCCGCTGGCGGTCTGGATCTTGGAAGGCTTCATGCGCGGGGTGCCGCGCGAGATCGACGAGACGGCCTACATCGACGGCTATTCCTTCCCGCGCTTCTTCGTCACCGTCTTCATTCCGCTGATCGCGCCTGGCGTCGGGGTGACTGCCTTCTTCTGCTTCATGTTCTCTTGGATCGAGCTGCTGATCGCCCGGACCCTGACCTCGGTCGAGGCCAAGCCGATCGTGGTCGCCATGACGCGCACCGTTTCCGCATCGGGCCTCGATTGGGGGCTCCTGGCTGCGGCCGGGGTGCTGACCATTGTGCCCGGTGCGATCGTCATCTGGTTCGTACGCAACTACATCGCCAAGGGCTTTGCCCTGGGGCGCGTTTAGGAGGGGCGGTGCGATGACCTTGGAATGGATGGCCTGGACCGTGCCGACCGCCGCCTTCTTCGCGATCATCGCTGCCATTCTGGTGGGAATGCTGATCTGGCAGGTCCGCTCGCCCTCCTTTCCGCGGCGCGGCTTCTTGCCGATGGTCACCACCCGGGGGGACCGGCTCTTCATTTCGCTGCTGACCGCAGCGTTCCTAGTTGTCGGCTGGATCGCCGTCAGCACCGCGCCGCTCTGGTATCCTCTGGGCGGTGCGCTTGTGATTGGGGTCGCCATCATGCGCTACGCATGACGCACGGCACCAAGCGGTTGGAGTCGATCCGGCCGCATTCGTGACGAGCCGGGGCACCGGGGTCTGGAAAACCAAGGCCCCGGCCCGTCGCCACCGAAGCACCCGCTTCAGAAGCGCGTGCGCTTTATTCGATGGGAGGAAAGAGATGTCATCAAACAGGGATTGGCGCAAGCTAGCGGGCGGACCGGCTACGGTCGCCGCAGCGTTGATGTTCCTTACGGCGCCGCTCGCGGCCCAAGAGGACAAAATGACCGCTGCCGCGCAGCAGTGGGTCGAGAAGGAATTCCAGCCCTCGACGATCTCCAAAGAGGCTCAGCTCGAGGAGATGAAGTGGTTCATCGATGCGGCCGCACCCTACCGCGGCATGGAGATCAAGGTCGTCTCGGAGATCATCCCGACCCACCAGTACGAGGCGACCACGCTGGCCAAGGCCTTCGAGGAGGTTACCGGAATCAAGGTCAGCCACGACCTGCTGCAGGAAGGCGACGTCATCGAGAAGCTGCAGACCCAGCTCGCCTCGGGCGACAATGTCTACGACGCCTACATCAACGATTCCGATCTGATCGGGACTCACTTCCGCTATGGCTTTGTCGCGAATCTGACCGACTGGATGGCGGGCGAGGGCAAGGACGTTACCCTGCCGACGCTGGATCTGCCCGACTTCATGGGCACCAGCTTCGTCACGGCGCCCGACGGGAAGCTCTACCAGCTACCCGACCAGCAGTTTGCCAACCTCTATTGGTTCCGCGCCGACTGGTTCGCGCGCGAGGATCTGCAGGCCGCGTTCAAGAAGAAGTACGGCTACGACCTGGGCGTGCCGCTGAACTGGTCGGCCTATGAGGACATCGCCGACTTCTTCACCAACGAAGTGAAGGAAATCGATGGGGTCCGGATCTACGGGCATATGGACTACGCCAAGAAAGACCCCTCGCTGGGCTGGCGCTTCACCGACGCCTGGTTCTCCATGGCCGGCAACGGGGACCGGGGGCTGCCCAACGGAAAGCCGGTCGACGAGTGGGGCATCCGCATGGAGGGCTGCCGTCCGGTCGGCTCCTCCGTCGAGCGTGGCGGCGACATCAACGGCCCGGCGGCGGTCTACGGCCTGACCAAGGCCAAGGAATGGATCGAGGCCTATGCACCGGCCGAGGCCAAGGGCATGACCTTCTATGAGGCGGCGCCCTATCCGACCCAGGGCACGATCGCCCAGCAGATCTTCTGGTACACCGCCTTCACCAGCGACTATGCCAAGCCCGACCTGCCGATCGTCAATGAGGACGGCACACCAAAATGGCGCGTCGCACCCTCGCCGCGCGGTGCCTACTGGAAGGACGGCATGAAGCTCGGTTACCAGGACATGGGCTCCTGGCTGCTGCTGAAATCGACCCCGCTGGACCGGCGCAAGGCCGCTTGGCTCTACGCCCAGTTCGTGGTCTCGAAGACGGTGTCGCTGAAGAAGACCTTGGTCGGTCTCACCCCGATCCGTGACTCCGACGTTCGGTCCGAGGCGATGACCGAGCTGGCGCCGAAGCTGGGCGGCTTGGTGGAGTTCTACCGCTCCCCGGCGCGGGTCGCTTGGACGCCCACTGGCGTGAATGTGCCAGACTATCCGAAGCTGGCGCAACTTTGGTGGCAGTATATTGCCGAAGGCCTCAGCGGCGAGTCCTCCATCCAGGAAGCCCTGGATGGTTTGGCCGAGGCGCAGGACAAGGTGATGGCCCGCATCGAGCGGTCCGGCGCACAAGGCGAATGCGGTCCGAAGCTGAACGAGAAGCGGCCGATGGAGTACTGGGTCGAGCTTGCCAAGAAAGAAGGCAACCTAGCCCCGCAGCCCAAGTTGGCGAACGAGAAGCCTCCCGGTCGGACGGTTCCCTATGACCAGTTGCTGGCAGCTTGGAAAGACAACAAGGTTCTGCCAGACAACATCCAACTCGACTGACCGTCTGTTACGACGGCAAGGGGCGGCCATCACAGGCGGTGGCCGTCCCCCCTTCTCCCCTGTTTCCACCGTCCGCAAGATCATCAATCGGAGAAAACCATGGCCCACGTCGGAGACCTGCTCGCGGAACTGTTGCTGCGCTATCGTGTCGAGTACGTTTTTGGCATGCCGGGGGGCCAAACCGCCGCGCTGCACGACGGCATTTCCAGGCGCGCGCCCGAGATTCAGCACATCCTCGTCCGCGACGAGCGCAGCGGTCCCTATGCGGCCGATGCCTATGCCCGCGTGACCGGCAAGCCTGGCGTCTGTGACGTCACCGTCGGTCCTGGCACCACAAAGCTGCCGGACGGTCTGGTCGAGGCCCTCAATGCCTCGATTCCTATGATTGCCATCGTCGGCGAGCTGCCGCTCGACTGGACCTCGCTGCGCGCCAAGGGCGTCGCCTCGCAGGGCTTCGATCAGGTGGCCTTCCTGACGCCCATCACCAAGGCGACCTTCCTGGTGCCCAGCGTTGCAGCCTTGCCGGACCTGGTGCGCGCCGCCTTCCGGCTGGCCACGGCGCCGCGGCCGGGGCCAGTCGCCCTCGTCATACCACACGATGTCATGGACGCGCCCTGGGACGGCGACATGTCGTCGATCGCGATCGAAGAGCGTTCCTCGGCGGCGCCCTCGCTGCGCTACCGTCCAAGCGACGCGGACCTCGACGCCGCAGCCGCCCTCTTCGGCAAGGCCGAGCGGCCGACCATCATCGCCGGAGGCGGCGTTCAGGGATCGGGGGCGGCCGAAGCGCTGACCGAGCTCTGCGACCGCGTCCAGCCCTTGGTGGTCACCAGTCTCTCCGGCAAGGGCGCGGTGCCGGAAACGCGCCCCTATGCCGGCGGCGTGCTGAACCCCCTCGGCTCGGCAGCCGCCATCGCCCTGATCAAGGAAGCCGATCTGCTGATCTGGCTAGGCTCGAAGGCGAGCCAGAACACCGCAATGAACTGGACCATCCCCACCGAGGGGCAAGCCACCATCAACATCGATCCCGATCCGACGGAACACGGCCGGACCTTCGGGCCGACCGTGACCCTCTGCGGCGACGCCCGCCTGACCTTGGAGGCCCTGGCGCCGCGCCTGACCGGCAAGCCCAAAGCAGACTGGCTGGCACGCATAGCCGAGGTCAAGGGCGAGGAGCGCGCGAGACTGCAGGAGGAAATGGCTTCCGAGGCGACGCCGATCCTGCCGCAGCGCGTCATGGCCGGTCTTGCCGATCGCCTGGGCGCCGACGACGTGGTGATCTCCGACGCCAGTTGGGCGGCCGGCTGGATCTCCGGCTACATCCCGGCGACCCGGCCCGGCCGGCAGTTCCTCTTCGCGCGGGGCCAGGGTGGCTTGGGCTACTCCATCCCGGCCGCCATCGGCGCCGGCGCGGTCGCGCGTGGGCGCGGCGGCCGGGTGGTGACGGTGGCCGGGGACGGCGGACATTCCTATGCCATCGGCGAGATTGCCACCTTGGCGCAGAACGGCTTCCGGGTGGTCAACATCGTGCTGAACAACGGCATCCTTGGCTGGCTTCAGATGTGGCAGGAATTCTTCTTCTCCAACCTGCGGCAGTCGGTCGATCTCTCCTTTGGCGACAAGCCCAACTATGCGGCGGCCGGCGAGGCTATGGGCTTGAAGGGCATTCAGGTTCGCCATCCCGACGACATCGATAGCGCTCTGGACGAAGCCTTCGCGTTCGAGGGGGCCTCGGTCGTGGAGGTTCTGATCGATCCGCGCGCGACGCCGATCCACAGTTTCCGCCGACGGCTGGCAGAGAGCGGGCGCGAGATGGCTCGGCCTGGCACGGTCTATGAGCTGCGGCCCTGGAAGACCTCGCCGGACCTAGCATAACAGCCGACGGCAGTTTAGAAGACTTGGCCGCCAACACTCCGGCAGAGCGACAGCCCTTCCTGCGGGCGCCAAAATACTTGAATCCGAAGAGTGCCGACGCACAACTTGGAGCAGAGTGATTTTATCCAGAACCGCATAGCACGAGAAACACACAATAGCCCCAGAAGGCCCGCAGCTAGAGCGTGAATCGAACTGAGTGAGTCGTGGGGGATTCCCAACTCGGGATCAGATGTGATTCGCAGTGTCAGCCAAGAGAGGAGGCTGACCAAGATGTCGAGGTCGCTTTCGCTTGATCTTCGTAGCCGTGTTCTTGCTGCAGTCGCCGGCGGGGCGAGCCACCGTACAGCGGCGAGCCGTTTTGGTGTCAGCGCAGCCAGCGTCAGTCGCTGGCGCGCTCTTGAACGAGAGCAAGGAGATGCCCGACCGAAGGACCTGGGCAGCGATCGCCGCTCCGGGCGTGCCGAAGCCCAGGCGGAGCTGATCGTCTCCTTGCCGGAGGCTCGCCCTGATATGACCATAGAGGAGCTGCGTCTATCGCTCATCGATCATGGTCACGCCTTTGGCTTCGGCACGATCCAGCGTTTCCTCCAGCGCCACCAGATCACGCGCAAATAAAGACAGCGCACGCAGCCGAGCAAGACCGCCCAGACGTCCTGAGGCGGCGGCGCATCTGATTCGAGGAGCAGCCGGGCCTCGAACCGGACCGTCTTGTCTTCGTTGACGAGACCTGGGCCAAGACCAGTATCGCGCGCTCCCATCGCCGCTGCCGACGCGGCCGGCGCTTGCGCATGGCCGTGCCGCGTGGCCACTGGAAAACCACGACCTTCGTCGCTGCGCTCACCCTCAGCGGGATGATCGCTCCTTTCGTCCTCTCCGGCCCCATCAACCGTGAGGCCTTCGAGGTCTATCTTGAGAAGGTCCTCGCGCCCAACTAATACTGAGCGGCAGAGATTGGTACTCATGGCAGCCTTTAAGCGTTCAA
Organism: Rhodospirillales bacterium; assembly: GCA_963669335.1. GTDB lineage: Bacteria > Pseudomonadota > Alphaproteobacteria > Kiloniellales > JACOMY01 > JACOMY01. The sequence goes on from OY770023.1 coordinate 6,100,031, forward strand.
ACGCCACGCGGGCTTATCCTCGCTTCGCTGCGGGCGCGCGGGCGCGCTTGCCAAGCGTCGATGAGTTCCACTCAGCGCCGCTTGGTAAAAGGCCAGGCAACGTCGTCATCATGGACAACCTCTCCAGCCACAAGAGGAAAAGAGCACGCCAGCTCATCGAAGCTGCAGGCGCCCAACTGCTCTTCCTCCCTCCCTACAGCCCTGATTTCAACCCAATCGGCATAGGGGGCGATCCTAGCGGATCGCTCCCCTGCCATACCACCCGGCATGCGGGTCCGCACCAGGCGGTTCGAGGAGTTGAGGTCATGAGAGACGGGGTAGGCCCAGCTGGTCGGACCATTTCAGGTTCAAGACGACATTGAGGAGCAGACCGCTGTTGCGCCACCAGCGTCGGCTATTGGCCGCTACCCGTCGCGCTAGTCTGGCTTTGCCCCCAGTACCGTCAGTTCCCTGTAGATGGTCCTGCCGCGTTTCCACTGTTTGAGTTGGACGGCCCGCAGCCGGTGGCGCAGCCACTTGTCCAGGTCTTTGAAGACCCCTGGTGTTTGCGCCAGCCGGAAGTAGGCTTTCCAGCCCAGAACATAGGATCGCAAGCGCTCTGCCACCGCCTGCATGCTGCGCCCGCCGGAGCGGCGGGGCAGTTGCCGGACGCGCTGCTTGAAGGCCTGCAGGACCTTGTCGGCGACCCTGCGCTTGATCACGCCGCCTGGGCCACCCAGAAGGTGAAGCTCAGGAATTTGCGACCAAACACGCTGCCGACCGCGCTCTTGGTCTCGTTGACCGTCAGGCGCAGCCTGCCATAGAGCCGTCGCTGCAGTGCCATCGCCCGCTCGCCCGCCTTCCGGCTGCGAACATAGACGTTCGCATCGTCGGCATCCCGCACGAAGCAATGGCCGCGGGCCTCCAGTTCCTTGTCCACTTCGTCGAGCAGGACATTGGCTAGCAGCGGCGACAGCGGCCCACCTTGCGGCGTCCCCATCATCCGCTCCTGAACCACGCCATGGTCCATGATCCCGCTGTTCAGATAGGCCCGGATCAGCCGGATGATACCGGCGTCCCCGATCCGTTTCTGCAGCCGGTCGATCAGGATGTCATGGTTGACCCGGTCGAAGAACCGCTCCAGGTCCACATCCACCACGATCCGGCGGACCGATTGCACGTAGGATTGAGCGGCAAGAACCGCATCCTGCGCGCGCCGGCCCGGACGGAAACCGTAGCTATGGCTGCTGAAGCTCGGGTCAAGGATCCCTCGCAGCACCTGCAGCAAGGCTTGCTGGATCAGGCGATCCGTCACCGTCGGGATGCCGAGCTCGCGCTCGCCACCGCCCGGCTTGGGGATCGTCACCCCCTCGTACCGGCTGTGGCTGGTACGTCCCTGCCAGGAGCTGGACCCGGATCTCGGGCCAGGCCGTGCGCAGCCAGGCGGCCGTCTGGTCAATGTCCAGACCGTCGACACCGGCGGCGCCTTTGTTGGCCCGCACCCGCTTCCAGGCTCGCTGCAGGTTCTCTCGCGCCAGGACCACCTTGAGCAGTCCCGGCCCTCTGCCCTCCGCTTCGTGACGCGGGCGGCCAGCTTCGTCGCTGCCCGGCCCGGAGACGGCTTCACCGCCTCCTACACCCAGCCGCCCCGCTGTCGCGAGCATCTGACGCCCTGCCGGTCGCAGCGCCATGACCTCGAACACTCCTCCTCGTTCGGCCCTTCGCCCGCAACACACCGCCGGCTACTATGGCCTCTTCTGACTTCTCGCTCCGGCCAGACATCGTCGCGCTTTCAGGCACAAGGCGAGATCTCCCCAGGTAAGAACGCACTCCTTCACTGCACGATCGCCGGATTTACGCCGCTTCCCCTTGGTCACGAGAGCTTCACGGTTCCATGCCCGCTCGCCCTGGTCCGCAGCGCCTTCGATCCGGTTCTTGTCCATCGGCCCGCAGCTTCGCTCCACGCTTCCTCTCCACACTCGGTCAGCCTCATGCCGTTGCGCTTCGCTTCACTCGCCGTGACCAGCTCATGGTGCGACTTACACCTGCAAGACTGCGCCCATGCTTGGCGCACATAAGAAAGGCCCTTGCCAAGCTCAAAGCCCTCCTGCGCAAGGCTGCCGAGCGCAGCGTCGATGGGCTCTGGCGCACCATCGGATCCATCGCCAGCACCTTCACACCACAAGAATGCTGCAACTACTTCCTCGCCGCCGGAGATGCTGTCGTCGCCCTCGTTGCCGGAGAAGCCGTTATCGTCTCCCGCGCCGCCGAAGAGGTGGTCGTTGCCGCTGCGCCCGTTTAGGGAGAGGTCCGCGCCGCTGTCACCGAAGAGGCTGTCTGCACCACTGCCCCCATAGAGTTTGAAGTCCGATCCGCTACCGCCGTCGAAGACAATGTCCTTCCCGCTGCCGCCAAAGAGGCTGTTCTGGCCGGAGCCACCTCTGAAGAAAGAGTCGTTCCCGGTATCGCCGGACAGGTAATCGGCGCCGGCGCCTCCGTTGAACGAGGTGTCCGCCTCGGCGCCGCCGAAGAGGTTGTCAGAGGCGAACGCCGGATCAATCCAGTCGCGGCGCGGATCGTCGAGCGTATCTTCCGAGACTATGTTGGCGGCGTCTCGCCTCGCGCGATTGCGCACGCTCTCAACGTCGAGAAGGTCCCAGGCCCTGCCGGCAAGGGCTGGGGCCCGAGCACGATCCACGGCAACAGGCACCGTGGCACCGGGATCCTCAACAATGAGCTCTATGTCGGAAAGCTGGTCTGGAACCGTCTGCGCTACGTGAAAGACCCGGAGACCGGCAAGCGCGTCTCACGCCTCAACGATGAGACGGACTGGATCGCCCAGGAGGTGCCGGAACGCTGGATCATCGATCAAGAGCTTTGGGATCAGGCCAAAGCGCGCCAGGGCGCGATCAAGCACCGGTCAAAGGACAAAGAGGATGTCGGCTTCTGGGACCGCCGGGGGCCGCGCTATCTCTTCTCCGGCCTGATCACCTGCGGTGTCTGTGGTGGCGGTGCCGCGACCTGGAACCGCAATGTAATCGGCGACATCAACCGACGCAACAAGGGCACCTGCGACAACGCATTGACCATAAAGCGAGAGAACCTTGAAGCCCTGGTGTTGGACGGTCTCGAAAAGCACCTGATGAACCCGGAGCACACCAAGGTGTTCTGCGAACACTGCACCAAAACCATGAACCATGAACCGTCTGGTCGCCGAGCACAACGCCGGTTTGGAGGCCAGCCGCGCCGAGCTCGAGCAGGTCGATTGTCAACTCGACAAGCTGGTGGAAGCGCTGATGAACGGTGTCCCGGCAGCGCATGTGAAAGACAAGAGGTCATCTTGGCAGATTCGGAAGATCGCTCTGAAGCGAGAGCTAGAGTTAGTCAAAGAGATGCCGGTCTCGCTGCATCCGAACCTCTCAGCCTATTACCGCGAGCAGATCGGCCAGCTGCGTCTGGCGCTGCAAGACCAGAACAAGCGCACACAGGCCGACGAGGCGATCCGTGCTCTGATTGACCGGATTGATTTGGTGCCGATGGCACGTGATGGCACGGAGGTGCTTGCGGTGGATCTTCACGGCAAGCTGGCCGGGATCTTGACCCTGGCGGTCAAGTCCTCGAAAACCTTGAGGAGTGGAGACCCGATGGTTGAGTGCACAAAGTTGGTCTTGGGGGTAGGATTTGAACCTACGACCTTCAGGTTATGAGGCTTAGGGACCTTGGCTTTAACCCTTTGATTTCCTTATCCCGCACTTTGATCATGTGCCGTTTGTGTGCCGTCCAGGTCTGCGCCAGGTTTCGGACGCGGTTAACCGAACAGGTCCTGCGTGATGACGTCCATGGCAGCCTTGTGATTGGCCGAAGGAAAGAGGTGGCCGTAACGGTCGAGGGTGACCTGAAGGCTAGAGTGGCCAGCGAAGGTCTGGACCGCCTTCGGTGCGAGGCCGGCCTCGATCCAGCAGGAGATGGCAAAGTGCCGGAGCGCATGCCAGTTGAAGCGTCGCGGAGCTTCCGGATGCTGGTCCGGCGCATTTGCATGCAGTTCGGCTAGGCGATCGAACAGCGGACTGAAGCGCCGCTTCACCATGTTTGCGTGACAGGTGTACTGGCCGTTGCGGTTGGGAAAGATCAAGTCCTCCGGCTTTGAATAGGTCGAGCGCAGCCGCCAGGTCTTGGGCGCTGCAAGGACGTCGTTGCCTAGGGGCACCGTGCGCAAGCCAGCAGCGGTCTTGGTTGTGTCCTCGTCGCCATAGGCGTCAACGCGCCCCTCGATCGCGAGCTCGCCTTTCGTGAAATCGACATTGTGCCAACGGAGGGCGTGCAACTCGCCTGCCCTGATTCCATTGGCACTGGCGAACACTAGCTTCACCCGGAAGTCCTCATCGGCGACCTCGATCAGGCACCGTAGTGCAGCCTTGGAGGGCGGCTCGATCCGCTTGGCGCCTTCATCACGCCGACCGATAACCTTTATGCCCCGGGCAGGGTTCACAGCCATCAGATCCCGAGAAACAGCATGCTCGAGCAAGACTTGCACTGTGCCGAGGATCTTGCGCGTTGTGGCAACGCTCACACCGGCGTCACGCAAGCGATCTCGGAAGTCGGCGACTTTCGAGGCCGTAAGCTGTGAGAGCTTCATCGGAGCGATGCCACCAGTGAAGGGCGTCACGCGCGCCTGTCGCCTGGCTTTTGGTTGGATCTCTTGTGCGGAGCAGATGTAGTTCCGGATGTGCCCCTCATAGACGACAAGGTTATGGCGGGTCATACGCTCGCGTCGCTGCATGCGTCCACGGCAGGCTTCGAGAAAGAGATCGGCAACCTCCGCAACTGTGACCTTGGCCGCATCGGGTCGAAAGGTCCCAGCGCAAAGCTGGCCCTCGACTTGAACGCGAAAGGCACCCGCCTCTCGCTTCGTCGCAAACTGCTTGCGCTCACGCTTACCGCTCGCATCTACGAAATCGACGGCCCAAGCAGAGCGCTTGTCACCTTTGGCCGTTGTCCAAGTGCGCTTACGTATTGCTGCCATGGAGGCTCCTCCTGTTGATCTGCCCATCGCTGGCAAGAAAACTCTTGCGATAGCAGGCCTATGAGGAATAACTTACATCAATGAAAATTAATAGTCCAGCAGAGCCCCTGAAGGCGGGATCGTTATGGCAAGGCCTAGAGATAAGGACGTAGCCCCAACGCGCTTCACCACAGGTGAGGTCGCGCGAGCAACCCGCTTGCCGTTGCGGAGTGTGATTTACCTCTGCGAGAAGGGTCTGCTGCCCGCCGAAGGGGGAGGCTCAATGTCGAGCCATCGACTGCTGGGTGTGGAAGGCCTGGTTCGCGCGGCGATGACAGGGGCTTTCTATTGTTCAGGAATTGATGTCGCCAAGTCAGCGAAGCTTGTCGAGGCGCTGATTGAGGGAGAGGAGTTCGGAGCCAAGATCGCTCTCGCTGGGCTAGACGAGCTTCTGCACCTTCACCGCAAGATGTATCCCGAGGCGGGTCGCCGCATTCCGCGAAATGTTCCACTGGTGGAAAGGCCATTCTACCTTCATCAAGTGCTAAGAAGTTCGGAGATTTACGAGAGAGACACAGGTGTCCTGTTTGACCAAATCATCAGGGTTTTAGATGGAAGCTATGTTTTTTTGACGGCATTGGTCGTCACTGAGGAAGAGAGCTACGTAGATCCTGGGGGCGCTGCACTTCTGAAGATTGAGAGCTTTGAGAAGTCATCTAGAGATATGAAACTCGAACGCCTCAATCCTAACGTCTCAGAGAACATAGAGTCTGAACTGTACACGTCTGTACTGACAGTGAACATCTCACTAGCCACACGAAACGCTTTGGATGCAGTGGCTGACGAGCGAGCAAAGTGATGCTCTGCGCGCAAACTTACAATGACGGAGGTTAATGATGAGTGATATCGATGTTCAGCCCCTCGCTGACGATCTGCTGCGCGGAGCAGATCGGATTGCCGAGTTTATCTATGGCGACCAGCGCCACCGTCGGCGCATCTACCACCTGGCTGAGCGCAAGCAGTTACCGGTGTTCCGACTCGGTGCTGTGCTCTGTGCCAGGCGCTCAGTGCTCCTGCAATGGATTGCCGCCCAGGAGGCTGAGGCCGCAGGTACCGCCGAGCTCCAAGACTAACGGACGCAACAGACATGGTGAGGCCCTACAAAATGGCTGACCCGTCAGCATCACTCGATGAAATGACAGAGGCACTTTGCAACCCCGAACCTGCGGAGTACTCCACGCCCAATGAAGGGGAACTGTCCGCCCTACCGCGAAACGACAAGGGTAACGCCGACCGCCTGTTGGCACGCTACGGCCAAGATGTTCTGTTCCTGAAGGAGTACTGTCGAGAGGAGAGTCAGGCATGGATGCTCTGGCGCCCCAATGGCAAAGGTGGTGGCGTATGGAAGAGGCAAGCTTGGGACGGAGTAAACCAACTCGCGTTCCAAACTGCAGCCGCGATCTTGGACCAGGAAGTGCCCGCAATTCAGCATCGTTATAGCAACGACCTTGGCCCCGACGCGGATGCGGAGAAACGCAGGCATGCCCGAAAAGAAGTATCCGATCACATCAAATGGGGCATCCAATCCGGCAATCAGGGTCGCTCATCAGCCATGCTGGCAGCAGCCAAGAATTTCTGCGTCGTGCAGAGAGATGACCTTGATACAGATCCGCTTGCAATCGGCGTCGCGAACGGTGTGCTGCATCTGCCGCGGCCCCTGGAGGGTGCTAGCAATGATGGAGGGGCTGATGCGCCCCTAGAGGAGCTCCTTGCTTCGGCCCGGCGTGAAGATCTAATGACAAAGGCGAGCCCTGTTGTCTGGGATTCCGCTGCTGAAGCACCGCGCTTCATGCAGTTCCTCAAGACCATTCTCCCCAACAAGCAAGAACGCCTCTTCCTTCAGAGATGGTTCGGCTATTGCATGACCGGCCTGGTTAGCGAACAGACCATCTGTATGTTCTATGGTTCAGGCGGGAACGGGAAGTCCACGCTTCTGAACATCGTTAGGGGTGTCCTGGGCAGTTATGCCATCGGCCTTCCTTTCGAGAGCTTTGTGGCGGTGGAACGCTCTGGTGGCCAAGCAACACCCGACATCGCACGGCTGCCAGCCGTCCGGCTCGCAGTTAGCAGCGAACCGGAAGTGGGTATCAAACTATCCGAGGCCACGATTAAGGCCCACACAGGCGGAGAGAAGATCGTCGTTCGGCCTCTCTATGGCTTCCAGTTCGAGTTCTCTCCGACACACAAGATTCTGCTCTCGTTCAATCAGAAGCCACGCATCGTCGGGCAGGACGATGGGATCTGGCGGCGGATTGCCCTGCTAGAGTTCAAAGTGAAGCTCAAGGGTCCAAAACCAGCCCGCCCGTTCGATCAGATGGTTCTCGAGGAAGAGAGCGCTGGGGTGCTTCGATGGATGGTCGACGGCTATCTCCTTTGGCGAGAGCGCGGGCTCGACCAGCCGCCGTCGGTAAAGGCGGCGACTGATAGCTACCGCGCCGAAAGCAACGTCCTCGGCGAGTTCCTCGAAGCTTTCGTGTTGCCGGACGAGACAGGGCGTGTCCAAGCTTCGAGGCTCTATGATCTGTATTGCTCTTGGGCAACCAGGAACGCTGTCGATCCAATCAGCATAACTCGTTTCGGCAAAGAGCTGCCAGAACGTGGCTTCCAGAAGAAGACCATTAACGGTCGTCGGCACTACGAAGGTGTAAGGATCAATCCACAAGCCGAAGAGGCCCTAGCTGACCACGCTGAAGGAGCGTAAGTCAGCTGACGGTGGCAGCTGTTGTAGAGGGTAGAATCAACATCTGCGCGACCCAATAGGCAGCCTTCATAGATCAGCCGCCGCTGTGGAGTGTTGTCCCTCTACAAACTCCATCAACCCTCTGCCCTATAAGTCTCTGAAAGAAAGACACTTGTAGAGGGTGTAGAGGGTCCATGCATGTTTCTGCTACGCGCGCGAGGACAGTTGGTGGAGTCCACATTGATGTATGGGGGACAAGAACACCCTCTACACTCGCCCCACCCTCTACTGCCAATGCAGGAGGCAGCCACCGCGTTGAAACTGCAAACCGACGAGAGTGCGAGAGAAGAGCATACCTGCCAAAAAAGTTTCTCCAATTTTGCGGCATCGCACGCGGCGTTAGACGCCGGTCTAGACCAGAGGCGTCGAAAAGAAATGAATACCCCCCCTCCGCCCGTCATCCACAAACGTGATTGTGTCATTTATCTACGTAGTGCAGAGTTCCGCAAGCCGCTTCTGTGGTAGTATTAGACACACTGAAACAAGTCGCCACCAGATTGAAGCAAGGCCCAAGAAAAGCAACGTTTGTCAGGTTAACGCACCTCACCTCACAGACACATGGACATGCAGCTCGAACAAACGACGGATTTGAACCCGGCAGCGCAACAATTATCAATATCTTCCTCAACACTACGCAGAACTTACTTGAGAAATAATTGTTGTCCGATAACTCCTGGAGTATTTGGATTCGGCTGTACTCTAGTACGCGAATCAGAAAGAGCAAGAAGGTCAGGGTCTCCTGGACCTGGAGGTGATCGGATAGTTACCGTTCCGCTTGGTTGATCAGGCGAACACATCGGTTTCAGAATCGAGCAGAGGTCCGATTTCTTCCGGATGCTGCTGCATGGCGTGACTTTCGCAGTAGTGAGCAACCAGCCTAGCGTCCTTCCCCTCGGCCGGACAGACCGCTCCGAAGTTATAGTAGATCCACTGGGTGCAATGGTCGTGCGGTGCAAGCGCGCACATGCCGCGGCGCTCAACGGCGTGTGATCTCGTCCTTCTGTCCGATCGTGGCCTCGACTTTTTGGATGGTTCGCCTCCTCGAGTACCAGATGGTTGATAATCAGGAACCAGTAGGAGAACTGCCATGGCCATCCGGCAACTCGGCGCGGACCTCGTTCACGGTCAAGGCGAATCTCAGTGAGCATCTCCAAAGCCTCAGGATCCAGGGACCACTAGCATGCTTGAGCGCGCACTGGCGCCGAATTGAGCGAACACTTGGGCTACGAGAAGGGCGAGCCTTTGGGTTGTGGTTCTGGCAGTAGCCGGAACGAACATAGCGAGTAGAAAGTGATCACTGAAAACAGCCTGCTTCTGTTGTTGGCCCCGCGCGATTGCATCAACAGCTTGGAGCCGCAGATCGTGCCCAAAGGTGTTAGTCGACTGGATGGTTTCGACGATAAGGTCGTCAGCCTCTATGCCCGCGGGATGACGGTGGGCGAGATCCAGGGTCACTTGTAGGAGCTCTACGGTATCGGCGTTTGCCCGGACCTGATCAGCCGTGTCACTGACGCTGTCCTGGAAGAGGTCAAGCAGTGGCAGTGCCGGCCTCTGGATCCGGTCTATCCCGTCGTCGTCCTCTTCGATGCCATGCGGATCAAGATCCGCGACAACGGGCTGGTCCAGAACAAGGCGATCTATGTCGCCCTGGCGCTGACGGCAGAGGGCGAGAAGGAGGCCCTTGGCCTCTGGATCGCGCAGACAGAAGGAGCCGAGTTCTGGACTCAAGATCATGAACAAGCTGAAGACCCGGGGCCTGCAGGACAACCTGATTGCGGTAGTCGACGGCCTCAAGGGCTTCCCGGATGCAATCAACGTCGTCTTTCCCTAGACCACGGTCCAGACCTGCATCGTTCACCTGATCCGGAACTCCATGGCCTTTGTCTCATGGAAAGACAGGTGACCAATGGTTCCCGATCTGAAAGCGATCTACCAGGCAGAGAACGCCGAAGGAGCAGGAGATCGCCTAACCGCCTTCAATGAGGCCTGGGGCAAGCGCTAACCTGCCATCGTGCCAATGTGGCAGCGCGCCTTGGAGCATGTGATCCCTACATCTGTCTATCCGCCGGCGGTCCGCAGGATGATCGATACGACCAATGCCGTGGGAACCCTGCATCGCTCGCTGCGCAAGGTGATCAAGACCCGAGGCAGCTTCCCGACCAACGAGGCCGACATCAAACTCCTGTTCCTTGCAATCAAACACTCAGGCGTTCGCTGGAAGCAAGCAAGAGGATGGACAGAGGCCCTGGCACAGTTCACGGTCCTGTTTGGAGATCGTCTGATCGGGGCCGCCTGCTGACCCGGCCTGACGCCCCAGAGCCTCTTACACAGAGGATCGGACACTATCCCGTTGCCTGCATCCAGGATGACTTCGAGGCCTGCATCGCCCACCTAATGATGCCGGTCAGTCACCGCCGGGCGACCCGCACGACGAACCTGCTCGAGCGCCTTTTCGTCGAGGAGCGCCGGCGACTGAAGATCATCCCTCATGCCTTCGGCGAAAAGCCCGTCTTGAAGCTCATGTTCGATGCCATGATCCGAGCGTCCGATCACTGGCGAGCGATCCGCGTCACCGAATTCAAGCGACGACAGATGGCCGCTGTCAGAAAGGAACTTGACCAACTCCACTAGGCCCAAAATCGGCCTCAGCAAGCAGGCCTCGAAGGAAGACCAGCCCTCGCACTTGTCCCGCAAATCGCAGACTTGCCCCCCAGCGGCTGGGGAGCACCTTCAATCTAGGCTCCTTTTCGACGCAGCGAACGACCTTGATGGTGAATTCGAAGAAGGCTGCCTTGTCCATCAACTGAGTGCGGTCATAGGGACGGCGAAAAAATGCTTACTCTTGGGCCGGCGCTTGCGGATCACATTGAGGATCGTCTGCGCTCCGGCACTGTCGAAGATGTCGGCCGGCGTCAGGTTGTCCACCGAAAGCGACATCCAGATGGGTGACCCGGTACAAGTCACGAGACGCAGAGGGCCTGACAGAGCTTCTTCACTGGTCGATGATTGGCCCCGACATGGTTCTCGTCGTATGGCACTCCGATGAACTGCGATCGCAGCGCGCAGCGAACCCACAACCAGTCAAGAGTGCAATTACCGGATCAGGAGAGCGTTGGACTGCTATCGGATGAGCACTCTGCAGTGCGGCTTGGGCGAATCAGCTTGGACTGCCCCCCAATTGGAGCGGACACCCGGCATAGAGCAGGAGGCTTTAGGATATCCTCAAGGATAGGCTTATGTCGGTGGATGGGTTTCAACGCGTAGAGGTCATCACGGGCGTCGCCCTTCGACGTCGCCGGCCTGCGGAGCAGAAGCTTCGGATCATCGAGGAGAGCCTGGAGCCAGGTGAGAGTGTCTCGTCGGTGGCCCGTCGTCATGGCATTGCGCCGAACTTGTTGTATCGTTGGTGTTGCTTGATGAGCGAAGGAGGCGCTGTCGCGGTGCAGGTGGATGACGGAGTGACTCGCAATGGCGAGGTGCGCCGCCTGGAGGATCGGGTTCGCAAGATTGAGCGCCAGCTCGTGCGCAAGACGCTTGAGGTCGAGATCTTGAAGGAGGCCTTTGCCAAGTCTCAGTTAAAAAAAGACCTTGCTGTCCTCGTCGCTACTGAAGGGATCTTCCCGGTGAAGGTTATTGCCGAGACCTTGTCGGTGTTCCGCTCGAACTTTGCCAACGCGTGACTATCTCGACTACACGAAGAGCAGGCTCAGAAGCACAACAGTACGCAGCAGCACACTGGCCATGAACCCGCTCTCCCAAGCAAAAAACGACCCATGCGAAGAACATGGGTTTACCGCAACGGGGGCAAGCAAGGACCATTGCTCGGAGTGTTGTTAGCGAAAGGCTCAGGCCCCTACGGTCAGATCAGCGGATAGCGTCCGCATAGAGTTCCTCGCGCGGGACAGCAGGGTCGTCCCGATAACGGGCAACGTTATCGACCAGCTTGGTGAGACCGCGGACCAGGCGCCCCTGCCCACGCTCCCCGAGCTCAACTGCCAAGCGATTGGCTTGGGCGTCAACCTCCTCTGCAGAGAAGCCGTCGGCGACATCGACAAGAACCGACAGGTAAGAAGAAAAGGCCAATTCATCGCTGCGTTGCGCCGCGTCCAGCTTTAACTTCAGGTCGTCGATTGCATTCTGAGCTTGCAGGAAATCACTGCTGCCTGGTGTCAGCTTCGCCAGGTTCGACTCCCGAATTCCAATTACCGTCTTATAGAGATCAATCCGCTTTTTCTGTTCGCTGAGCCAGTGCATGAATCCGATGCCGCTCTGCATCGTCAAGCGCAGTTGATTGGCTAACGCCTCTTCGCGCTCGCGTTCGTTAGTCACCAGTACGTTTCTCAGAAAGGCCAACTCGCTTAACAGTCGCTTGTCGGTCTCGCGCTCGGCCAATTCGTCCAGCATCGCAAGGGGCGCCACCTCTTCGTCCGGATCGGTGCCCGCCGCTTCGATCCAAAGATCGCGAAGCAGCTGGCTTCGGCTGATCGAGGTGTTAACCGCGACGGAGATCACAAGGCGAATGCCAAAGCGATCCAAGGCCGTAGCCTTGCCGTCGGACCGATTGAAGAAGAACCACTCGCTACGCGCGGAGCTTCTGAGTTCAGAGCGCGGCGTCTCGATCGACCCGCCGCGCGTGACGAAGCCGCCAGCCTGGCCGTGTTGCCGACCGAGGTGGTTCAGACGAAAGGGCTCTAATGCAATCTCCTCGACTCCACCGTACATACCGTGCAGACCCAGTGGATTCGCCTTCTTCAGGCCAATCGGTCGATAGGTTCCGTTCGCCGACCCGCGCCCCTCAAACCAAGCAAAGTCACCGATGTCGCCCTCCATCGGCGGCAGCTTGGATCGGAACGCGATCTCATCAGCCACTGCGCCGCCGCCTCGGGCTGCGTACTCCCATTCCTCTTCAGTCGGAAGGCGGACATAGCCCGCCACGCCATCCTCGCGTGGCAGCTCATCAGCATCTGCCGCCAAGAGCCATTCGGAGTAGCGCCTCGTGAATGCAATCGCGTCGAACCAACTGGCACCTCCGAAGGGCCGCATTCCGCCTCGGCTTGGGACCGGGCACTCCGGATCCATGACCGCGGCCCACTGATCGCGGGTGAGCTCATACTTGGCGAGATAGTAGAAGGTCCGCCCTTCGCCGGTGAAGCCGCCGCGCAGATAGCTCTTTCGAAAGTTCTCAATGTAGCCTCGCTCTTCATCAGGGCTGCCGAGCCAAACGCTTCGATCTGAGAGGGCAGTACCGACGACCACCGGCGTGACGACCTCGACGAAAGCAATTCTGCCATTGCACGGCAAAGGTAAGTCGATTTGACCTGGGGCCGGCGCCGCCGGATCCCAGAACTCACGATTCCAATCCTGTTCCTGGGCGAGACCGGCGAGCGGCCAAAGGGCAAAGAGCAGACATGTGACGGAAGCGGCGACTAGGTGGCAGTGGTGTCGCATAGCATCAACTCTCCAATCGAATGGCGACGGCCGGATCGCTCTTGAAGGCATGGCGTGCAGCAACACCTGCCGCGATCAAGGCGATGCCAACAAGGCCGAACGTAACGCCCAGCAAGACGTAAGGTTGAACAGGAGCGACCTCCGACACACCGATCGTCTCGAGCTCGGCGCCGAAGAGTTCGTCCGTCACTTGTGCTGTCAAGACGAACAGCACACAGGCTGCCAGTGCGCCGCTGATCGCATAGACCACGGCCTGAACCAGCGGAAACAAGGCCAACGCGAAGGGGCGCGTTCCCATTAGCGACAAGAGAGAAAGCGTGCGCCGCTTGCGCTCCACCCCTGACCAGAAAAGCGCCACCAGCGCCGCGGTCAGGCCGGACACGGCCGACAAAGCCAAGACCTCCAAGGCCAAGCCGACGTTCTTGTTGAGGTTCAACCAAAAGGCGGCCTCGTCTGCGCGGGAGTTTACGCCGAATCCCAACTCACTGCGCAGCCGACGCTCCAGCGCCGCGACCGTCTCCAGATCAACGGCGTAGATTCGAAATGACTCGGTCTGTTCGCTCCGTTCCGACAAGGGTTTTCCGCTCTCAATGCCATAGTGCGGTAGTGCATAGGTGTCGTAGAAGGCCTCCATGTCGGACACAAAGGCCGATGGAACGAGGCCGCTGCGACCTGACAACCAGCCACGTTCTAGGATGTGCACGACATCCAGATCCGTCAGCAGGCGCGCGGTTGGTGGAACCCCACGCTGCGCCCGCGCCCGCAGCACATCGCCCACCTGGAGATCGAAGAGGTCTGCCAGCCCAGCGCTGACCGCAACCTGACCGGATTCAAGAACCATGCCCGGCGGGAGTAATGGATCCCCTGTCTCACTTGGCCACAGTCGCATGCGATAGGCCTTGGGCGCGTCCGGCGGGCGCACGTCAATACGGCGCGCGATCGACCGCTGCAAGGGTACGACAAAACTGATCTCCGGCCAGGCCCGCAAGCGTTCCAACTCCGAAGGCTCGAAATAGTGGTTGCCAGTCAGTTCCATCTGCCTGTTTGCCGGATTAGCCTGCAGGCTGCCGATGACCGTATCCATAATCCCGCTTCGGATGGAGAAGAGCAGGATCAGGGGAGCCACGACACCCGCAATCAATGCCACGACACAGAAGACATGCTTGGGCTCGCGAAGAAGATCGCGCCAGGCGAGATAGACCACCGTCTTCATGCCGCTTCGACGAGTTCGGCACGCACATCCAGATTGCCCGGAGCACCGACCGGACGGGCCAGAATCTCCATGCGACGCAGATCCAGCGCGCGAAACACTGCCGTCTCGTGCGTGGCGATGACCACCGCTGCGCCGAACCGCTGTGAGACGTGCAGGAGCAGGTCGACCACCCGTGCCTTGTTCGGCGGATCGAGCGGCGCCGTCGGTTCATCGACGAGCAGTATTGTCGGGCGATGTGCGATGGCCTTGGCAATGGCTCCGCGTTGGCGCTGACCGACAGAGAGGCTCTCGGGGTAGGAGCTCCGCAGATCTTCGAGGTCCAGCTGTCGCAGCAACCAGGCATCCTCATCCGCGACTGCCCGTCCACAGAGCCGTCGGGGCAACGCGACATTCTCCTCAAGGGTCAGAAAGGGTAGCAAGCCGCCATTCTGCAAGACGAAACCCAAGTGCTCGGCGCGCAAACGTGCCAGCGTTGTTAGATCGCCCGCATCGTGAAGACTGACGACACTGTAATGATCCCTCTTGTCGGCGAAGCGAAACCGCACTGCTTTGTCCGGCCGGGTGGCCAAACCGATGAGCTCCAGGAAAGTGCTCTTTCCCGATCCGCTCTCGCCGTTAATCAGAACGAGTTCGCCCGGCCAGAGGTCGAATGTGTCGACCTCCAATGTGAACTGCCGGTCCTTGCTGGTCAGGACCTTCTTGACCCGCCGCAGGGACAGCAAGGCCTGGCCGCTCATGTTCACGGCAAGGCTTCAAGCGGCATGGCGAAGACGTGTTCGCCGTCCGGAGCCCCTTCATAAAGCGCCGTCCAGACCGACTCGTCATCATGATAGTATTCAAAGAGTCGGAGACGCGCCCGGACCCGGTCCAAGATCTCCAGGCGGCCGCTGCCCATCGCACTCCACTCCTCCTCATCGACGTTCTGAAGGATCGAACTGACGTAGGGGAGGTCGCGCATCTGTTCGACCACGGCCTCGTCCAGCGTTTCGAAACTGGTGTTGGCCAGACTGCCCGTGTCGCGCTGCATCCGCACCAAGGCCCCGCGCAAGAGTTCGAAGAACTCGCCGGATTGCGATTCACTTTCGCTGCTTTCGCCGAACTCCACAATCGCAGCCAGAACATCACGCATGGTCGAAAGCTCGTTCTTGGTAACCAACAAGCGGACATCGAGGGCAGCCGACGCGGGATCTTCCAAGGCGCGATCAGAAGTCCAGGTGCGTTGAATCTCGGGGGCACCGGTGTTCCGATCGCGCCCCAACCAGGCAAGCCGCATCGCCAGGGACGCAGACTCGATCGCCGTCAATTCCCGTTCACGCTGTGCCTCTAGCAGAGAGGCGACACTCGCATCATGTTGATGCTTGATCTCTTCGACAATCGCATCGATTGCCGGCCGAAATGCCGCCCCAGGATTGTTGGTATTGAGAAGATTGACCGGGTAGTAGGCAGACTGTCCTTCGCCTTGGACCAGAGACATTTCGCGGTACATCGCCTCGGCGCGCTCATGATTCCCCCGGCCATCGGGTGTGATCAGGTGCAATACCAGAGGCGTGACGAAATTCGGTTCGGACTGAGCCAGCGTTCTGACCGCGCTCGGATCATAGGCATAAGCGGCATTGGGGTCGCTCGGCGGCTTGGGACTGGCATCGCTGATGATGATGACGAAACGCAGCCGGATGGGATCGCCATTAGGACCCGCGGTGTTCCAACTCTCGTGCGTGACCGCCTCGACGATTCCGGCGACGGAATCCTCATGATAGTTGACTGTCGACTCGCTCGCTTCAATCAATTGATCCAAGCCACGCCTAACATCAGCGCTGGTCTGGTTTTCGGTCAATGGCAGGAAGACCTTGGTCCGGTACTCGATGTTGCGCGGCGGAGACGCAGTCTGCGCCGCCTCAGGGCTATCGCGGAAACCGATCGCACCAAAGCGGGTGTATGCACCGATCGGCGAGTCTTCGATCCGCTGCACCAAATCCATGACAGCCTCTCGAGTCTCGTCGATATAGGGTTGCATCGACTTGGTCGTATCGATCACCAGGAAGACCCCGATAGAGGGCTTGACTTCTTCCATCTCCTCTTCTTCGTTCTCTTCAAGCGGCAAAGACGCCAGCTCCAAGACCCGAATCTGATCGAACGTCATGGGATGCTCTTCGATCCGCCATGACATGATCGGAAAGATGTAGAAGTTCTGCGTAATGTCGGGCTGACCTTCTGGTTCCAGAGCAGCCACACCTTCCGCGGCGCCGGCTCCATCCTCGATGGCTATACGGCGCAGCTCCCGTGCCATTGCGATAGGCGACTCATGCTGCATTACGCGCTGCAGATCGGATTCAGTTTCGAAGAACAGCTGTCGTTCGCGGCCAGGCGCTGTTCCGAAGGATACAATCAGGTTCTGTCGCCAGGGTACGGAGCGTTGCTCTGCGATCCATCCTTCCGGCCCGGTGTGAAGACCGCGGCCGACTTCGAGCCAACCCTCGTCACGTCCGTAGACATAGAGCGGCTGAAAGGGGCGCAAGGGTTCGATCTCGTTGCCATCAGGCGCGGACATCAGTCTCGTGTCCGGTTTGACCAGAACACGCACATAGACAGTCGAGGTATCTTCTACCAACTCAGGTTGACGCTGTTGTGCGTTCGTCGATTCGATGGCACACGGCACCGCGAGGGCCGCTAAGGCAAAAAGTGCCAGCCGAAAACGGTAGACCATACCTTCTCCCTCCCTTTGGTTACTCACAGTAGAGCTTCACAATTGGCCGAGACAGCAGATCGCCGCTGGACTCCAACCAGTTACAAAGCGAGTCCAAGCCCTGTCCAGCCGTCGTAGCACCAGCCCGCTGAGCGCGCTGATAGTATTCTGCGGCACTCGTCGCGTCGGCTGCGAGCGGTCGCTGTGCCACATCTAGGCTCGGATCGTACCAGCGCGCCAAGTGCAGCAATCCCTCTGCGTTGTCCAGTTCGACCAGCTTCCGAACCACAGCCATAAGCTGATCTCTGTTCTCCTCGGTGCTGCATATCCCGGTCAGGGCCACCAAGTTCGCTTCCGCATTTGCGCCTACGGCATCGGAGACTGCCTCTTGATTGCAAGCCAGCCCCGTCGCTTGCTTTTCTTGGGTTAAGACGTACCAGGCCCCCGCAGCGGCTGCTGCCACCAGCAAGACGACCAAGAGCCAAACGCTGCTGCGGCGCTTCTTTGCCGGGTCAGGCCTTATCGGCGGGTCAGGCTTCTCCAGGTTATCCTCACGGTCTTGCTCTTCGATTGGTTCCGGATGGGGTGGTGGAGGAGCCGGCGGTGGCTCTGGCTTGGGTTCGGGTATTGGCGCTGCTGCGGGCGGCTCGACTGGAGGCTCAGGGGGGCTGGTCTTGGTACTCTCGGCTCCTATCGTCTCCGCTGACAAGTCGTTGGTGTCCGCCGCCGCTACGCCACCGCCCTCAAAGCGCTCTAACGAGTGCAGCACGTCATCTGGCCAGGCCAAAGAGCTGGATAGGCCAAGATCTTGCGCCGAAATCGTGACGGCTTGATAGGCCTCAAGGCGGTTCACGATCTCAGGTCCCAAGCGCAGGAATGCGCCCTTCGCATCCGTCTCGACCGGGTAGGGTCCGAAAGCATGACCGCTCCCTTGCCAACCATGCGGCCCCAGCCACTGGCCGTCATCGTCGCGCTGAATAGAGACAGAGGTTTCTTGGTGGAGGGCTTCAGACAGGCGCAGCAATGCATAGCCACCGCGCCGCTTCTTTGGATCCTTCTTGACCGCTAGGGTCATCGCAACGCTCCTGCCTCCTCAAGGGTCTTAAGGATCGCCCCAAGGATCAGGTTCTGTTCTGGATCAACCTTGCCGCTCGAGGTGTCTTTCGCATTGTCTTCGAACTGCCGATAGATCATGTGCATCCAGTCCGTCAGGTAGTCGGCGTCGGCACGGACAGGGTGCTCCGCCAAGTCCTCTACGCCCTCATGCTGCGGCCCAGGTGCGAAGGGCTTTCGTCGACCGCCTTCCAAGACCACGTCGGGGCGATCCGCTTCGTCCAGCCAGTTGGCACCAGCAGTGGCCACGAAGGCGTTCAGTCTCTCGGCTGCAATCGTGGCGGCCATGGCGACGCCGGCATCACCACGCCTGTAGAAGGCATTGGCCTCCAATTCCTCGCCGATCTCTGTTTCAATCTGCAAGCGACGCGCCGCAGCGATCAGCTCTCCTGTCATCTCGTTCGCTGCCTGCGGACTGAGAGAAAAGCGGCTCTGCAGGTCGTCGTCATTGGAGAAGGTCTTGAGACGGTCGGCCCAGGTCACGAAGCAGATCTCCGCCCTCCACTCGGCGCGTGTGAGCGAGCGAAAGGCATCGGCCTTCGGTTGATCTCTTCCCTCGACCGGTGGGGGTGCTGCCACCGTTCCACTTCCGGGCAGCACGATGCTGCCTCGAGCCGGCCCCGCCGGCGGGGATGAGCGGCCGGGCAGGGTTGGACCCCGGGTTGGAGCCGGTGGCGACGCCATCTGGCGCCCGGCAACGAAACGAATGTTGGAGGGTGGTCGCTTCATGCGGTCTGCAAGCTGTTCTGGATGGACCTTCATCTCATCAAGAACAGCGCCGAAACGGCGGTCGTTGTAGACCTGCAACAGATGACTCATGAGGGCCTCTGCTGCCGCACGGCGTTCTTCTAGGACCTGGCTCAAGTCATCGGACAGGTGGAAACGAGCCAGGATACTCATCAACCTGGTCGCTGTTTCCTCCAACTGAGAGGCAATCTGCTGTGCCTTGATCTCAGGTCGGCAGACAGGTGTCAGGTTCTTGACAAGATAGCCGGTCCCACCATCGTTCAGGGCCATGGCGGCATCCCAAGCGGCCTCCGGTTCGCGAAAGTGCATCCGAACCCACTCGGCCGAGAGGCAACCGGTCTTCAACGCCGCAAGGCGCGATTCCTTACTTGTCAGATAGCCGACCTCTCGTCCGGCGTCGTATTCGATCACAGATTCAGCTGGATAGTTTGGGTTGCGCAGCCAATAGCAGTTATCGAAGGCCCTTCCCCCACTCCAGTTCTTTGGCCAACTGCTGTCCATCGTCGCGAATTTTTCGAAGGAGATCTCCATGCGGCGCTGGAATCGAGTGCTAGCATCGTCACTTGAGCCAGCACTGTCGATCAGATGCTTGTCAAACTTGGTCAAAACGAAGAAGAGAAGTTTCTCGACCGAGCCTCGTTGTTCGGGAGTCGCGCCATGTGTGTGCGTTATCCAATCGGATACCAACCGGGGCAAGTCGGCAACCTCCATGTTGCTGTCTTGAATGCAAAGCAGCATCGAGGTGATCTCTTGCTCCGCCACGTAGCGATCGAAGAGAAAGGCCACCTTGCCCCTGAGAAAGCACTCCTTCAACGGCGTCGAGGCTTTCGACAAGAAGTTTCCAAGCGTCACCTCGAAGCGGGTCCGCGCGCCTGGGAAATCGAGCAAATCGGTGCCGTTGAAAAAATCATGAGGCCTCTCCGCCATCGGCATCACGAGTTCAGCGGTGAGTGCGGACACAACGGATCGCGGCAAGGTCGCGATCCGTCCGCTCTGAGTGCTCAGATCTAGTGTTGGTCCACCCTCTTGGTCCAATCCCAAGAGCTGCTTAACGTCGACGATACTTGTCTCACGCGGCTTCAGCGCATCCAGGCGAGCGAAGACCTCTCCCTCTCCGTCCAAGGCTTCGAGCGCTCTCGCCAAGCGTTCGTAGAGACGGGTAAAGGCCTCATGACGCCCCCAAATTAAAGAGAAGAGTTCCGCCCGATCTCCGACCGAGAGACGGGGCCCTAGGTCGACCGCCTCTTCCCAGAAGTCATTGAGCGCGGCCACATAGGTGGAACGACCGAAACCCTTCTGAACATACTCTTGTGTCTCGGAAACATCTTCCGCGGTCAGCCCCTTCGTCGCGGTCTCCTGTGCACGAGGGCGCAGTTTCTGGAAGAGTGTGTCGATCTCTTCCACGGTCGGTTCGGTCTCGCTCTTATCCCCGTCCATTAGAAAGGTGTTCGCCAGGATACGGCCGACATCGGCTTCCGACAGCAAGCGCAGCTTGATTGGAAAACCTTGTGGAGCCTGGTAGGTGACGATCGTGAAACGCGTTACGATACCGGTCGATTCGCCCTCGCCTTCCGGGTTGATCTCGCTAATGAAATCCAGGCGCCCGTCGGGATCAGGAAAGTCAGAGGTCAAGCGCCCTGCTTCTGGACGCGCAAGGACAGAAACAAGGAAGGACTTGCCAGCCTGACTGGGACCGAAGACGCTGACGCACATCGGCCTCGCGGCAGCCTGGACTAGTTTTTTGGCACGTCGGGAAAGGCGATTGATCTCGCGTCGGATCGGCTTTCCCTCTCCACCGATGAGATCCGCGTTGGCCTCGTGGTTGGTCCAGTCAATCGCCTTGTGTGCCGCCTGGGCGACATCGCTGCACAAGGTCTTCAAATCAGCACTCATGACCTATTCCACTTCAAAGACGCCGGTGTCCAGCCAGTAGTCGTGCTCATCGACACCCAAGGTATGGAGAGACATACGCACATCGCTTGGCTTGCAGCTGGCGCCGTCCGCAGCTTCGACCTCATCGACGACGAAGGCTTCTTTCAGAGCTTCCATGCGCAGTAGCTCTTGCTGGGTCTCGACAGTGCCTTCCACTTCCCGACGACGGATGACCACCTTCAAGGGCGTAGCAAAGCTCTTGGCATTTTCATTGGCAAAGTCCAGGCGATAGAGCGGGCTGGCCATCCATCGGACATGAGGCAGTTGGCGAAACCCAACGTGGATGGGCGAGCGAAAGGAAATCTCTGCCGTCTGCTCGCCGCTTCGCCCGGTCCCATCGCCGGAGAACAGGACGCGATCGGCTTGTATCAGTCCGGTCTTTTCCAGCTCGCCGATGTAGCGCGCAGTCGAGCGCATGCGGATCTCTTCGGTGTGCAGCTTGAAATTGACGATCCTGTTGGCGGCAAGAAGGCAGAGCATGCCGCCAACGGCAGCCGTGGTCTTGGGGTCTCCGATGCGGCTACTGACCCGATCACGGAAAGGATACCAACCACCCACCTTATAGTCATGCATCGAAATCAGACGATCCGGACGAACCGCCATCGTCTCACGCACCAGGTCACGGACCGCTGGCAATCGAGTCGGCCGGCCGGACAGTAAGAGAACATCGACATCCAGATGCTCGACCAGCTCGACCATGGCCTCAAGCGGCGGTCCCAGCACACCGCGAACCACATCTTCCATTTCGCCGGGGCGCACCTCGAAGGTCATATCGGCCAGGCGCCAGCCGACCGCGCCGCGATCCTGTGCGACCTCCTCCAGGTAGGCCAAGACCTCATCGGCGATCGCTAAGTTGGGGTTCTGGTCAATGTCCTCGTCATCGGCAGGGTCACCCGGACGGGTCCCGACAATGCTCCTCATCTCGAGCGTTCGCACCTCATCAAAGCTCATCGTTTCATAAGCCGAGAGGAAGGCAAGCGCGACGGGCGACAGGACCTGGAGTGCAAACTGACGTCGTTTCTGACGCGTTTGCTCCTCGAACTCCCCGAAGTCACCGCCGAAGAGCTCGACCAGGAACTCATCGACGTAACTGGCGCCGGCTTCGGTAATCCGATCACGCAACTGCGCCAAGACCAGACGCCCGACCACCGCTCCTACCAAGTCGTCCCCCGCCAAGCGAAAACCCTCGCGAACATTCTGTACAGGCCGGATCGCTCGATTGTCCTCGCCAAAGAAGGTTGTCACCATCAGGTCCGTCGTTCCGCCCCCGATATCCAGGCAACCGAGCCGCAATGAGGGGCCCGAGGCCGCAGAAGGTTTCGCCCGGGACGGCTTCCTGCCGGCACGCGCCCGTGATCGGCGCCGCCCAGCCAAATCGAAGAAGTCATCGATCTGGCCACCGAAGCGTTGCGTAATCTGATCGAAGAGCCAGACGAGCTGCGTGCAGCTTGCCTCGTCCCACTCAACGATGACCTTAGGGGGTTCGCAGGTCGAGGACTTGATGGCACTCCAATCCCTTATTGCCCATGCCAAGCGGATCGCCCCTTCGGCACGCGAGCGCATGATTGATTGTTCTTGTACCGGCGTTGCCGATGGCAGAGTGAGGATGATGTTGCGGAGCCGGCGCGGCAGGTTCGACTGTTTGCGAGTCGCTCGTCCTGCCGGATCGTTGATCTGCACCAAGGCATGAGTGGTCAATTCGGAGATTAAGAAGCCGTAGAGCGCAGAACGCGAAAAGCGCGGGCGAATCGCAGGCGACTTGCTCGTCTTGTTGCGCTCACGGAGTTTGTCGGCCTCTTCATGAACCACCTGTTCGATGACGTCGCCGGCCTCGTTCAAGAAACGAAAGGCCGAGCGGGCAACCAACGGCAACGAGTCCCTGGAGCTCCAGTTGCGGAAGCGCCAGTCCTGCATGACCGGGTCCGAGTCCCAGAGATAGCGCTTTGGGCTGGAGAGGCCGCTCAAGGTCTCATTGCCTCTTGAGCTCTGCACCATCGCGGCTGCCTCAGGCCCGACACGCATCAAGCTAGGCCATAAAAATGCCGGCTTCTCTCGATTGGACCGTCGCGCAATATACTCCGGGCCGAAGTCGGCCTGGGCAAACTCAACCCGGCTCTCAAAGGGTTCTTGATGAAGCCGTTCCGGACGACTGAGGTCTCGCAGCGCCAAGACGTAAGAGTTATTGAGGTCGATCCCTCTCGTGTCGTCGGGAAAGCTCTCGACCAAGATGCCACAGGTCCGACTGTTGCCGACATCCAGCACCAGGTCGACCTCAACACATTGATAGCGCTGCTCGTTGGCCCCGCCATTCTGCGTCACCGTGTCGAGAAGGCGGATCTTGGGTCGATCGATCGCCTCTTCCAAGAGGCGAAGCATGGCGATGTAGCGAGCCCAGTGCTCGAATTTGTAGGGCAGATCTTCTGCACGGACCTCTCTGTTTGGGCGTTGAGCGCGCTTGAGCGCCATGAACTGGTCAAGCAACCAGTCGTCGACCCATTTCTGAACGTCGAACTCAGTGCCGTCTTCCTCGATGACGGAATGACGTAAGAACCACCCCATCTGGCGCACGTCACAGACCAAGCGGAAGTTTCGTTCATCCACGGCATCCTTGGGCGAGGGCGTCAGAAAATGCCCGTCACTGCTCTCTTCGTCGGCGTCGTCAAGGGCCTCTACCTCCTCCTCGTCGAGGTCGGTGTCGATTGCCAGGATTGCTCGGTGCGTGTGGTCGGTCTTGGGATCGCGTTCGTCCAACTCGAGAAGATACAACCGCGCCCAAGTCGTCGGACCCTTGTCATACAGCTCCGTCCCGCCGGGTCCCTTGCCATGACCGATACGCAGCAGCGGGATTGGCGTCCACTTCATCAAGAAAGGCTCGAGAGCCTTGGTCTTGCTGATGCTATAATCTTCTTCCTCAGGGTCATTCGGCTCAGGTATGGCAGCATCCGCGTCATCGTCGCCGCTATGCGGATAAATCCGCCACACATCGGTTCCGTCCTCACGTTTGGCTTGGATGCGCTCCGAGAACTGCGCGGAACCGCCAGAGATAGCGTCTATGCTAAAACCAAAATCCAGAAACTGCACCCCTGAGTAGGGGACCAGCGTGATCTCTGCCGGCCATGTCTCCAACAGGCTACGAAGCATCGCTTTTTCCGCCCTCCAATCTACTAGGGATAGGTGAAAGTATAGATTCTGTTTCTGCTACCGCGCACCATCGTACCCTCCTCCTCAATGACGTCACCATTCTTGAAGATCGACAGCTTGTAATTGCTCCTCCCACCCCGATCTAAGTAATTGTTGATAATCACTCTGTAGGTTCCGTGCGGAGGTTGGCCCGGAAAATCTACATTCTCGATCGGCTCTCTTGTGGTCCCTCTGTTCGCGTTCTTGTCGACATTAAGAACGCCCCCACAGGCGCGCTTACGTAGATACGAAATCTTCTGGCCATTCGGGCAGATCACGTGCAGATCCAGGTCGGTGAGCGTATCCCAAGTGAGTGAGATCCTAAGATCGACATCCGACTCGATGCCTTCTCTTGCGAGGCGTTCTTCGACTTCATCGGGTTCGGGCGGCCGAACATTCGACTCCTGAATCGGTTCGACCGGGATCGGCATCTCTCGTTGCTCAGGGATACATGAGGTCTGCGCCAACCCCAGTTCCCGCTGCAGGGCAGCCAAACGGTCTTCCAGCATGGCACCTTTTGCTGCCTCCTCCTGTCCAACGGCAGCTTGCGCTCTGGGACAGTAGTCCAGATCAAGGAAGGCAGCGATACCGCAGGCCGGGATCAAGAGCAGTCCGACCAGAACCGCCGTAGCGCCACTCGCCCCCCAAAGCAACCACCAAAGCCATCCCCAACGGCGACGTCGCTGCTCGGCTGGCTCCGACGGCTGAGGGGGTGGCTGGTCGCCAGATCCGTCGCCCACAGCGTGATCGCCGCTCTCCGCGGAAACCCGTTCGGCGGCTATAGGCTCGGAAACCACCTCCTGCTCCGGCTCATTGACTAGCGGACGTGACATGATGGCAGTCAGGACGCCGCTCTGCGCTTGGGCAACGTTGCGTCGATGTGCCCAGCATACAATGATCGGCTGATCATCGACGAGATAAACACAGGTCTTGCTTGGAACTTCGACCGCGTTTCTCAAGGCGGTTGCCAGCCGACGCTGTTCGCTTGCCTTGCTGCGATCCAACTCATCGGCTCGCTCGAGGATGTCGCGGACAAGTCCCGCCAGGTTCTGTTCGCCCTTGGCCTGCAACTCTGGAGCGACCTTCTCCAGAGGAACTGCGGGCTTACTCGCTTCGCAGTACCAGTCGATCACATCGCCTTCGGGACTGGCGGAAGGTTCGGCGAAGAGGGCCGCATGTTGGGGGCCCAGCTTCGATACCTCGCGCTGTATCAGCTGGTATGAACGCTGCCCGGCCGTGCCCAAAGGCGCATAGTCAGCGGTACGCGTCGTGGTAAGGCGACGTTGAGCCATGGCCCCCTCCTATTCCGCGGACTCGGTCTGAGGCTGCACAGCTTGCTGCTGTCGCAGCACCGTGGGTGTACAGGCATCGCTGACGATGCTGGGCGTGACACCATTCTTCGTCAGAAAGCGGACCAGGTCGTCGCTGGAGAGGGCAAAGTTTAGATAGTTCAGCGAGCTCGCCTCGTTGCGTACGAAGGTGTTGATGCCGGCGACGCGACCGCAGGCATCAATCAGCGGACCGCCCGAATTGCCGCTGGATATGTGGGCAGTGTGGACCACGACATCGGTCTCTGGACCGAGTTTCTGTTCAACACTGACGATACCATCGGTGATGACCAAGCCAGGAATTGCGTCGATGTTGCCACGCTTAAGCGCTTCAAACTGACTATCGGTCTCCAGCACAAAGGCAGGATAGCCCGCAGCAATCACCTGATGGCCGCGCAGGTCTCCTTCGGGACTGTAAATCGTGAAGGGCTCGACATCGCTCGCCTCGATCCTAAGGACGGCAAAGTCGCCACCCGAGGTCTGCAAGGGCCCCATATCGGCGACGACGGTAACCGGGGTCAGCTCCTGCAAACGCTCGTTGGTCACCAGAACCCGCCCACCGTTCATGGCCGGGGCAACGACATGTTGGTTGGTCACGATCAGCTCTGGCGTAATGAAGAAGCCCGTTCCATGTGCCGAAGCCTCGCCTCCCAGCGCGAAGACAAAGACCGTTGCATCCTCAATGCGTCCTAACAGCGAGACCAAAGCGTCGCCGCCGCCGGGATCGGGTGTGACGAGATTGGACGGCGGCAGATGCGAAGCGGCATCGGGTCTTGCGGTCTCCGGCCCCTGCGCCGGCGACATGGGGCCACCTGGCCGCTCGCTGCGCGGCGTCAATCCGAAGGGTGTGAGACCGTTCGGAAGCACCAGTTCGCCATCGGGTCGACAGACCGCACCGTCGACGGCCGCACGCAGATCGGCGATCCGCTGTTCGAGGGCGCGATTGGCATCTCTTGCGGCCTGGACAACACTCTCATCCTGAATAAGGGGCTCCTGGTCCTCTGGAGGATAGAGAAGCACTCCGGGACTTTTAAGCCAGAAGTACAAAGCGACGAAAAGGATCAGCACCAAGATCGGCGCCAGCCAACGCCAATGCCAGACACTCGGCTCTGCCTGCGCCTGCAGTTGGACTGGTTCATTCGGTGAGGAACCGATCAGAGCCTCCCCTGCAATCGCCCCATTTCTCGTATCGTCCGCTTCGCCTGTCGGCGGTTGATCAGCCTTCTCGCTTGGCTCAGCCGCACTGTGAATATCGCCGACGGCTTCTGGCGGATCCAGATCCCTCTTGTAGCCGTGGGCCAGCCACTCGTCACGCGAGATCGCCGGTGCCAAAGCGATCGGCAAGAAGCGACCAAGGCCTGCCTCGAAGTGGCGCTCGCGTTCGCTCTGCGAGGTTTGCGCGGTGGCCGGAGCAAGCCCCCAGTTCACCAGGAAGGGGCGCCCTGCAACGACCCAAACGCTGTCCGGAGGATCCAGGTAGAGTGCGCCACCAAGAAGTGGTCCGCAATCGGGGTCTGCGAGCGCTGTCGAGAGCGTCGCCAAACGCGACTTTAACAAGGTCTCAATATTGACACGTGAGTCGGGATCCAGATCGACGAGCCGCTGCCCCTTTCCCGCCCGCGGCACATACCAGGAGATCGAAGTGCTTGCGGTATCGTTGCCCCGACTGACCAATGGCTCAGCGAACAGCTCCGCCGCCTCCCGCCCGACCCGAGCGGCAAGTAACTCGCGAAGGGTTTCAAACTGATCGATGACGGCAAGCTCGCCAACCTCGACGATCTGCCCCGGATCTATGACCGACTTCGTCAGAAAGAAGGATTCGGACATGGAACCAAGCCCCCTTATTGCTCTCGGCGTAGCCGAATATTGGCTTGAGCGTTGATGCCGGATCGAACAACGCAGTGCGCAAGCCGATCAGGCCCAAGACGGCAAGTGATCTTGCGTTCGTACAGAATTGCACCGTCGCTACAGGCTAGATCCTGTTCGTCATAAAGACCGAGCACCCCATCCTCTTCGAACTCCGCACGGATCGGCGCCCGGCACTCGGTTCCGTCGGACCATCTCAACTCCTGCTCACCCACACCACCATCAGGCGGGAAGCACAGGCGCCACTTATCGACATCGAGCAACTCTGCGACACCCTCAAGCTTGAGCTTGTAGTCCTGGGAATAGAGGTTCCAGCAACCGCCGAGGAGGCTCAGGTCATTCTCGTCCCACTGATCTGGATCAATGAACGAGCCTCGATCCTCGGGCGCGACCTCGGGCTGCGGCAGAGGGCAATGCGCCATCGCGAACAACTGGCGCTCCAAGTTGGAGATCTCGGATTTTAGGTAGCGTGTTCTATCCGCCTCTTCGCGCAAGCTGCTCCGCAACACAGGGGTCTCGGCCGGGCAGCGCCCTTCGTCGACGAACCAAACATAGGGTGCCAAGGCACAAGCAGGCAGGACCAGCGCGTAAACCAGACCGGCAGAAAGCAACACGAGGAGCGGGCTGACTATGTACAAGAGTCTCATGAAACTCACAGCCTTACGGTCGTTCCAGAGTCAGAGGCTCCCTCGACTAGGTGTTCGCGCCCCGCTAGTAGTTAGGCACGAGCCGTATGTCACAGGGCAGCCATCAAGGCATTGATGTCGTTCTGTAGAGAGGCCTTCTTGGCTTCCAAACGCGCGATTTCGCCAGCGGTCACGGAACCCGCGCCGCCTGCAGCACCAAGTTGATTGGCCATTTCAGCCTCTCGCTGCTGCAAACGCGCCAACTCCTGACGATCAGCAGCCTCTTCCTGGAGAAGCTCGGAGAGTTGTCTGCTCATGTTTGCCGTTTCTCGATTGAGATCTGCCAAGCGTTGGGTGAGCGCCCGTCGCTCCCCCCTCAGAGTCGCGGCCTCTTCTTCCAAGCGAATTGCCTCTGCTTGCAGTTCCCGCTCCCGTTTGCGCAGCTCGGCCGTCTGCTCGATGATGGCTTGATCATCCTCGCGATAGGTGCCGGTCGTCTGGTTGACAATCTCGCATCCCAGACCCGTTTGGCTCGGATCGCGAGAGCAGTTCGAGCAACCGCCAAGGCCGAAGGTAAGGACGGCCAAGACAATGATAATGCGCATAGACCTTGCCTCCTCAAACCGCAGGTGCATCGATGTCCTCCGGAATGGAGTTCACGGCTTGGACCATCTCATTCCACTGTCCCTGCAATTGGCGGACCTGGGCGTCCAACTCTCGCTTGCGGGCGATCAGCTCGGAAGCGTTCTGGCCTTCCCTCTGTCGCTGATCGATGCTTGCCTGAATGGCAGCCGAATCGCGCTGCGCCAGCGCGAGGCTGCCACGCACGATCTCAACGCGGGCATCCAATGCGCCGAGTTCCGCCTGATACGCCTCTTGGTTGATGCGCCCTGCTTGATAGGCTGCATTCAGATCCGCGATCCTCCTACGTTCGTTGCGCACGATGGTGCGCACGTCGTCGACGGACTCTTCGGCCTCCTTGACCGCGACCTGCGCAGCGGCGAGTTGTGCACTCAAGGTCTCGCGCCGTTCGACGCTTTCATTGTTCAGGATTGCAAGATAGGCGCCACCGAGGTAACCGATCAAAGCACCGGCGCCGCAGGCGGCCGCAATCGTCGCCCAATCCCCGCCAGCCAGATAGCCTGTCGCACAGCCGATGCCCGCGCCGATCCCCGCGCCCTGCGCCCTAAAGCGCGCATATCGCTTCAAACGATCGAGTTCAGCCTTCTCGTCCGGCGTCAATCCCTCCGAAGAGGTAAGCAGGATGTCGGCATCGTCGACGATGGTGACCGTGCCACCGCCAACCTTTGGCGCACAGGCTGCTACCACTGCAAAAACCGACAGTAGCAGAATGATGAGAAACTTGCGCAAGCCGCCCAAGCCCAGGACACACTCTGCACGAATGATCTGAAAAGCGATTGCCATGCCAGGTCCCCCAGTTCCTGAATTAGGCGCAAACCAAAGCACCCTGAAGACAGGGAGTCAACGACTGACAGGTGATTTAGTCTGCTTGAGAGTAACCATGAGTTCTGATTTGGCGTGCAGACCAGAGGAACAGCGCGTCACCTTCTTCTCAGTTCCAACCGCCTGCGTGATCGCGACGAGCTCGATCGAGGATTCTGTCCTCCACCCCTTGACGCTTGCAATCGCATGCCGCCATGCTTGCCTCCTTCATGCAAGAGACGACTGGTGGAGTGAGACTTGGCCAAGCGAGGCTTTGAACCCCGGGTCCTCAGACTACACATTGATGCGGCCAAGCAAGAGTTTCAAAAGCGCAGCTTTGCCAGCGATGCAAACTTGCGCGAAGAGATGGGGAAACACCTACACTCCGGGATGCCGGCAAAGGGTCACTTCAGCGACGTTGTCTGCGGGCGACGCAGAATCACCGGAGACTTTCTGTCTGCACTACACAAGGCCTTCGGTTTCGATCACCTTGGAATACCGATCACCATCTGGTTCGTCGAGGACATCGAAGCGGAGTTCATCGATCAGATCAGATCGGCGCGCAGCCAGTACCTGGACGTCGTGGCTTGGCTGAGGCGCGTTGAACCCCCAACCAGCGAAAGCCGTCTGGAAGTGAAGATTCGCGACACACTGTTGGGCATCGGCGTCGATTACAAGTCCGGTCGCGAGATGGCGCGATCCTTGAAACTGGGCCAAAAGGTTCACCTGGACTTCTATCTGCCCTTCGAAGGATGGTTGACGCTCTTCAACCTGTCGCCAAAGGCCGAACTCGATGGCCCGGTCGTGCATTGGATTGATCCGCCTCTTCACAACATCAAAAAGAAGCGCCCGGCGGGCCGCTTGACGCTGCCGCAAGATTTGGAGGGTGTGCAGGTCGGACATCCAACCGGACCCAACACCCTCATCTCTGTGCTTTGGCGGGAACTGCCGGAGTTCAGTTGGCCCACCATATCAGATTCTCAAATAATCGACGAGAAGAAGTTCAGGGATCTATTCGTTCAAGAACTACCTTCACTCAACTCGAATAATACAGTCAACAAAAAGTTTGTTGTTTCGACACTGGATTATGAAGTGAAGGACTAAAGCCCTTTGTCGTATGGCCAATCTCGTAAAGCCAAGAGACAGGGGGACGCATCAGCAGCCACTCCATCCGGTGTTTATCGCCCATAGACGACAAAGCCTGCCCAATGAAAGGGCGCATCGTCGCTGAGTGCCGGCACATCCTGTTCTGTCTTTTTGAGCGGGCCTCCAAAGCCAAGAAGCCCCGATCTTTGTGGCTTTGGAGCTTTCGGTACAACAGCGATAGCAGCTTGTTCAACGATGGGCGCCAGGCCGTCTCTACCTTGCTCTTCGCGCAGCGTCTGTTGGGCATTGCGCAATGCCAAGGCAGGCGGAGAACCTCGCAGATGATCAGTAAACAGAGACTGGGTGATCCTACTGGCAGAGTGGCGTTCCACCATCCAGAGTGTGGCCACGACTGCCGGAACGCCTGCGGACATTAGACCGGACGGCAATCCATGGAACTCATCCGCCGCCAGCCTGCTATGCAGCAGCCCAGTCTCGCAAGCGGTCAGGCAGGCCAGTCGCACTGCACGCAGATCGGCCTCACGAATGTTGGCCAGTGTCAACAGAGCATCCGACATCTCCAAACCCGACCGATCACTCGACGCCGGATCATTGACACCATGGCAAAGCACAGAGACATACTCCGCTCTCGGAAAGGCAGCGGAGAGATTGTCGATCGTAGCCTTGGAACCGCAGAGAAACTGTCGGTTCTCGTCAGCGAAGCTGTCCCAGGCGGGAATGTCCTCAGGTTGTGAAACGAGGGGGCTCACAGCAAGCAGCTGCCGCGCTCCAGCGGGTCGCGTCGCCAATTGACTGGGTTCAGGGAGGCTTGCGGGGTTGGGCGCAAGCGAAAGCGACCAACGATCGCAAAAATAGTGATAGCGACCCTCGCTATCGAGATGGCGTGCCGCATGCAAGGGAAGGTAAGACAGTCGTCCCGGCGGATGTAGCACAACCTCTTGCGGTGGCGTCGGTAAATGCGAGAGGGCCGCGTCGACATCACCCATGAAGAGTGGCCAGATGCAATCCAGAAGCCGGCAGATTGCTTCATTCCAACGATGCATGTCCCGGTTCGAGGGATGTGTGCCGCAGGCTTGAAAGGCCTTGTAGGATGGAAACCAGCCATCGAAGTCCTTCAGCAAAGGATCGTCACAACCCTCCGAAGCAGCGGGGCCCAACAGCAGTCTCTCCACTACCGCCGTCGTCAATCGTGGCAGTTCATGGACGACCGGATCGACTCCTTGCTGCTGCAAGAGCAAAGCACCACCCGATCGTGTGACCAAGAGTGCGACCAGGGTAACGCTGCTTGGTAGCGTATCGCCGTTTCGGTACAGTCCGTCGATGCTCGGACCGGGGGAGAGGACGTCGATGTCGCTTGCTGCCTGGCGCAGGGCGGCCTCCGCTTCGCGAATCTCCGATTCCAAGTCAGTTCCATCACTGGCCTCGGCTTGCAGACGCTGTAGGTGCTCCAGATGGTTGGAGGCGTCGATCCATGCTGCACGCAGCTGTCGCAAGCGGACCACGGCCGCTGTGTCCCCGGCGACCAGATCCTCGATGGCCCGTTGCGCGGAATGCTGCACATTGCGTCCCTGAAAAAGCACGTCCCAAGCACCAATGGTATCCCCCAAACGCAAACGGGCGAGCGCGCGGAGATCAGCGGCGCCGCGGACCTGCCACAGCAGTTCATCCTGATTCTGTCTTGTCTTCGCGGAGAGGACAGCGCTTAGCATCACCTCCAAGAGTTTCGCCGTTCGCTTCTCAACACTCTCCCATTCGTTGAGACCTGCTTCGGCCTCAGCCAGGAACATCTGAAGACCGGCCCAATCTGAGACCACTTTATCGGGATCGAATACGCTCTCTGCCTCACTGAACCAGCGATGCGCGCTCTGGAAGTGCGCCTCCTTCCCACTCAAGACGCCGCGTGCCAGGTCGATGCGCCCACGGACGACCCTCATGTTGGCCCAGTGTTGCGCGGACTCACGATCGAAGATGTCCCATACTGCGCATAGGTTCGCTTCGGCGTGGTCCAGCGCTTCCCGATCGCGTCGCCTTCGGCCGATCTCCAGCTGGGTCATCGCCATGTTGGCCCGGGTCTTTGCAACCCGTACCGGTTCCTCGAGCTCAAGATAAACCTCGAGTGCCCGATCATAGCAGTCCATTGCATCGTCATAGCTCTGTTCGGAGGACCCCATGAGCCCGCTCAAGCGCTGCGCATTCCCCCTGTTCATTGTTGAGATCGCCCAGTCGATCGGTGCGGACTGCGGAGACATCACCTCCAGGGCAGCGTCATAGTCGGCGATCGCAGATCGCAGCAGTGCAACGTCGTCCGACATCTCGGCCAGTTGCTGCAATGAGAGGGCGCGTTGCATCTGCAGATCGGCCCAGCGTCCGTGCTTGCCATCGGCCTCATAAGCCTTGGCCCCACGATCGAACTGCCGGATTGACCGCCACAGCAACTCGCGATCGCCACTGAACTGTCCCAAGGCCCTTTGGGCAACCGCCAAGTTCTTGATCGCGATCTGTAACAGATCCGGGGCAACGAGGTTCGGATCCAGGCTTTCCACCACCTCTTCCAAAGTGGCGACGGCCGAACGAATCGGCTCAATCTCACCGGTGAATTCGCCAATACCGCGCTCTATCAAGGCCATATTGATCGCTGCGCGTGCTGCCCGATCGGGAAGGTTCTCACGCTTGGCGTCGGTGTAAGCTTCGGCAAAGCGATCGCGGGCTCGGCGCTTTAAGGCAATGTCGCCCAGATCATCGGCGAGACCGATTTCGCTGACGCCAACCCGCTCCTGCGCGGCGATGCGGTCTCCTGGTTCGGTGTCTGGACCGAAACTATCGATCAACGCCTCACCGACCGCGATCACCTCTCGTAGTGCATCCAGATCGCCCAGTAGACGCGCCCGGCTGTTGAATGCCATTAGCCGGTTGAGTTGAACCTTGTCGTGCAGCGTGCCACGGGGAAGGATTGTGAGCGCTGTGTCATAGCATGCGATTGATTCATCGAACATGTCTGTGTCGGATCGAAAGTCTGCCGCCATGTTCTGAGCATCGGCTAAGCGCGACCATATCCGACCGCGGACCAACGCCGGCTGGTCATCGTTCAAGCGCTTGGTGGCCGCTTTCAGCGCATCGATCAAGCTCAGCATCGAGTCATGTTCGGGTCGCTCGAAGGCAAGCCGCGCTTGCTCCAGAAGGGCTTCTAGGGCGCGAAGGTCATCGTCATCGCTCTCGTCCATGGAAAGCTCCCTTCCTGCTTCTGTCCCGACAGCGCACACAGATGCGCGATCTTTACAGGGAGGCCGCCCCCTTTCAATTGCCTTTCTTCGCCTTGGACATCGGTGAGAAAGAAGTTGCAGGCTAACGCCGATACACTATGCAAGCCCTCTTGTATGAATGTGCGCTGGGCAACGTCGGTCATTGTGAATGGCCGACGGTACCAGAGAGGTCTACCGGACCCTCTCTGCCCTCAACGAATAATGAATTCCACACGCCTGTTTTCGGATCGACCGGTCTCCGTTAGGTTGCTGGCAATCGGCTCCTTTTCCCCTGCGCCTTCGACAGAGATTTGGATGCCATCCAAAGCCTCCTGCGAGGACATGTAGTCTCTGACAGACTCCGCACGCCGTAGCGATAGGTCTTGATTGTAGAGATCTGACCCGGACGAATCGGTGTGTCCGATGATCGTCAGCGTCGCCCGTCCGGCCCAATCAACCGAACTTGTCAGGCGGTCGATCTCGGCCAAGGCATCCGCGCGTAGCTTGCTGCTGTCATGATCGAACAAGACGCTGCCCGGTATCTGCAAGAGCATTGCAGCACCGATCGCTCCAACGGCATCGATATCTGCGCCGGGCCAACGCCCCTTGCAGTCCACGCCGTCATCGACCAGCCGGACATAGCGATAGGCCATGCCCGCATCCGCGACACCGGCGATATCCAAGGATGCTGTGCCGCCGCCGATTGCCCCCAGATCAATCCAATCCGAACCGTCCTTGGAGATTGCGACATAAGTCGGCTCGACGTCCTTGCCGACCTCGAAGATATGCAGATCATCGCCAGGCTGGTCGACCAGCACATTGTCGTCAAAACGCAGAATCAATGTGCCTGAACAGCCCAGCGTGGTTGCACGCCCATCGCCGGCTTTCTCGAAGTCTGGCGGGCCAAGCGCATTCTCACCTCTCCGTTCCTTGGCCTTTGGCCTTGGTTGTCCGACCCTATAGTCGACCAGCTGATCAGCAAAAGACGTAGCACCCAAGGGAAAGACGATGCCTCGCCCTTGAGAATCGCTGTAAGTCTCACTACCCTCTGCGCCGGCATCGCGTCCCCCCGCTTCAACCAACAGGCATCCCAATGTCAAAGCAACAGCACCAAGGCGTTTCATGTCACACACCCCCGATAGCAAACTGAACTGGCCGGCCTCCCAAACCGAACACCCCCCTTTGAGAGGCCGTCACCCTGAGTGGCCGGACGCCGGTTGTCCAGACGTGTTATCCAAGAGCGATGACGCGTGCGCGATCTCCCTACTGCACGCGTCACCTGACCGGCACCCGTCCTCACATCCAGACGAAGTCGCTGACGGTCAGTTGGTTGGCTCGCGAGAGCCCCTCGATCGACAAGGCGAGATTGCTGCGCCCATCGCCATCGACATCGATCTTGACCACCGCTGAGCCGGCGTAGCGAGCCTCGCTGTTACCCGATCCGCTGAATGCGGCACCTCGGACATATGCGAAGTTGCCTTGCTCTAAGCCTTCGGCAAAGACCAGCTTATCGCGTGCAGCACCGCCAAAGACACGACCATCGAAGTCGCTTGTGATTGACGTCTGCGGCGCCGAGCCAACAGCGAAGGCATCGTCATCAAACATGAAATGATCGCTACCGGCGCCACCGAATGCTGTATCGCCGTCTGAGACATAGAGCACATCACGGCCATTACCACCCTCCAAATGGTCTTTCCCGAAGCCGCCATCCAAGGTATCGGCGCCGCTCTGACCGATCAGGCTGTCATCGCCCTTCAGACCCAGAAGGAGGTTATCGGCCGAGTTTCCGACAATCTCGTTGTCCAGAGCATTGCCGCTACCCACAATGGCCTTAGACAGCAGCGTGAGACCTTCAACATGGCTGCTCTTGGAGAGGCTGTAATCAACCCTGCTCAGAATGACGTCGTGGCCGCCACCGGAATACTCCTGGACGACATCGCCAGCTTTATCGACGATGAAGGTGTCGTTCCCCTTCCCGCCGTTTAGACTATCCGTGCCAGCGCCACCATTCAAAACATCATGCCCACTACCACCCCAGATTTGATCATTGCCAGCACCGCCTAGGAAGGTTTCGTCGTCGCTGCTGCCATAGAATCTATCCTGTGCGCTGCTGCCGCGATACCAGGCCCGCTCTACAATCTCGTCGCGATCCAAGACTCGACCCTTGGCGAACTCCACCTCCTCAATGGCGTAGCGCTTGCCGCTAAAGAAGTCATCGACCGTGATGGTCTCATCGCTCGGCAGGCTCCGCACCTCTAGGTCATTGGTGTTGACGTTGGACCGTGAGAACTCCACCTCCGAGAGCTTGAGGTCGGCAAGGAAGAGACTGTCTAGGTCCGCATGGCTGCCGTACTCATCGATCACATCGTTGCCATCGCCCTGGAACCAGACATAGGTGTCGCTGCCCAGACCGCCTCTTGCGATATCAACCCCACCGCCGCCGTCGAAGACTTCATCGTCGCTGCTGCCATAGAAGCTGTCGTTTGCGCTGCTGCCTCGATACCAGGCGCGATCGGCGATCTCCTTTGCGTTTAGCCTCTCGCCGTCTGCAAACTCGACCGACTCGATACCGTAGCGCGCGCCGCGGTAGAAGTCATCCACGGTGATTACCTCACCAGAGGAGAGGCTGCGAACCTTGAGATCTTGGATGTTGGCATGAGAGCGCTGGAACATGACCTCATTTGCCGTCAGATCAGCCAGCACCAGCCGATCCTTGTCCTCGACAAGGCCATACTCATCGATCACATCGCTACCATCACCTTCGAACCAAACATAGGTATCGCTGCCGGCTCCACCGCGGGCCAGGTCCGCACCGCTACCGCCGTCGAAGACCTCATCGTCGCTGCTGCCATAGAAGCTGTCTTTAGCGCTGCTGCCTCGATACCAGGCCCGCTCGACAATCTCGTCGCGCTCCAAGACTCGACCCTTGGCGAGCTCCACCTCCTCGATGGCGTAGCGCTTGCCGCTGAAGAAGTCATCGACCGTGATGGTCTCGTCACTCGGCAGGCTCCGCACCTCAAGGTCGTTACTGTTGACGTTAGACCGCGAGAACTCCACCTCCGGGAGTTTGAGGTCGGCAAGAAAAAGACGGTCTAGGTCCGCATGGCTGCCGTACTCATCGATCACATCGTTACCATCGCCTTGGAACCAGACATAGGTGTCGCTGCCCAGACTGCCTCTGGCGATATCAACCCCACCGCCGCCATCGAAGACTTCATCGTCGCTGCTGCCATAGAAGCTGTCGCTTGCGCTGCTGCCTCGATACCAGGCGCGATCGGCGATGTTGTCGCGCTCCAAGACTCGACCATTGGCGAACTCCACCTCCTCAATGGCATAGCGCTTGCCGCTAAAGAAGTCATCGACCGTGATGGTCTCGTCACTTCGCAAACTCCGCACCTCTAGGTCGTTGCTGTTCACGCTAGACCGTGAGAATTCCACCTCCGGGAGATTGAGGTCGGCAAGGAGAAGACGATCGTTGTCGGCAAGATTGCCATACTCATCGATTACATCGTTGCCATCGCCCTGAAACCAGACATAGGTGTCGCTGCCCAGACCACCTCTTGCGATATCGACCCCACCGCCGCCGTCGAAGACCTCGTCGTCGCTGCTGCCATAGAAGCTGTCTCTTGCACCGCTGCCCCGATACCAGGCCCGCTCGACGATCTCGTCACGGTCCAAAACTCGACCCTGTGAGAACGCGACCTCCTCAATGGCGTAGCGCTTGCCACTAAAGAAGTCATCGATGGTGATGGTCTCGTCGCTTGGCAGGCTCCGCACCTCTAGGTCGTTGATGTTCACGCTGGATCGCGAGAACTCCACCTCCGGGAGTTTGAGATCAGCGAGGAAAAGGCGGTCTACATCCGCAAGGCTGCCGTACTCATCGATCACATCGTTACCATGACCTTCGAACCAGACGTATGTATCCTCACCCCCTGCGCCTCTCGCAACATCATCGCCACGGCCACCAAGGAACACTTCGTCCTCGTTCAGACCACTGATGGTGTCCCTCTCTTTCGTCCCAACCTCGGCCCGGGAGCCCCACAGCATATCAAGCAACCGATCCTGAGCGGTCAGGGTCAAGCCCTCCATCGACATTAGGAGATCGGATTCATCTTTGACGGAGCTACCCAGTGCACGGATCAAGGGTTCGAAGTGCCTCAAACCCGGGCCCATTCCAGACTCGTAATTCACAGCATGATGGACCACTGAGGTTAAGAACCCCTTCAGGTCGCCGATAACACGATCCCCCGCTGCAAGGTAAGCCACCTCCGGGCCGTCGATCTTGGCAAACGCAGCCATCGATCCGCTACCCTCGTCTTCCGGTAGGTCTGCAGCCAGGCGCAGAAAAGGAACCTGCAGAACCAAGGCCACATAGTGGTGATCAACGAAGACGTCGAAGGCCTCCGCAATGGCCGCTTGGGCATTCCGCCCTCCTCCACCGAAGGGCCGCCCCATGAACGCTTCTAGGACTGCCTCTTTCTCAACGACGTCGGCGGGCCAGGACTTGCCGGCCCAGGTGACGACGATCTCCTCTGCATGGTTGCGAGCCTGCGTCGGGGTCCAGTTCGGCATCTCGGCAACGAAGGTCTGAAGCATGCCTGCCAGCTCTTCATCGGACGCGGCCGCGAAGACGACATCTGGCACGCGACCAAAGCCCTTCAAGGCCGGAAGCAACTCAAAATTGGCAGGCAGAGCAAAGTCGGGCGATGGATTGAAACGCGTATCGACAATACTGTGCTGGAACCAGACGTCGATGATCTCCCCGGTATCTCCGTCGTCGAATGTGACACTGCTCCTGTGGCTGATCTTGTGACCGGCCAGCCGCTCGTCGACCTCCGTCGCATTCAAGTCAATGCTGGCGATACCGACCTCGGCCAGAGAGAAGAGTTCGTCCGACTGGCTCCAGCCATCCTGGTTCCGATCGATCCAGATCTGTGCCAGGCTGAAGGTGGCATCGTTTCGGTCATAAACCCCATCCCGGTTCGTATCCTCGCGACGCAGTTCCGTGAAGCCATCGGTGCGAGCGGAACCGAAGAGTTCCCTATTGCCGTTGATGACACCATCGCTGTTTCGATCGAGGGCAAGGAACCCGTCTTGCTTCCCGATCCATCCAGTGCGATGTGCGACATCGCCCCAGTTGCGCAGATCGAAATAGGTCTCCGTCTCGAAGAGTGCCGTCAGTTCAATCCCTTTGCGCCCCAAGTCGACAACCAATGGTGAGGAGGGCGGATTGTCGAAGAGGTCGTTGGGCAGATAGTCGGGTTGATCGCCGCAGGGATGCCTCGGGTCTGGCTCCAAATGATCAGGTATGTCATCCAACATACTGGCGATCTGGTTGGCGATGTCAGCATTATCACCCGTCTCATTGATCTGTGCTTCCCGCGTGAGGGGTTTTCCGGCGTTAAGTATGCCAGCACCACTCTTTAGGATTTGCCCTGTTGCCACGATGCGCGGGGCATCGGAGAAGCTGAATATCTCTCCCAATAAATTCAGTTTTCCACCAACCTCTTCGATCTTGTCGATGGTATCATCAGGGCTTCCAGTGCGCCTACATGGGTTGGTCATAACAACTTGCTCCTCATGAATGAAGACAACAGCTTTTACTCACAAGACCTGCCGTCAGTATCAGGACAGGCTCGCCGTACCTATCTGTGTCTAGATTTATGAAAGCCGTCCGAATCCTCAATAAAATGTCGCTTCAGTGAGAACTGTTGGGAACACGACGGTTCGTAATGAGCTGCCCATCTGCGTTGCTCCAGTGCTAGCCTGTCAAAGATGAACGACAGCGATCCAGCCAACACCTTTGGGCTTGCAGGCCATTCCTATAGACAGCAGACTAACCATTAGGCGAGAATGAGAAAGGGCATGCCTTGATTAGCTGAACAGATGGGCGTTGGATTTCGGACAACCAACCCATTACGAACCCGACCTGAGAAGCCATGCGGTGCCTAGGACAAAGACGCCAGAGAGAACAGATAGGAGAAGGAGCAGAGTCACATGGTCTTGAGAGCTTTTTGCAGCCTTGTTTCGGCCCTGAGTATCGCTGGGGCCGTCATGGGCGCGGCCACAGCAGGCCACGCAAACCAGCAGGCCTCTGCACTCACCCTGCGATTTGAGATCTTTCCAATGATGTCCGGCAGCCGGCCCTGGGACGGAACAGGACTGAACTCAGCCCAGATTGATGGCGACGACAATGGCCTAACGTCTCTGATCCCTGGCGGGTCGTTACTAGGACAGGTCGGACTGGATCAGCTTAACCAGCGGATCGCGCCTCCAGATCCCTACGTCTGTCTTGTGCTTTCGGATTCAGGAGATCTCACCTGCTACCGGCAGGCAGCAGCTAAGGACAATCTGCAGTACAGCGTGACTGTTCCGGCAGAGTTGGTCGATCGCCCTTGGTTCGGGGTGGTTCTGCTCGACTCCGACGAAGGCAATCTGGTCGGCGGTCAGGATGACCTGATCGGGTTTGGTGTAGTCTTGGACGAACCGACCTTGGCGGCTGTCCGTCAGGGCGATGCGGGATCCCGAGCCTTGGCAGCAAAGGCCGAAAGAATCGTCACCAAGGCAGTCTCCAACCGCTTCGGCCTTAGCCGCTCGCTGTCGGCGACTGGCGATGCCGGTGCCTTGAGTCTGGCCAAGTTGGCCCACTCGAAATGTGAGTTCGGCTGCACAATGGGCGACTCGACCATCTACATTGAGATTAACGTCGATGGTTGGTGAGCGATGGCGTATGAGGGAGAGTTGTTATGAGCCGTCGGCCCGAGTCTGGAGCAAAGAGGGCCTCACCTCCCTCTTCCTATTCCTCTGTGCCTGTTGCTTGGGCCCTACCTCTAGCAAAGCCGCTTTAGCGCAACTCGCGGACGATCCGACTCTGACTGCATCTACACAGCAGCAGTCGTGTAAGGTGCAAGAGAGCCAGGTCGCACAAAACAGGCGCTCCAGGCAGACAAAAAACAATCAGCGCAAAAAGCAACTCAAGCGGAAATTTAACAAGGCGGCAGGCGGCGGAGAGGAGGGAGACGAAGAGGGAGATCCTCCGCCAGCCCCTGCACCCCGACCAAGCGGGCCGACTTGGAAACCGCCAGGAATGTAACGCGCAGGCACTGTCATTCGGCCTTCGCTTGCATTGCCAGTCAAGACTTGAGCGAGGCAAAGGCTCGACGCTCTATGGCCTGGGAGCAAGGAATCAGGGTGAAGTTCGTGGGCGTCTGGTGTCAGTACCCTTGAGGTGCGGAGGGTAGGGACGATGCTCCTAGTCATAGTGCTGTCAGTATGACGAATAGGAAGGCGTCGTGGAGGTATTGGGGCGTGAACGCCGCCAACTATGGAGCGTTGAAGACAAGCATTGTATCGTAGCCGAGGCGAGCCAACCGGGGATCAGCGCTGGCTAGGGTAGCCCTGCACTATGATACCGCCGCCTCACGGCTGTTCAGCTGGCGCAAGCAGTTCCGTAAGGAGACGGCAGAGGGCTTTCTCCCGGTTGTCCTCGAGGAAGGCAGCAAGCAGGCCGACATCGAGGGCCGGATTGAGGAGACCCTGGCACAGGGCCACCGCTAGAGCGCATCGGCAAGCATCGATCCCGATCAGTTGGAGCGTCTGCTGCGCATTTTGGTTCAGGCATGATCACGACACCGGCAACGGCGCGGTTCAGAAGAGACGCTACTGAGGTGATTGAGCATACTTGTAGGCGTCGTTCTGATAGCACACACACGCTGCCTTTCGAGCCCGCCTGAAGCTGGGCCACTGTTCGCTGGTCCAAATCCAGCTCCCAGGGCCCACAATCCGGAAGTCGTTCCGCTTGAGGTAGCAGGGCTCCGTTACGATACTAGATCTGATGATGAAGCTCAGCAAAGGTCAAGACGCCAACCCAGAGATTGCCAAACCCATCGAACCTGACGGCGCGCCAGCGACAAAGAGTACTAAGCTAAACAAGTTTTTCATAACTTCGTCGTGTTGCCCGTCTCAGGTGCTGGAGTATTAGCGTCTGGACCCATAAAGGGTTTGCGCGGCTCGGGCTTTGGATGATTCACCCTTCTCAGAGGAGAGAGGTGAACGATGAGCAATCACTTTTGGCTGTCGGAGCAGCAGTTTGCGCGGCTTGAGCCCTACCTTCCAACGGACACCCGAGGCAAGCCACGCGTCGATGACCGGCGTGTGATCAGCGGGATCGTTCACGTTCTGAAGACTGGTGGGCGCTGGTCCGATGCACCCGCGATCTATGGGCCGCACAAGACCTTGTATAATCGCTTTGTCCGCTGGGCTGCGAAAGGCGTCTGGACCGACATCTTCGAGGCTTTGGCGCGCGCCGGAGGCCCGACTGCAGCAGTGCTTATAGACTCGACGGCAGTTCGAGCACACCGCTGTGCGGCCGGGGGAAAAGGGGGGCAGAGGCTCAAGCGATCGGCCGCTCGCGCGGCGGACGGACCACCAAGATCCACGCCCTAAGCGACCCACAGTGTCGGCCCATCGCCTTCCTGCTAACGGGCGGTCAAGTGGCGGATTGTCGGGCAGCCGAGGTCTTGCTGGAACGCTTGCCTCCAACCGATCTCCTGCTTGGCGACAAGGCCTACGACAGTGACAAGCTGCGCCGCCTGATCGAAGCCCGAGGGACCGCTCCGAACATCCCGCCCAAGACCAATCGGCGCTGGAAATCATGCTTCTCGCCATTCCTATACCGACAACGCAACGCCATCGAGCGCATGTTTGGACGCCTCAAGGACTTCAGACGCATCGCCACGCGATATGACAAGCTGGCGCGGAACTTCCTCGCTGCAATCGCCATCGCTGCAACCGTTTGCTACTGGTTATGAGTCCTGGCGCTAGGTAGCAACGGAGCAAAGAGCTCCACGGATTCCGAGGCCTGAACGATCGAATGTATGGCTTGGGAACTACCAACCTCGTCTGTATCAAAGAGACGCATAAATCTCCCGCGCTCTCAAGATAGATCTCACCACGAGATGTTTCTGATCGGTGAGCCAATTCTGGCAATAGGGCAGCAACTTCATGCGGGCAAGTCTGAGATTTTCTGGATAAGTGCGAGGGGTGGCCTTCCTTCGAGGCCTGCTTGCTGAGGCCGATTTTGGGCCAAGTGGAGTTGGTCGAGTTCCTTTCTGACAGCGGCCATCTGTCGTTACTCGAATTCGGTGACGCGGATCGCTCGCCAATGATCGGACGCTCGGATCATGGCATCAAACATGAGCTTCAAGACGGGTTTTTCGCCGAAGGCATGGGGGATGATCTTCAGTCGCCGGCACTCCTCGACGAAAAGGCACTCGAGCAAGTTCGTCGTGCGGATCGCCCGACGATGACTGACCGGT
This sequence comes from Rhodospirillales bacterium, assembly GCA_963669335.1. Taxonomy (GTDB): domain Bacteria; phylum Pseudomonadota; class Alphaproteobacteria; order Kiloniellales; family JACOMY01; genus JACOMY01. Next base: position 6,143,054 of record OY770023.1, read on the forward strand.
ATCATTAGGTGGGCCAGGCAGCGCTGACGGGCAGAGCGTGGAAAGCAGGTCTCGATCGCCTTGATGATGACGGGTGCGCTGTCGCTGGTCACCAGCCGCGGATCGCCCATCTCGCGGCTGCGCATGTCTTGGAAGAGGGCCGAGCCCGTCTCGGCATCCTCCTTAGAGCCGGGCATCATCGACAGCGGCACCTTCTTGCCTTCCACGGTAAAGCCCCAGGCGCCAGCACCGGCTCACACCGCTGGCCTGGCCGGATCCGCTCGGCAATGCAGTCCACGAAAAGATGAGCGATCCCGAACTTGCCGGGATCCCTCTTAACGAACTCCTAGTAGTCAGCCTACAGCCGCTCGCCCATCTCCAAGACCGCTGTACGAGACAGTAGAAGCCGGCCGCTCTCGTCCTTAAGAGCATCGTCGATGTCGCGCACCGGCAGGCCGCGCGCCAACATCTCTACCGCCCGGTCCTCGTGAGCCTCCGAACGTCCATTCAGATGACCGTGCCGCTTGGAGCGGAACGGTGCCGGTGTTCCCACCATCTCCGGCACCGAATAGGCAATCCGCCCCTCCACTGTCTTCAAGTGCCTCTCGCGCACGCCATTGCGGTGCCCGCGAGCAGGCGCCTGACCGTACTCGTAGTATACTGGCTGGCTGGGTCGGCAAGGCGACCTTCCACCTGACGCTCCTGGTCGAACGCATGGCCGAACTGTTGAAGGGCTCGGAGCATCTCTTTATGGATGAAACCACGGCCCCGGTGCTCGAGCCCAGGTCCAGCCGAACCAAGACCGGCTACCTCTGGGCTCTGGCGCGCGACCAGCGCGGCTGGAGCGGCAGCGACCCACCCGGTGTCGTCTATTTCTACGACCCCGGCCGCGGCGGCGCGCATGCCGAGACCTTCCTCAAAGGCTCCGCGGGCATCCTTCAGGTGGACGGCTATTCCGCCCACAAGCGCCAGGCCAAGCCGGACCGCGAGGGAGCCCGCTCCGGCTCGCCTTCTGCTGGGCGTTGTCCGGCGCAAGCTGCGCGAGGTCTACGATCAAGACAAGTCCGAGATCGCTACCGAGGGGCTTGCCCATATCGCCCAGCTCTACCGCATCGAGGCCGAGACCCGCGGGTGCTCCGCCGCAAAGCGCCCCGCCCAGCGCCAGGCCCTGAGTGCGCAGCTGGTCGAGGACTTCGGCCGCTGGCTCGCCTACATCGCCCGCCACTGGGACCATCTACTGATCTTCCTCACTGACGGCAGCGTCGAGATCGACTCCAACCCGTCCGAAAATTGCACCCGGCCCCTAGCACTCAATCTTAAGAGTACACTCTTCGTCGGTCACGACGAGGGCGGCTGGACCTGGAGTCGCATCGCCTCGCTGATCGAAACCGCCAATATGAATGGCCTCGATCCCTTCACCTTCCTCAAGGCCACTCTCGAGGCCATCGCTTGCGGATAACGTACATATGTGGATGGCCCCCGCGGGCAAGATCGTTCATGCGATCTGAAGAGTTGGTGGAGTGCAGTCATATGTCCGGCCTCTCGATGCGGTTCGTGTATGACCGCAGGCCCTGATGAAGTTCGCGGATCGGGTCCCAATCAGAGTCGCGCGCTTTGAGCGCTGTACGTTATTCGGGTTTGTCCGATCCCCGGTTCGACCAGTTCGTCATTACACCATGGCCACTCCTATCGTTCGATAGACAGCTTCGATCTGTCGTTCATAGGATCCTTGTGATCTGTCAGGCGACTGCCGCGTTAAATGGTTTGCCATGAGAAAGCACCGCCCATGCAATGAGAGCCATTTTGTTTGCCAGAGCGACTGAAACGAGACTTGCGGGTGGGTGGGTCAAGAGCTTGTCGATCCAGGGCGTCAGCCGTGTTGTTCGGTTGCGGGCGAACCGAGTGAGCGCCGTTGCTCCGACGACAAGCAGCTTGCGGATGTATCTATTGCCCATCTTTGAAATGTGGCCTAGTCGCTCCTTGCCGCCCGTTGAGTTCTGCCTTGGCACAAGTCCCAGCCACGCTGGCAACTGTCGCCCCAACTTGAAGTGCCTTGGATCGGTTACTGTTGCAGCGACCGCGGTGGCGGTTATGACACCAATCCCGGGGATGGTCTCCAAGTGCCGGCTCGCTCTGTTCGCGCGATGCCAGACGAAGAGTTCCCGTTCAAGGTGTCTGATCCGCGCCTGCAGATCCTGCATTTGTGCGATGATCACCTGAAGGGCCTGACGCGCTATGGCAGGTACACGGTCGTCCTTTTCGTGGTTGACTGCCTCTACCAGAGCCAGAAGCTTACGCAGGCCCTGCGCAGCAACGATGCCAAACTCGGCAAGATGGCCTCGCAGCGCATTCACAAGCATGGTGCGTTGACGGATCAGCAAATGTCTCGAGCGATGCACCATAAGAACCTATTGTTGTTCGGCACTCTTAACGGGAACGAAGCGCATGGTCAGTCTTGTGACCGCTTCGCAGATCGCTGCAGCATCAGCAGCATCGTTCTTGCCCCGGTTGACGTATGGCTTCACGTAGGAAGGCGGCATCACCTTCACCTCATAGCCCAGCGCACTCAGCTCTTGCGCCCAGTGATGCGCGGATGAACAGGCTTCCCTGCCAACAAGGCAGGGAGCAACATTTGAGAAGAACTTCAGAAGTTCCTTGCAACGCAGTCTCTTCCGGAAAACTACACGTCCTGTGCCATCGACGCCGTGGACCTGAAAGACGTTCTTCGCGAGATCGAGTCCGATTGTGATAACTTGCATAGTGGATGACTCCTTCATTGGTGGCCGTTCTGACAGCCACACACTATGGCGCTTTGCGACGCCGGGAGCGGGGGCCATCCACACCATCAGAGTCTTTCGCACATTTGCCTGCTGACGCGGCTCCGATCAGTATAGCTGAGAGGAGCAGGAGATGGATGAGAAGAGTGATGCCAAGCCAATGGGGCAGGTAATCCAGATCGACGAGGCAAGGATTAAGGATCACCTCGGCGAAATGGTGCGCGGAACCGTGGAGGAAGCGCTGAATGCGATGCTGGATGCGGAGGCTGACCGGCTCTGCGGTGCTGGTCGCTACGAGCGCACGGAAGGGCGTCAGGATACGCGTGCCGGCCACTACGTGCGTAGTCTTGAGACGAAGGCAGGCAAGGTGGAGCTCAAGGTGCCGAAGCTGCGTCGACAGACCTTCGAGACAGCGATTATCGAACGCTATCAGCGGCGCGAATGCTCTGTCGAGGAGGTCTTGATGGAGTTGTACTTGGCCGGCGTTTCAGTCCGCCGCGTTGAGGACATCACCGAGGCCGTGTGGGGCACACGTGTGAGCCCCAGCACGGTCTCGAACCTCAATAGTGAGCCTGCGAACGCCATTGGTTCGAGCGAGTAGGCGAACAATCTACGCGAAGATCGAGGAGTGGCGGCACAAGCCGATCGAGGGCGAGCCCCCCTATCGCTTTCTGGACGGCATCGTCATGAAGCGTAGCTGGGCAGATGAGGTCCGTAACGTCTCGCTCATGGTAGCGATCGGCGTCACCAGCGAAGGCTATAGGGAGATTCTGGGCATCTGCGAGGGTGCCAAGGAATACAAATCAGGTTGGTCGGCCTTCTTGCGTCATCTGGTCGACCGTGGGCTGAAGGGCGACTCCTGCGATCACCTCGACGCGTTGAAACCCATCCTCCGACATGAGCCTATCCTTGAGGATATCCTCAAGCCTCCTGCTCTATGCCGAGTGTCCGCTCCAACTAGGGGCCAGTCCAGTGGTCAACTCGCAAGTACATGAACATGGCTGCGCTTCGCGCGGACCAAACCAACTACCACGGAGCCAGCGTCGCTTGAGCAAAGTGCGAAAGACTCTGGACACTACCGAGATTTCGTTGATGGGTGGGGACGGGCGCCGGAATCGGTGGAAGCGATTGTAACGGCGCGGTTTTTGGTGAGTGTTGTGTGCCGTGGGTTGGCACACATGAGAAAGCCCGCACGAGGCGGGCTAAGTAGTTGAGTTAGTGTGATAAAGATGGTTGCGGGGGTAGGATTTGCCCCTCCGCAGTCTGCGCGCGGGCTATCGCCCGTGCTCAACCTTCGGCCTAGGATTGATCCACTGGATCAATCCTTTAACGGCCTCAGCCTTCAGGTTATGAGCGCTCCCGTTGGTCGCAGCTTAATCTTCGGGAGCGTTGGGACAAGGCCTTTCTCCAGAACCACACAAAGCCCCCGATTGGGGGCTTTGTGTGGTTGCGGGGGCCCGATTTGGACTTTGTAGACTCGCCCGAATCAGCGCACTCATACCGCAACGATACCATGGTGTAGCGAGCTAATCAGCAACTGCTCTGCTCCAGGTTCGTCGGCAACTGTAGTTATTCAATCTGGGTATGACGGAAGACCGTGTCGAAAGCGATCATGGCGTTGAGGATGGAGAGGAGTTTCCGAGCCGTTGCCGTTAAGGCCACTTTGACGGGTTTCCCGGCGTTCTGGAGATGCTTGCGAAAGTCCTTGAAGGTTTTGCTGCATCGTGAGGCGTGGAGTGTCGCCAGGTAGAGCATTGTTCTGACGATCGGCCTACCGCCACCAATGATACGTCGACCGGCGCGTTTGCCGCTGTCTCGTGCGATTGGCGCCAGGCCAGCAAGGGCTGCGATGCGGCGTCGATCAAGCTGACCGAGTTCAGGCAGTTCGGCGATGAGCGTTGCGGCGACAACAGGCCCGACACCAGGGGCTGTGCGCAAACAGCGATCAAGGGCTACCAGCTCGGGATCGACGGCAATACTCTCAGCCATGCGCGCCTCGACCTTCAAGATGCGGCGCTTCAGAACTGCGATAAGGGCACGGATGTCCGCACGGGAATCCGGGTCTGCCGTCTGTTGCAGCCGCGTAGTCTCTTGTTTGTACATCTCCACAAGTTGCCTGCGGCGCGTTACCTGTGCCTGGAGAGCACGGCGCTCCGGCGACAGCGGCTCGGTTGGAGCCGAGCGAAGGCGGGCGCCCAGTCCCGAAAGCATGCGTGCATCCACACGGTCAGTCTTGCCAATCACTCCCATTGCCTTGGCAAAGTCTCGCGACTGGCGCGGGTTGACCCGGCTGAATCGGGCGTTTGCTGCCTCCAGCGCTTCGCGCAGAACCCTAGCATAGCCACCGCTGGCTTCGAAGACGACCCAGATACCTTGCTTGGCACAGCTTGCTGCAAAGGCTCGCGTCGCGGCCGGTGTATTGTCGATCCGGCCTGCCCTGCGGGCGGGGTGGTGGATGTCCAGCCACTCCCTGGCGACATCCACGCCGATTAAAACCTCCTGCATCATATCCCTGCTTCTGTTCTACGGGGTCTGTGTCATCAGCCCCAATCAACTGTTCAGGATGACGCGCGAAGAGGCGGACGGCTCTCTTTCCGACAAACGGGCTCACGAACCCCGGAGGCTCTCGGGAAGCCGTCCGCCAGGCTCAACATGGCTAATCCTCATGAGAAAGGAGTCTCCAGAGTTTGAGAGGATGGAGCGATGACAAGCAAGCAAGGCACGCGGTTTTCGCCAGAGGTCCGCGCTCGCGCAGCCCGGATGGTGTTCGAGCATAGCGAGGACTACGCCTCGCAATGGGCGGCGATCTCTTCAATCGCGTCTAAGATCGGCTGCACGGGCGAGACCTTGCGGCGCTGGTGCGCCAGGCCGAGCGCGATCAGGGTGAGCGTTCGGGCCCGACGACGGATGAGCGCGCTCGCCTGACGGCCTTGGAGCGGGAGAACCGGGAGCTTCGGCAGGCCAACGAGATCCTGCGTAAGGCCTCTGCCTGTTTCGCCCAGGCGGAGCTCGACCGCCGGTCCAAGTCATGATCGCGTTCATCGACTACCATCGTCAGGCCTATGGGGTCGGGCCGATCTGCAAGCAGCTGCCGATCGCCCCATCGACTTACTACCTGCACCGGCCCAAGCAGCGTGATCCGACACGGCGATCAGCGCGTGTATAGCGTGATGCCGTACTGGAGGTCGAGATCCTTCGTGTCTTCAAAGAGAACTTCGAGGTCTACGGCGCGCAGAAGGTCTGGCTCCAGCTCGGCCGTGAAGGCTTTCGGGTCGCCCGCTGTACGGTGGCGCGGCTGATGCGCGGCCTGGGCTTGCAAGTGGTCGTGCGTGGGTCAAGCGCCTGAGCACCACGATCAGCAACAAGGCACTCCCTTGCCCCTTGGACCGCTACAATCGCCAGTTTCAGGTACGGCGGCCCGATCTGCTCTGGGTGGCCGACTTCACTTACGTCTCCACCTGGGCCGGTTTCGTCTACGTCGCCTTCGCGATCGATGCCTTTGCCAGGCGGATCGTCGGCTGGCGCGTCAGCCGTCGGGCGGCAGCTGGCTTCGTCCTGGATGCGCTCGAACAGGCTCTCCGCGAGCGCCGGCCCCAGCCTGATGGTGGTCTTGTTCATCACAGCGACCGCGGCAGCCAGTATCTCTCGATTAAGTACTCAGAGCGCCTGGCAGAGGCAGGCATAGAGCCCTCTGTCGGGAGCGTGGGAGACTCTTTCTGTAACGCGCTGGCGGTAACGCGCTGGCCGAAACCATTCATGGCATCTACAAGGCCGAGGTCATTTACCTGCGCGGGCCTTGGCGCTCCCTTGGGGCGGTCGAGTTCGCCACCCTGGAATGGGCCGACTGGTTCAACAACCGCCGCCTCCTGCAGCTCTTCGGCTACGGGCCGCCGGCTGAAGGCGAAACACTAAACGGTCTCCGACGAACTCGGAGCGGTTCACACTTAGAGCCAGACAAAGTCTGCGGCGGTGAGCCGGTCAGCCTGTGCCACACCATCCAAGCGCACGACAATATCGGCAACGGCGTCTCCGTCATTGTCGACCTCAAGCTGACCCAGCGCTTGAGCGTAGCGTGCCTCTGAATTGCCGCCACCAGAGAAAGCCGACTGTTCGATGTAACTGAAACTGCCGACCTCCAGACCGGTAGAGAAGAGCAGACGATCGCCAAGGCCGGTCCCGGCGTCCAGAACACCGGAGAAGTCCCCGATCACCACCAGGGCCGCCATGGTTCCACCGCCCTGAATCTCTCCGTCCTCCTGGCCATTGAAGAGGAAGCTGTCGCTGCCACTGCCACCGAAGGCGGTGTCGTGGTTGTTCAAGAGGAAGAAGTCTTCGCCGGACCCACCGACCAAGAGGTCCGCGATCTCATCATCGCCACGCCCATCCAAGAAGTCATCGCCGCCACCGCCGTAGTGGCTGTCGCCTCCGGAGCGTCCGCGTAGGGTATCATCACCCAGAGCCCCGAAGAGAACATCATTGCCAATTCCTCCGAAGGCAGCGTCATCACCCGACCGTCCTATCAGGCTGTCACCGGCGGAGTTGCCGACCAGTCTGGCACCGCCGGTCGAACTGGTGAGCGTCCGGGCCACCCCATCCTTGACGTTAGAGAGCACCTCAATGTGCTCACCCAAACTATAGGTCCGGGCCGAGACTAGTACCCGATCACTGCCACCAGCAGCAATCTCGGTCACTCGGTCACCGGCTGTGTCGACTACAAATGTGTCGTCGCCACTGCCGCCGAACATGTCATCTGAACCGCTATCACCGTAAAGGCGATCTATACCACTGCCACCGACCAGGCGGTCGTTGGAAGCGCCACCGAAAAGGCTATCCTTACCGACATCACCATCGAGCTCATCCTGGCCGAAGCCGCCGAAAAGGAGGTCGTTACCCTGATCGCCCTCAAGTTTGTCGTCACCTTCGTCACCATGGATCACGTCGCGGGCGCTGCCACCCCCAAGCTCGCTGTCATCGCCGGCACCGCCATAGAGTCGATCTCCGCCGCGCCCACCGAACAGGCCTTCGTCGTCGCCTATGCCGCCGAAAATGCGGTCACTGCCGTCCCCACCGTAAAGGCTACTGTCTTTGCCGGCACCACCATAGACGCGATCATTCCCCAGATTGCCCCGTTGGTTGACGTCGTCGCCGTCGCCCGCATAGATGCGATCGTGGCCACTGCCGCCGTCGAGTGCCAAGTCGTCGCCCAGCCCACCATAGAGCCGATCCAGGCCACTTCCGCCGGCAGCCTGATCGGAGGCGGAGCCGCCGAAGATACGATCATCACCATCATCACCGATCGCGACGTCATTCCCGTTGTCACCAGAAAGGCTGTCGTCGCCGGACCCACCCGCCAGGACATCGTGACCCGATCCACCATAAACCAGATCGAGGCCACTGCCCCCCAGGAGGGAGATATCATTTCCATTTCCGCCCTCCAAAGTATCGTCGCCAAGGCCGCCATAGAGTCGGTCCTGACCATCCCATCCCTGGAGGAGGTCCCTCCCGCTATCCGCCGAAATCTGGTCGTCACCGGTTAGTGCATTGATGATCTGGTCGCCGCTGTCGGCCAGGATACTGTCATTGCCGCTGCTTCCCAGCGTGCCATAGGCCTCTATGGCCGCCACCGTCGCGCCTGCCGGAACAAGCAGACCCTGGGCCAGCATCAGGCTATCGAAGCCGGATCCACCGAAGAAGCGATCGCCAGCGATCAAGGCGCCGGCGCTGCGCACCCAAATGGCATCGTCACCGGATAGACCGGCCAAGGTGTCCGATCCACTGCCGCCTTGGAGGATATCGTCGCCGTCGCGCCCACGCAGGATGCGATCATCGCCGCTGCCGCCGTAGATCCGGTCATTCCCCTCGCCACCGTCCAGAGAGGCATCCTTCCCAAGACCGCCGTAGAGGCGATCGTCGCCGTCGCCGCCTGCCAGTCTGCTGTCATCGCCCGCGTCGCCGAAGATCCGGTCTAGCCCGGAGCCGCCCGTCAGACGGCTGTCGTCATCTTCGCCACCGTAAACTCGGTCAGCACCGCTGCCGCCCGACAAGCCGGCATCATGCCCCGCATTGCCGTAGAGGCGGTCGTCCCCAAGACCACCGAAGATGACGCTGTCGTCCCCCTGGCCTCCATCCAGAGTGTCGTCACCTGGACCGCCATAGAGTTCGCGGTCACCGCCGCTGTCGCCCATCAGCTGGTCGTTGCCACTGCCACCATAGAGGCCGCGATCGAGCCCGCCGCCGCCTGCAAGGCTGTCGTTACCACTGCCGCCTTCAAGCTGTCCGTCGCCTCCATCACCGCCTTCGATCAGATCGTCACCGTCCTCGCCCAGCAGCAGTCTATCCGTGCCATCGCCGCCGAAGAGAGAATCGTCGTCGCCGCCGCCGCGGAGTTCGTCACTTCCACTGCCGCCGAAGAGACTGTCGATACCGCTGCCACCGGTGGCATAGTCATCACCGCTGCCACCGAAGAGGGAGTCATCTCCGCCGCGGCCGTGCAGCCTATCGTTGTTGCCAAGGCCGGTGATTTCCTCGCCAACCGAAGACCCATAGATGCGGTCGATGTTGCCGTTACCGACCAGGCTCGACAGGCCAGAGATCCCGTTGATGACATCGTTGAAGGTCAGGATCGTCTCGATGCTGATCAGCATCGCATCGGCCGGCAGGCTGGCGTTTGCCCGCAACACCAGGGTATCGCTCCCCGAGCCGCCGTCGATAACCTCGCCGCCGGAGATCAGCTCGGCCTGATTGGCGATGAGGATCTCATCGTTGCCGGACCCACCATAGACACGATCGACGTCGCTGCCGCCGCTGAGACCGAGATCATCGCCACTGCCACCGAAGATCCGGTCGCGGTTATCACCGCCGAAGAGCCCGCTGTCGTTGCCACTGTCGCCGTAGAGGCGATCGTCTTGCTCGCCGCCGAAGAGGCTTCGGTCGTCGCCGTCACCGCCATAGAGCTTGTCGTCACCACCGTCGCCCGAAAGCGCGCTGTCAGCGCCGCTATCGGCAAAGATGATATCGGCGCCCCCGCCGCCGAAGAACTGACGGTCACTCTCGCTGCCGCCAAAAAGGGTATCGTCGCCTTGGGAGCCTACCAAAAGAACGTCACCGCCCTTCCCACCGTAGAGGAGGTCGGCGCCACTGAGACCGATCAGCGCGCGGTCATCTCCGTCGCCGCCGAAGACCTTATCGCTGCCGCTGCCTCCGTAAAGGCCGAGGTCGAAGCCCTGGCCGCCATAGACGTGATCCTCCCCAGTGCCGCCGTAGAGGGAGCTGTCATCGCCCTCATCGCCGAAGAGGCTGTCGGCACCACTGCCACCATAGAGGTTTCGATCCCCGCCGCTTCCGCCATAGAGGCTGTCGGCGCCGCTGTCGCCAGAGAGCTGGGCATCACCACCGCTATCGCCGGAGAGCCGGTCGTCCCCGCTAGCGCCGAAGAGAGCGCTATCGTCGCCATCGGCACCGAAGACGCTGTCGTCACCAAGGTCGCCGAGCAGGCTCAGGTCGGCGCCACTTCCGCCATAGACGCGATCGGCACCGCTGTCGCCCCAGAGCTTAGAATCCGCACCGCTGCCGCCATAGACGCTATCGTCCCCGCTGCCTCCGTAGAGCCAGGTGTCATCGCCGCTGTCACCGAAGGCTCCGTCCTGATCGTTGTTGCCGAAGAGGACCGTGTCATTGCCTGAGCCGCCGTAGACGCGGTCGTTCCCACTGCCGCCTTGCAGACCGCCGTCCTCACCGTCGGCACCGCGTATCGTGTCCTGGTCCTTGCCGCCGAAGATGCCATTGTCATTGCCAGAACCCAGATCGATCAGGTCATTACCATCGCGGCCCTCCAGTTGAATGTCTATACCGCTGCCGCCATAGAGCCTGTCATTGCCTGTAGCGCCAAAAAATTGTTTATCATCACCGGCATCGCCATAGATCCGATCGTCGCCATCGCCGCCGTCGAAGCGACTATCGTCACCGTCGCCGGCGAAGAGAGTGTCGTTTCCGTTACTGCCGTCGAAGTTCTCGTCCTTACCGTCATCGCCGTAAGCACGATCGTCGCCGTCGCCGCCCGAGAAGCGACTATCGTCACCGGCCCCGCCGAAAAGCAGGTCGTTCTCGGCGTCACCAAAGAGCGAGCTGTCGTTGCCGGAGTCCCCATAGAGCCGGTCCTCGCCGCCGCCGCCTACCAGCATCGAGTCATCCCCAGAACCACCGAAGATGCGATCGTCGCCATCCTCGCCATTGAGCTGGCCATCGACCCCGTCGCCGCCTTTGATAGTATCATTGCCATCGCGGCCGAAGAGAATAGAGTCCGCGCCTGAACCGCCATAAAGCCCGTCGTTACCTGAATCTCCAGAGACATTGATATCAAAGCCACTGCCGCCGTAGAGCAGATCGTCACCATCGCGGCCGTTTACGTTGAAGTCGGTGTCAGGGCCGCCGAATATCTTGTCATCGCCAGCTTCGCCGAAGAGGCCAACGTTAATGCCGCTCAAGGCATAGATCACGTCGTTGAGATTTGTCCCGACCAAGCTCGTATCATCTCCGCTCGTCGCTTGGATTATGAGCGTTTCGACAGAGATCAATTCCACGCCCGTTACGAGCGAGACCCCTGTGCCCAGCAGAAGCGTGTCCGACCCCGAGCCGCCGTCGAAGCGTTCACCGCCCGTCTCCAGATAGCTTGGGTCCAAGGCTATAAGGAGGTCGTCGCCGGAGCCTCCGTAGAGAAGATCAAGACCGGCGTCGTTGACAAGCGAGACGTCGTTGCCAGCATCGCCGTAGAGACGATCGTCGCCACCGCCGCCGACAAGGCTGGTGTCGTCACCCGCTCCGCCGAAGAGATAGTCCGTGTCGGGATCGGCTCCGACCCCGCCATAGAGGCCCGTGTCCGCGCCGCTGCCGCCGTAGAGGCGATCCGAGCCTTCATCGCCATAGAGCGCGTAGTCCCGCTGGCTTCCGCCGGAAACGGTATCGTTACCCGTCCCGCCGTAGAGCAAGAAGTCGGTACCGGTATCGCCTTCGACGCGATCGTCGCCCGAGCCCCCGAAGAGCGAGAAGTCTTTGGCCCCGCCGCCGTTCACCAGGTCGTTGCCGATACCGCCAAAGGCGTAGCCATCCAAACCTTCGCCACTATAGAGGCGATCGTCACCGGTTCCACCGTAGAGGCGGCGATCGCGACCGCTGTCTCCGAAAATCCGATCGTCACCCTGCCGGCCGTAGAAGCCGGAATCATTGCCGCTGCCACCGTAAAGACGGTCGTCGGTAACCGATCCATTGTCCAAGGTGTCGTCGCCCGCGAGATAGCTGTCGTTACCATCGCCGCCATAGAGCACATCTTCGCCGGAACGGCCTCGTAGGAAAGAGTCCTGGCCACTGCCGCCGAAGATCGTGTCGAAGTTTGAGCCATTGCCAAAACCACCGACCAAAACACCATCGTTGCCGGACCCGCCGTAGATAAGATCGTCTCCGGGGCCGCCGAAGAGCTCTTTGTCGTCACCATCATCGCCGAAGAGGAAGTCGTCCCCGCCGGCACCACCGAAGGAGCTATCGGCCCCGCTGCCGCCATAGATCAGGTCGCTACTGTTATCCAGGTCTATAGTGCCGACGAGCTCACCACCCCGTAACATGGTATCACCGCCGGATCCACCAAAGATCGTATCGACACCCAATCCACCGACCAAAGAGAAGTCGTTACCATCATTCCCCTCGATAAGGTCATCGCCGTCCTCGCCTATCAATCGGGAGTCGTCGCCGGCGCCACCGGAGAGCGTGTCGGCACCTGATCCCCCAAGAAGCGAGGTGTCGTTGCCCTCATCTCCCGCGACAAGATCATCGCCTTCCTCACCGCCCAGGATAGTGTCATCGCTGAGACCGCCGAAGACAGAGTCGTTGTCATTGCCGCCGTAGAGAGAGGTGTCGTTGCCCTCGTTCCCTTCAACTAGGTCGTCTCCGGCACCGCCTCGCAGCCTGCTGTCGATTCCAGAGTTACCGAAGATCGCATCGTTGCCATCAGAGCCGTCGAAAGAGAAATCCCGACCAGAGCCGCCAAAGAGAGAATCGTCGCCACTTCCGCCCGTCAGGCTTCGGTCATCCCCCTCGCCGCCATAGAGCGAGTCATGTCCTTCGCCGCCACTCAGAGTGTCAGCTCCGCCAACGCCAAAGAGCGCATCATGCCCGTCGTCGCCCGCTTGCCGATCGTCCCCGTCGAGCCCATAAAGCCGATCCTGCCCGCTGCCGCCCTCAAGGCGGTCCTTGCCACTGCCGCCAAAGAGGCGGTCGTCGCCATCGCCGCTGTCGCGCAAGAGGTCATCACCACTGTCACCATAGACACGATCATTGCCACTGCCGCCATCGAGCTCTTGGTCGTTCCCCAGCCCTCCGAAGATCGTGTCGCTGCCACTGCCTCCTATGAGGGAGGTGTCATAGCCCGACCCACCGAAGAGGCTGTCGGCACCGCCATTCCCAAAGAGACTGTCTGCGCCGCTCTCTCCAAAAATGACCTCGCCGAATGACGCACCTGCGAGGGCGTCGTCCGAAAAGCTGCCTAAAATGATTAGCGTTTCGATCCCGGCGTAGGTAATCCCGGCACCTGGCAAGACGTCATGGAGGATGAGTGTGTCCTCACCGGCCCCGCCATAGAAGGAATCGCCTGAGGTGCCGATGTAGCTGGCATCAGCTAAGATCAGAACATCATCGCCGCTACCACCATAAACGGAGTCGCTTCCTTCGCCACCGTAGAGACCGAAATCATCGCCGCTGCCCGCAACCAACCGATCATTGCCTTCGGCACCGAAGAGACTTCTGTCGTTGCCCGGACCGGCAGAGATGTAGTCGTCACCAGGTCCACCGAACAACGCCAAATCGTCACCAAGCCCACCGAAGATTCTATCGTTGTTTTGCTCACCGAATAGGTAGCTGTCGGAGCCACTGTCGCCAAAGATCGTGTCGTCGCCACGATAGCCATTGATAAGATAATCCTCACCGGAGCCACCGTAGACAGTGTCCTTCCCGATGTAACCAAAGAAAATGCTGTCGTCTCCAGCACCGCCGAAAAGAATGTCGTCGCCCTTGCCGCCTATGAAAAAGCTATCGGAGCCACTGTCACCAAAGATGGTGTCGTCACCGTCGCCGCCTTCCAGCGTAGTATCGTCGCCACTTCCTCCCTCGAGGGTATCGTCACCGCTACCACCATAGAGACTGACGTCATCACCATCGCCGCCGTAGAGGCGATCCGCGCCAGTGTTGCCCGCCAAAAGGGTATCGGCGCCGCTGTCTCCCGCAACCCAGTCATCGCCGAGGACTCCGGCCAATATGCGATCATCGCCTGACCCACCGTAGAGACTATCGTCGTCTGATGCAGACGACGGAGGATAGTCGTCACCCACGTCACCCAGCAGATTGTTGTCGTCACCAGCACCCCCCATGATGACGTCAGCACCACCGCGTCCTTCCAGGTTCAAATCTTTACCATCGCCGCCGAAAATGGTCTCCTGTCCGCCTCCGCCCGCAATGTTTAGATCATCACCTGACCCACCGAAGATTGTTCCAGAGCCCGAGAGATTGCGTAGGATATCCCTACCGCTACCGCCATAGATAAGGTCGACGCCACTGCCGCCATAGATTTGCCCATCATAATCGCCCGCTCCAGCGAAGATGGTGTCATCCCCATTGCCACCAAAGACGAAGTAGTCGCTGCCACTATCGCCAGCGATGGTGTCATTCCCGCTACCGCCATAGATGTAACTATCGCCCCCACTGCCAGCGGCGATGCGGTCGGCACCACTTTCGGCGAAGATCGAGCCATCCCGGCCCTCATTCCCCTCGATCAGATCGTCGCCGAGGCCGCCGTAGAGCAGGCTGTCGTCGCTGGCACCGCCATAGAGACTATCGTTCCCGCTATCACCCTCCAGCCTGATGTCGGCGCCACTGTCACCGAACACCCGGTCGTCACCGCTGTCGCCCTGCAGAGACCGGTCCCCACCGCTACCGCCGCGCAGCAGGTCACCGTCGTTGCCGCCGCTGAGGTAGGTGTCGGAACCGCTGCCGCCATAGAGCGCGTCGATCCCGCTGCCGCCGCGCAGCACCCGGTCGTCGCCGGCGCCGCCGATAAGCGTATCGGTACCGCTATTGCCGATGAGACTGCGGTCGAAACCCTCGGCGCCGTAGACCAGATCATCACCCGCACCGCCGGAGAGCTCGGTATCGCCGCCAACGCCGCCGAAGAGCGTGTCGTCGCCGGCATCGCCGAAGAGGCTGCTGTCGCTTTTGCCTTCGCCCAGAAGCAGGTCGGCACCGCCACCGCCGAAGAGGCCCGCATCCTCGCCTAGACCGCCGTAGAGGCTGTCGTCGTCATCACCGCCGTAGAGGCGATCGACCGAGGCACCGCCGTAGAGGGTGTCAAGACCCGCGTCGCCCACGAGGGTGTCTGGCCCGCTGCCGCCGGCAAGCGTGTCGTCGCCGGAGAGACCCGCGATCGAATCGCTGTTGGTGCCACCGGAGAGGCTGTCGTTTCCGCTGGTCCCGACCTGGGCTGCGTTCACGACCAAGGTCGCGTCGATCCGGGTCTGGGTGAAACCCGCCGGCAGGCCGACGCCTGCTGCCAGAACCAGGGTGTCGCTACCAACACCGCCGTCGATCAGGTCACCGTTCTGCAGCTGAGCCTGATCGGTGACCACGAAGGTGTCATCGCCCTCATCGCCAAAGAGACTATCAATGTTGCTGCTGGCGTAGAGGCTATCTCGGCTCGACAGCCCGTAGAGATAGTCTCTGTTGCTGCCGCCGGAGAGACTGTCGGCGCCGCTGGTACCATAGAGAGGGGCGTTGGCGTAAAGCGTGACCTCGACGCTGGAGATCGAGGCGCCGATCGGCACCGTGGCCCCATCGCGCAGAATCAGGGTGTCGCTGCCGCCGCCCCCGTCGAACTGATCTCCGGCCTCCAGATCGCCCGCGCTTCTGACCAGCAGCGTGTCGCTGTCGGCGCCGCCAAAGAGCGCTGTGTCGATGCCCTCACCTGCCACGAGGAGATCATTTCCCAAACCGCCGTAAACGGCGTAGTCGTCGCCCGAGCCCGGCGCGATCAAATCATCGCCTGTCCCACCATAGAGAAAGCTGTCGTTACCGCTGCCGCCATAAACGCGGTCGGCGCCTGACCCGCCGTTGGCGTCCCTGTCGTGGCCGGCGCCCAGATAGACACCGTCGTCGCCATTTTCGCCTGCGACCATGACGTCGGCACCCGAGCCAGCATAGAGCCGATCGTCGCCGAGCGAGCCCCAAAGGGTATCGACATCGTCGCCGCCAAAGAGACTGTCGTTGGCTGATCCGCCCGAGAGGGTATCCCCGCCGGAGAGGCCATAGACGCCGTCCTGTCCGGTGCCGGCAAAGATCGAGTCGATACCGCTCGTCCCGTAGCTCGGCAGATTGCCCAGGATCGTCGCCTCGAAACCGGTGACGCTGGCACCGGCCGCGATGCTGGCGCCCAGCAGCAGAAAGAGCGTGTCGATGCCGCTGCCCCCGTCCAGGATATCGACGCTATCGACGTCCTGTGGGCCGACAACGATCACGCTGTCATCGCCACTCCCGCCGTAGAGCTGGTCGCTGCCGCTGCTGCTTAGCAGCGTATCGGCCCCCAGGCCACCGTAGATCCCGTCGTTGGTCTTGCCGGTGGCTACGATCTCGTCATCACCAGCCCCGCCATAGAAATCGGCGTTCGCATCGCTTCCGCCAACAATCCGGTCGTCACCCTCGTCGCCGAACAGGCGGAAGTTACTCTCAGCCGCACCATAGATTCGATCTGACCCCTGACCTCCGAAGAAGCTGACGGCAGTATCCTCATCGCCGACCAGCAGATCGTCGCCCTTGCCGCCAAAGAAGTATCCGTCGTTGCCGCTTCCTCCGAAGAGGCTGTCGTCGCCATCCCCGCCGACCAGCGAGTTGTCAAAGCCCGAAGCACCGAAGAGGGTGTCGTTGGCTCCGTAGCCCAGAATCGTATCGGTGCCATCCGTCCCGGTCAGAACATCAAGCCCAGACGTGCCATAGATCGTTGCCACTGCCCCCGCCCCGTCACAGTCATGCCACTCCAACATCATTTTATGGCAGGTTTACGCCCTTAACAACCCCCCGACGTCTTCTTAGGACAATAAAATAAGTGAAAAAGAACCAACAAAATTCCAATATACCTACTGTCCTTTTGTATAGTTCACCTAATCTTTTGGTTAGTATACTAGCCATTTGGTCAGGTCCATTGGGGAGAAAGAGTCTTCGCGCGGAAACATGAGGTTGCAGAAAACGCATCCTTACCGGAGGCTGCCCGCGCCGTTCTCTCGTATGGGTTCGATATGATCGAGATCGATAGGATCCTGGCACTCACGAGCCTCAGGAATTGGCCGTCCCGGCGCCTGATGGAGCGACCTGGCATGCATCCTTCGAAAGCGGCCGCTCCCTACGGCTACGACGACTGCATGCTCTACGACATCACGAAGGTACGGTGGCACCGCCAAGCTAAGTCTTCCCAAAGCGGCATTGCCCATGTGGCCCACACTTGTGACGAAGAGGTTGTTTGAGGCTTTGTTCGAACGCAACCGGCGCAACCATACGGCACCGGAGAATGCGCGGCTTCGCGAGCGTCGTCCGCGTGTCCACCCACTCGGGAACTGGGCGGGCGCCAAACCCACCGTTTCCAGGCGCACTGATCCTGCGGTCGGAGGCATCTCGGGTCAGCCTGAGTGTAGCCATATCGGGGCTGGCAGCGGTCGCGGGTGGTCGATTCGATCAAAGATGTCCGCGATCAGAGTGCGCGAGACGGTGACTTCCCCAAATTGGAAGGTGACGTAGCGGCCATGGCTCACAACCTTCGCTCCGGTCTTCACCATCTTCTCGCGCAGCGTCGTCAGCGATCAGTGGTCAGTCGGCTCGGGCCATGCCAGCGTGCGCATGAAGTTGCGCAGATTGTAGGCCAGGGCATTAAGCTCAAGCCTTTGCCGGGGCCGGCTTGCCGGTGGCCACTCTCGACGCCGCGCTCAACATAGAAGCACCGGCGGTTCTCCCCACCGACCTCGTTGCCGTCCATGCCGAAGCGAGCGCCCTGGCACCGCCCCGGAGCCATGGTCTCGGGCGGCGCCCCATGCACACGCCGCCGGCAGCCCGGACAGCGCCGGCCATAGATCCGCACTCGCGTGACCTGCGGCCGGATCTCCGGCAACTCGACGTGGTCATAGGCCTGACGCAGGGCCTGACCTTCGCCGCTCAGCGCTGCCTTGCAGTGCCGGCAGTGTTCGGCGTAGCAGTCCACAACCCGATCCGGTTCAGCCGCCAAGGCCCGCGTCATCCCAGGCCCAGAGCGATTCTTTCGCGGCTGCTTGGCCTTGGGCGGACGGTTGCGCTTGTGACCACGCGACGGCGGCAGACTCGAATTGTCAGGCGTCCTGGGCGGCTTACCTCCGGAAAGCTGCGCGTCCAGATCTCCGATCCGGGCTGCCTACGTCTCCAACAAGCGCGCCAACTCGACGATCAGGTCGTCCTTCTCGGCGGGCGATAGACTGCTGAGGCGTGGTACGCGAGCCATCCATAGCTTGACTCAAATCCCTTACCCGAGCCGCAACCCCTTTCCCCAACGCCAACCCGAGCCCAGGGCCGCCCTGCTGTAAACCAACGCCCTGAGCAGTTACGGAGGTGGTAAGCGCTATCAGGGCGGTTTGGTCTTGCGCAAGGAACACGAGGCTTGGACCTTCTCCGGTGCTGTCACTGGTGGCGTTAGCGACTTCTCACTCTCCCGCAGTGTTCAGTCATGGGACGGAACGCGGATCGCCAGCAGTAGCCCAACCTCGTCCTTGGTCACCGGCCGCGCCCGTGTGGCCCATACCTTCGTCACCAACCCTGACACCGACGGGCCCAAACTCTACCTAAGGCCAACGTCAGACGTGGGCTTTGTCCACCAATGGCAGGGCGCTTTTCAGAAAACGGGCGCTGGGGCGCTGGGCGTACGCTTCGACAGCGTCAGCCAGACCTTTGCTGTCCTCAATCCCTTTGTCGAGGCCGGCTCCACGGTGAGTCTGCTCGGTCTGCCGGTTAGCGCCTATGCGAGCGCTGGTGTCCTGTCGGTCCTTGGCGGCGACCAGAGTCTGGACGCGAGCTTCGTCGGCGTCCCCGACGGCCGTCCGACCTTCACCGTCTCCGAGGATATCTCCTCCATTCAGGGCGATCTGGGCTTCGGTACTCAAGTCGAGGCCAATCACGGTCTCTACTTCAAGCTGGAGGGCAACACCCTGCTGGCGAGGAACCAGCAAAGCTACTTCGGTTCCGGGCGCGTGGGTTACCGCTTCTAGAGCAAAGCCCCAGCTGATGGACTCATCAGCGACCACGGTTTGCATGAATATCAATGGGCTAGAACACTGTAGGTAAGCCTACGCGAAAGGAAAGTGCTCTCGCTGGGGCCCCTGACCGGGGATCATTAGAAACTACAGTTAGGGCACTCGCAACTGAATTGGTGTGTGCCAATAGCCAGTCTCCTACCCAGGGACTCGGCATATGCCATGGCGCAGTGATGGGCCTGGCGGAGAGGTCGATCGTGGAAGCCGCGGTCCCGCCGATCAGAAGGGTTGAATGGGCGTTTCCGCCCTGGCCAAACGAGATCGCTGTGCGGGCGGATAGGCCAGAGAGGGCATGATCCCTAGTGAATTCCGACCGGGATCGAGAGGATAACCTCGATCCCGGTTTTCTCCGCCAAAGAGTGGTCGAACGAAGGGACGACTTCGTCTAGCCCATGAAGGTAATGTCTTCCTCCAAGAGTGTGGGGGCTGTTGGATCACACTCAAGACGAACAACGGGTCTTCTGTCGCTGTCCGAGAAGGATTGGACTCGAAGATCATCCAAGCCACCAGACTCGTCCTCGCTTGACGGGGGGAACAAGGTGTCAAAACGCAGAATGAAGCTGTCGAATCTGAACTCCTCTTGTGGAAGTTGGACCGTGTACTTCCAAACGTTCGCTTCAGGAGTAACGGCAACGACCTCGGCGTTCCAAACGATCCCGTTTCTTACACCACTCGCTGGCCTGTTGTCGGAACCAAACGCACTGGCATCTATCGTTGTGTCATTGAATCGTAAGTAGAGGCGGTCACCGTCCGGATTACCCCCTGCGGCGTCTTCCCACGTACCGAACTCATAGAAGAGGAACTCAACCTGTACGGCTTATGCGTAGCGCGGAGTCTCGATTCGGAACTGGGAAGGGGGCTGTTTTGGTCGAAGAACAGGAAGTTGCCGCCATCGGGTAGAGACCTAATCTCTCCGAACCGCCCATCGGTCGGGTCCTCGAAGTCCTCAAAGAAGATGGTTTGAGCGATGAGTGTAGACTCGTCCTCTCCGTTGACTTCTATGGAAACAGTCTCGGTCGTGGCTTCACCGTCGGCGATGGTCGCCTCCACTGTGAAGCTGTCGATAGCGACCTCATCGCCGGCAACCTGCCGCGCCAGGCTATCGTCCAAGGTGTAGGTCCAGTAGCCGTCGGCGTCGATGTCGAAGTTGCCGTAGCTGCCCGCCGTTCCGGTCTGCGGGGTGAAACTCGGGTTGTCCCCGACATCCGCATCGCTGGCCAAGTGGGAGCCGCTGTCGACCAGATCGCTGTCTTCCGCCACGGCCCCTTCGCTGTCGCCGGCGATGACGATCGGGTCCTCGACGCCCTCGACAGTCAGGATCCCTGTGTTTGGTGTGGTGGTTGTGCCGTCGCTCAGCTGATTGGAAATGGTTAGCACCGCGACCTCACCACCGCCAAGAGCGTCGTACTGGCTCGGGTCGATCGTGATGGTGCCGTTTCCGTTGTCGGAAAAGCCGACGGTGGAACCCTCTTCGTCGGTCACGGATATCCCAACCGCCGTCAGCACATCGTTCGCGTCGGGATCCCTTTGTCCTGCAAGAAGATCTAGTGAAACTGGTGCCGCATCTTCGTCCACAACCGCAACAAAGGGGCAGCAATTGGTGCGTCGTTGGCTGGCGTAACCTCAATCGTTGCGGTCGCGCTATCGCTGAAGCCTTGGTCGTCTTCGATGGTGTAGTCGAAGGTGACGATCGCCGAGGGTTCGCCCAAGCTCAGGCAGTCAAAGAGACCACTGGGATCGAAGGGCACGGGGCCGCTCCGAACATCCCGCCCAAGACCAATCGGCGCTGGAAGTCATGCTTCTCTCCCTTCCTCTGCAAGCAGCGCAATGCCATTGAGCGTATGTTCGGGCACCTCAAGGGCTTCAGACGCACCGCCACCCGATATGACGAGCTCGCCCGAAACTTCCCTGCCGCAATCGCCATGGCCGCTACAATCTCCTACTGGTTAGGAGTCTCGATGCTAGATGCTGCGCCTGAGAGGCCGCGGTCTCGGATAGGGCTACCCGCGGAACTTCCATCTGAACGCCAGCTCGTGACGCATCAACTTCCACGTCACGAGACTTTCGAAATCTGCCGTCACTGTCACCTGGACACCCAACCCTTTGTGCGGATAGATCCTCCTTGGTCCGATGCTGGCTGGCTGCCAAGACCCGAGACCTACGTCTTGCAGCGTTCTGGATTGTGGGCGCTGAAGCCGGGCGATCTCTTGCCACCGGACAGACCGCTTCATTGAGGCCCGGCCCTTAGGGTGTCGTTTCGCTCTCTGCCGCAAATGACCCCAAAGCGACCGGCGTCGTCACCATCACCGTCGTAGAGAACATCATCGCCTCCATTGCCGTTGAGGGTGTCAACACCACTTGCCCCGAGAACGGTATCATCCCCCCGATAGCCAGTTAGTGAGCCATCGCGGGAAAGGCCTCAAACCCTGTCCGTGAAGCTCGTGCCCTTAAGACTGTCGGGGCCGTCCGTGCCGGTAATCTCAGTCATTGTCGTTTCGCTTCCCCTTCATTTCTGCCAAGGAGACACCGCCAGTCCAGGCGATAGGACCGATCCCGGATCCGCGTTCTCCTGCGGACGACCGCTGTCTCTGTGGCCTCTCTGCTCTACCCTCAAAGGTATCGGTATTGGTCAAGGCCGTTGAGGTGACCAGTATCGATCGTCCCTGACGAGAGCGTTGGCGAATATGAGTAGCTTTCGCATGACGGCGATGATGGCGAGTTTGGGTGAGTTGCCGTCAACCTCGACCTGCCCGCCCCCGAACTGTGCGCCATCGAAGTCCTTGATGATCGGCTGAGGTGCCGGAGAGGGTATCGTTGAGGTCGGTTCCGGCGATGACGGCCATAGCGGTTCTCCTCTTTCTGGCAGCAGCTAGCAGGTGGCATTGGAGCAGCGGGGCTGCCGGCCGGCTACGGAGATTCAATCTTTTAGTATAGTCCTCAATTTTGTATGCAATGTCTACTGCTTGATGTGACAGTGATGGGCTAGAATCACAGATTGGTGGGACGCAAGCATCATGACGTCTTCGCTGGCGGCACGTTTGTCGACCTTGCCATGCTGATCAAAGCTGGGTCTTCCGCCCGACGGAGGATCCTTGAGTGAAGGGGAACATAGAAGTGGCCAACATTACCGGAACCGACCTGAACGACAGCCTCGATGGTACCTCCGTTGCCGATAGGATCTTCGGTCTAAGCGCAAACGACAGCCTCTACGGTGCCAGCAGCGTCGACACCCTCTTCGGCGCCAGCGGCATCGACCGGCTTTTCGGAGGCAGCGGCAACGATAGCCTCCTGGGAGAAGATGGCGACGACCGGGGTTATGGAGGCCCTGGTGTCGATCGGCTCTACGGGGGCAGCGGCTTCGACATTCTGCGCGGTGATGCCGGCAACGACACCCTGATCGACCGCTCCGGCATCAGCAGAAATGCCTGGCTCTATGGCGGCAGTGGCGACGACACCCTGCTGCAGGACGACGCCAGTACGCGCTATGGATTCCTCGATGGAGGATCCGGCAGCGACCTCTTGGTCGCAACCAGTTCCGGCACTGACAATCTTCGTGGCAATGATGGCGACGACCGGCTCTACGGCGGCGATGATTTAGGCGGTGGCTCCGGCGACGACCGGATGTTTGGGCAAAGCGGCGTGGACCGCATCTTCGCCGCTGACGGCGACGATATCGCCTACGGCGGCGACGGTGACGATAACTTGTGGGGCAACAGCGGAAACGACAGCCTCTTCGGTCAGTCGGGTAACGATCGGCTCTATGCCGGAGCAGGTCTCGACCTGCTGGACGGCGGCAGCGGGTCCGATTTTGCCTTGATAAGCCGCTATGGCCTTGTCGACGATCTGGATTTCTCTCTGACCAACGGCACCGTCGTGGTGAACGATGGAGCAGGCGGCAGCTCCGGCTCGACCCTTGTCAGCATAGAGCGCGTGACCCTCATCTCCGGAGAGGGGGATGACAGCCTGAGCGGCAACAGCGGCAACGACACCTTTATCGCCAACAGCGGTGAGGACGGTGTTTTTCTTAAGAGCGGCGTGGATCGTGCTTACGGCGGCGAAGGTGACGACAGCATATTCGGCGGTGACGACAATGACATAGTCTCCGGCGGCAGCGGAGTTGACACCCTCTATGGTGGTAGTGGGTACGACCTTCTGCGCGGTGGGAATGGGAACGACACGCTTTACGATCGCTCCGGTGGCGGTGGCACCAATGCCCGGCTCTACGGCGGAGACGGTGACGACACACTGTACCTAGATGACGATAGTACCTCCTATGGCTTCATCATCGGTGATAACGGCAATGATATCGCTATCGCCACCTCCTCCGGTATCGATCGCATGCGTGGCCAGGACGGAGACGATCGTCTGTTCGGCGGCAATCGGCAGTATGGTGGCAGCGGTCAAGACGACCTTCGCGGTAAGAGCGGTGACGACACTCTCTTCGGAGACATTGGCAACGATACGATACGCGGCGACGAGGGTTCGGATAGAATCACCGGTGGAAGTGGCCTCGACACGCTGCGCGGCGGAGACGGTGACGACACGGCCCATGGCGGCAGTGGTACAGATCAGATCCTAGCGGGCGCCGGGGATGATCTCCTATTCGCCGGGGATGCCAGCGATCAGTTGGCCGGTGGTTCCGGCAGCGACCTCCTCTATGGTGGCGATGGCCGCGATCGCCTGAACGGTGGCTCGGGTGCTGATCTACTCTTTGGCGGTGCAGGCAACGATACCTTCATCGTTGATACCAAGGCAGACCAGATTTTCGACGTTCTCGGTGTTGGCAACGTGCTGCGCCTCAATGCTTCGGACTACACTCTAGGCACCGCCTCAGACGTGCTGGTTGAGCGCGTGAACATCCAGGAGGCGGCAGGGGCTGCCCGCATGGTGGGCAATGCCAACGACGAGATCCTGACCGGGAACGGCTTCGACAACACCCTGCTGGGTGAGAGCGGGAACGACCGCATGAACGGCGTCAGCGGCACCAGCACGCTCAGTGGAGGCAGCGGAAACGATACCCTGGTGGTCAACACCTCAAGCGACGTGGTGCAGGAGTTCTCAGGTCAGGGTGTGGACCTGGTGCAGGCCTTGGTCAGCTACACCCTGCCGACCGGCTCTGCTTCGGCTTTCGTGGATAACCTGCGCATCCAAGCAAACGCCGGAAACCTGAATGGCTTTGGCAACGCCATCGACAACACCCTGGACGGCAACAGCGGTGCCAACACCCTGCGTGGCAACTCGGGCGATGACAAGTTGCTGGGCGATGACGGCAATGACAACCTGCAAGGCGGGGCGGGTGCCGATCGTCTGGAAGGTGGCTCCGGTCAGGACCTGCTGCGAATGGGTAGTGCAGATGTCGGCATCGGCGGCTCGGGCGCTGACTCCTTCCGCTTCGGTCCGGCCCAGCTGGGTAATGCGGGCTCGGGCGGTCCCATCATCCGCGACTTCGATGGTGAGTTGGTGAATGCGGCCAACGGCGAGGACAAGCTGGTCTTCGCCACAGGGCTTGAGACCGGCAGCTTCGCCTACATCGGCGGAGCGGCTTTCTCCGGCAGCGGCAACTCAGAGGCCAGGTTCGCCGGCTCGCGGCAGATACAGGTCGATCAAGATGGCGACGGCAACGTCGATCAGGCCTTCCTGGTCGACCGGGTCACAGTTGCTAATCTGTTAACCGCCACGGACTTCGTCTGGCTGTGAGCTCGGCTATACGGTGGAGGTTTCCTCTCTTGGACCACGATCACGCCCCACTCTTGTCCAGATACTGAGGCCGTGACAGTCTAATGCCCCTTGTCAGACCGAAATGTTCCTCTGACGAGCGCTATAGGCTGTGCCCTTGATCTAGAGCGATTCGGATTTACTTGGCAACGTAGACCGCGTTTGTGATGTAGTTTTTGCACTCCTGAGGCGAGAAGCGTTTCAGGAGAGCGCCGATTTTGGCCCAGGTGTCTTCAAGGGTCCGTTCAGCAGCGGCCCTGAGGAGGTGCTTTAGTTTGCCAAAGAGCTGCTCGATGGGATTGAGGTCGGGTGAGTAGGGCGGCAGGAAGAGGAGGTGGACGCCGGCGCTTCGGAAGAGGTTTCTGACGGCCTTACCTGTGTGACTTCCGAGGTTATCGAGGATGACGATATCGCGGGGTTTCAGTGCTGGCAGCAGGCAGTGTTCGACGTAGGTCCGGAAAGCCAAGCCATTGATTGGTCCGTCGAGCACCCAGGGAGCGACGATCCCATCGCAGCGCACTCCGGCTAAGAAGGTCATTGTCTTCCAATGTCCGAAGGGGGCCTTGGCATAGAGCCTTTGTCCACGTCGTCCCCAGCCACGCAGGGCCGCCATATTGGTCTTGGCCCAGGTCTCATCGAGAAAGACCAGCCGTTCTGGATCGACCTTTGTCTGGTGCGCTTTCCAGCGTTGGCGCCGACGGGTGACGTCAGGACGATCCTGCTCGCTGGGGTGTAGCGTTGTTTTGTAGCTGAGCCCTTCGCGATGCAGGAAATCGGCCACTGTACTGTGGTGGACGCTAAGCCCGCGCTCTGCCAGCTCGGCCTTCGGGCCGTGAAGCGTGCAGCCCTCGCCTTTGACCCGTTCGCGCAGCCAGTCAGCATCTTCCCCGGAGATCTTCCGCTCGCGATAGCCGCCAAGACGGCGCGGATGCAAGCTGCCAGTCGTCCGCAAAAGCGTCGCCCACTTCGAGACCGTCGAGGGTACCACCGATAGGGCTGCGCCAATCGAGCGGATCGACTCCCCAGCTTCAATCCGAACCATCGCTCGCTCTCTGAGATCAAGAGACAAGGTTCTCGTTCTCTTCATGACGGCTTTCTCCTCTTCAAACCGTCTAAGAGAATCACACCATCTAACCGCGCCGGAATCCCCTACGATTCCTCTCCACTCCGAAACGCTCTAGAACTACAGTTGCGCATCTAGGTCCCGTCACTTTCGATGAAAGAACGGAGACGGAGGCTTGGTGGCCGCACCGCACAGGCGACCAAGCCCGCGGACGCTTTGCTGAAGAGGTCGTCCCGCAGACCCAGCCCCGTCTTTGGTTCATTTATCCGTAAATCACGCTCTCAATGTTGGTCACTGTCACTCCGGCTGGCAGACTGACGCCATCGCCCAACACGAGCGTGTCTATGCCTTTTCCACCGTCGAAGAGGTCTCCGACCTCTAGCTCGCCTTGGCTGGCAACACTCAAGGTGTCGTTCCCATTCTGACCCAAGATCGTATCGATACCGCTGCCACCAAAGAGGTAGGCATCGTCCCCGCCGCCGCCTCTCAAGGTGTCAGAACCAGTACCACCAAACAAGAAGGAGTCGTCGCCAGCACCACCTGACAATATATCGTTGTCCAAGCCACCGAAGAAGTTGGCGTCATCGTCGGCGCGACCCGATAGGGCATCGTTTCCGCTACCACCATAAAACAGCTGATCGTCGCCGCTGTCACCGGCAAGGAAATCGTCCCCAGAGCCGCCGTAGAGAGAGGAGTCCACTCCGCTACCGCCATAGAGCTTGTCATTGCCCAAATCTCCATAAAGGAAGTCGTTCCCTAGATCACCGTAGAGTCGGTCGAATCCATTGCCGCCAAACAGAGAGTCTGTGCTTTCGCCGCCAAATACTCCCCAATCGCCGGCGGCTCCACCGTAGATTACGTCTTCTCCATAGCCGCCATAAAGACTACGGTCGTTGCTACCACCGCCGCGAATGAGGTCATTACCACTGCCACCAAAGAGATAGGAGTCCTCTCCCGCCCCGCCGGTGAGTGTATCCGCACCGCTTGCACCTACCAAGGAGACATCGTCGCCAGCGCGGCCCGTCAAGCGGTCTTCGCCCTCACCGCCATAGAGGCGGTCCGCTCCACTGTCACCCGCCAAGAAGTCATTCCCGCTATCACCATAGGCTCTATCGCTTGCGCTACCACCGAAGAAGCTGTCTGCACCACTACCGCCAAAGGCCCGATCCAGGCCCGCACCGCCATTGAGACTGTCAGCGCCGCTCAGCCCGTAGAGGCTGTCATCACCACTCAAGCCAAAGAGCCGATCATCCCCGCTTGCCCCGTCCAGGCTGTCTGCACCGCTGGTCCCATAGCGCGCCAACACCTCGATCGAGCTCAGCACCACGCCGGCAGGCAGACTTGCACCGTCGCGCAGCACCAGGGTGTCAGTCCCGCTGCCACCGTCGAAGGTCTCGCCATCAACCAGCTCGCCCTGGCTCGACACCGCCATGACGTCCGCGCCGCTGCCGCCGAAGGCCTTATCCAGACCCGCGCCGCCATAGAGGCTGTCGTTACCTTCACCGCCGATCAGGCTATCAGCGCCGCTCAGCCCATAGAGGCTGTCGTCACCACTCAGACCCAGCAGAACATCGTCACTGCTGGTCCCCTCCAGGCTGTCCGCACCGCTCGTTCCAGCGAGCGCGATCACCTCAATAGAACTCAGCACCACGCCGGCCGGAACAATCGCCCCCTCGCCCAAAACCAAGGTGTCGACAGCACTGCCCCCGTCGTAGGTCTCGCCAGCAACAAGCTCTCCTTGGCTTCCAACGAACAGGACGTCTGCGCCACTGCCACCGTAGAGGCTGTCCAGACCCACGCCACCCCTGAGCGTATCCGCGGCGACGCCACCAAAGAGAAGGTCGGAACCGCTGCCGCCAAAGACCTGATCAGATCCATCGCCACCCTGAAGGTCGCGATCCGCACCACTGCCGCCGAAGAGGCTGTCGTCGCCGAAACCTCCATAGAGGTAGCTGTCGTCGCCGCCACCGCCTTGCACCACATCTCTGCCCGCGCCGCCGTAGAGGGACACGTCATCACCGTCGCCGCCATCAATCAGATCACTGCCAACACCGCCATTGAATTCAGTGTCCACGCCGCTGCCGCCAAAGAGGCTGTCATCGCCGTCGCCACCGCGGAACCGGCTATCCGCACCGCTGCCGCCATAGAGCCGGTCGGCCTCTGCACCGCCGGAAAGAGATCGATCATCGCCTGCTCCACCGCGCAGCAGATCCAGGCCGGCACCGCCCTCCAACGCGAAGTCTGTGCCGCTGCCACCATCCAGCGTGTCGTCGCCGCCACCACCATAGTGGAATCTATCTGAGCCAGATCCACCATAGAGGCGGTCGACTCCGGCACCGCCGAAGAAGTCGAAGTCATTACCGAGACTCCCCTCCAACAGATCATTGCCAGAACCGCCATAGAGATCCCTCTCAGTCCCTTCGCCACCGTAGATCAGGTCGTCACCATTGCCGCCGTAAAGATCATTGTCGTTGCCGCCTTCACCATAGATGCTGTCGTCGCCGTCACCCCCCCGGAACTTGCCGTTATTACCAGCCGTTCCGAACAGCTGGTCCGATCCCGAACCACCGATGACCGTGGATACGGCGCCAACAATCAGATCATCGCCGCTACCACCGAAGACATCTGAGAGACTACCGGAAGAGCCGTAGATCTTGTCTGATCCCGCCCCACCAAAGAAGTAGAAGTTTCGTCCGCCACCGCTGTCGATCAGATCCTGGCCACTGCCGCCATAGAAATTGAAGTCATTCCCATCGCCGCCATAGAGGCTGTCGGACCCGCTGCCGCCGTAGAAGCCTCTATCAGTGCCGCTGTCGCCAGAGAGGCTGTCGTCGCCCAGGCCGCCGAAGAAGCGATCATCCGAACCCGAGCCACCGTCCAGACGATCATCTCCGGCATCGCCGTAGAGCGCCACGTCATTGCCCAGACCGCCGAAGAGGCTGTCCGCATCCGCGCCGCCGACCAACTGATGGTCCTCGCCCGCGCCACCATAAACCATGTCGGCACCAGAGCCACCATAAAGGCCGCGGTCGTTGCCGGATCCTGCCTCTAGGCGATCCGCTTGCGAACCGCCATAGAGCCGGTCACTACCGCTTGCACCATAGAGGCTGTCGTCGCCGACCCCTCCGGCCAGCAGATCGTCCGCCCCCGTCCCAAAGAGACTGTCGTTGCCGGTCAAACCATAGAGACGATCCGGCAGAGCGTCGCCGTAGAGGCTGGCATCGCCCGAACTGCCGAAGAGCGCCGCGTTCCCAACCAGTGTCACATCGACATTCGTCAGCACAGCACCTGCCGGGACCGTTGCACCGCCCAGCAGTACCAAGGTGTCCGTGCCACTGCCACCGTCCAAGAGATCGCCCGTCGCGAGATCGCCCTGGCTGCGGACCACGAAGACATCGTCACCCGCTCCGCCATAGACGGAGTCGATCCCGCTGCCGCCAATCAAGCTGTTGTCGTTATCCGCACCGCCGTAGACGGTATCGCTGCCGCTACCGCCGACGAGGAGGAACTCGTCACCACTGCCCCCGTCGATACGATCGTCACCTGCACCACCGAAGAGCGCATCGCTGCCGTTCTCACCATCGAGACTGTCCGCCAGGTCACCGCCATAGAGGCTGTCGCCGCCAGAGTCGCCCTCCATGACATTGACGATCGAGCCTGCGCCATGCAGCACGTCGGCCGCCCTGCTTCCGTTGAAAGACACAAGCTCGATGTTCGTCAACACCGCGCCGGGGTGGAGATTGGCACCGTTGATCAACACCAGCGTGTCGACACCGCTGCCGCCGTCGAGGGTCTCGCCGGCCTCCACCTCTTGCCTTAGGGAAACACCAATCCAATCGTTACCACTGCCGCCATAGACCGTATCTCTGCCACTACCGCCAAACAAAGAGCTGTCGTCGCCTGCGTCTCCGTGAATGATGTCGGCACCACTGCCGCCAAAGAAATCCCGATCATCTCCAGAGCCACCAAAAATCGTATCTGCGCCGCCGGGATTTGCGTATCCGAAATCGATACTAACGGCATCACCGCCAAGCGTTTCATCTTGGCCAGAACCGCCGAAAATCACATCGTCGCCACTGCCGCCACTGAAGTCGCTGTCATCAGAGTCTATACCAGAGAGGGTATCATTACCATCACCACCGTAGAGACTATAGTTCGCGCCATCTAGGGTGTCCGCGCCCTCACCCCCATAGAAGGCCCCGCCGCCGTAGACGTAGGCGGTGTCGTCCCCCGCCCCGCCATAGAAGGCCGAAGAGTCCGGCCCTTCGGACAGCAGGAGATCGGCTCCCGATCCGCCAAACAGGGTAGCTAGCCCCGCCCCGCCAGATCCATAGATCTTGTCGGCACCGGAGCCGCCTTGGAAAACCGACAAATCGGCATCGGCTCCCAGGCCGATCACGATGTCATCGCCAAGGTCGCCATAGAGCGTAGCCGCGTCCTCCAGAACCGAGATCGTGTCATCGCCCTCGCCGCCATAGAAGTAAGTGTCGCTCCCTGAGTCGCTGTAGAGACGATCGTCCCCCGCCTCGCCATAGAGACCGACGTCATCGCCAGACCCGCCGGACAGACGATCCCTGCCCGAGGTACCGGCCAGCATGTCGCTGCCGCTAAGCCCCAAGAGGACGTTCTCGAAACCGCTCCGCCCGGAGAGGCTATCCGCACCGTCACTGCCCTCGCGCTGCAGCACCTCCACACTCACCAAGGACACACCGCTCACCAGGTCGGCACGATCCTGAAGGACCAGGGTATCCACGCCGCTGCCGCCGTCGTAGGTCTCGCCGACGACCAGATCGCCCTGGCTTTCGACGACCATGATGTCTGCGCCACTGCCACCATAGACGCTATCTAGATCCGCACCACCGTAAAGGCTGTCGTCACCGCTCAACCCATAGAGGCTGTCATCACCGCTCAGGCCAAAGATCGTATCGAACCCAGAGCCGCCAAACAGCGAGTCGTTGCCACTCGTCCCCACCAGGCTCAAATCAAAAAGAATGTACTCGACCGAGGTTACTGTCACGCCACTGGGAACTATCGTGCTTGGCATATCTCTTAAGAACAGCGTGTCGACACCGCTGCCGCCATCGAAATGGTCGCCCGATACAAGCTCGCCCTGACTTGCGACTAGATAATCCGCACCGCTACCGCCAAACACCGTATCGCGACCGCTTCCGCCACGAAGGCCCCTATCATCACCAGCACCACCGTAAAGGCTGTCGTCACCACTCCCACCATAGAGACTGACGTCATCTCCCTCGCCACCGTAGATCAGGTCCTCACCACTGCCGCCGATGAGCTTGGTATCCGCACCGCTGCCGCCTTCGAGGCGGTC
Organism: Rhodospirillales bacterium; assembly: GCA_963669335.1. GTDB lineage: Bacteria > Pseudomonadota > Alphaproteobacteria > Kiloniellales > JACOMY01 > JACOMY01. The sequence continues at coordinate 6,174,269 of OY770023.1, forward strand.
GTCGCCATCGCCGCCAATGAGACTACCGTCATCACCGTCTCCGCCATAGAGATTGTCGTCGCCGCTCAGACCATAGAGGCTATCATCACCACTGAGACCGTAGAGCGAATCATCTCCGCTGGTCCCCTCCAGACTGTCCGCACCGCTCGTTCCAATGATCCGAACCGACTCGATCGAGCTCAGCACCACGCCGGCCGGCAAACTCGCACCGTCGCGCAGCACCAGGGTGTCGACGCCACTGCCGCCGTCGTAGGTCTCGCCGGCTACCAACTCACCCTGGCTCGCAACGGCCAGGACGTCTGCCCCACTGCCACCGTAGAGGCTGTCCAGACCTGCACCACCATAAAGACTGTCGTCACCTTCGCCGCCGGACAGGCTATCAGCGCCGCTCAGCCCGTAGAGGCTGTCATCGCCACTGAGACCGAAGAGTGAATCATCCCCGCTGGACCCCGCCAGACTGTCCGCGCCGCTGGTGCCATAGCGCACCAACGCCTCAATCGAGGTCAGCACGACGCCGACAGGCAGGCTCGCACCATCGCGCAGGAGCAGGGTGTCGACACCGCTGCCGCCGTCGTAGGTATCGCCGGCAGTCAGATCACCTTGGCTCGCAGCAATCAGGACGTCGGCACCACTGCCGCCGTAAAGTTTGTCCAGACCCGAACCGCCAACAAGGCCGTCATAACCATCCCCGCCGAACAGGCCGTCAGCCCCAGACCCGCCGAAGACCACATCGGAGCCACTACCTCCGCGCAAATCATCATCACCCAAACCGCCATAGAGCTGGTCATAAGCACTGCCGCCATAGGCTACATCCAGGCCTGCACCGCCATAAAGGTTGTCATTACCCGCGCTGCCGAACAGGCTGTCAGAGCCACTCAGCCCATAGAGGCGGTCATTACCACTGAGACCGGAGAGCTGATCATCCCCGCTCGTCCCCTCAAGGCTGTCCGCGCCACTGGTCCCATAGCGCGCCAACACCTCGACCGAGCTCAACACCACGCCGACAGGCAGGCTCGCCCCGTCACGCAACACCAGGGTGTCGACACCGCTGCCACCGTCGTAGGTCTCGCCGGCAAGCAGCTCACCTTGGCTCGCGACAGCCAGGACGTCGGCGCCACTGCCACCGTAGAGGCTGTCCAAACCCGCACCGCCATAGAGGCTGTCGTCACCCACACCGCCAAATAGGCTATCAGCGCCGCTCAACCCATAGAGGCTGTCATCGCCACTGAGACCGTAGATTGAATCATCCCCGCTGGTCCCCTCCAGGCTGTCCGCACCGCTGGTCCCATAGATCCGAACCGACTCGATCGAGCTCAGCACCACGCCGGCTGGCAGGGTGGCACCGTCGCGCAGCACCAGGGTGTCGACACCGCTGCCACCGTCGTAGGTCTCGCCGTCCACCAACTCACCCTGGCTGGCGACAACCAGGACGTCCGCGCCACCGCCACCGGAAAGGCTGTCTAGACCTGCACCACCATAAAGGCTGTCATCACCTTCACCGCCGGACAGGCTATCAGCGCCGCTCAGCCCGTAGAGGCTGTCATCGCCACTGAGACCGAAGAGTGAATCATCCCCGCTGGACCCCGCCAGACTGTCCGCGCCGCTGGTGCCATAGCGCAGCCAGACCTCTATCGAGGTCAGCACGACGCCGACAGGCAGGCTTGCACCATCGCGCAGGAGCAGGGTGTCGACACCGCTGCCGCCGTCGAAGCTATCGCCGGCAATCAGATCACCTTGGCTCGCAGCAATCAGGACGTCGGCACCACTGCCGCCGTAGAGCTTGTCCACACCCGAACCGCCAGCAAGGCCGTCATAACCATACCCGCCGAACAGGCTGTCAGCCCCAGAGTCGCCATAGACCACATCGGTGGAACTACCACCGCGCAAATCGTCATCACCCAATCCGCCATTAAGAAAGTTGTAGCCACTGCCGCCATAAGCTACATCCAAGCCTGCGCCGCCATAAAGGCTGTCATTACCCACACTGCCGCGCAGTAGATCGTCGCCACTCAGCCCATAGAGGCTGTCATCGCCATTGAGACCGGAGAGCTGATCATCCCCGCTGGTCCCCTCCAGGCTGTCCGCACCGCTCGTTCCAATGATCCGAACCGACTCGATCGAGCTCAGCACCACGCCGGCAGGCAGGCTCGCCCCGTCGCGCAGCACCAGGGTATCGACACCGCTGCCACCGTCGTAGGTCTCACCGGCGAGAAGATCACCTTGGCTGGCAACAGCCAGAAGGTCGGCGCCACTGCCGCCGTAGAGGCTGTCCTGACCCGCGCCACCATAAAGACTGTCCTGACCCGCGCCGCCGGACTGGCTGTCGGCGCCACTCAGCCCGTAGAGGCTGTCGTCGCCACTGAGACCGGAGAGCTGATCGTCCCCGCTCGTCCCCTCCAGGCTGTCCGCGCCGCTCGTCCCATCCCGCGCCAAGACCTCGATCGAGGCCAGCACCACGCCGACAGGCAGGCTCGCCCCGTCGCGCAGCACCAGGGTGTCGACACCGTTGCCGCCGTCGTAGGTCTCGCCGGCAAGAAGATCACCTTGGCTGGCAACAGCCATAACGTCCGCGCCACTGCCGCCGTACAGGCTGTCCAGACCTGCACCGCCATAAAGACTGTCGTCACCTTCACCGCCGGACAGGCGATCTTCGCCGCTCAGCCCGTAGAGGCTGTCGTCGCCACTGAGACCGGAGAGCTGATCGTCCCCGCTGGTCCCCTCCAGGCTGTCCGCACCGCTCGTTCCAATGATCCGAACCGACTCGATCGAGCTCAGCACCACGCCGGCCGGCAGGCTCGCACCGTCGCGCAGCACCAGGGTGTCGACGCCGCTGCCGCCGTCGTAGGTCTCTCCGGCCACCAGTTCACCCTGGCTGGCAACAGCCAAGACGTCGGCGCCAGTGCCGCCAAAGACCTTATCCAGACCCGCGCCGCCATAGAGGCTGTCGTCACCCACATCGCCGTACAGGCCATCAGCGCCGCTCAGCCCGTAGAGGCTGTCATTGCCTCTGAGACCGGAGAGCCGATCGTCCCCGCTGGTCCCCGCCAGACTGTCCGCGCCGTTGATCCCATAGCGCGCCACCAGCTCGATCGAGGTCAGCTCCACGCCGGCCAGCAGGCTCGCCCCGTCGCGCAGCACCAGGGTGTCGACACCGCTGCCACCGTCGAAGGTGTCGCCGGCAACCAACTCGCCCTGGTTCGCAGCAGCCAGGATGTCGGCGCCGCTGCCACCGTAGAGAGTGTCCTCGCCACTTCCGCCATAGAGATTGCTATCGTCGCCGAAGCCACCGAAGAGAGTGTCCTCGCCACTTCTACCGGAGAAATCGAAATCATTGCCACTACCGCCGAAGGCAATGTCGTTTCCTGTTCCGCCTGCCAGCGCATTGTCTTCACCAGTACGGCCATAGAGTGTGTCGTTTCCGGATCCTCCATCCAGGAGGGTATCATCACCACTTCCACCATAAATTGTATCGTTGCCATCATCACCTTGAAGGAACAGGTCGGGGCCGCTATCTCCGAAGACTCTATCATCACCCGCGTTACCACGAACAGCGAAATCATCGCCGTCACCACCATAAAGGGTGTCGTTCAGAGAGGCACCAGACACCGTGTCGCTACCGCTCAGGCCGAAGACAGTAACGGCCTGAGCGGAAATACGGCTGAGAGTGTCATTGCCGCTGGTCCCATAGCGCAAGACCGATTCGACGTCGGTCAAAACGACGTCTCGGGGCGTCGCGCCGTTTCGGAGCACTAAGGTGTCGACACCGCTGCCGCCATCGTAGGTCTCGCCCGCAACCAACTCACCCTGACTGGCCACAACCAGAACGTCGGCACCACTGCCGCCAAAGACCCGGTCTTGGTTTAACCCGCCATAAAGGCTATCGTCGCCTTCGCCGCCATAGAGGCGATCATTGCCATTCAGTCCATAGACGCTATCATCGCCACTCAAGGCAAGGATCGTATCTGGAAGGCTGGTCCCTGCCAGACTGTCCGCACTGGTCGTCCCATAGATCTGTACCGACTCGATCGCGTTCAGCACCACGCCGGCAGGCAGACTCGCTCCGTCTTGCAGAACCAGAGTATCGACGCCGCTGCCACCGTCGTAGGTCTCGCCGGACACCAGCTCGCCCTGGCTCGCAACAGCCAGGAGGTCGGCGCCACTGCCACCGTAGAGGCTGTCCTGACCCGCGCCGCCGTAGAGACTGTCGTCGCCATCATCGCCGGTTAGGCTGTCAGCGCCGCTCAGACCGTAGAGGCTGTCATCGCCACTGAGACCGGAGAGCACATCATCTCCGCTGGCCCCTTCCAGGCTGTCCGCGCCGCTCGTTCCATAGCGCGCCAACACCTCGATCGAGCTCAGCACCACGCCGGCAGGTAGGCTTGCTCCATCGCGCAATACCAGGGTGTCGACGCCACTGCCACCGTCGTAGATCTCGCCGGCAAGCAGCTCACCTTGGCTCGCCACAAAGAGCTTATCATTACCGCTACTGCCGTATAGGCGATCTAAATCAGCGCCGCCATAAAGCTCATCATCGCCGTGCCCACCGTCCAGAACATCGGAACCAGCACCACCCCTCACCGCCAAGTCATTACCCGAACCACCGGAGAGACTGTCGTTCCCATCACCCCCAATCAAACTGAGGTCATCGCCCGAACCACCGAAAAGACTGTCGTTCCCATCGCCACCAAACAAGGATGTATCATTGCCCGTCCCTGCATAAAGCAAATCTTCGCCACTGCCACCATAGAGCCGGTCCCCACCCCTGTGGCCACGCAGCGTGTCCGAACCACTCTCCCCCTTGAGATTGTCGTTTCCTGTAAAACCATCAAGCGTGTCGTTTCCTAGACCACCATAAACTCTATCGGGACCGTCACCACCATCAACACTATCGTTCCCATCACCCCCAAACAAAGAGAGATCATTGCCTGGACCGCCATAAACTGCATCATCACCGCTACCGCCAAAGAGCCTATCTGCATCCGAGTCGCCACTCAGTTTATCCGAACCACTCGCTCCGTAGACACGGTCGGGTGCGCTCCCGCCATAGAGACTGTCGTCACCCACACCGCCATACAAAAAGTCAAAGTCGCCAGCGCCATAGAGGCTGTCCGCGCCGCTGAGGCCGAACTGCGTATCGACCCTGTTACTACCGGAGAGGATGTCCGCGCCGCTCGTCCCGTAAGCGATGATGCGATCCACCGAACTCAATAACACGCCAACCGGCAAACTGGCGCCCTCGAACAGGATCAGCGTGTCCACTCCGGTGCCGCCGTCAAAGGTATCACCGGCCACCAGCTCACCCTGGCTCGACACCACCATCACATCGTCGCCAAGGTTACCGCGCAGCGTATCCACACCTGCACCGCCCCGCAGCGTATCGGAGCCATTCTCCCCGGACAGAAAGTCGTTGCCACTTTGACCATAGAGGCTGTCGGCACCACTGAGACCAGAGAGCACGTCATCCCCGCTCGTCCCCTCCAGCCTGTCCGCACCGCTGGTCCCCACGAACTGATAGACCTCTACGCCGGTCACCTCCACACCAGCGGGGAGTGTCGCGGCCTCCCGCAAAACCAGGGTGTCTACCCCGCTGCCGCCGTCGAAGGTCTCGCCGGCGACCAGCTCGCCCTGGCTCAATACAGCCAGGACGTCTGCGCCACTGCCGCCAAAGGCCTTATCTAGACCCGCGCCGCTAACAAGAGAGTCATCGCCATCCCCGCCGTAGAGGCTGTCAGCCCCAGACCCGCCAAAGATGGAATCCCCACCATTGTTTCCTCTCAAGTCGTCATCACCTGAGTCGCCATAGATGCTGTCGAGACCACTCCCGCCGTAGGCCAGATCTCGCCCGGCACCGCCATAAAGACTGTCGTCCCCTTCATCGCCGAACAGGCTATCAGCGCCGCTCAGCCCATAGAGGCTGTCATCGCCACTGCGACCCTGCAGAAGATCGTTGAGGCTGGTCCCCTCCAGGCTGTCCGCGCCGCTGGTGCCGATGAGCCCCACCAACTCGATCGAGGTCAGCACCACGCCGGCAGGCAGGCTCGCACCGTTATTCAGCACCAGGATGTCGAAGCCACTGCCGCCGTCGAAGACGTCGCCGGCCACGAGATCTCCCTGGCTCGATACAATAAGGCCGTCCGAGCCACTGCCGCCAAAGGCCTTGTCCAGACCCGCGCCGCCTAAGAGATAGTCATCACCAGCCCCACCGACCAGGCTGTCAGCGCCGCTCAGCCCATAGAGGCTGTCATCGCCACTGAACCCGTCCAGACTATCCTGGCCGCTGGTCCCCTCCACGTTGTCCGCACCGCTGGTGCCGCGGAACCACGCCAGCTCGATCGAGGTCAGCACCACGCCGACAGGCAGGCTTGCAGCGTTGTTCAGCACCAGGGTATCGACGCCGCTGCCGCCGTCGTAGGTCTCGCCGGCAACCAGCTCGCCCTGGCTCAATGCACCAAGGGTGTCTGCGCCACTGCCACCGAAGAGGCTATCCAGACCCATACCGCCCACAAGAACGTCGCTGCCATCACCGCCATAGAGACGATCGGCACCACTGTAAGCAAAGAGGTTATCATTTCCATTAAGGCCATAGATCCGATCGTCCACGCTGAGCCCGACCAGTCTGTCCGAGATGTTCGTTCCAAAGATCTGCGCCGACTCGATCGAGGTCAGTATGACGCCGTCAGGCCGGCTGGCTGCATTGCGCACCACCAGGGTGTCGACGCCGCTGCCACCGTCGAAGACGTCACCGGCCACGAGATCGCCCTGGCTCAAGACGATCAGAAGATCGTTCCCGGAACCGCCGTCGACAGTGTCGAGTCCCGAGCCACCTATAAGCTGATCGTTCCCACGCCCCCCATAAACACTATCGGCACCATCGCCACCGTCGAGGCTTACATCGTCACCAGAGTCACCATGGAGTGTATCGTCTCCATCACCACCGAAGAGATAAGTGTCAGGGCCTGAGCCGCCGAAAATCTGATCGGCATCGCTTCCGCCATATAGACTAACGTCCCCACCATCATCGCCGTTGATAAGGTCATCGCCTGCAGAGCCTCTGAGAGTCTTGTCAGAGCCTGACCCGCCAAAAATACGATCGCTACCTTCACCACCAAAGAGAAGAACATCATCCCCTGATTGACTACGAATAAGGTCATCGCCGGAGCCGCCGAAAATGTCATTGTCGCCGGATAGGCCACCGAAAATGCTGTCATTCCCCTCGTCACCGCTGAGAAACCTACCCCTCCTTCCGATATTGTCAATCGTGTCCGCCCCCTGCCCACCATAAAAAGAAGTAACTAAACCTCCGCCAAAAAATTTGTCGTTATCTATGCCGCCAAAGAAACTGATAGCATCCCCACTCAGGACGAAAAACGTATCGCCTTCACCGCCGCCGAAAAAGCTTTGGGAACGTATCGCGTCACCATAAAACCTATCATAGCCTCGCCCCCCGACGAGCTTTCCGGCAATATCATCTCCCACGACGAGGAGCTTATCATCGCCAGCACCACCATCTATAGATCCTGAGTTACCAAATCCTTCGATCGTATCATTGCCGCTCTCACCGTAGAGGAAGTTGGAGCCAAAGACGTCCTCAATAACATCGCTTCCGTCTCCACCTTTAGCTGTATCGTTGCCCGTACGGCCGAATATGGTGTCGCGGAAGGAGCTGCCATATACGGTGTCGGCTAGCCCAGCCCCTGGGGCAATGCCAGCACCAGCCATCTCAATCCGGAGACCAGTGAACGATTGCCCAAAAATGGAAACCTCGGCAATCGCATTTACATCCCCTGCGTCGGCACCCGTCTGGAAACGAACGGTGTCACTGCCAGCACCTCCCCAAAATGTCTCCGTATCCCTTATCTCAGACGCGAGAAAAATTGCGAGATCGTTGCCACTTCCCCCAAAGAGAGAATCCCTGAAAGATCCACCGTTAAGAGTGTCTACGCCGTCGCCACCGTATAGGATATCCCGGTCGGCGCCGCCGTACAAACGATCGTTTCCGCTGCCTCCATCCAGAAAATCATCGGCACCGGATCCTTGGAGTAAATCGTTCCCACTCTGGCCAAAGAGGTCGTCGTTACCTTGCTGGCCAACCAAGCGGTCATTTCCTTGGCCTCCGAACAGCGTGTCGGACTGGCTTCTGCCGAAGAGACTATCGTCTCCCCCAAGGCCAAAGATCGTGTCGGTGTTATTTGTGCCGGTCAGGTTATCGACACCGTTCGTGCCAGTTATCCGAGCCATTGCCTCTTCCCCAGTTGCCCAATCGATCGCAGGCCCCCCGATAGGAATGGCGCAAAGCGACGACACACAGGGTTGGCAGACAGCCTCTGACGGCGGTCCCAGCGCAACCCATCCACACATTGAATTGACAATTGTTTATGCAATTGTTCTGTTTTAGGATTGGAGTTTCGTATAGATCTTTGTCGCCGATACTGTATGCACTGTCAACTGTATCCTGTTTCATAGGCACGCAATCCCGGCAGCCCGCGCTCATCGGGGGTGACCTTGTGTGAAGCCCTTTACGATGCGCGGCTTCAGTCGAGGCGTTGAAGCCCAGTAGCTGCAGGATCCCCCGGATGTTGAATGCAAGAGCTTGTTCCAGAGTGGCGGCCGGGGCAGTTGATGCGCCGCCTCACGACCTCGCCGCACGACCGCGCTGCACGAACGGCGGGTCACGAAGGCCACTCAAGTGCCCCCTAGATCGGGACCTAGGTGAAGTCCACGCTCTGCTCGGCCGTCTGGCGGCGCTCAAGGTATCGTCCCCATCGCCGCCATGGAGGTTGTCGATTCCGCTCTCCCCGTAGAGGAAAACATCGTCGTCAACGGCGCGCTGGGTGTTGCACCCGCTGCCGCCGACCAGGAAGTCGTTGGCCATATCGCCCATGAGGAGGCCGTCAACTGTCATTTTAGACGACTTTTTGGAGGCGCAGATCGGCGCGCTGCGCTGTCGCCTGATCAGTCCATAACAGCCAACCTAAGGGGACGAGTAGGTTTGGGAATCGTCCCGAAAGGCGACGCTCAACGGTCAGCGGTCGATTCGGCCGACGAAGGTGTCGAGACTCGCTGCTGCGCGGAAGAGATCAGAGAGGATTTGGAGGTCCTGTCCCGAGAGATGCTGCAGGAACGCCGGCCCATGCTATGGGCTCGCAGGTTCTGCCTCAAGCGCCTTGCAGATTCAACAACGCCCGGATGCGATTGACGTGGCGTGTTGGCTCGTTCAGCAGCCGAGTGGGTTCGCGCAGGCCCCTCTTTGCATCTTCCTCTTCAGGCGTTGGGACCCGCAGGGGTCGGCAATCCGCTCTATTGCCAAGAAGGAAGGCCTTTAGAAGGAACGCCACGCAAGAGTTGGCCTGCTCTCTCATCCTTGCCGTTCATGTGATCCTCCTTGCAGGATCCGCTCGGAGGATCCGACAATCGGCCTTCGCGGAGAACCTGCATAGGATCGACAACAACAAGCATCCCCACTCTGGGCTCGAAATGGCCTCTCCAACAGAGGTCCGAAGAGCCCTAGACACCGCCGAGGCGTCCGCTTAAACGGGGGGCAACAGCAACCCACTCCAAAGGTTTTGATTGACCTGAGCCCTGACGATTAGGCGGGCAGATCGGCCCGATGGATTGGTGAAAAACACGTCTGGATCGCGCTGCGTGAAAGCAGCAGAGGCTCGGTTTTGGGTTGCGCAACACGCCCGAAATGTGGGAGGCGATCTGGAGTTCCAGCAGTTCCTCTCACCGTCACGTCCGTGCTTTGGGATGTGTCCTGATGACGACCGGAAAGTGTTTCACGACAGAATTCATTTCGGATTCCTAAACAGTAGTACACTCTGCGTGCTGTTTATGATAATGTGAATTTTGTCACGTTGGTCCCGTAGACGAGCACCTAGGAACATGTTTCAAAATTTGCATTCTGACACCCCACCACTGGAGAAAACTGATGCATTCAGGATCATCCAAGCGCTGCGCGAGAAGATTGCATCAAATGAGGCGCCGCCTGGCAGTAAGCTCGTCGAGCAGGATCTCTCTCAGGAACTCGGCGTCTCGCGGACAGTTATCCGCAACGCTCTCTTGATCCTGGAAGAACGTGGCCTGATCATCAGAATTAAGAATCGTGGAGCCTATGTTGCACGGTACAGCTACGAGCAGGTTTTGCGGCTGTGGGAGGTACGGGAAAACATAACGGTCTTGGCGTATCAGTTAGCGGCACGAAGAGCTCCGGACAATAGCTGGAACGAGATGCGCGAGCGGTTCGGCGAAGCAATGAAGACTGTTGTCGAGAATGAGGACACCAGGGGATTTGCAGATGCAGTGATCGAACTTGATGAACTTGTCATGGTTCACGCTGAAAACGAGTTCCTTAGGCCGATCCTCACACCCCTCATGGACATGAGCATGATCGTGCTCAATCGTCGCCTTCTGGCTCTTCCCGGTCGGCTTGAACAGGAGCACGAGCAAAACAGGGCGATTGTTGAAGCCTTACATGCACGCGATGAGCATGAAATCGCAGCGATTTACCGCGAGATGATCGATTCTGCCCAACAGTGTATGAAAAAATACCGCGATATTCTGTTTTGACGAATTTGAATAGGGTGACGATCATCAATCCAGTGAAACGTAGCTGACAGCCCAGAGTACATATCAATTTCATTCGAGCCTCGGCTATCTGACAACGGCCGCGGTTGGAGCCAAAGCCGAATAGGAAGCCGCAGCGCTCGTGCAAGCAACGGGACGGGTGGCAGAGCCGGCCTCTGGACCCGGTCTATCCCCTCGTCTTCTTCTATGCCATGCGCTGCAGAGGACAAGGCGCCCTTGGACGAAGACATGCCTTGCACGTAAGCTCTCGGCTGCGCGCCAGGGGGAGGAAGGGCGCCGTCCGGGGAGGGCACTCGGGGAAGAGTAGTCCCGGACGGCGCCTGATAGAGCCAGTGTGGTCCGTCTGGCTCTTTCCCGCGCTGCTCTCGCTATCGGAATCGAGAGCAGCGCTGCCGCAGAGCCCAGGGAACGGGGCTCTGCGGCACTTTTGGGCATCCTGGAGGACAGGACGCCCGTCCAAGCGGATAGAGGTCATCCGCTTGAGAACGAGGCCCCCGGTGTTGGTGGCTGTCAATTCCAACACCAGGGGCTGCCTGCTGGCGATCACCGTACAAGCGCGCAGCAGACGTTCGAGAAGACTTGGTCTCAGATCATGATCATGTAGGCCACGACCTCCACGTTGGTGACGGTGACGCCGGCCGGCAGGCTGACGCCCGTGCCCAGCATCAGAGTGTCGGTGCCAGAGCCACCATCGAAGATGTCACCCGCGGCAAGCTCGCCCTGGCTGGCCACGTTCAGGGTGTCGTTCCCCTCACCGCCGTAGAGGCTGTCGATCCCACTGCCGCCGAAGAGGAGGGCATCGTCGTCGGCATTGCCGCGCAGGGTGTCGGACCCGCTGCCGCCGAAGAAGAAGGCGTCTTTGCCGCCCGCACCACTCAAGCGGTCGTCACCGAGACCGCCGTAGAAGAGGCTGTCGTCCCCGGCACGGCCCGAGAGACCATCCTGACCGGAGCCGCCGTAGAAGAGGAAATCATTCCCACTGTCGCCGGCCAGGAAGTCGTTCCCGGCATCGCCCATAAGGAAGCCGTCGGCATCAGAGCCTCCGTAGAGCTTATCGTTCCCCGTTCCTCCTGAGAGGATATCCATACCGGCATCACCATAGAGACGGTCGCCGCCATTGCCGCCGAAGAGCTGGTCGTCATCCGCGCCACCGAAGAGCCCCCGGTCACCGGCAGCGCCGCCATAGAGACTGTCGATACCGTCACCGCCGTAGAACCCATGGTCCTGCCCACCGCCGCCGCGCAGGAGGTCCGAGCCAGAGCCGCCATAGAGCAAACTGTCGTCACCGGCGCCGCCGGTCACGGTGTCCAGACCACTGCCGCCCAAGAGGGAGACATCATCGCCCGCCCGCGCGGTCAGGCGGTCATCACCGTCACCGCCATAGAGGCTGTCCGACCCACTGTCACCGGCCAAGAAGTCGTTGCCGCTACCCCCATAGAGGCCATCGTCAGAGCTGCCACCGAAGAGACTATCGGCGCCGCTGCCACCATACACACGGTCGTCACCTTCAGCGCCGTTTAAGTCCCGATCGTTCCCGCTGCCCCCGTACACACGGTCGTCGCCTTCAGCGCCGTCGAGGAAAGAGTCATCACCTTCCCCACCGTAGATCAGGTCCTGACCGTAGCCGCCAAAGAAGAGGTAATCATTTCCTTTACCGCCGAAGAGCGTATCCTGACCACTACTGCCAAAGAGGAGGCGGTCATTTCCTTCACCACCGTAGATCAGATCCTGACCGCTGCCGCCGGTGAGGACCCGATCGTCCCCGCTGCCACCAAAAATGCTATCGTCCCCACGGCCACCGATGAGCGTGTCGATCCCTTCCCCGCCGAAGAGCGTGTCTGCTTCGCCATTGCCAGAGAGAGTGTCGTTACCGCTGAGGCCCCAGATCGTGTCTTGCCCAGAGGCGCCGGACAGCATGTCGTCACCGCTCGTCCCCACCAGGCTCTGATCGTAGCGGATAACCTCGACCGAGCTTACCGTCACACCGCTCGGGAGTGCCGCGCTGGCCATGTCTCTCAAGACCAGCGTATCGACACCGCTGCCCCCGTCGAAGTGATCGCCCGACACCAGTTCGCCCGCGCTCGCAGAGAGGTAATCGTCCCCGCTGCCTCCGTACACACGGTCGTCCCCACTGCCACCGTAAAGGCTGTCGTCGCCATCACCCCCGTAGAGGCTGTCGATCCCTTCCCCGCCGAAGAGCGTGTCTGCTTCGCCATTGCCAGAGAGAGTGTCGTTACCGCCGCGGCCCCAGATCGTGTCTAGCCCAGAGGCGCCGGACAGCACGTCGTCACCGCCCGTCCCCACCAGGCTCTGATCGTAGCGGATAACCTCGATCGATACTAACCCCGCACCACTCGGTAAGGTCACGCTGTTCTTCAAGATCAGCGTATCGACGCCGCTGCCGCCATCCAGGGTTTCACCGTCGACCAGCTCCGATTGATCGGACACCACAAGCGTGTCGCTGCCCGAACCGCCGAAAATATGATCGAGACCCGACCCGCCATAGAGGCTGTCGTTGCCCGCGCCCCCGAAGAGCGTGTCGTTGCCATTGCCTCCCTGGAAGCCGCTGTCGTCGCCCGCGCCCCCGAAGAGCGTATCGTCGCCACTGCCTCCCTGGAAGCTGCTGTCGTTGCCCGAGCCTCCATAGAGCGTGTCGTCGCCATTGTCTCCCTGGAAGCGGGCGTCGTTGCCCGAGCCCCCGAAGAGCGTGTCGTCGCCACTGTCGCCCTGGAAGCGGTAGTCGTCGCCCGAGCCTCCATAGAGCGTGTCGTTGCTGTCGTGCCCCCCGAAGAAGCTGCTGTCGTCGCCCGCGCCCCCGAAGAGCGTGTCGTCGCCATTGCCTCCCTGGAAGCGGTCGTCGTTGCCCGAGCCTCCATAGAGCGTGTCGTTGCCATTGCCTCCCTGGAAGTAGTAGTCGTCGCCCGAGCCTCCATAGAGCGTGTCGTCGCCACTGCCTCCCTTGAAGCGGTCGTCGTTGCCCGAGCCTCCATAGAGCGTGTCGTCGCCACTGCCTCCCTTGAAGTAGTAGTCGTCGCCCGAGCCTCCATAGAGCGTGTCGTCGCCACTGTCGCCCTGGAAGCCGCTGTCGTCGCCCGCGCCTCCATAGAGCGTGTCGTTGCTGTCGTGCCCCCCGAAGAAGCGGCTGTCGTCGCCCGCGCCCCCGAAGAGCGTGTCGTCGCCACTGTCTCCCTTGAAGTAGTCGTCGTTGCCCGAGCCTCCATAGAGCACGTCGTCGCCACTGCCTCCCTGGAAGCCGCTGTCGTTGCCCGAGCCTCCATAGAGCACGTCGTCGCCACTGTCTCCCCGGAAGCTGCTGTCGTTGCCCGAGCCTCCATAGAGCACGTCGTCGCCACTGCCTCCCTGGAAGCCGCTGTCGTTGCCCGAGCCTCCATAGAGCACGTCGTCGCCACTGTCTCCGCGGAAGCTGCTGTCGTTGCCCGAGCCTCCATAGAGCACGTCGTTGCCATTGCCTCCCTGGAAGCCGCTGTCGTTGCCCGAGCCTCCATAGAGCACGTCGTCGCCACTGCCTCCCCTGAAGCGGTGGTCGTCGCCCGAGCCCCCGAAGAGGCTGTCGATCCCTTCCCCGCCGAAGAGCGTGTCTGCTTCGCCATTGCCAGAGAGAGTGTCGTTACCGCTGCGGCCCCAGATCGTGTCTTGCCCAGAGGCGCCGGACAGCACGTCGTCACCGCTCGTCCCCACCAGGCTCTGATCGTAGCGGATAACCTCGATCGATACCAACCCCGCACCACTCGGTAAGGTCACGCTGTTCTTCAAGATCAGCGTATCGACGCCGCTGCCGCCATCCAGGGTTTCACCGTCGACCAGCTCCGATTGATCGGACACCACAAGCGTGTCGCTGCCCGAACCGCCGAAAACATGATCGAGACCCGACCCGCCATAGAGGCTGTCGTTGCCCGCGCCCCCGAAGAGCGTGTCGTTGCCATTGCCTCCCTTGAAGCCGCTGTCGTCGCCCGCGCCCCCGAAGAGCGTATCGTCGCCACTGCCTCCCTGGAAGCGGGCGTCGTTGCCCGCGCCCCCGAAGAGCGTGTCGTCGCCATTGTCTCCCTGGAAGCCGTTGTCGTTGCCCGAGCCTCCATAGAGCGTGTCGTTGCCATTGCGTCCGTGGAAGCGGTCGTCGTTGCCCGTGCCTCCATAGAGCACGTCGTCGCCACTGCCTCCCTGGAAGAAGCGGTCGTTGCCCGTGCCCCCGAAGAGCACGTCGTCGCCACTGTCGCCCTGGAAGTAGTAGTCGTTGCCCGGGAAGCCGTAGTCGCTGCCCGAGCCTCCATAGAGCACGTCGTCGCCACTGCCTCCATAGAAGCGTCTGTCGTCGCCCGCGCCCCCGAAGAGCGTGTCGTCGCCATTGCCTCCCTGGAAGCCGTTGTCGTTGCCCGAGCCCCCGAAGAGCGTGTCGATCCCTTCCCCGCCGAAGAGCGTGTCTGCTTCGCCATTGCCAGAGAGAATGTCGTTACCGCTGAGGCCCCAGATCGTGTCATCTAAAGACGTTCCCCGAAGAAAGTCGGGGCCGTCCGTGCCGGTAATCTCAGCCATTGTCGTTTCGCTTCCTCTTCGCTTAACACCAGCAGACGTTCGAGAAGACTTGGTCTCAGATCATGATCATGTAGGCCACGACCTCCACGTTGGTGACGGTGACGCCGGCCGGCAGGCTGACGCCGGTCCCCAACACCAGGGTGTCAGTGCCAGAGCCACCGTCGAAGATGTCACCGGCCTGCAGCTCGCCTTGGCTGGCGGCGTTGAGTGTGTCGTTCCCCTCACCGCCGTAGAGGCTGTCGATCCCACTGCCGCCGAAGAGGAAGGCATCGTTGTCGGCATTGCCGCGCAGGGTGTCGGACCCGCTGCCACCGAAGAAGGAGGCGTCTTTGCCGCCCGCACCGCTCAAGCGGTCGTCACCGAGACCGCCGTAGAAGAGGCTGTCATCCCCGGCACGGCCCGATAGACCATCCTGACCGGAGCCGCCGTAGAAGAGGAAGTCATTCCCACTGTCGCCGGCCAGGAAGTCGTTCCCGGCATCGCCCATAAGGAAGCCGTCGGCATCAGAGCCTCCGTAGAGCTTATCGTTCCCCGTTCCTCCTGAGAGGAGATCCATACCGGCATCACCATAGAGACGGTCGCCGCCATTGCCGCCGAAGAGCTGGTCGTCATCCGCGCCACCGAAGAGCCCGCGGTCACCGGCAGCGCCGCCATAGAGACTGTCGATACCGTCACCGCCGTAGAACCCATGGTCCTGCCCACCGCCGCCGCGGATGACGTCGGCGCTCGAGCCTCCGAAGAGGGCGCTGTCGTCCCCGGCACCTCCGGTCACGGTGTCCAAACCGCTGCCGCCGAAGAGGGAGACATCATCGCCCGCCCGCGCGGTCAGGCGGTCTTCACCGTCACCGCCATAGAGGCTGTCCGATCCACTGTCGCCGGCCAGGAAGTCCGCACCGCTGCCACCGAAGAGGCCATCCTCGCTGCTACCCCCGAAGAGACTGTCGGCGCCGCTCTGTCCGTAGATGCTGTCACGATACTCGGTGCCCGGCAGCCGGTCGTTAGCACTCGTGCCGCGAAAGACGAAGGACTCGATATCCCTAAGCAGCACCTCGGCCGGTATGGTCGCGGCATTCTCCAAGAGCAGGGTGTCGACGTCTTCGCCGCCATCAAACACCTCATCCGTTTGGATCTCCGTCTGGTCACGCACCACGAAGAGGTCGTCGCCCTGCATCCCGGCGAAACCATCCTCGCCTCTCCCCCCATAGAACGTGTCCTTACCAGACCCGCCGGTGGCTTGGTCGTCCCCTTCCCCCCCGAAGATCAGGTCATCGTCTCGACCGCCACTGAGGATTCCATCGTCACCGCTACCCCCGTAGAGTGTATCATTGCCAAAGCCGCCGCTGAGTTCTCTGTCATCACCACTGCCCCCGAAGATCAGGTCGTCGTCTCGACCGCCGCTGAGCCGAGAGTCGTCACCGCTACCCCCGTAGAGTGTATCGTTGCCATAGCCGCCGCTGAGCTGAGTGTCATTACCGCTATCCCCGAAGAGTGTGTCGTTGCCATTGCTACCGCCAGAGAGACCGGCGTCGTCACCATCACCGCCGTAGAGAACATCATCGCCTCCATCGCCGTTGAGGGTGTCAACACCACTTGCCCCAAAAACGGTGTCATCCCCACGATAGCCAGTCAGTAGGTCATCGCCGGAAAGGCCCCAGACCGTGTCCGTGAAGCTCGTGCCCTTAAGACTGTCGGGGCCGTCCGTGCCGGTAATCTCAGCCATTGTCGTTTCGCTTCCTCTTCGCTTAACACCAGCAGACGTTCGAGAAGACTTGGTCTCAGATCATGATCATGTAGGCCACGACCTCCACGTTGGTGACGGTGACGCCGGCCGGCAGGCTGACGCCCGTGCCCAGCATCAGAGTGTCGGTGCCAGAGCCACCGTCGAAGATGTCACCCGCGGCAAGCTCGCCCTGGCTGGCCACGTTCAGGGTGTCGTTCCCCTCACCGCCGTAGAGGCTGTCGATCCCGCTGCCGCCGAAGAGGAAGGCATCGTTGTCGGCATTGCCGCGCAGGGTGTCGGACCCGCTGCCACCGAAGAAGGAGGCGTCTTTGCCGCCCGCACCGCTCAAGCGGTCGTCACCGAGACCGCCGTAGAAGAGGCTGTCGTCCCCGGCACGGCCCGAGAGACCATCCTGACCGGAGCCGCCGTAGAAGAGGAAGTCATTCCCACTGTCACCGGCCAGGAAGTCGTTCCCGGCATCGCCCATAAGGAAGCCGTCGGCATCCGAGCCTCCGTAGAGCTTATCGTTCCCCGTTCCTCCTGAGAGGATATCCATACCGGCATCACCATAGAGACGGTCACCGCCATTGCCGCCGAAGAGCTGGTCGTCATCCGCGCCACCGAAGAGCCCGCGGTCACCGGCAGCGCCGCCATAGAGACTGTCGATACCGTCACCGCCGTAGAGCCCATGGTCCTGCCCACCGCCACCGCGCAGGAGGTCCGAGCCAGAGCCGCCATAGAGCAAACTGTCGTCACCGGCGCCGCCGGTCACGGTGTCCAGACCACTGCCGCCGAAGAGGGAGACATCATCGCCCGCCCGCGCGGTCAGGCGGTCATCACCGTCACCGCCATAGAGGCTGTCCGATCCACTGTCGCCGGCCAGGAAGTCCGCACCGCTGCCACCGAAGAGGCCATCCTCGCTGCTACCCCCGAAGAGACTGTCGTCTCCGCTCTGTCCGTAGATGCTGTCACGGTACTCGGTGCCCGGCAGCCGGTCGTTAGCGCTCGTGCCGCGAAAGACGAAGGACTCGATATCATTAAGCAGCACGTCGGCCGGTATGGTCGCGGCATTCTCCAAGAGCAGGGTGTCGACGTCTTGGCCGCCATAAAACAGGTCATTCCTTTGGATCTCCGCCTGGTCCCGCACCACGAAGAGGTCGTCGCCCCGCATCCCGACGAGACCATCCTCGCCTCTCCCCCCATAGAACGTATCATTACCAGACCCGCCGGTGGCTTGGTCGTCCCCTTCTCCCCCGAAGATCAGGTCGTCGTCTCGACCGCCGCTGAGATCTCTGTCGTCACCGCTACCCCCGAAGAGTATGTCATTGCCATAGCCGCCGCTGAGTCGAGAGTCGTTACCGCTATCCCCGAAGAGTGTGTCGTTGCCATTGCTGCCGCCAGAGAGACCGGCGTCGTCACCATCACCACCGTAGAGAACGTCATCGCCTCTATCGCCGTTGAGGGTGTCAACACCACTTGCCCCAAAAACGGTGTCATCCCCACGATAGCCAGTCAGTAGGTCATCGCCGGAAAGGCCCCAAACCGTGTCCGTGAAGCTCGTGCCCTTAAGACTGTCGGGGCCGTCCGTGCCGGTAATCTCAGCCATTGTCTTCCTGCTCCCTCTTCATTCCTGCCTAGGAGACACCGCCAGTCCAGGCGATAGGACCGATCCTGGATCCGCGCTCCCCTGCAGGCGACCGCCGTCTCTGCGGCCTCCCTGCTCTATCCTCAAAGCCAGATGAAATCCGTGGATGTCAGTTGATCGGCGGCGTTCAAACCCTCTATCGTGAAGACTTGGTCGGCGACCTCATCGCCATCGCGGTCAACCTCGACCTGCCCGGAACCGGCATAGCGCGCTTGAGATCCACGCCAGAAGGGATCGAAGTTGTTGCTGCCCACGTAGGTAAAGGATCCGACCTCCAGCCCCGTGGCGAAGACCAGCTTGTCCTGACCGCCCCCGAACTGTGCGCCATCGAAGTCCTCGATGATCGGCTGACCGACCGCATCCAGACTGCTGCCGTCGAACAGGAAGCTGTCCTCTCCACTGCCGCCGTAGAGCGTGTTGCCTCGCTGCATAAGCAAGACATCGGCCCCACTCTCGCCATAAACCAGGTCATTCCCGCTGTCACCTGAGAGAGTGTCGGCACCGAGGCCGCCGCTGATCAGATCGTCTCCGGTCAATCCCATGAGGCTATCATCGCCGGAGAGTCCCGACAGCAGATTGGAACGGCTGTCACCGTCCAAGCTATCGGCGCCGCTGGTGCCGTAGCGGTTCAACCACTCAATGCTATTCAGAGTGACGTCCCCAGGCAAAGTGGCTGCGTCGCGTAACACCAGGGTGTCGGTTCTATTGCCGCCGTCGAAGATCTCGCCAGTCGTTATCTCCGTCTGCCCAGATACCACGAAGACGTCATCGCCATCATTGCCAATTAGACTATCTCTTCCAAGGCCCCCGTAGAGAGTATCGTTGCCAGCACCACCATCAATACGATTGTCATTGCCGGCTCCGCCGAAGATGACGTCATCGCCAGCACTTCCTCTGAAGAAGCTGTCATTTCCCTCTCCACCGAACAGCGTGTCATCTCCAGCGCCGCCATAGAAGAATTGATCATTTTCAGCCCCGCCGTCGATCAGATCGTCACCACTGCCGCCGGCAAAACGGATGTCGGCCCCAGCCCCGCCGAAAATCCGATCGGAACCACTGCCGACCAAAGACTGCGCAGCGATCTTAGTTAGGTCGCCGTAGAGATAGGCATCGGCGCCAGACCCACCAAAGAGTTGGTCCGATCCGGTGCCGCCGTAGAGGTGGCGATCATCGCCACTGTCACCCTTGATCAGATCATTTCCACTCCCGCCCTGCAGGATACGCCGGTCCGTAGCTCCGTTTCTTGAGCCGTCGTCTCCCTCGCCGCCGTAGAGGGAGTCATCTCCCTGCCCGCCATAGAGTTCAATGTCATCACCGGAACCACCAAAAAGCGTATCTTCGCCATCCCCGCCGTAGAGGAGGCTGTCGTCTCCGGAATCGCCCTTGACAATGTCGGCACCGGTTCCGCCGAAGAGGCTGACGTCACTGCCATCCCCCCCATAGATCGCGTCTAGCCCAGACCCGCCGTAGAGGAGGCTATCGGCGCCCGCATCGCCCGTGACGGTATCGTTCCCGTCTCCCCCGTAGAGGCTGTAGTCCATGTCATCGCCACCGTAGATCTTATCATCTCCCGCTCCACCATCGAGCTGGTCTTCTCCGGATAGGCCAAGGATGGTGTCCGCGCTGGTTCCGCCTGCCACGCTATCGTTACCGGTGGTGCCAAAGAGGCTTGCTGCCTCTACCGACGTGATGGTCATGTCCACAGAGAGGTCGATATCGGTCAAGCTGGACAAGATCAGCGTATCGACGCCGCTGCCCCCGTCGAAGATCTCACCGTCCGCCAGTTCGCCCTGGCTTGCCAGGAAGGTATCCTCGCCACTGCCGCCATAGGCCCGATCCTGACCGCTGCCGCCGTTGAGTATGTCCGCTCCACTGCCGCCGGACAGAAACTGAAGCCCTGTTCCACCAGAGAGGCTGTCGTCACCGCTATCACCGACCAGACGGTCGCCATCCACGCTGGAGGCGAGCCTGTCGGCGCCGCTTCCGCCGAACAGTGTGGCTTCCAGCAAGGTGTTCGTGTAGTTGTCATCCTCGCTCGTGCCGTACCACAGCAGACGCTCCACATCGGCCACCACAACACCAGGCGCAAGCGCCAAGGCGGCTGCGTTTCGCAGGATCAAGGTATCCGTGCCGGATCCGCCGTCCAAGCGGTCACCGAAGGTCAACTCCGACTGATAGCCGACCTCCAGACGATCCTCTCCACTCCCTCCAAAGACACTATCGCGCTGACTACCGCCGATCAGCGTATCGAAACCATCACCGCCGGAGAGAATGTCTTCGCCATCACCGCCCGAGAGGCTGTCGTTTCCGTCGCCACCATTCAGGACATCGTTTCCGGCGTCCCCCGAGAGGCTGTCGTCGCCTGAGGCTCCATAGAGCCGGTCTTCGCCATCCCCACCCGAGAGGCTGTCGTTTCCGTCGCCACCATTCAGGACATCGTTTCCAGTTGCACCTGATAGAGTGTCTCTGCCACTTCCACCTTCCAGCTCATCGTTTCCGGCGTCCCCCGAGAGGCTGTCGCCACCGCTGCCTCCGTCGAGGATATCTGCGGCGATGCCGCCTGCGAGAGTGTCCACACCAGCGCCGCCATAGACGCTATCATCGCCATCACCGCCTGAGAGGCTGTCGTCGCCTGAGGCTCCATAGAGCCGGTCTTCGCCATCCCCACCCGAGAGGCTATCGTTACCTGTGCTGCCGGTGAGTGTGTCTCTGCCGCTAAGCCCGGAGAGGGTAGCGCTGTCTGCGCCCTGCTGAGCGGCGATGGTGTCGGCGCCGCTGGTGCCGTAGATCTGGAGGGTCTCGATGGAGCTAAGGGAGACTTCAGAGGCAGATAGCCGAACGACGTTTGTGAGCTTCAGGGTGTCGCTGCCATCGCCGCCGTCGAAGACCTCTGCGTAGCTGAGGTTGGTTTCGAGGGTGTCGTTTCCGGAGCCACCATGGAGGCTGCCGGAGCCGGCGGTGGAGGTGGCGATGATCCGGTCGGCTCCGGAGGCGCCATAGAAGCGGTTCTGGGCGATGCCGGCTTGGGTCTGGGCGGTGAGGGTGTCGTTGTCGCTGGTGCCCTGGATCTCCAGGACCTCGATGTTGGTCAGCAGGAGGCCGGCGGGCAGGCTGATGTCGGGTTGCAGGATCAGGGTGTCGAGGTCATGGCCGCCGTCATAGGTCTCGCCGGCCAGCGCTTCCAGCTGGCTCGAGACACTCAGCGTATCGGCACCGCTGCCGCCATTGAGCACGTCCAGTCCGAGGCCGCCTCTTAGGCTATCGGCTCCTGATCCTCCGAACAGATCGTCATCGTCATTGCTGCCAATGATGCGATCGTTGCCGTCCTGGCCCAGGGCCCGGTCTTCGCCGGCGCCACTGAAGATCCGATCGTCGCCGGCACCTCCCTGCAAGAGGTCATGTCCGCCGCCACCCCAGAGCGTGTCGTTCCCGGCATCGCCTTCGAGGTCGTCATCGCCCTCGCCTGCATAGATCTTATCGTCGTCCTGGCCGCCGGAGATCTCATCATTGTCCGCGCCACCGAAGAGTGTGTCCTTACCAGACACTCCAAGCAGCGAATCCTGACCCTCGTCTCCCATGACCGTGTCGGCAGCACTGCTCCCCACGATGCGATCATTACCGGAACCGCCGTAGGCCTGGTCCAGGCCGCTCTCGCCCCAAATCCTGTCGTCACCACCATCGCCCTTGAGAATATCGTCGTCATCACCGCCGCGTAGAATGTCGGCACCGCTGCCTCCGTTCAGCAGATCCTTTCCAGCGTTGCCCCAGAGCCGGTCCAAACCGCTGCCTCCATAGAGGCTATCATCTCCGCCGCCACCGTAGAGACTATCGCTACCCTTACCACCATAGAGCTTGTCATCACCGCCCGCTCCCATGAGCGTGTCATCGCCGGCCTCGCCTAAGACACTGTCACTGTCCTGACTTCCGACAATGCGGTCGTTACCCGAGCCACCGAAGGCCTGGTCTAGGCCACTCTCGCCCCAAATCCGGTCGTCGCCATCATCGCCATAGAGGATGTCGTCATCGTCGCCGCCGCGCATAACGTCGTCGCCAGAGCCTCCGTAGAGGCTGTCCTTCCCGTTGTCCCCGAAGAGACTGTCATTCCCCGAGAGCCCGTAGATGATATCGTTCTGATCCGTGCCGGTGAGCTTATCGTTCAGGTCGGTTCCAGTGATGACGGGCACAACGGTTCTCCTCTTTTTGGCAGCAGCAGGCAGGCGGCATGGGAGCAGCGGTGCTGCCGGTCGGCTGCGGAGCTTCAACCTTGCAGTATGTTGTCCCCAATTTTGTATTCAATGTCTACTGCTTATTCTCACAGTGATGAGAGGGCTCGGAGCCAAGCGTTTTGCTTGTCAGGAGGCTACTGTCAGATGGGGAAGATCAGAGGTGCGCGCCTTTGTCGCGAAGGAAAGGCCCTGTGCCAGCCCACGGGCCCGCGCGCGCAAATCGCCCATCCCTAGCCGGCCGGCCCAGACGCTAGAGGACCAAGCGGTGTCGGGTCGGCTATCCGTTTTGGGATCGCTCAACGGACACTCTAGCCGGAGAGGGCGACTGCCCGGAAACACTGGGTCTAAGCTGTCTCACACAGATGGTGCGATTTAGTTCGCAGTGAAGGCCCCCTAACGTACACTTTTAACATGAAGACTCTGCGCATTGGCTATGCACGCTGCTCCACGGATAGCATACGGCAAAGAACACCGAATCGACGGACTCTGGTTTCGGTCCAGACCATGCTCATTGGCAACCGCATCAAAGCCATGGATCTTGGCCTTGAGCAGTAAGCGTCTTTTCTATGTGCTGCCCCGTTCCTCTGCTATCCCTGGCCCAGAATGTCTGGCCTTCTCAGGCTCGGGTCCTGCAGAAAACCTTGTCGCTCCCTTCTCAACTACCATTGCGGCCTTACCCTTCATCCTTCTCTCGCTCCAGTACCTTGCAGACCAAAATCCCGGCCATCACAGCCATAAGATAGACCTCTCCGACCAGGGTAAGCAGAACGCGCAATGAAAAGCAGATGGACAAGTTTACCTACCATTTCCAATGCTTGAGACTTCGAAACCAAACTCATAACGCCACCTGTCATTCTTGACAGGAGCGTCAGACGAGGCTCTGGATCGAGACACTGGCTCACAGCCAGACGAAGTCCGTGGCGGTTAACAGATTAGCAACCGTGACACGGTCGACCAGGAAGGCCTGATCGACGTTGCCGTCGCCGTCTTGATCGACCTGTATCTGCCGCGGGCCGGCGAACCTGGCCTCTGAGTTGCCGCTGCCGGAGAAGGCCGCTCCGCCGATGTAGGCGAAGCTGCCGGTCTCAAGCCCTGTGGCGAACACCAGCTTGTCCTCGCCGTTTGCCGCATTCACCAACTCACCATCGAAGTCGCGGATGATGGGACCGCCCGAGCCCGCATTACCCAGCTGGGCCGGACCGAAGCGGAAGGAGTCAGCGCCCGAGCCGCCGATGCCGACATCTGCACTACCCATTCGCAGCAGGTCCTGACCGGAGCCACCTTCCAGACGATCGGCACCCGCCCCGCCTTGCAGGTTGTCATTGCCGTCATCGCCCAGCAACTTGTCATCGCCCGAGTTGCCACGCAGGGTGTTGGCACCGCTGTTGCCGTCCAGGGTGTTGTCGATGGCGTTGCCAAAGCCGTTCAGATTGCCAGCATTCGCTTGGAACCTTAGATTATCCACGAAAGCCGAAGCAGAGCCGGTCGGCAGGGTGTAGCTGACCAAGGCCTGCACCAGGTCCACACCCTGACCTGAGAACTCCCGCACCACGTCGCTTGAGGTGTTGACCACCAGGGTGTCGTTTCCACTGCCTCCGGTGAGTGTGCTGGTGCCGCTGACGCCGTTCATGCGGTCATTGCCGCTCTCACCCAGCAGGGTGTTGTCGAAGCCGTTACCGGTCAGAATGTCGTCGTTGGCATTGCCCACCATGCGGGCAGCCCCCGCGGCCTCCTGGATGTTCACGCGCTCGACCAGCACGTCTGAGGCGGTGCCTAGAGTGTAGTCAGAGGCATTGAGGCGCAGCACGTTGCCATCACCGAGAACGTCGAAAATCTGGTCTGCCTTGGTATCAACGATGAAGGTATCGTTGCCTGCACCGCCAAAGAGTAGATCAGCACCTGAGCCACCGTTCAGGCGATCGCGGCCATCGCCACCATAGACGAGGTCGCTGCCGGAACCACCGGCCAACTGATCGCTGCCGCCGTCACCGAAAAGACTGTCGTCACCGACACCCGCGAGGATCCGATCTGCACCACTGCCGCCATAGGCCGTGTCATCGCCCTCTTCACCGCGCAGCGTGTCACGGCCCAAATCGCCGAAGAGCAGATCATCTCCATCCCCACCACGAATCTGATCGTCGCCAGCACCGCCGAAGAGGCTCCGATCGGACGCACTTCCGCCGTAAAGACGATCAGTACCGCTGCCGCCATAGAAGCCTGAATCCTGACCACTCCCGCCATAGAGGCGATCCTGGCTACTGCCGCCGTAGAAGGAGCTGTCGTCGTCGTCGCCACCAAAGAGCGTATCAGTCCCCGCTGCGCCAACGAGATGATAGTCTGCACCACTACCAGCGTAGAGGGTATCGTTTCCTCCTGCTCCGTAAAGCCTGTCTGCCCCACTACTGCCAACTAGGCTGTCCGCGCCATTACCTCCCAATAGATAGTCGAGCTGGCCAGTCTGGCCCTGGATCGTCACCTCGACAGAGGAGAAGGAAACGCCGGCCGGGATGGTGGCGCCGGCATAGAGTATCAGCGTGTCGGTCCCGTCCCCGCCAAAAATGATCTCCCCGCTCTCCAGTTCGCCTTGACCACCGATCAGGATTGAGTCGTCGTAGTAGTTGCTTCCGAAGATTGTATCGACACCACCACCGCCTCTCAGGCGTCCAATTGCGGACCCTTTGATAACATCGGTGCCTTGATCACCATAAAGGAATGCGCTGCGCTCGTTTCCGCGCAAGTAGTCGGCACCGCTGCCCCCAAACAGGGACATATCAAAGTTCAGACCGCCACGGAGATAGTCGTTTCCGCTGCCACCGTAGCCGATGATCCTAGAATCATAGCCAATTAGAGTGTCATCACCCAAGCCGCCAAAGAAAGTATCGCTCCCGCTGGATCGCCAGCCCAGATGAACGAAACTATCGCTACCGCTTCCCCCATAGAAAGTATCGCTGCCCGACAGGTCATCCAGGGTGTCCGCACCCGAACCGCCAAAAAGAGTGTCGTCTCCGCCGAGACCGTTGAGGCTGTCAGCTCCGTTATCGCCGACAAGTGTGTCGACACCAACACCACCGTTGAGGTTGTCGATTCCGCTACCTCCGTAGAGGCTGTCGTCACCTGCACCGCCATAAAGGTTATCAGCGCCGCTCAGCCCATAGAGGCTGTCATCGCCACTGAAACCGTAGAGCGAATCATCCCCGCTGGTCCCATCCAGACTGTCCGCACCGCTCGTTCCATAGACCTGTACCGACTCGATCGAGCTCAGCACTACGCCGGCAGGAAGGCTCGCTCCCTGGGAGAGCACCAGGGTATCGACACCGCTGCCTCCGTCATAGGTCTCGCCGGCTACCAGCTCGCCCTGGCTCGAAACAGCTAGGACGTCGGCACCACTGCCGCCAAAGGCCTTATCCAGACCCGCGCTGCCATAAAGGCTGTCGTCACCCACACCGCCGGACAGGCTATCGGCGCCGCTCAGCCCATAGAGGCTGTCATCGCCACTGAGACCGGAGACCTGATCATCCCCGCTGGTCCCATCCAGACTGTCCGCACCGCTGGTCCCATAGCGCGCCAACACCTCGATCGAGCTCAACACCACGCCGGCAGGAAGGCTCGCTCCATCGCGCAACACCAGGGTATCGACGCCGCTGCCGCCGTCGTAGGTCTCGCCGGCTACCAGCTCGCCCTGGCTCGAAACAGCTAGGACGTCGGCACCACTGCCGCCATAGAGGCTGTCCAGGCCCGCGCCGCCAAAAAGATAGCGGTCATCGCCATCTCTGGACCGAACAACATCGACGCCGTCCCCTCCGTAAAAGTAACGCTCGTCATCAGAGCCCCCCAGTATAAAGTCGTTACCACTATCTCCATAGAAATAGCTGTTCTGACCAAAGTTACCGTTTATGAAATCAGTGCCACTGCCACCGAACAGGCTGGTGTCGTTGCCAAAGAAGGCATTAAGGAAATCCCTACCGTCTCCGCCAAACAGCTGGTCATCCCCAGACCCACCACTTACGCCGTCATTCCCTGACAGGCCATAGAGGGTGTCGTTGCCACTGAAACCGACTAGATTATCGTCACCACTGGTCCCGGGGATCGTGTCGGCGGCGCTGGTACCCAAAAACTGTACGGTTTCAATCGATGATAACTCGACACCAGCCGGCAGGGTCGCAGCTTCGAACAGAAACAGATAGTCCGAATTGTCACCCCCAAAAATCCGCTCACCCGACACGAGATCGCCTTGGCTTCGGACGACGATGTAGTCAACGCCATCCCCGCCGTACAGACTATCCGCACCACCGCCTCCTTCAAGCGAATCGATGCCCGCGCCACCAAAGAGCCTATCGGCGCCACTCAGCCCGTAGAGGCTGTCATCACCACTGAGGCCGGAAAGCTGATCATTGCCGCTGACCCCCTCCAGACTGTCCGCACCACTCGTTCCATAGATCTGAACCGACTCGATCGAGCTTAGCACCACGCCGGCAGGTAGGCTCGACACGTCGCGCATCACCAGGGTGTCGACCCCGCTGCCGCCGTCGTAGGTCTCGCCGGCCACCAGCTCACTCTGGCCCGACACCACCATCACATCGTCGCCAAGGTCGCCACGCAGGGTATCGACACCTGCACCGCCCCGCAGCGTATCCGAGCCGTTCCCCCCGGACAGAAAGTCATCGCCACTTTGACCATAAAGGCTGTCATTGCCGCTGAGACCGTCCAAACTGTCGTCGCCGCTGGTCCCCTCCAGGCTGTCCGGACCGTCGGTGCCGCGGCGCCAGACCAACTCGATGGAGCTCAGCGCGGCACCCGCTGGTATCGTGGCTCCCGCGGCCAGTCTGATCGTATCACTCCCAGCGCCTCCATCGAAGCGGTCACCATTCTCAATGTCGCCTTGATTGTTGACGACGAAAAGATCGTTGTTGTTTCCGCCAATCAGTGTGTCTACACCTCGACCACCATCAAGAGTATCGTCGTTATCACCGCCTTCCAATGTATCGCTACCACTGTCCCCAAAGAGCCTGTCGTCCTCGGGGCCGCCGATGGCAAAGTCATCCCCATTACCGCCACGAACAAGGTCCTCGCCGCCACCGCCATCTAAGCTGGTGTCATTGCCACTACCGCCGAAAACAAAATCGTTACCTGGTCCACCCAAGAGGGAGGTGTCATCTCCATTGCCACCATAAACATAGTCAACGCCTTCGCGGCCACGAAGAAAATAGTCATTGCCCGCACCGCCAAAAACATAGTCATCACCACTATTGCCATCGAGGGTACCGTCAACTCCCTCTCCGCCAAAAATACTATCGTCACCGTCGCGGCCGCGCAGAAAGCTGTCGTTTCCGCTTTCACCATAAATCAGGTCATTGCCACTATCACCCCAGAGGACGACATCGCTGCCATCCCCGCCGCGAATAACGTCATTGCCTTCCCCACCATAGAGTCTACGATCGTCGCCGTGGCCGCCAAAGATAAAATCGAAACCCTCCCCTCCGAAGAGCCGATAGTCGAAATCAAAGCCGCCGTAAATTAAGTCGGAACCATTGCCACCGACGAGACTATCGACGTTGCTTCCCCCGAAGAGCCGATCCGAGCCATCGTCACCGTAAAAAGTATCGGGAGCGTTGGCACCGTAGAGAGCGTCATCGTTGGCGCCACCGAACAGCGTGTCACTGTCGCCGCGGCCGAATAGCGTGTCATTTCCGCTGCGCCCAAAACCGACGTCGTTGTTACCACCGCCACTCAGAGTGTCGTTACCATTCGTACCGCTTAAGGTTGCCATGTCTCGCTCCTGATTGTCGTCCTGGTTGCTACGACCAGAGGAAGTCGGTCGCGGTTAGCGCGTCCGGGGATAGGGCGCTGTCGACCCGGAAAGCGATAGTCGGTGGTACTGTCCCCGTCCTGATCGACCTCGACCTGTTAGTTGCTGGCGAAACGCGCTTGCGAGTTGCCTGCGCCGCTGTAAGGGGTCGGACCCCATGTAGGCGAACGCGCCCATCTCCAAACCCGTCGCGAAGACCAGTCGGTCTCCCTCGCTCGCGTCGAAGTCACGCAAGGGCGGACCACCCGTCCCATCCAGACCACCGTCAAGAACATCGTCCCCGTCCCTGCCCTCCAAGCGGTCATTTGCGAGGCCTCCGAACAGCGTATCGGATTATCTTTTGCCGTAGAGATTATCGTCTCCCCCAAGGCCCCAGACCGTGTCGGTGTTGTTTGTACCGGTCAGGTTATCGACGCCGTTGGTGCCAGTTAGTCGAGCCATTGCCTTTTCCCCAGTTGCTCTAGCGATCGCAGGCCCCCTGATAGGAAAGGCGCAGAGCGACGACACGAGAGAGTCGGCAGACAGCCTCTGATGGCTGTCCCAGCGCAACTCATCCACACAGTGAATTGACAATTGTTTATGCAATTGTTCTGTTTTATGGTTGGTATTCTGTACGGATTTTTGTCGCTGATATTGTCCATACTGTCAACTGTATCCTGTTTCACAGGCACGCAATCCCGGGAGCCCGCGCACATCGGGGGCTTCTGTAAGCCGGTGGGCAGGCCGGCCAAGCCGACCCGGCTGATGGTTAGGCCGCAGTCATGCCGCCTATTCGAAAGAGGATGGCTAGCCCGGATGCCTCCTTGACGTCGGTGCATCCGGGCTCTGTATCAGCGACAACTGCTCTGGCTCATAGGTTCAACGCTGAGCAGGGGAGCTCTCCGTGACCAACAGTGTGCAGCGCGGATCTGTTTGACTTTGCACCTGGATAGCACAGAGAATGCAGTGATTGACGTTTGAACGGCAAGACAAAGGGAAGTTGGGCTCCTGATAGGGTCGCTTCCTGCTCGTTGTTGGTCTGTTTGATGGGATCGAAGCTTGGGCGGCCCGTCTGTTTGCTATGTTGAAGCGGATTTGGTCTGGACCCAGGCGCGGCGTTGCATGTTGTAGACGAGGCTTGCTGGTCCGATCATTACCTAGGACGGCCCACGCCGACGCTTCTGATGATCAACCCTATGCGGTGCTTCTGGCCGATGAAAACATGCCCGACGTGAGATCGGATCCGGCTGCGCGTAACACTACCCGGTCGGATATGGCCTGGCATGTCACGGCCGCGAAGAGGATCTGCTTTGTCTGAAAGTGGCGATAGATTGATCCGTGGTTCACCCCCAGCGTGCGAGCAACATCGGTAGCATAAGTTTTCCTGTAGCCGAAGCGCTTCATGGCGTCCTCCGTCGCATCGAGGATCATTTCTTGGGTCAGCCGGGGACGGGGAGAGCATGACGCTCCTGAACCTTTCCTTGTTGGGGCGTGGCTCGTCTGGAGCAATGCGCGGAGACGGACGCCCCTTGGACGAAGACAGTCCTCACGCTTAAGCTCCCGCTCAAGGGCAAAGGAGGGGAGGGCGCCGCCCGGGGATGGCTCTGGAAAAGCAGTCCCGGACGGCGCCTAAAAGAGCCAGTGCGTTCCTGCTGGCTCTTTCCCGTGCTGCTCTCTTATCAAAAGGAGGAGCAGCACTGCCGCAAGCCCTGGGATCATGGGCTGATTCTGCGGCTCTCTTGGGCATCCTGGGGAGCAGGACGCCCGCCCAAGCGGAACGGAGATACCGCTTGGGCGCGAAGCCCCCGGTGTTGACCTTGGATTGGAGGATGTCAACACCGGGGGCCGCCTGCTGACCTTCGGACTGTGAACCAGCAGGCGTTCGAGAAGAGTTAGCCTCAGATCATGTAGGCCACGACCTCAACGTTGGTGACAATGACGCCGGAGCCCAGCATCAGGGTGTCGGTGCCAGAGCCACCATCGAAGATGTCACCGGCTGCAAGCTTGCCCTGGCTGGCTAGGTTAAAGGTGTCGTCGCCTTCGCCGCCATAGAGGCTGTCGATCCCGCTACCGCCGTAGAGGAGATCCATACCGTCGATACCGCGCAGTGTGTCATCACCGCCGAGGCCAAAGATCGTGTCGTCCTCTGAGGTGCCGGAGCGGGTATCGATTAGGTCGGTGCCAATGATGGCGGGCATCGCGTTTCTCCTTATCCCCACCGGGGCTGCTGGCAGGGGGGATGGCATCTAAGCGGGCGGGTCCGCCTGGGGCTTCTTAGGATCGACTCACTTCTAGATTACCACATTATTGGACACATGATTGGAGACATTGTCAATTGCCAATGCGGTAGGGAATGGCAGGTTCAGCGCGCTGCGCGGGCGCTTGCTTGGGCGGTGGTAGCGATGAGAGGGAGCGTCTTCAGAGATGGTTTGGTCACACCAAAGACTGCCAGGCCAGAACAGCGATCACCCCTCATGGTGCACTGCAGAGGGCTATTGCGCGACCCTCTCCAGCGGCATCAGAGTTGCCAAAAGCAAGCCCTCAAGCTCGGAGAAGCGCGGCTCTGCAGAACGCCTCAGCACCATCATCTCCGGGCGATAGAACAAAGCCATAGCATCGAGCAGGGCGCGCGCCTTCACCTCAGGCGCACCATGGCAATCCAACACCCCTTCCGCACACCCTTGGAAGAGGATCTGGGTCAACGACATCTCAAGGGCCTGCCAATGCTGTTCGATCGGCGAGGTCGACCTGCGGGCACTCTCGGCAGAGACAAGACGATAGGCGTGGAAGAGATGTTGCTCCTCTCTTTCGGCTTGTTGAGCAATCTTGATAAGTTCGCGGAACCACTCGGAGAGCCGATCACCGGCAGGGTCCGATGCCTCGGCGATCGGCCAGAGGGGGGCATGGATTGTCTCCAGCCAACGCAGGACCACGGCCTCAATGAGGGCCTTCTTGCTTGGAAAGTGGTGATAAACATTGGTGTGGCGAAGGCCTAACAGTCGCGCCACGCCGGGAACGCTCATCTTGCTCACGCCAAAGCATTCTATGGTCTGCTTGGTGCAATCAAGAATCCGCTCCTTTGCCGGTTTGCCGTGCGCATGCATGGGGCCATGGTCCTTTCCTTGCTGGGCGTCGCTCGTCCGGCGCAAAGCGACGAGACGGACGCCTCTTGGATGAACACACCCCCCTGCGCTTAAGCTCTCGCCGGTGCGCGAAGGATAGGAAGGCGCCGTCCAGGAGGGCTCTTGGGGAAAGATGTGTCCCGGACGGCGCCTGAAAGAGCCAGTGCGTTCCTGCTGGCTCTATCCCGTGCTGCTCCCTGGTCACAAGGAGGAGCAGCACTGCCGCAAGCCCTGGGATCACGGGCTGTTTCTGCGGCTCTTTTGGGCATCCTGGGGGGCAGGACGCCCGCTCAAGCGGAACGGAGACACCGCTTGAGAATCGATGCCCCCGGTGTTGACAGTGATTTAGGAAGAAGCGAAAGCCAACACCGGGGGCTACCTGCTGATGTCCGGGCTAAGGACCAGCAGGCGTTCGAGAAGAGTTAGCCTCAGATCATGTAGATGACGCTCTCGACGTTGGTGACGGTGACGCCAGCCGGCAAGCTGACGCCGGTGCCCAGCACCAGGGTATCGGTGCCAGAGCCACCATCGAAGATGTCGCCGGCTTGAAGCTCGCCCTGGCTGGCGGCGTTCAAGGTATCGTCACCCTCACCGCCATAGAGGCTGTCGATCCCACTACCACCGAAGAGGTAGGCATCCTCGCCACCGCCGCCACGCAGGGTGTCGGAACCGCTGCCCCCGAACAAGGAGGCATCGTCTCCCGCCGCGCCCGTCAAGCGATCGTCGCCAAGACCGCCGTAGAAGAGGCTGTCATCCCCGGCTCGGCCCGAGAGACCGTCTTCGCCGGAGCCGCCGTAGAAGAGGAAGTCATTCCCGCTGTCACCCGCCAGGAAGTCGTCGCCGGCATCGCCCATAAGGAAGCCGTCGGCCTCAGAGCCACCGTAGAGCTTATCGTTCCCAGTCCCCCCGTAGAGGCGGTCTTCACCGGCATCACCAAAGAGCAGGTCTACGCCACCGTCACCGAAGACGCTGTCGTCGCCATCCCCACCAAAGACACCGCGGTCACTGCCCTCACCGCCGTAGATCAGATCCGTCCCGTCACCGCCGTAAAGCCCGCGGTCCTGACCGCCGCCTGCACGGATAAGATCGTCGCCCGAACCTCCAAAGAGGAAGCTGTCATCGCCGGCGCCGCCGGTCAGGCGATCCTGACCGCTGCCGCCATCAAGAGAGACATCGTCGCCGGCGCGGCCCGTCAGGCGATCATCGCCATCACCCCCGAAGAGGCTGTCAACGCCACTGTCGCCTGCCAGGAAGTCGTTGCCCGCCTCCCCGTACATTCGGTCCGAACCCGAGCCGCCATAGACCTTGTCGTTCTCACTCCCTCCCACTGCCTGATCGTCACCGGCATCACCGTAGAGCCAGTCGTTACCATTGCCGCCGTAGAGGGTATCGATCCCTGCCCCTCCAAAGATCTCTCGGTCGCCGGCAGCACCACCATAGAGCGTATCCACCCCGTCACCGCCATAAAGCCCGCGGTCCTGACCTCCCCCACCGTCAATGATATCCTTACCCGAGCCACCATAGAGATAAAGATCGTTGCCGCCGCCGCCAGAGAGCGTGTCTGCTCCGCTGCCGCCCTCGAAATTCCTATCGTTGCCAGCGCGGCCCGTCAGGCGGTCATCACCAGCCTCGCCGCGCAGAAAACGGTCATCGCCATCGTCGCCGGATAGGAAGTCATCTCCGGAACCGCCAAAGTGAGAAAGGTCAACGCCCTCACCGCCGAAGAGGGAGTCAGCCCCGCTTCCTCCATAGAACTCGACATCGACACTACGGCCACCGTAAATCAGGTCCGCGCCATCCTCTCCGAAAAGGTATGCATCGTTGAGGCTTCCTCCAAACAGCCGGTCATGACCACTGCCGCCGTAGCCGCTATCATTTCCACCACCACCGTAAATAATGTCGGCGCCGCTGCCTCCAAAGTTCTTCTTATCAAATCCGCCGCCCGCGAAGAGCCTGTCGTCGCCATCCCCGCCATAAAGGCTATCGATTCCAAAGTCTCCATAGAGACCGTCGTCACCGCTCAGGCCCAAGAGTGTATCAGGCCCAGTGCTGCCAAACAGCGAATCGTTGCCACTCGTCCCCACCACATAGAGTTCAAAAAGGAGGTTTTCGACCGAGGTCACGGTCACACCAGCGGGAAGCGTCGCGCTTTGCATCTCTCTCAAGATCAGCGTATCGACGCCACTGCCGCCATCGAAGTGGTCACCAGCAACCAACTCACCCCGGCTCGTAAGCAGAAGATCCGCACCGCTGTCGCCGAACAGCGAATCGCGACCGCTGCCGCCGCGAAGGGAATTGTCATCACCCTCTCCACCGAAGATAAGGTCCTGACCACTGCCGCCGAAGAGACTCCTGTCCGAACCGCTGTCCCCATGAAGACTGTCGTCGCCTTCGCCGCCGAAGAGACTGCGGTCATAACCGTCTCCACCAAATATCCCGTCCTGACCACTGCCGCCGAAGAGACTGGTGTCATTCCCCTCTCCACCGAAGATTAGGTCCTGACCGCTGCCACCGATGAGATTGAAGTCAATACCATTGCCGCCGTAGAGACTGTCATCGCCCTCCCCGCCGAAGAGACTGGTGTCATTCCCCTCTCCACCGAAGATCCCGTCCTGACCGCTGCCTCCTGAGAGCAGGCGATCGAAACCGCTTTCGCCGCGGAGAACATCATCTCCCTCCCCACCATAGATAAGTCCGTCATTGCCCTCTCCAGCGTCGATCAGGTCAAGGCCACTGCCGCCGTTGAGCGAGGTATCAACGCCCAGGCCCCCATAAAGACTATCATCGCCATCACCGCCAACGAGACTGTTATCATTACCCTCTCCGCCAAAGATCAGGTCAAGACCACTGCCACCGATGAGCTTCCTGTCCGTACCGCTTTCCCCATAAAGACTATCATCGCCATCACCGCCAATGAGACTGAGGTCATTACCCTCTCCACCAAATATCCCGTCCTGACCACTGCCGCCGAAGAGGCTGATGTCATTACCCTCTCCGCCGAAGATCCGATCCAGACCACTGCCGCCGAAGAGGCCGTCTGGTTCACTTACTCCATAGAGGCTGTCGTCTCCTAGGAGGCCATAGATGTTATCTCTCCCATCGGTGCCGGTGAGTAGATCGTTCAGGTCAGTTCCAGTGATGTCGGCCATAACTAACTCCTTCTCGCACAGCGCGGGCGGGCAATGGGTCGGTATGCTGATGGCAGAAACGAAACAAGATTGTACTTTTATCTGCCCTAAATTTTGTGCTGGCGATTGTGTCCAATATGACCGAGGCCGTCAACTGTCATTTCGGACGATTTGTTGGAGGCGCAGATCAGCGCGCTGCGCTGCCGCCTGATCGGTCCATAACAGCCATACAAGGGGACGAGCAGGTTTGGGAATCGTCCCGAAAGGCGACGCTCAAAGGTCAGCTAGGCCAGCCTGAAAGGCGGTTGACGGCTGGCAAAGCCGTGGTCGATTCGGCCGACGAAGGTGTCGAGATCCGTAGCTGCGCGGTAGAGATCGGAGAGGACTTGGAGGTCGTGTCTCGAGAGATGGTGTAGGAGTGTCAGCCCGCGCAGCGGGCTGGCCGGACTGGCCTCCGATTGCAAGGGACACCTCAGAAAGAGCAGGAGGCTTTAGAGGATCCCGAAGGAGAGACTTGTATCGGAGGAGGGTTTCTACAGCCTAGAGGTGATCACCGGCATCGCCCACTGCCGGCGCTGGTCTTGAGAGCAGAAGCTTCCGATCATCGAGGAGACCGAGGTGCCGCTGACCTCGGCCATAAACGCTGCTGTCAAAGTCCAGTGTCTAACCTCGACCGGAGGCCGGCCCAGCATCAACGCCACCACCCTCTTAACCACCTCCGGCTCCACGTGAGGTAAGCGCAAGCACCTGGTGATTTCCCGCAGTAAGCTGTCCACATCCTCCTCGGCGAAGCGGTCCTGCCAGCGCCATACAAAGGCCTTCGACATGACATTTCGGCGCATAAGATCCATGGTGCCAAGCCCGACGGCTGTATGAAGGATGTTCGTCCTTCAACGTCGTGTCGCGGACCCGAGCCAAACCATCAAGCCGTCGGCGATCCTTGGGCGATACGCTCGTCAATACTCCTGTGGCCATCCGGCGACACCTGTGCAACACGCTTGGTTCTCGTCGATCCCTACTCTCAACCTCCGAAGCCTTCATTACCTCCGGGGCAGCTCAGACTGTTACGCTGTGGATCTTGACGGTTGATAATGCGTACAGTCTTGTATACATCTCTGATTTGGGATGTTTGAAAGCTGGAGTGCCAGAATGCGGTCGCAGGTTGAGGATCAGGCGCTTGGTAGCGGTGTGAGCTTCGAACGCACCACGGTCACTGTACGGGGTACCTTCGATGGCCCGAATTTCGTGCGAGGCTTGGCCTTGCAAACGCAAAACATTTCAGTGGAGAGCAACACAGAGGCTGTCCTCCCTGCATTTGATGGCGGTTTCGACCCCTCGATCAGATACGTCGTAACCTATAGCGGTCGGGGATTTGGCTTTGACGGCACTGGCCGTTACACCGGCTTCGTGGAGTCCTTTGTGGTTGTCGAAGAGGGCGCACCAGACAACAGCTTTACCTTCACCAACCTCAATTCGTCGCTTGATTCAAACAACAATTTTGCCGCATCGAGCAGTGTGAGCTTCCCAAATCTGCTCGTGTCGCCGCTGGAGTATCTGTTTCGCGGCGCGCAAGCCGACGACACCTTTATCCTAGGGTCCTTCGACGATATTGCCAAGGGTAACCAAGGTAACGACGCGTTTACTGGTTTGGACGGCGACGACAGCTTGTATGGCGGGCATGGGAGGGATGAGTTGTCCGGGGACAATGGAGATGACCTTCTCGTGGAGGGGCGCGGCCACGGCTTAGCCTACGGCGGGGCCGGGGCCGACGTGTTCAAGGGGCAGAGCGGAAACGATCTTTTTTACGGCGGCGAAGACAACGATACCGCCTACGGTGGCGGGCAGAGCGATACCCTCTTCGGTGATGTCGGAAGTGACCGCATCGGCGGAGGTTTGGACGAAGA
This sequence comes from Rhodospirillales bacterium, assembly GCA_963669335.1. Taxonomy (GTDB): domain Bacteria; phylum Pseudomonadota; class Alphaproteobacteria; order Kiloniellales; family JACOMY01; genus JACOMY01. Next base: position 6,210,934 of record OY770023.1, read on the forward strand.
TATTCTCTATGGTGGTGATGGTAGGGACAGCCTGACAGGTGGTAACGGCGATGACAGTGTGTTCGGCGGGACAGGCAGCGATTACCTCTATGGTGGATCGGGTGACGACCTGGTCGAGGGCGGTGCCCAAGACGACCTGATTGTCGGTCTTGGCAGTGATGACGTCATCTTAGGGCAAGCTGGGAGTGATACGCTCGATGGCGGGGCAGACTCTGACAGAGTCTTTGGAGGAAGGGGTACGGATTTCCTTTATGGCGCTGCGGGCGATGACAGCCTGCGAGGCGGTGGCGGCTTGGATCAGCTCTTCGGAGGCGGAGGAAACGACATCCTGAGGGGCGGTGATCAGGATGACTTCATCATCGGTGGTGCAGGTGAGGACCGCTTGTTTGGGAACACAGAGGGTGGTGACAATGCGATTGATCAATTCGTGTTCTACGGCAGCTTCGGGGATGATACGATAAAAGACTTTGAGATCGGTTTCGACTTGGTTCGCCTCGGCGGGGGAATCGGTGTTGACGACGTCAAAGTCACGGCTTCGGGAAATGACGTTTTGATCGCTGTGGCATTCGAAGGATCGCAGACAATTACAATTGACGGTGTTGCAAATCTTTTCAATGAGAGTTCCGACATAATTTTCGAAACATAGGGCCTTTATGGAGGGTCCAAGCTGTAGATTTACTTGGTAGGGTCCCCGTCAGGATCTGGCGTTCCGGCCCATGGCCGTGACGAACGACGCGTTGCCGGCCGTCTTCCAGCCGCAGGTCCTGGTGCGTTGCCAGCAGGACATCCACCTCCGCCTCGATCGCTCGGGCCAACAGCTCCCGGGCACCGTCTCGCAAAATCTCGCTCAAGGGATCGTCAACTTCTCCTGGCTGACGCAGCGCAACTACCTTACCTTCTCTCATGGCGTATCACTCCTCCTTGGAGATGTGGCCGGCTCATCACCGCCACGATACGCCACCTACCTCACGACCCATCACCCACTTCCGGCCATAGCTCCGTCGTGCGACGGACACGACGTATTTCTGAGTTACAGCAGCAATCATCGTGCCGCGGCGCTGGTCTTGAAGGCACAGTTGGATGCCGCCAAGCTATCGGTCTTTTGAGACAAGAAGAGCCAAAAGGAGAGCGATCTCTGGCTTGAGCGCTTGCAGACTGCGGTCGAGGGCTGAGGCGCCTTCGTGGTGCTGGTCGGGCGCGACGGGGTTCGCCGTTGGGTCGGCGCCGAGACTCAGGCGGCACTGAACCGTTCGATCGCCAGCGGCGACGACGAGCCTGCCTTGCCGATCGTGCCGATCCTGCTGGACGGCACCGCACCCGAGAGCCTGCCGACCTTTCTGCGCCTCTATCAGTCGACGGCCTGGAATGGCGTCGATCCGCTGCCGCAGGGCCTCTTCGACAATATCCGCGAACGCAAGGTCATCGCGGACAGCACCGCAAGCTTTGCGGGCTGCCCCTTCGTCGGCCTGGCCGCCTATCGCATGAACCAGGCGCAGCTCTTTTTCGGCCGGCAGAGGGAGACCCTGAATGCGCTCTCCTGCTTCTTCGACCTAAGGCCGGGCCGCTTGCCGGTCCGCTGGCTGGAGATCAACGGCGATTCCGGGTCCGGCAAGTCGTCGCTGCTGCAGGCCGGCTTGCTGCCGCTGATCGAGCAGGGCTGGCTGTGGCGGCCCGGCGCAGGTTACGAGACCTAGATCAGGATCAGCCCGATGTTGTCGGGCCGGCAGCCACTGGGGATGCTGGCCGAGAGCTTGGCACTGGCCTTCGGTGTCGGCATGGCGGAGACTCTGCGTCGTTTGCGACACGATACATGATCAAAGGAGCGGCATGTTTCCGCGACAGGTCCAAACCGTGGATTTTTTACCGGCCCGTCCACTTTCGGCCATAGCTCACAAGGTTCTGCACAACAAGTCAGAGCCCCAAGAATCCGGAAATCGCACGGGGAGCCGAAAGCGATGACCGGATCATCCTTCACCCTCGGCAGCACCGCAATGAGTGGAAAGTTCCAGCTCAAAAAGGTTCAGATTTCCGGGGGCAGATCACCCGGACTAGGACCAGACGAAATCGGTTGCAGTGAGCTGACCTGCTGACGCCAGGCCGGATACCAGGAAGGCAATGTCTGCCGCCCCATCGCCGTCCTGGTCGACTTGAACCTGTTCGCCGCCGGCAAAGCGCGCCTCGCTGTTGCCGCCGCCTGAAAAGGCCATTGCCTCAATGTAGGAGAAGGCCCCAACCTCCAAGCCAGTGGCGAACACCAGCTTATCCTCACCATTGGCAGCACCGAGGTTGGCGCCGTCAAAGTCAAGGATACTCGGACCACCAGAACCGGCGTCGCCCAGGCTATCGCCATTGAAGCGGAATGCGTCCTTTCCAGAGCCGCCGAAGGCCAAATCGCCGCTGCCCATCAGGATAGAATCGGCACCGCTCTCGCCCTTCATGCGGTCGCTTCCGATTCCACCGAAGAGGAGATCGTTGCCATCGCTGGCCTCGATGAGGTCGTCGCCGGCCAGCCCGCGCAGGACGTTGTGGCCGGTGTTACCTTCCAGCGTATTGTCCAAGCTGTTGCCCGTGCCGTCGATGTTACCCTTCTGGCCCTGCATGCGCAGATTGTCGATGAAGGCCGTTGCGGTCCCGGTCGGCAGGGTAAAGCTGACCTCCGCCCGGACCAGATCCGTGCCCTCGTCGGCCAGCTCAACGACCCGATCGGTTTGGGTCTCCACCACGAAGGTATCGTCACCGGAACCGCCGAACAGTTCGTCGGACCCGAGACGCCCATTCACGATGTCGTCGCCCGAACCACCAACCAGACTGTTGCTTCCGGTGTTGCCCACCAAGGTGTTGGCGAACTCATTGCCATACAGGTCCGCATCGCCGATCTGGTTGTTCACATTGGCCCGCTCGACATGCCCCTCGGGGCCGCTGGCAAGCGTGTAGGAGAGGGCATCCGAACGGAGCACGTCTTCGATGCCGCCAGCCGCCGTCTCCAGCACCACATCGGTTGCCGTGTCGACGATGTAGGTATCGTTCGCCCGGCTGCCGGCTGCGGTATCCACACCCGACCCACCATTCAAGCGATCCGAGCCGATACCGGCAAGGAGCGTGTCACTGCCGCTGCCACCGCCAAGACGATCGTTGCCGTCTCCGCCTGTCGCTGTGTCGTCGCCGACATCACCGAAGAGGGTATCGCGACCGCTATTGCCCACCAGCACATCGTCGCCATCCTGGCCGCGCACCTCATCATCGCCACTACCGCCATAGAGCAGATCTCCGCCGCTGAAGCCGCGCAGATCATCGTCACCATCACCGCCGCCGATCTTATCGTCGCCGCTGAAGCCGGTGATGGCATTGTCACCAGATCCGCCGGTTACAGTCAGCCCCTCGACCGAGACGATCGCGATGCCGGCCGGCAAGCTCACCCCGGTCGCCAGCACCAAACCATCGACGCCGCTGCCGCCGTCATAGGTCTCGCCATTCTCGAATTCAGACTGATCGGACACCGCAAGCGTGTCATTACCCGAGCTGCCGAAGACATGATCGAGACCCGACCCACCATAGAGACTATCGTCACCGAGCAAGCCATAGAGGCTGTCGTCGCCGCTGAGACCGGAGAGCAGGTTCGGCCGGCTGTCGCCGTCCAGGCTATCGGCTCCGCTGGTGCCATAGCGGTTCAGATACTCGATGGAGTTCAGCACCACACCGGCCGGCAGGCTGGCGCCTTCGAAGAGGGCCAAGGTATCAACGCCACTGCCGCCGTCGTAGGTCTCGCCGGCCCCGATCTCAGCCTGCGCAGACACGGCGAAGAGGTCGTCGCCGGAGCCACCGTAGAGGCTGTCGACACCGCTGCCGCCGAAGAGGGAATCCTCGCCATCACCGCCGCGAATACGACCATCATCGCCACTACCGCCGTAGATCGCGTCATCCCCGCTGCCTCCGAAGACGTAACTGTCGTAGCCAGCGCCTGCAAAAAGACTATCGTCGCCCGAAGCGCCGTAGAGCAGCGAATCGTTACCACTTCCGGCATACAGCCGGTCATCGCCGTCCTGACCCAGAAGATAGGCGTCGCGACCGCTGCCGCCGAACAGGCTGTCCTGACCGGATCCGCCGTAGAGGAAAGAGTCGTTGCCACTGCTGGCTGAGAGGCTGTCGTTCCCGGACGCACCGTAGAGATAGGCATCGCGACCGGCACCGCCGTAGATCAGGTCCGCATCGCCGCCGCCGTAGAGGAAGCTATCGTTCCCCTGGTCGCCGAACAGGCTGTCCGCGCCCGACCCGCCTGAGAGATAGGCGTCGCGACCGACGCCGCCATAGACCCGGTCCGCATCGCCGCCGCCATAGAGGAAGGTATCATGACCGCTACCGCCGTAGAGGCTGTCGCTACCGTCCAGACCGTAGAGGCGATCGTCACCGCTGAGCCCGGCGATGAGATTGGCCCGGCTGTCGCCGACCAGGGTATCGTTGCCGCTGGTGCCGTAGAGGTTCAGGGCCTCCACGCTCACCAGCTCCACGCCGGCCGGCAGGGTCACGCCGTCGAAGAGCGCCAGAGTGTCGCTGCCCGCACCGCCGTCATAGGTCTCGCCGGCCAGGATCTCCGCCTGTGCGGCGACGACGAAGGTGTCGGCCCCGTCCTTGCCGAAGAGCTGGTCTTGACCGCTGCCGCCGACGACAAGGTCGTCGCCATCGCCGCCGTAGAAACTCCTATCGCCCCCACTGCCACCATAGAGTCTGTCGTCGCCTTCGCCGCCATAAAATCTATTGTCGTTTCCGGCATCACCATAGATTCGGTCATCGCCGCCACCGCCGTAGAAACTGCGGTCGCTCCCACTGCCACCATAGAGTCTGTCGTCGCCTTCGCCGCCATAAAATCTACTGTCGTTTCCGGCATCACCGAAGAGGCTGTCGGCACCATCGCCGCCCTCTATAAGCCTGTCGCCTCCACTCCCACCATAGAGACTGTCGGCGCCCTCGCCGCCATAGAGACTTGCGTCAGTCCCGCTTCCGCCGTAGATCCTATCCAAGCCGCTGCCGCCATAGAGACGGAAATCGTTCCCGGTATCGCCAAACAGTGTGTCGGCGCCGGAGCCACCGACGAGTGTCCCGTCCGCCCCCTCGCCGCCAAAGAAGCTGTCGGCACCGACGCCTCCGAAAAGGATAAAGTCGTCTCCGATGCCGCCGTAGATTACGTCGGCACCGCTGCCGCCGAACAGGCTCCTATCGGCACCTGCGCTGCCGTAGAGGCTATCGCTGCCCGAATCGCCTGCTAGGAACGTGTCACTGCCCGATCCGCCGTAAAGGCTGTCATCACCGTCACCACCGAAAAAGGTGTTCTCGGAACCACTGCCGCCATAAAGCCCGTCGGACGCAGAACCGCCAGAAAATTGGCTATCGTTACCAAGACCGCCAAAGACGAGATCGGCGCCCGATCCTCCCGACAGGCTGGTGTCGTTCCCGAGGCCGGCCTCGATCCGATCGACGCCCAAGCCACCGTAGAGGCCGGTGTCGCCGCCGCTGCCGCCGGCCAGCAGATCGGCGCCCGCACCACCGGAAAGCCGCTGATCGCGGCCGCTGCCACCATAGAGGCTGTCGTCGCCGCTGCCACCCGACAGCAGGATGTCGTCACCACTGCCGCCGTAGACCAGGTCACTGCCGCTGCCGCCCTCAAGCTCTGCGTCCGGGCCACTGTCGCCCTGCAGCACATCGTCACCGGCACCGCCGGCCAAGCCTTGGTCGCTGCCCGTCCCACCGAACAGGCTGTCGTCATCGGCTCCACCGCTCAGGCGATCGCTGCCACTGCCGCCAAAGAGGCTGTCGCTATCTGCGCCACCGTAGAGACTGTCGCCGGAGGCGGCACCATAGAGCGAATCCACGCCGCTCAATCCATAGATCCGGTCAGGGTTGCCATCGCCGAAGAGACTGTCGTTGCCTGTGGTCCCGATCAGCGCCGCATTGACGCTCAAGGTCATCTCGATGCCGGTCACCAGCGCTGCGCCCGGCAGGGTCACGCCCGCGCCCAGGATCAGGGTGTCGATCCCGGATCCGCCGAACAGGCTGTCGCCGGCCAGCAGATCGCCCTGACTGCGCGCCAGGAAAATATCGGCACCGCTGCCGCCATAAACCAGATCCTGACCGCTGCCGCCGATCAGGCTGTTATCGTCGCCGTTGCCGGCAAAGATAAGGTCCGCACCACTGCCGCCCAACAGGGCGCCCTCGTCACCAGACCCGCCGTAGAGGCTGTCGCCGCCGCCCTGGCCATAAAGGCGATCGCCGGCGCTACCGCCATAGAGTGTGTCGGAGAGGCTCTGACCGGAAAGTCGATCGGTCCCGTTCTCGCCCGACATGGTGTTGGCGATCCCCTCCGCACCGGACAGCAGATCGCCCTTGGCCTGGCCTTCGAAAAGCACCGACTCGATGCCCGTCACCACAGCGCCCGCGACCAGGCTGGATCCGAGCTCGAGCACCAAGGTGTCCTGACCGCTACCGCCGTCGAAGAGGTCGCCGCTCTCAACCTGGCCTGGGGCCTGAACCGACAGCAGGTCGCTACCAGAACCGCCGAAGACGCTATCGCGACCGCTGCCGCCTTGGAGGAAAGTGTCATCGCCCGCGCCACCGAAGATGCTGTCCTGGCCGCTGCCACCATAGAGCCTGGTATCGGCCCCGCTGCCGCCATAGACCCGATCGTCACCGCCGAGGCCTAGGCCTGCCGACAGAGAGAAATCGCCATAGAGGTTTAACTCGCTGCCGGATCCCCCGAAGATCAGGTCGTCGCCGTCGCCACCAATGAAATCTGTGTCAACTCCCAGGCCGCCATAGAGCGTGTCGGCGCCGCCGGCACCGAGGTAGAGGGACTGGTCGCCAAACAAGCTGGCGTCGTCGCCGCCGGCCCCGAAGAGGGTGTCATCGCCGCCGCCGCCATAGAAGGCGCTGTCGGTCGTGTCATCCGATCCCAGCGCCAGATCGTCGCCGGCACCGCCATAGAAGGTTGAGTTTCCTTCGCTGGCCCCGAACAACGTGTCAGCGCCAGCGCCGCCTTCAAAGACATCAACTTCGTAAAGTCCACCAAAGACCGTGTCGTCTCCGGCGCCGCCGAAGTTGGTGGCGACTATCGAATCGTCGCCGTAGATGATGTCGACACCAGACCCGCCGAAGAAGTAGGAGAGCGTATTGTTGCCGGCAAAGACGATGTCGGCGCCGGTTCCACCGTAGAAAGACAAGGCTTCCGCAGAGGCGGCATAGACCCGATCGTCACCGGCACCACCGATGAAGTATGACAGATCCTCGCTGCCGACGACAACCGTATCGTCGCCGGCTCCGCCGTAGAGAGAGTCGAGGGTCTCCGAGCCGCCATAGACGATGTCGACGCCTGATCCGCCGTAGAAGACCGACAGAGAGCCGCTGCCCGCGAACACCAGATCCTCGCCGCTGCCGGCGTAGAGCGAGACCAGATTTCCGGCACTACCCAAGACCATGTCGTCGCCGGCTTCGCCGAACCAATAGGAGATGTCGCCGAGCCCGACGGTCAGAACATCGTCACCCGAGCCACCGAAGACCGAAGCGTTATCTCCGGCCCCAGCATCAATCTGATCGGCACCCGAACCACCGTAGATGTAGCTGTCATCGCCGGATCCGCCATAGAGGCTATCCTTGCCGCCAAGACCATAAAGACGATCGGCACCACTCAGACCGTAGATCCGGTCCAGCTGCTCGCTGCCAGTCAGGCTGTCGGCGCCGCTGCTGCCGATCCGCACATAGACCTCGATGCCGCTCAGCACGACACCGGCAGGGATCGTCGCAGCCTGCTCGATCACCAGAGTGTCGACACCGCTACCGCCGTCATAGGTCTCGCCCGCCGCAATCTCACCCTGGCTGCGCACCAGGAAGGTATCGCCGCCGGAGCCACCGAACAGGCTGTCCTCACCCGCCCCGCCGATCAGATAGTCGCCCGCATCCAAGCCATAGAGCCGATCGGCACCGCTCAAGCCATCGATGGTGTCGCGATCGGCACCGCCGACCAGCAGATCGGGGCCGCTGGTGCCGTAGACCGCTGCCTGATTGTAGCCGATCACCTCGACACCCGAGAGAACCACGCCTGCCGGCAGGCTCACGCCCGCGGCCAGCACCAGCGTATCGACACCGCTGCCGCCCACGTAGGTCTCGCCGGCCGCGATCTCGGCCTGCGCCGAAACGAAGAAGGTGTCCGACCCCGAACCGCCGAAAAGCGAATCCTGACCGCTGCCGCCATTCAACCGATCGTCACCCGCACCACCATAGAGACTGTCGGACGCACTCAAGCCGGACAGGCTGTCGTCACCGCTGAACCCGGCGATGATATTGGCCCGGCTGTCGCCGACCAGGGTATCGTTGCCACTGGTGCCGTGGAGGTCCAGGACCTCCACGCTCACCAGCTCCACGCCGGCCGGCAGGGTCACGCCGTCGAAGAGCGCCAGAGTGTCGCTGCCCGCACCGCCGTCATAGGTCTCACCGGTCAGGATCTCCGCCTGTGCGGCGACAGTGAAGATGTCGGCCCCGGAGCCACCGTAGAGGGAGTCCAAGCCGTATCCGCCGGCTAGGCTGTCGTCGCCGCTCAGACCAGATAGGACGTTGTCTCGCGTGTCCCCGCTGATGGAATCAGCGCCACTGGTGCCGAAAATATTCAGTCTCTCCACGCTGTTGAGGCTCACGTCTCCGGGTAGAGTGGCAGCCTCGAAAAGCACCAAGGTATCCACCCCCCCGCCGCCGAAGAATGACTCCTGGGCCTCAATCTCCGCCTGGCTGTTGACGATAAAGATGTCGTTGCCGTTCTCACCGAACTGGCTGTCCAGTCCGCTGCCCCCGACCAAACTATCGGCTTCATTCCCACCTCTGAGGGTATCGACGCCAGAGCCACCGTAGAGGCTGTCCAAGCCGGTGTCTCCCCGCTGGCTGTCGTCGCCATCCAAACCGAAGAGGCTGTCGTCGCCGCTCAAACCATACATCCGGTCGATGAGATCGCTGCCGCTCAGCGTGTCGTTGCCGCTGGTGCCGGTCTGCACCACTATCTCCACCCCCGACAAGATCACTCCGGCCGGCAGGCTGACATCTGGCGACAAAATCAGAGTGTCCACACCGCTGCCGCCGTCGTAGGTCTCACCTGCCAGGATCTCCGCCTGGACGGCCACCAGGAAACGGTCCGCTCCGGAATCACCGTACAACTTGTCCAGGCCGTCACCTCCGTAGAGCCTGTCGTTGCCGTCCAATCCTATGAGGCTATCGTCTCCGACGCCGCCGTAGACAAGGTCATCGCCATCACCGCCGTAGAGATTAAAATCATTCCCGCTACCGCCGAAAAGACTATCGGCACCGCTCAAGCCGGAGAGTTGGTCCTGACCGCTGAGACCATAGATCTGGTCGGCCGCAGAGGTTCCCACCAGAACATTGTTCTCACCTGCGCTACCAAAGATCGCTACCATCTTGACCCGTTCCTTATCCGTATCACTCCTGTCGAATACTCAACAGACAGTGAATTTTGATCTGCTATCAAGCGCAACAACAGCGTCGCCCTAAGACCATCCGTTGGCCGCACCCGCGCCGCCTTTCGCCAGGTCCGCACTGCCCATACGCAGGGTGTCTATGCCAGAGCTGACAAAATGCTTATCCTTGCTGCGCCCGCCATAGACGCATCGGATCCCTCTCCTATCAGGAAGCCCATCGTCTCCTAAGAGCCCAAGGAGTGTATCGCTCTGATCTTTACCGGTGAGCAGATCGCTTAGGTCGGCTCCAGCGATGACAGAAATTGCGGTTCTCCCTTTCCGCACAGCGCGGCTGGCAGATTGGCTGCATTGACATGGTGGGCTGCCCAGCAGTGTTACAGGTCGCAGCGCTCTCATGATTGTATGCATGATCGTGCACAGAAATAACAACACAGTCAACCGTCATACTTGGCGATGCCCCGAAGGTCGGAGGCTTTGAGGTTCGCGGTTCTCGTCTCAGGCCATTCCCAGCGCTGTGGCGGCGTGGTGATGCTCGATACTCTCACCGTCAATAAGAGCCCTTCGCCCTGCGCGACCCGAAGGCCGGGAGATACAAGCCGACCTTATCCCGGCGAGATTTCCGGGCCGAGCTATGGCCGGAAGTGGGTGATGGGTCGTGAGGTAGGTGGCGTATCGTGGCGGTGATGAGCCGGCCACATCTCCAAGGAGGAGTGATACGCCATGAGAGAAGGTAAGGTAGTTGCGCTGCGTCAGCCAGGAGAAGTTGACGATCCCTTGACCGAGATTTTGCGAGACGGTGCCCGGGAGCTGTTGGCTCGAGCGATCGAGGCGGAGGTGGATGTCCTGCTGGCAGCGCACCAGGACCTGCGGCTGGAAGACGGCCAGCAACGCGTCGTTCGTCACGGCCATGGGCCGGAACGCCAGATCCTGACGGGGATCGGTCCGGTGAGTGTCCGTCGCCCCAAGGTGCGTGACCGAGGGGCCGGGGGTTCGGCCGATCGCATCCGCTTCACCTCAGCTATCCTGCCGCTGTTTGCGCGCCGGACGCGCTCGGTGGATGCGGTTCTACCGCTGCTCTATCTGCGCGGCATCTCCAGCGGCGATTTCCAGGAAGCGCTCTCGGCCCTGCTTGGCAAGGCGGCACCGGCACTCTCTGCCCAGGCGCTGGCGCGTCTGAAGGCAGACTGGAGGGCCGAGCACGAGCGCTGGCAGCAGCGCGATCTCTCGGCCCGGCACTACATCTACGTTTGGGCTGATGGCGTCTACCTTCAGGGCCGCATGGAGGACGAAAAGCAGTGCATGCTGGTGCTGATCGGCGCCACACCGGAAGGCCGCAAGGAGCTGCTTGGCTTCCAAGCCGGCTTCCGTGAAAGCACCCAGAGCTGGCGGGAACTCCTGGCCGATCTGAAGGCCCGCGGGCTTGCCATTGCCCCGGAGCTGGCGGTCGGTGACGGCGCGCTCGGCTTCTGGAGGGCGCTCGATGAAGTATTTCCGACAACCCGCCATCAGCGCTGCTGGATGCACAAGACCGGCAATATCCTGAACAAGCTACCCAAGGCCCTTCAGAAGGCCGCAAAGAGCGATCTGCATCAGATCTGGATGGCCGAGAGCCGCGCCGATGCAACGCTCGCCCTGGAGCGCTTTGCCGCCAAGTACGACAGGAAGTACCCGGCCGCGGTCGAGTGCCTGACGCGCGACCAGGAGGCCCTCCTGGCCTTCTACGACTTCCCTGCCGAGCATTGGGTCCACCTGCGCACCGCCAACCCGATCGAGAGCGTCTTTGCCACGGTCCGCCACCGAACCGTCCGCACCAAGGGCTGCCTTTCGCATCAGACCGCCACCATCATGGTCTTCAAGCTGATCACCACCGCCGCCAAGACATGGCGCCGGCTCAAAGGCCGCAACCAGTTGCCAAAGATCATCCAGGGCGTCAAATTCAAAGATGGCATCGAGGTGACCGACGATAATCAACACGCCGCCGCCTGACTGCCCATCACCCAAAATCGGGCATAGCTCCTCACGACTCTGCGTCCCCGACCACCTCATTGCCCCCCGACTGGGTTGTTTCCCTCTCCGCAAACCTTAGCGTGCAGTTGGAGAGGGCGAAAGGGCGCGCGCAATGTATTGCATATCATGGAAGAATCTGCCGGCCACGGCACCCTCATCTCGATAAATAAGGCTGGTAGGTGGGGTGAGGAGGGCCAGATCACGCAGGAACTCTCCGCCCATTCAACCAATCTGAGCCACTTGCCTTTCTAACGGCATTTTTTAGCAAAGACAGTTCCTGCAAGTGATTAGGAGTGTCTACCGACGCGGGCGACCCCTTGGGCGTTCATGACTGGGGTCACAGTTGCCGTTGGCGGGTGCCAACTTACCAGTTGGCGGGTTGTAGCGCTTGCCATGGTCCTCATCGGCGTGAAAGACGCGCCTTGCTCGGTTGCTTACTCTTGCCGCAGTCAGGTGGCTGTCGAAGATATCATCATAGATTTGCAGCAAAGGTCCACCAGCTTGGGCCACAAGTTCATGTGGTGGTAGGCGCCCCTCCTGTTCTTGTTGATGTTTCCACGCTTCAAACTTGAGCGTCTCATAGTCCGACGGTACGACGCGATGGCCAATGTCGAGAAGCCGACCGTAGGGTGTGGGTTCTTCCCATGCTTGCGCCATTCGGTTCATCATCTCACGAAAAGCCAGCTCGTATTTGTCCCACTCCCATGCAGGCGGGAAGATTGAATCTTCGTCTTTGCTCAATTGGACCTCCTCAGGGCTATTGCACCGGGTGTGGAACGGGATGCGGCGACTGATAGAGCGAGCCTACAAAAAAAGTGACACTTGGCCTGGACGAGCGCCTTGGGCGAGATTCGGCATCAACTCCGGAGGATGTCTTCACCGCTTGTGCCTGTCTTTACGGTTTTCAGGTTTCTTCGATCCCGCTTTGGTGCGCAGAGCCCCTTTGGACCCTGCACTCTTGCTTGTCCCGGTTTTGGTAGCCGCATCACGGAAGGCATCTCGTAGGCGGGTGTTCCCCGGAGCATGGTCATCGCGAACCTTGGCGCGTTTACGCGCGGCCACCTCGCGGTCGGCCTGAGCGACCTTGTCCTTTCGGTCTTCAACAGCCAGGGGAGAGATGTAGCGGTTCTTGGCCTTATAGGGCATAGCCGGTCTGCCGGGTGGGTCGAAACGCAGGTTCATCGCCGGCATATGATTCTGTCCACGGCGCATGCGCATGCGATGCTGCCGCAGGAACGAGGCCTTCAGCGATTTCTCCTGCCTGGCATGGGACTGCTTGAGAGCTGTGAGCTTGCGTTCTTGATCCAGCCTCTGCATCTGGTGGCGCTGCTGTAGCTCAAGGCGCTCGGCTCGTTGCGTCTCGCGCAGGTCCTGCCGCTCCTGTTGATGGGCCGCGTGCCGCTTTAAATCTTGATGCCGATGAACCTGACGGCGGATGAGCTCGACGCCACTCACCTTTGATAGCAGCGCGGCGAGGCCCCTCGGCTGCTTTGCCTTACGCTGCTGCCGGACATCCTGCTCCCGTCGCGCGTGGTCGGCCTTCATGGCCGCGCGACTACCCAACTGGGCGCGATCGGTCTTCGACCGATCTCGTTGCTGCCGGTTCTTGAGTTCTTGGCCTTCGGCCTCCAGCCGCTCGCGCTCACGCCGCTGCGAGTTCCTGAGCTGCTCCAGCCGATCAGCCTGTTCCTGGCTCCGCTTGTACGCTTTGAGCTGCCCACGCCGCTGCTTGGCCAGTGCCTGCGCCTCCTCGACGGTCGGCAGCTTCTCCTCTTCGTAGTCGGCCCCAAGGAAGTCCCGGACGGCCTTGGTGTTGGCAGCCTTGTCGTCGATCAGCTTTGGCAGCGAGTTGGTCTCGCCATAGAGGTCAACGAGCACAAACGGTCGATTGCCGCTGGCCAGGACGTAACCGTGATAGTCCAGCGCCGCGACAAAGGACGCCGGATCGTCCCGATGCTTCCAGAACTCGGTGATGACCTCGGTCCGTTCCTCTCGCGAAAGCCCGGTTCGGCCTTCCTGGACGCGGTCGTAGAGCGAGAGCTGGCGATAGGTCTGGCGCTTGCGCTCCTCCAGCTTGTGATAGCCGGGCGCCAGCACGATGCCGTGGTCCCGAGCGAACTGCCGAGTGACGGTCATCAGCTTGTCGTGGTCATAGGCCAAGTGAATGGCCTTGCATTCCTGAATGTCGATACGTGACCAGACGACATGGCAGTGCTCGCGCCCCTGCCCGTCGCGATCCTCCTTGATGTGATAGACGACCGCACGAGCCTGACCTCCCAGGCCCAGGGCCGCCTCAACGCGCGCGATGTAGTCGTCGTAGAGGTTGCGCGGCAGCGGTCCTTGGGTCTGATCGGGATTGATCGAAAGGCTATAGAGGAAGTTCTGACATTTGGTGGCACTGGCCTGCGCCTCCCATTCAGCGAAGGCGCCCGGCAGATCGTCAGCGATGGCACCGCGGACATCCGCTAGTTCGACGTACTCATTGTCTTCGGCATTCATCAGATGGATGGCGAGGTCCTGACCTTCGCCGCGCTGCGAGGCAAAGGGGATCATGGTCGCCGCCCCATGAGGAGGAAGAGGGCTGAGCGGATCTCGATCTGCCCTTCGCGCAGCGCGGCCAGGAGCGCTTTGATCTCAGGGTCCCCGGCCGGCTCTGTTTGGAACCGCTTCAGGAGGTCGACCTGGCTCTGCTCGAGCCCAAGGATATGCAGCAGCTGCTTGATCTCGCCTGGGCGATAGCGGTTACGCCCAAAGACGCAATCGGTGATGAAGGCATTGCGGGAGAGGCCGGACCGGGCGACGCGCGCGTCGAAGTCATCCCAGCGGTCGGCCGGCGGCCGCCAGGGAATGGGTGCACGTCTCTTGGGCTTCTCCTGGTCCATACTCCTCTCATTCATGGCGGGGGATCGGTTCAAGGCGTCTCGCGTTTATCTCGCAGGACCGCCGTTTTGGCGTCATCCAAGGGACAAGCCCCTTGGCGCGCATCCAACCTGCTGAAGGTTGGTCAGGTTTCCAAAGGGCTGGAACGCTCTTTGGTCGAGGGTGCAGGGGAGCAAAATTCTCCTGCCGTCATCCAAGGAACGCCTCCTTGGCCGATGGTTGATCCAACTGGAGAGCGGCATCTCCAATTGGTCGTGATTGAACGGCGACACGTTCTCCTCAGCCTTGATCCGGCTCGATGCCGGCTAGAGGCTGACCCAAGCCCTTAGCGAGCGGCAGGCAGGTGCCTGTTGCGAGGTTAGGGCTGCCAAGGGGGGTTAGCGGGGGACAGGATGTCCCCCCTCAAGGTGAGCGCGGTATTACCCGCGCACACCTTGTATTCGGCTGCTTTCTCTCCTTTCCATAATAGCACGATACAAGAACTCGATGCCAGTTTCCCGCCCTTGCACCGCAGCAAACACATGTAGTGTCCACGCCATTTCTTCGTATCACGAGATTTCCGCGAGATCGCTTCTGACTGGTGGCCCCTACTCTGAAGGCTCCCGAACGCCTCGGCATTCAGCCTCGGCGGTTTCGAGAAGGCCCCATTGGAATGGACATTACAGACGCCGACACAGAGGCTCCCAACGTCGAGATCAAACCGACGCCGGAGACCCATGAGTCGCTGCAATGGGCCTTCGACTTTTTCAACTGGACGCTCTTCGACCGCAGTCTGCCGAACTGTCTGATCACGCTACAGCGGCGTGGTCGTACCTTTGGCTACTTCCACCACGACCGCTTCGTTCGCGACGATGGAACGGCCTGCGACGAGATCGCGCTCAATCCACAGCACTTCCAGGCGCGTGGGGACGTGGAAGTTCTCTCCACCCTGCTGCATGAGATGGTGCACCTTTGGCAGGTCCATCACGGCAAGCCTGGGCGCGGCCGCTATCACAATCGCCAATGGGCCGATAAAATGAAGATCCTGGGCCTACAGCCCTCCGACACGGGCAAGCCCGGCGGCCGCGAGACCGGCGATTCCATGTCTCACTATGTCATTGCAGACGGTCTCTTCCAGCAGACGGCCGCTTCGATGATGGATCAGGGCTTCGTCCTCACCTGGCAGGACAAGGCCGAGGAGCCGGAGACGATCCTCCCGCCGGGCGGTACCGAGGGTGATGGCGGATCCTCTCCCAAGCCCAAGCCGTCCAAGTCCGGTGTCAAGGTCAAGTACAGCTGCCCCACCTGCGGCCTCAACGCCTGGGCCAGGCACGAGGCCCATCTGGTCTGCGGCCACGACCGCACCGACATGGTGGCAGAGACCTCCTAACAGGCTGAGAGCCCCGGTGGGATGCCGAGGCTCTCTGGTCTACGTTCTGCCGGATCTTAGAAGTCCGCCGCGGTCTTGCCGTTGGCCTCGCCATTCTGGCCGCTGCCATTGGCTTTGGGCTTCGGGCGGCTCCACTTCAGGACGTAGGTCTCGTCGTCTTCGCGGACGAGCGCCATCCAGACACCCTTCGCCAGCTCGGGCGTATCGATCAGGGTGTTGAGGTAGGCCTTGCCGGACTTCTCTCCGAAGGCCGCGCGGGCGAAGCCCACCTCGATGTCGGTTCCCTTCCGATAGACCCTGAAGTCCGGGCCGTCGCCGACCTTCTCGATCGGTCGATACTCCAGCTCGAAGCTGTTCAGCAGGGTGGTTGCGGTGCCGGTGAAGGTTCCGTTTTCGTCTTTTGTGAAGTTTCCAAGGTTCATTGTCTTGCTCCTCGTTTAGGTTTGTTGGAGCCGCCCACTGCGGCTTTCCATGGGATCCCGCCCGGAGCCTGCGGCGGCGCTGGGTCATGGCCGCCTTTCGATCGCAAGAGAGAAAGCAAGGCGGCCAGGAAAGGAATTTTGTCTCGCGACTAAGGGGGCTCGGCCCCTAGGAAAATTCCTTTTGACCCCGCGCCGACGTCCGGCTCCAGGATCACCATTGAGGAAAGCCCTGCGGCGCCCGGCAGACCCGATGGAGCACAGCCAAAGAGCATTTGGCTCTAACGCAACGAAGAACGAGACAGCCAAGTCACGCGACCTGTAGCCTGACTGTACAGCTTTGGAGGGAGAAACCCAGTGGTTGGCACCAAGACACAGACTGGTGGATCGGACGGAAGAGTTGCGCTGATGGAGGGCGTGCCACGTGGCAAGTCCTGGGAGTTCTTACGCCAACAGACCCCGCCGCAAGCCCGCTGGCTGGAACCGGACAAGATCGCAGCCAGCAAGGCGCTCACCTACGATCCAGACAAGCCTGCCGGCAAGCTCCTACTGGGCGCCTTCGGTGACAAGCTGATCGGCATTCGCGACAACCGGCATGTCCTGACCGTGGCCGGCAGCCGAGCGGGCAAATCGGTGACGGTCATCTCCAACCTTTACTTCTATGACGGCTCGGTCTTCGCCATCGACCCCAAGGGGGAGCTGGCAAACAAGACTGCGGCCGCACGTAACGGGCTTGGACAGCGAGTTTATGTACTCGATCCCTTCGAGATTACGACAGGCGCGGCTGCGGAGAGCCGTGCGCGTTTCAATCCCTTGGCCCGCCTCACCCTCGACAACCGCTTCATTGTCGAGGATGCCTATCAGATTGCCGACGGCCTGGTGATCTCGACCGGCGAGGAGAAAGACCCGCATTGGAACGAGGCCGCGAAAGGCTTCCTGATTGGCCTGATCCTCTTCGTGGCGGTGAGCGTGATCATCAAGGATGAGGACCGCCACCTCGGCACCGTTCGCAATCTGATCAATCAGGCGCTCGATCGCGGTGATGAGGGTGAGATCATTCTGCTGCAACTGGCGATGAGCACGGTGCGGCGCCTCACAGCACTAAACCACCGGGACCTTGCCGGCGCGATCGAGGGCGCCTTTCGTGGCTTCTACGCCAAGTCCGCCGAGGAGCTGGGGAGCGTGCTCTCGACTGTGCACCGCCACACACAGTTCTTAGACTACGCCGCCATGAAATCCGTCTTGACCGGGCACGATATCGACTTGGCCGACCTTAAGGCCGACCCCATGGGCGTCACCATCTATCTCTGCTTGCCAGCGACCCGCATAGGTCTCTGCAATCGCTGGTTCCGCATACTCTTGAACCATCTCTTCGACGCCATGGAACGTGAGACGCGAGAGCCGGACTCCAACGTGTTGGTCTGTCTGGACGAGTTCCCGGTCCTGGGCTTCATGAACCAACTGCAGGACGCAGCCGGCCAGATCGCCTCCTTCTATGTGACCCTTTGGGTCATCATCCAGGACTGGGGACAAGGTAAGGCGCTCTACAAGGATCGCTGGGAAAGCTTCGCCGCCAACTCCGGCATCCTGCAGGCCTTTGGAAATGTAGACCTCGCAACCACCGAGTACCTCTCCAAGCGCCTGGACAAGACCATCGTGCAGACCAGTCGTCCGGGAGAGGCCGGCCCGGAGCAACGCGAGAAGGGCCTGACCGGACGCAGCGAGACCTTCGAGCTCTACGACTTGTTAACCCCCAGCGAAGTGGCGCTACTCTTCGCGCGCAATGACAAGAAGCGCCGCCAGCTGCTGCTCTGGGCCGGGGTCAACCCAATGGTGATCCAGCGCGTCGCCTACTACGACAAGGAAGGACCGCTGGCACCCTACATGGAACGCATTGCAGCCAATAGTGGATAACTCCGCCTTGAGATTTGCCTCATCTGGACGCTAACGTCTCCTTCAAACTGGCAGGATGGAGCGGGCGGCGCTTGATCGAAATCACCAATACCCACGTCTTCGCGGAGCTGGTCACCGAACGCCTGGCACTTCTAATCGCCACCCAACGCTATGGCCGCAAGCCTTGGCGCAAAAAGCGTGTTGCCGAATACATCACGGGCAGCGAGGAGATTAAGGGCTCGGTCAGCGCAACGACCATCGGCCGGCTCCTGACTCCGGACTATCCCCAACAGCCCTCCGACGAGACCTTGGTGGCGGTCGCTCAGTTTCTCATCATCATGGGTGCGCTCAGCGAACGGCAACTCGAGCTCTTAGCAGAGGCACCGGTGTTCCAGCCCTTGGGAGCACTCGAGAGCCTCTTCGGGATGAAGGATGCTGAAGGCCAGCGCGACTTCCTGAGGGAGCTTGCTGGTCGCTATCGCTGTCTGCGTGCTGCGAACGACCAGCTTCTCACGCTCGACCTTCTGGTGAGCTTTGTCCCAGAAGCCAAGGCACTCTCGGTGATAGAGGCTCAGGTCCTCTATAGCATGCCGGACCCATCCGACCTAAGAGCGCGGACTGGCGGTTTCGATCCAAACATGGTGGCGGTTGTCGAACGGGACATCGCCCGCAAGGTACTGGCCGAACGCGGCACCTTGATAACGGCAGGCACGGCGCTCGCAAGCCCCGACATCCTGGCTTTCCTGCACACCTCCGGACGCGGTGGCTATCCCTCGATTTTCTCAGCCGAGACGCTGATCTATGGCGAGGCAGGTGCCGTTATGCAGATGAGCGGACGACGTAACTGCGGCTGGAGTGGCGAGGAGAGCTTTCCCAAAAAGATCGACGGCAGTTTGCCCGCCTACGAAGTTATCAAAGCACTCGCCCGAGATCTGGAGTATCACCGCCCCCTCGTCCGCAAGGAGCTGGAGATTCAGCCGCCGGTGTCCAAGCCGAGCGAGGAGGACCGAGACTTCGCTCCAGCGGCTAGAACGAGCGGAGAGGCGCTCGGAAAAGCAGCCTTTGAGATAGCCGCAGCTCAGGCTTCATCCCTCGACGCACGCTTGTCTCTGGCCTTGGAGTGGGGAGAGCTTGCGGCATTCGAGGATGCCCTGAACCAGGGCGCAAACCCCAATCTGCTGCCAGCCGGCGAGACCGATCCACTGATCTTTCAGCTGGCCGATCATGGCAGACGGGGTTGGATCGACGCGCTGATCGCGTCTGGCCGATGCGACCTCACAGTCGTGGATCGCCAAGGCCTGCGCCCAAGCCACACACCCGGCGTCTACGCACGCCGGATCGCAACGAGCGGACTGGCGCCAGATCTGGCCAGGCAATTTGCAGCGCTGTCCTCGCAATTGCTCGACGAGACGATCCGCCAACTGGGCGGCGATCCCGCAACTCTCGAGAGGGACGATACCGAGAATCTGATTTGAACAAGCCCCCTTCCAAATCACAGGACTTGCCGCAGCATGGCCAACAAGAAGTTCAAACCACTCAAGCGCTACAGGCCCACCCGCGCCTCTCTAGAATTCGCCAAGCGGGTCGTCGAGAGCCAAGGCCTGGACTTCGATCCGGACCAGGTGATTGAAGAGGCCGAGACCCTCTACGAGAGCTTGTTCGCCGACCTCCTTCGCGTTCTTGAACTCGAGCACGACCCAGACCGTTTTCACTCGGGACGCTATCACTTGGCTAGGGCTTATGCGGCAGCGGACGAGTCCGGCCTTCCAGTGGTGGTGCTCGACATGGTCTTCGAGTTCTGGGTCTCTGGCTTGGCGCTCTTGAACACGGTTCTTGGCTTCAGCGCGCCCGACAGACGCGAGCGTGCCCGGATCGCCGAGACTGCAACGAGTCTCTTCGAGCTCTTCGGGCACAGCGAGCGCTACGACAAGGTCCGGATGCAGCTGGCGCCCTTCTATGTCGACTATCCAGACTGCGTCAACCTGGGCGAAGGCATCGGCCGTGCCATGACCGTGTTCGTGCTCTGCCATGAGCTGGCGCACATCGAACTCGGCCATCTCGAACAGCAGCCGGAGAAATCTCAGGAGCTGGAGGCGGACAAGCTTGCCACCGAGTACTTCTTAAAGGCGATTGCGTTTGGGCGCCGTGACCGCGACACACGAGTCCATATCGACCCCAAGATTGCCTGCACTCCGATGGTGCTTTCTAGGATCCTTGATCTCTATGAGGCCTGGTGCATCCGTACTGGTAGCGCAAGTCTTTCAGATCACCATCCCAGTGCCATGGAACGCCACGCCGTGATCGCTCCACTGATCGAGCCGATGCTGGAGGAACATGCCCTCGAAGTCCTCAAGGGCATGACGGGCGGCATATCAGATCTCCGCGACGATCTGGGATTATCTTGATAGAATCTGACGCTTACGAGAGCACGAGAATTCGACGAGACGCCAGTTGAGCCAAATGAGCGTTCTCTCCGCATGACGCTGTCCCCAGCGGGCACGTATCTCGCGGAGGCTCTATGGCGCAAGGTATCCTATCCCCCCTTGATGGCGGACCACGCACCAGGCGCGGCAGGGACCCGGACGGCATTGCAGTCTTAACAGTACGCCTCCGCGCGCTTACGCCCCGCCGAGCAAAGGTGATCGACCGCGCCACTCTCTTCTTAGCAATCTATCTCTGCCTGGAAGGCCTGGCCAACCTGCTTTGGCAAAGCCTGGTCTCGCCGATCTTTCCAACTGGATGGCAGTGGCTCTTCGGGCTTCTGGGCCCTTTCCTCATTCTGATCCCTGCGCGCATGCCGTTGGGCTGGCTCTTCTCCAAGCGGGTCAGTGTAATGGTCACTCCAGAGGTGATCGAGATCCGTGGGCTCTGGCGTAGCCGTCGTTTCGACAGGCATGCGCCGCATGACTTCGCCCTCATCCCCCACGATAGAACCCAGCGCGAGAAAGAATCCCTGCAGTTCTGGGAGCGCCGCTTGCTGCGCGCCTGGTGGATGCTGCCGCAGCGCCGCTACTACGCCGAGTCCTTCCACGTCTCCCTCACCTACCTGGGCCAGCGCAATGACGTGATCACTGTCTACGGCCGCAAGCGAGCCCAGGTCATCCAAGCCCGCTTACGCGCCTGCGACGAGATCATGAGCGCGGAGTCCGGCCAGAGCGGCGGAGTAGCAATGCGCCCGCAGGAGGAATGGCCGAGCCAGCCCGGCAGCGATCTCCCCGACTTCTAACCCCTAAGGAGTGCTCAGCATGAGCGACGACGAGATATTGAGTCTTCACAGTGAACTCGATCCTAGTGGCGACTTCCGGGAGGCTGCCCATGCCCCTGCCGCCCCACAGCTGGAGCAGTCAGTCGGTGCCACCGCGCGGGCCGAGCTGGCCAACAAGGCGGAGGAAACCTTGGCGCTGGATCGCCACGAGATGGCCTGGGTGCGTGAACAGGAACGCCTCTCGGGCAAGGCTCAGATGCTCCCTGGTTTCGACCTAGGAGCCCGTCAGACCCGTGATCTTAAGTCAGAGTATGAGGCGCGTCACGCTGCCTGGACGGAGCAAGGCGGCCAGATCCGCGAGCACTATCGGATGCGACACACGCAGATCCGTGTGAACGGCCAGACCGTCAAGGACGAGTTCACGGAATCTAGCAGCACCAGCGGTCCCGAGAGCGATCTGGCCAAAGCCTTCAAGACGTCAAGCCCGACGATGCCGGAAGGACCCAATGCTTTAGCGGATGCTCAACCGCTTCAGCCCACGCAGCAGATCGCTGCCAGTCGCGGTCGCAGCCGTTAGGTCGGAGGATGGGATGAACTCTTACCTGGCGAGCTACCTCGGCAAGCATGCCGGCAAGGTCATGACTATGCTGGTCACCTTGGCGGCGGTCACGACCTACTTCAGCTTCTTCGGGGCCGACTTGGTTGGTTCGGCCGGCGGCGTCGCCTGGGTCAGCAGCACCAATGCCCTGATCTATGCGCTCGGCATCGGCGTAGCGATCTTCACCTTCTGGACCCTGGCGCTCAAGGTCGTACCCAGCCTACCGGCGGGCCGCTTCCGTCGGTGGGGCATGGCGATCACCACGGCCGGCTGCATCTTTATCGTCTCGATGAGCTCTTGGCTCAATGTTGCCGGACTGGCGGGGCCAGCCGCGCTTGAGACCCACATGTATCGCGCGATTGGCACCATGCAGTCCGAATTGGACCAGTCTTACGGTGATGCCCGCGCACAGGAGCAGGTCCTGCCCGATCTCACATCCGCGGCCAACAAGTTCGCGACCTTGGCCGAGAAAGAGCTTCATGGGGGCTTCATCACCGGCTCACCAGGACCGGGTACGGTCGCCTCTACCTTGGATACCATCGCCACTCTGCTCAAGGGCTTGGCGCAGACTGTCACGAACTACATCACGGCTGCTGAGGCCTTGGCGGCTCAAGGCAGAACCCAGATCCAGGCCATGCGCAGGATCGTCTCGGGTGAAGGGCAGCCGATGGAGCGCATGCGCGCCCTCTCGCGCGAGGCCGATGCCTTTCGGGCCATCTTGCAGGAGATGCAGAGCAAGGCACCAGCTGCCGCCACCCAGCGCGTGCTTGCCACTCTCGCCGTCGGTATCACCCTGCAACCAGTCTCCAGCCGCAATGCCGCTGTGGCGAAACGTCAACGCCAAGGGCTGGAGATGATCAAGGAACTGGCCGAGAAGACCGCGGCCAGCCTCAGCGTCCTGGCGGTGGCTGTAGGCGGTCCTGGGGACCCCACGCAGGCTGCCCCGGCCCTTGAGTGGATCGGCCCAGTCGACGCGGTCTGGCGCTATGCCGACGAGTTCCTGCCCATGTGGGCCGGCGGCATCGCCATCGATCTGATCCCGACCCTGATCATCCTCTACCTGATGCTGGTCTTCTCCATCCGCGAGGAGGGCAAGCGTCCAGAGGAGCGCTTCGAGGACCTCTCAGTGAGCCAGCTTGCCTACGCCCGTGAGGCTGATGCCTGGCTGGACGGTGCGCGTCCCTTGGGACCACCGGCCCCGCCGGGTCCGCCGCATCCGCTGACGCCGCCGCGTCCGACGGCGCCGTTGCGAGGAAAGAAGACCTGAGATGCTGCAGCTCTTCGAGGCAAACCTGCCAAAGCTCCTGGCCTACGCCATCGCGGGCTTGGTGGCCCTGCTGATGGGGCTCCATGTCCTCGGCTCGGTTGACTGGCTGGGATTGCTCCCAGAGTGGATCCTGCCTGACTTCATTGATGTCCCAACCACCCCGACCCAAGAGGGCTGTGTGGTCATGCCGGATGGATTGCTTGTCTGTGAACCAAACACTTTGAGAGGAAGTACCCGATGACCCTTGTTTCGCGTCGCGCTGCCTTCCAATCACTGTTGGCAGCCGGTTGCTGCGGTCTTCACGGATCCCGAGCCGCCGCCAAAGCGCCAGGGGATCTCCTCTGTGCTTTTGGCAGCGCCAGCGCTGCAACCGACAGCCTGCGCGATGCCGATGGCGAGGCTTTGCAGGTCATGCAGTTGATCACTGCCGGCGTTGGCCTTCAGCCCAACTTCCAGGTCAAGGCCTCCGACAGTCCCCTACCCGGGCTTGCCTACGCAACGATCCGCGACGGCCGGCGGCGGATCGTCTATGATGCGACGGTGTTCTTTTTCGGTGAGGGTCGCACCGACTGGCTCGCGCTCGGTGTGCTCGCTCACGAGATTGGTCACCATCTGGCCAATCACATCTATCTCGACGAGATCTCGCGCCACGGTCAGGAATTAGAGGCGGATCACTTCGCGGGCGCCGCCGTCGCCCGCTTGGGCGGAACCCTGGATCAAGCCCTCGCCTGGACACCGATTGTCAGCGAAAGAGGCTCCGACACCCATCCACCCCGGAGCCAACGCAGAGAAGCGGTTATCAAGGGCTGGAACTCGATCAAGATGCCGGGAAGCCAGGGTTCCGCATCTTGCCGGTCTCACTGGGTGGGAGATGAGCGGGAGATCGCAGGACGCTTATGCCGACGAGCCCAGGTCTGCAAGGCAGGTCAGCCGCAGCTCCGCAAGGCCTGTCGTGATCCAGCAGGCAATTGGATCTGGGAGGATTGAATTCTGGAGAGATGGAGTGAGGAAAGAGGCACCGGGTAGACAGGACGGCCACCCGGTGCCCTCCCGTTAGGACTTAGAGGTAAAAAGCTTGCGGATCGCTTTCCAGCGCTCGACGGCGCCAAGACCGCCGCGGTCCGTGTAACCCCGCATCGGGAAGTCCATGTAGCGAGGCAGCCAGGTCTTAGGCTTCTTGCGTGAACCGCGGCCCTCCAGGCAATCCTGGAGGACCTGCTTTTGCACCTTGGCGATCGCCGTGAAATTGCCTTCTGCGACCGCCTTGCCGCCGACTTCGGCCAGCATGGCGTTGATCGCCGGCTTATCGCGCAGCAGCTCGAAGAAGGCTTCGTCCGGCTGCCACCAGTCCACCATCTCGACCTTCAGGATGTGGCCCAAGGCCTCGACCAAAGTGCCACCAGCCTGCAGGCTTTCCGCCATGACGAAGGTCAGGATGCGGAGAACCTTCTTGTCATCCAGCTGCAGCAGGTGAGCGAAGAGCTGGTCAATGTCCTTCGGTTCCCAACTAGGACGCATGAGAAAGCCGTCGCTCTCCTCAAATTTCAGCAAATCACGTATTGTTTGCCGCTCCTTGTCAAAGGCCTGCTGTGCCGCGCTGGCCTCGATGCTCTGGCGGATCGCCTCGTTGCGGAAGCAATCCTGGTTCTCGGAGCGAACCTCCCAGAGCGGGCCACGCGCAATCGCATGCGCGGCAATCAGCCTGAGTGCCACCTGCGGCGCCTCCAGCAGCTCCATGCGTACCGCGTTGTGCCGATGCAGGCTGCAGTAACGCTGCCCGGCCTTGGTAAGCTCCGGCTTCGCCGCGGGAGCTTCACCCTTGCTTTCGGCGCGCTCCAGAGTCTTGGCCTCTTTCTCGGTGATGTAGCCCTCATGGAAAGCGATCTCGCCATTGCTGGCGCAAGCGATGTAGACGCGACCGCCCTTCGTCTTGGAACGCGCAACCATCTCATAGCCGCGGAAGTGCTCTCCGATGTCCATAACAACGACCTCGCTCCAGCCCTCTTCGAGATAGCGCGCCTGGGCTTCCACGATGGCCTTGTTCTGGCAGGTCCAGAACTTGACCGGATCGTCGAAGTAGCGCTCCTCGCCAAAGAGGTCGGAGACGATGTTGCCCGGATAGTCTTCTTCCGGAAACAATGCAGCACTGACCTCGATCGAGGCGCCGCCGAACAGCCAGTGTTTGAGTGAGCGTCCGGTCGGGGCCCGGTCCTTCGGGTCCTTGAAGCGCTTGAACCAGGCCTTCTGCTGGCTTTTGGTCGCCATCGTCAGGATGCGCAAGCTCGGTACATCGATCTCGTCCCGGCGGTTGGCGTTCAGGATCGGCGGGTGGAGATTGGCGATCGCCAGGCGGCGGTGCACCAGCTGCTCGGAGACGCCGAAGTCCTCGGCGATCTCCTCGACTCTGCGTCCCTGCTTCAGCATCGCCGAGAAGGCCGCATACTGATCCAGTTCGTCCATCGGCAGACGCATGACGTTCTCTGCAAGAGAGGCCTCGATGGCCTTGGCATCATCGCCCTCCTCCAGCACCGCACAGGGCAGTGGATCGAACCCACCTTGCTCCTGGGCCAGGGCCTGGCAGGCCAGCAGACGGCGCTGTCCGGCGACAACCTCAAAGCCGTCGCAATTGGGCCGGACCAGCAAGGGCTGGATTACACCCAGACTGCTGATGCTGGCGATCAGGGTCTCCAGATCCTTCGATCCATGACGGCGCACGTTGACTTCGGACAGTTTCAGGTTACTCAGGTCGATATGTTGAAGTTTCATCGTCTTTCTCCTTCGTTGGTCAATGACTTCGAACGGGAAAGGCCGACCTGGCGGCACGGGCCGGGTCACAAGATCCTCTTCCTTTCCGGAGGCTCCGCGATATGAGCGGAAACCGGAAAGGAAAGGATCTCTGAGCATTGAGGCGGTCCGGGCCGTCAGGTACACTTGCGCGACCAGATGGCAGAGTATTATTGATTATCCAATTTGAACAGATTTAGTATTATTGATCTGTATCATTTGCCTATTTTCCAATATTGGCGTAAAAGACAAAGATCGCGGGTGTACCCGTGGGGGAGGTCGACACTCCTTATGACGCACCACCGAGCGGCTGTTTCGATCGCTGCGGCCAGTTTTGGTCCATTCCGGCGTTCAAGCCGGGTGGCGTGGTGCTGTCCAAGGTCTCGGCCCAAAAGCCGCGCCTCTCCGCCTCGGTGGGGAGACTGTCGACGCCCGGCCATAGACGGCCTTCCCCCCGAGAGAACCGAGCAACAGCAAAGGAGCACCATGAACAGCAAACCCCATCCCGTCGATGTTCTCGTCGGCAATCGTCTGAAAGCACGCCGGAAATCGCTGTCGATCTCACAGGACGCCTTGGGCAGAGCCACCGGCCGTAGCTTTCAGCAGATACAGAAGTACGAGACCGGTCAGAACCGCATCAGTGCCTCAGCTCTCTGGGAGATCTCCCGGCAGCTCGGTGTGAACGTTAGCTACTTCTTTGAAGGTTTAGAGTGATCTTCAACTCAGGAACGGTTCTGCTTTTCGGGAATGCGTGTGCCCGCATCCCTATACCAACACTTACTCTGAGAGCTCCTCGAACATTGAAGCCGTGCTGTCGGCAAGCTTTCTGAAGGCCCAAGGCAGGTTGTGCCTGTTCTCCCGCGCTGCCAAATCCAGAGCAGTGTAGGCCGTACGGAGTAGCGCCTCAACCAAGATGGGTGGGGTCACGCCGTCGTCGATCGCCTGACACATCGGCTCTTTGAAGTAGTGATCAATCGTCTTTTCAACCGCTTTGTCGTACTTCTCAATGTCATCCTTCATCATAGCACAGCGTCAAAAACTTGTTCCAAATAGCAATCATTTTATCGCCTCTCCAAAGATAGGTCAATATTGCCTCAACCTGACAGTAAATCGATGCTCTATGCCCTGGTGAGAGCGAACAATGCAGTCCTTGGCCGTACTTTATGACAGATACCTATTTCGTAGCCCGATAAATCGTCATGGTGGACACGCCGTAGCGCTCGGCCAGCATGGCCGCACTCGCAGTTCCATCTTTCAACTGGCGCCGAACTGCTGAAGCCTGTCTCGCATCGAGGAGAGGCCGGCGACCCAGTCTAACGCCCCGCCGGCGCGCTGCCGCCAATCCGGATTTCGTGCGCTCCGCAATCATGCGGCGTTCCAGTTGCGCCAAGACCGCCACGATCTGAAACAAGGCCTCACCGAGGGCAGACTTCGTATCCAAGGCCTCCGTCAAGGATTCGAACTCCACCTCTTGGGCGGACAATCCGTCGAGAATGTCGACCAGATGCTTCACCGAACGCCCCAGGCGATCCAGTTTCCAGACCACCAGAACATCACCCGGCCGCAGAGCAGCAAGCGCCTCATCCAGTGCAGGCCGCACGCGTAGCGCCCCTGATAGTCCATGATCTTGGTAGATCCGGTCACAGTTGGCGGCACGCAGAGCATCGACCTGCAGATCCAGGCTCTGATCCTCGGTAGATACACGCGCATATCCAATTCTGCGCGACCTCACGGCGCACCTCCAATCCCACTTCGGATTTCTTCAATGATTTCAATTAATTCCGCGCTTACTGCCGGAACCACAGAAAGGAACCTATTTGAGGCGACCCGTCGAAGGGTGATTCCAAATATTCCTTTCGGTCAGAACGCAAGATTATCTCCCGCATCCTCAATTCTAGGAAACAATAGTAGTTTTCGATAAGAAATGCAACAAAAACCTTCCTTTTTGTTAGATGAGTACAGACGCAAGGAAGTCAAGAGTGACTGTGATCCCCGCATTGTAGCCGGTCTTGAAAGATCCGCCGGAAAGGGGAAACCCGTTATGAGAGCTGAGACACTGAGATCCACCTTTGCTTCGGCCCGCGACAGAGTGATTGCGGGCAGTCTTGCTGCTTTGGTCGCCTTATCGCCTTTGGCGTTTGGCAGTGCTGCTTCTGCAGAGACCTCAATGACGCAGACCGCAGAAGCTGTCACGGCGACATCGCCGCATGAGGCAGGACGTGTACTCTACGCTGATATCCGCGGTCGTGACGCGGACTTCGTCAAGCTGGCTCCGGGGGCTGCCTCTTCGGGACGTGTCTCCGTGATCGTCTATGGCGGGAGCGATCCGCTGTTGCGGGCCGTCTACGAGGCTGCACAGGCCTATGCGGCCTCGGGGCCAAAGAGGGACATCTACTTCTTGCAGGCGAGCGACAACGATGACGATCCGAACACCGTCAACGTCACGGTATGGAGCAACGGACGCAAACACCGGACCATCATCGTGGAAAACGCGGAGAGTGCGGTGACGCGGGACTTTGCTGAGCTGACCACCCGCGCGCGCCAGCACATGGATGGTGCGCACAACGAGCACCTGGCGCAGTTATCGGAAGGCCCACGGGTGATTGCCGCCTTGGAGTGATCTTCTCTACCCTTGTCCATAACCCGGTGCTGACTGATGATCGGCAGAGGCCTGTTGTTCGAGGCGCAGTGCCTCCTGCTCTGACAGGCCACACTGGGCCTTGGTAAAGGCCTCGCAAAGACTCTCCGTCACGAATGGAGGCTGTTCAATCGCCTTTGCAGAGGAGGTCGTGCGCTGCGTGTCTCCAGTCTCGGTGGATGCGAAAGGCGGAGCTGCATGAAGTCCGCTCGTTGCAAGGCTCAACGGACCATCGGTATCGGGAAGGTTTTCCCCCGATCGGAGACCGGCGAGATCGTCCAGGTTCTCACCCTGCAATCCGATTGCTTCGTAGACCTTCTCCGCTGTTTCCTGTGATGTCTTCCTGTCATGCGCGACCTCGCTGACCGCGGTTTCGCTCTTGCCTGCTGTTACCTGCTTGATCTGCTCCAGGGTCGGATCCTCGCCCAAGGCCTCCAGAGATCTGGCGATCTCCTCTCGTTCCTCCTCGAGTTCATCTATCCTGACGCCATAGTCACGGATCTTGGTGCGCAGATCCTGTGCTTGCGTTTGCAGCTGTCCGATACGGGCTCTCTCGGCCTGGATGGCTTGGTCCAAGAGGCCGGGATTGGCGATATAGGCCTCAAGCGAGAGACCCAGTGCTTCTAGCTGGGCGGCATGGTTTTCATTGGTCTCGGGATCAAGCTCACCGCGGTCGCGCAGATCAACCAAGGCCTCGAGCGCATTCAGCCTCTGGCTCGCCTCATCAACTTCGCTTTCGATGCCGGCTAGCTCCTGTTCCAGATGGCCAATCTCATCCTGGTACCATTGGATCTGGCGGTTAATCTCGGCCAGCTGTCGCAGTATTTCGTCGAGGATCGCCTTGCGGGAGTGCCTGTCCTTCTTGGACTTACCCCCGGACGCATCGCTGCCGGCGGCGCTGACCTGCTTCATGAGAAGGCCGGCGTAGGCGGTCTCTTCCGAGCCACCCTTGACCGCATAGTCATGGGCTTTCTTGTTGAGCGCGTCGCGCTGCGCCTTGCCGGGATCCAGCTCTTCTTGCTCCGCCTTGTCGGCAACGGTGGTCTCGAGTACCTTGCCGTCCTCAAGCGTCTTCACTACTTGCATGTCGCTTTCTCTCTGCTGTTCGTCAAAGGCCATCGTTCCCTCCCCGCAAGGCCCAAATCCGGACCCGTTCTTGGCCGTTTGTCTCCGGCTCTTGTTCGGTTTCGCCTCCTATTCTGCGATAAAAGGGTTAAGAAATCGTATAGATTATGAAAAATGCGATCCATTGTTATGGATAATACAGAACGAAAACAGTGATTGAATTTGACATTCGGCTGCAATCTATGATTATTGTTAAGATCCAGAATTTGCGATACTGAGTAAATGTGTGAGGAAGAATGTGTGATGGGCAAGACAGGAGACAGCTGACACCGGACATGCGCAGAGCGCTCCTGGTGGAGCGAGAGCGCTCTGGGGTGCTGCTAGAGGATCTCCTAGAGGTGGAGAAGAACCTGCCGCCAGCCTTGACCCTTGAGGAGGCGAATTCCTGGCTCTGCAGCCAGCCCAAGCGCATTGTGTCCCAACACTACGATGCACTGCTCGCTCTCTGGAGGCGCCAGCCGGATGAGCCGGACAACCGCATCCCACTTACTGAGGAGATGTATCTAGAGCTTGCCAACCAGCGGGATCGCACTGGTGTGAAGCCCACCGCCATCCTGAAGGACGCCTCTGGCGTCCCCGATGGTCTGACCAGTGGTTTGGTGCAGCGCTGGCTCCACGGCAAGCGGCCAGTCAAGTCAGTCAGGTCGCACTTCTACATCTACGTCCTCGACCTCTGGCAGAGCCTGCCGGATAAACCGCCCGATAATGAGCAGATCGACGGGCGAGTTGCCCTGACCGAGGCCATGGCCGATCGCCTGCAGCATGAGAGAGAGCGAACCGGGTGTGCCGTCAAAGCCCTGCTTGCCGACAGAGAGTACCTCCCGGAGGGGCTAACCCCGTCGATTGCCGCCTCATGGATGCAATGGCACGGCAGGGCTAAATCCCTCAATCTCGAGCACTACCGCTACGTCCTGGATCTCTGGGCAGACCTGCCTGATGATCCCGACCCGCGCATCCCCTTTACCGAGACCATGCAGGAAGCCTTGCTTGCCGAGCAAACTAGGACTGGCGTCGACGCATCACGCTTGGCTGCGCTTGCGAGCGCACGCGGGACAGAGCTCAGCGCCTCTTTTGTTCGCACCTGCCTTGGGTCCGGAAAGCGCGCCGGCACCATCCGAGCGCAGTCCTACAAAGCCATGCTCGATCTGCTGCGTAGCCTTCCCGACAGCCCTATGATCCCTCTAACGCCCTCCATGCAGTCTGCCTTGCGGCGTGAGCGGGAGAGGACCGGGGTTGGTCCGCAAGATCTCCTCGCTACGGATACCAAATGCTCAAGCGCCGTACCGATCTCCAACCTCCGGAAGTGGCTTGGACTGACATCAGCTCCCAAACGGGTGGTTGCCGAACACTACGACCACGTCCTGAGCCTCTGGCAAGCGCTGCCCGCCAGCCCCTACGCCCGCTTGACCGAGACCTTGCGCACCCTGTTGCGGGCGGAGTGGCAGCGCAGCGGTGTGGGCCCGACGAAACTTCTGCGGCTGATCGATCCGCTGCCGGATGGCCTGACGGTGGGGACCCTACACAGTTGGTTTGACAAGAAGCGAGCACGTAAGCGTGTGAGGCGGGATCATCTCACTACCGTACTGGACACCTGGCGAAAACTCCCGGATGGCGGGATCTTGGAGATCACCGAGGAGATCCGTCGAGAGTTGTTAGCTCAGAAGGAACGCAGTGGGCTCGGCCCGCACGCGCTTCTCTCTAGGGCTGGCATAGCAGCAGATGAGGTGAAGCCGGAGACGGTAGAGAACTGGCTGACCAGGAAGGCCAAACGTGCCGAGCAACAGCAGCTTGATCTTGTGCGTCGCCTCTGGGCTGAGGCACCCGACAGCCCTAAGGGTTCCTACGTCGATCTCAACGCCGAACAGCTCGAAGAAATGCGCCAGCTTCGCCGGAGCAGCGGTCTCGGCCCGCAGGCGCTTCTCAGAGGCGCTAACGACCGGCCAGACGGACTCACCAGCCCTACTATTGCCTCTTGGCTCACTGGCAGCACCCAGCGGGTCCCAAGCGCCTATCTCACCTATGTGCTCGAGCGTTGGCGCAACGCGCCCAAACGGCAGCCGCTAACGGCGGAGATGCGCGCGGAGCTGAGACGGCTGCATCGCCAGACCGGCGTAGGATCCGCTCGGCTTTTGAAGAGAGCGCTAGACATCCCGCGTGGTCTCACCGCCTCGACGATCGCCGGCTGGCTGGAAGGACCGGCCACGGAAATCACCCAGGAGCACTACGACTACGTGGTCGCTCTCTGGCGGGGGCTGGAGCAGGCCGGCGTCAAGGGAGAACGCATTCCCCTCAATCGGGAGAGGCTTGAAGTACTGAGACATGAGCGTGAGCGCAGTGGCATCGGTCCGACCCATCTCATGACCTATGCCGAGGACATACCTCAGGGGCTTACCCAAAACATGATCACCAACTGGTTGATGGGGCAGAACCAGCGTGTTCGCCGTGACCACTACGACTTTGTGCTCGAACTTTGGCGCAGCCTACCAAACCAGACCCATTGATTGATAAAGAAGCCACTTTATCCAATAGAATTGATGAACCTCACCATTTATTGCAAGTATAGTGACTGCGTGATAAAATAACCTCATGGCATCCATTCAAGTTCGACGAGATAGGACGAAACCATATCGTGTCTTTTGGAAAGACACGCTGACCGGCAAACAACGCAATAGGAGTTTCCTTAGACGGAAGGAAGCACAGGCCTTCATTGAGTCGATCCGGGCCAGTGAGAACACACTCGCACAAGCCGACCCGCACAAGACAGTGCAGGACGCGCTGGACCGTTGGTACGCACTCTGCACCACGACCGGCCGCGACGGTCGAGAGCCAATCGAGCGCAGCACCTCGCGGAAGTACGCATTGCACAGAGACATCATCACCGCGGAGATCGGTGGTAAGAAGCTATCTGACTTGGACCAGCGCGCCTGCGAAGCTTTTCGCGAC
Organism: Rhodospirillales bacterium; assembly: GCA_963669335.1. Taxonomy (GTDB): domain Bacteria; phylum Pseudomonadota; class Alphaproteobacteria; order Kiloniellales; family JACOMY01; genus JACOMY01. The sequence goes on from OY770023.1 coordinate 6,243,526, forward strand.
ACGCTCCTTGGGCGCTACTCCAGGCCCTATGCCAAGAAGATCCTGACATCCTTCAAGTCGGCAATGAAGCAGGCCGTCTCGGATCGTGCTCTACCCACCGATCCGGCAGCCAATGTCTACGTCCGCATTTCCAAGCGACAGCGAAATGCCAACAAGATCACCATTCCCAACCTCTCTGAGGTTCAACAGCTGACCCGCTCCATTGATGTGCTTATGGGCTCAAACAACGAGCAGCGGCGCCGTGCCTGGTCTCGCTACGGCCCGCTCTTCTATACACAGCTCTATGCAGGACTGCGTCCGACCGAAGTACGGGGTCTGCCTTGGCACGACGTCGACTGGGAGCGCGGCGGCCTGCAGATCACACAGGACGCAGACGAGGACAACGAGATCGGTCCTCTTAAGTCAGGCGCTGGATACCGCTACATTCCTTTGCCGGGTTTTGTCATGGACCTGCTCCGGGCTTGGGAGAAGAGCTGTCCGAAAGGCAATCCTGGTCTCGTCTTTCCGAACTGGGCCGGCAAGGTCGAGAGCCTCGCCAACATCACGAACCGAGGCTGGTATCCGCTTTGCAAGCACGCCGGTCTTACCAAGCGCCGAGAGGACGGCAAGTCTGTCGCTCGATACCATCTCAACACCCTACGGCACGTGAAGGCCTCGCTCGAGATTGCCCTTGGGAGATCGCCCAAACGGATCCAGGAGCTGATGGGACACGAGGACATCAAGATGACCTTCGACATCTACGGCCATCTCTTCAAGGACCAAAGCATGAATGATGATCCGAATGAGCTGCCCGATCTGGTGCAAAGCGTTGCCCAGATCTTGCCCGAGAAAAGTCAAGTGATTGATACAGTGAGTTAAAAACCTGGTGTTTAGGGGACTGAAAATCCCCGTGTCGCTGGTTCGATTCCAGCCCTGGGCACCATCGGATTCTGCGGGTTACAGCCCAATCGCCGGCCCCAAGCCGGGCGAGAGCTTTCCATAAGCACCCCGCTGTAACCCGCAGGAATCCGGGGGTGTCTCCCCGAACCCGAATGAACTCTTGCCCAGCGGTTGCCCAAAGCGCGTCCTTAGGACCTCTCACGACAACGCTTGAACGCCCATGGAGGAACAATCTGGCGTCGGAATATTACATTTAGAATCAGCAGTTTAGAGTTTTCAGTACGAAGCGCGAATGCCGAATCGCCACGTGTAGTGGAGGAGCGGTGTCAGGGCTGTGCCTGGAGGCTTTTCGCCATCTCCGCGCGTACTGCGGTTCTATCTGGGCTTCGTGGGCGGCCAGTTTCAGTCATGAGCCCACCACCTTGCGACAGACAAAGCGTTTGAGAGGAATCGGCCCGGCTTTCCCAGACAGTGCAGATCTGGCCGCCTACCTGGCGCTGTTCGGCTTTCTCCGAAAAATCGCCTTCGCGCTTCAGCAAGCGGAACGCCATCGTGCCAAGTGCCACGCCAGAAACCTCAGCCAGTAACCCTCTATGGGAATAGGAAAGACCTCAAGTATTCCGCCGGTGTAGATCACAGAACTATTTGGCAGGGAAATTGGGTCTTTAACTGTCCGGCCGAGCGACCTCCAGCGTCAGTGTGACAGCTTCGCTTTGCGCTTTCAGCCGGAATTCGTGGAAGGCAGATTATGGAACTGCGCCAGAAGTCCCCGGCAAGATCTCTCCAAGAGCTACCAGGTGTCCCATCGCCGCCACTCCAGGCGACGACTTCCCACTATCAGTAACAAGGTCCCGTCATGCTACGTTTCAGCAGACTATTCTGCGGTCGCCGAGACCGGCCTGAGCGCTGCCACAAGTAAAGCAACGAGCACCGTGAGACGAGGCTTTGCCTCGCGCGGAGCCCAACAGGCCACCATCTCCGGGCGGTAGAAGAAACTGGTCGCATCGAGCATAGACTTGGCAACAGTCCTTGGGCTGCCGGCGAAGGCGAAGGCCTCCTCACCGCGACCCTGCGCCAGGATCTGGGTCAACTGCTCCAGGAGGCCATGCCAGTGTCGCTCAATCGCCGACCCAGGCAGTGCGGTGCTCTCAGCGGCGACAGCACGATAGGCCTGGAAGAGTTCCGGATTCTCTTTGGCCGCACGTCGGGCGATGGCGGCCAACTCCTGGAGCCAGATAGAGAGCCGTTCATCAGCCGGGCGCTGTGCGGTGACCAAGGTCCACAAGGGTGCATGGATTGTCTCTAGCCAACGCAGGATCACAGCCTCGAAGAGGATCTCCTTTGTCTGAAAGTGACGATAGATTGATCCGTGGCTCACCCCCAGCATACGCGCTACATCGACGAGATTGGATTTCCTGTAGCCGAAGCGCTCTATGGCTTCCTCCGCTGCATTGAGGATGATCTCTGGGGTCAGTTGGGCAACAGGGAGCATGAAGGCGTTGAGGATTCTCTTGCTCGGGCATCCGCTGCAGAGGACAGGGCGCCCTTGGACGAAGACATGCCCTGCACGTAAGCTTTCGCCTGCGCGCCAGGGGGAGGAAGGGCGCCGTCCGGGGAGGGCTCTCGGGGAAGAGTAGTCCCGGACGGCGCCTGACAGAGCCAGTGTGGTCCGTCTGGCTCCTTCTGTGCTGCTCTCGCTATCGGAATCGAGAACAGCGCTGCCGCAAGACTTGGGTGAAGGAGGGCCTTGCGGCTCTGTTGGGCATCCTGTGGGGCAGGACGCCCGCCCAAGCGGATGGGGGTCATCCGCTTGAGAACGAAGCCCCCGGTGTTGGTGGCCATCAAGTTCCAACACCGGGGGCTGCCTGCTGGTGGTAGCAGACTGGTCCAGCAGGCACTCTGAAAAGGCCTGACTTCAGATCATGTAGGCCACGACCTCCACGTTGGTGACGGTGACGCCGGCCGGCAGGCTGACGCCCGTGCCCAGCATCAGAGTGTCGGTGCCAGAGCCACCATCGAAGATGTCACCCGCGGCTAGCTCGCCCTGGCTGGCCACGTTCAAGGTATCGTCGCCCTCACCGCCGTAGAGGCTGTCGATCCCACTGCCGCCGAAGAGGAAGGCATCGTTGTCGGCATTGCCGCGCAGGGTGTCGGACCCGCTGCCACCGAAGAAGGAGGCGTCTTTGCCGCCCGCACCGCTCAAGCGGTCGTCACCGAGACCGCCGTAGAAGAGGCTGTCATCCCCGGCTCGGCCCGATAGACCATCCTGACCGGAGCCGCCGTAGAAGAGGAAGTCATTCCCACTGTCGCCGGCCAGGAAGTCGTTCCCGGCATCGCCCATAAGGAAGCCGTCGGCATCAGAGCCTCCGTAGAGCTTATCGTTCCCCGTTCCTCCTGAGAGGAGATCCATACCGGCATCGCCATAGAGACGGTCGCCGCCATTGCCGCCGAAGAGCTGGTCGTCATCCGCGCCACCGAAGAGCCCGCGGTCACCGGCAGCGCCGCCATAGAGACTGTCGATACCCTCACCGCCGAAGAGCCCATGGTCCTGCCCACCGCCACCGCGCAGGAGGTCCGAACCAGAGCCGCCATAGAGCAAACTGTCGTCACCGGCGCCGCCGGTCACGGTGTCCAGACCACTGCCGCCCAAGAGGGAGACATCATCGCCCGCCCGCGCGGTCAGGCGGTCATCACCGTCACCGCCATAGAGGCTGTCCGATCCACTGTCGCCGGCCAGGAAGTCCGCACCGCTGCCACCGAAGAGGCCATCCTCGCTGCTACCCCCGAAGAGACTGTCGTCTCCGCTCTGTCCGTAGATGCTGTCACGGTACTCGGTACCCGGCAGCCGGTCGTTAGCACTCGCGCCGCGAAAGACGAAGGACTCGATATCCCTAAGCAGCACGTCGGCCGGTATGGTCGCGGCATTCTCCAAGAGCAGGGTGTCGACGTCTTCGCCGCCATCAAACACCTCATTCGTTTGGATCTCAGACTGGTTACGCACCACGAAGAGGTCGTCGCCCTGCATCCCGGCGAAACCATCCTCGCCTCTCCCCCCATAGAACGTGTCCTTACCAGACCCGCCGGTGGCTTGGTCGTCCCCTTCCCCCCCGAAGATCAGATCATCGTCTCGACCACCGCTGAGATCTCTGTCGTCACCGCTACCCCCGAAGAGTGTGTCATTGCCATAGCCGCCGCTGAGCCGAGAGTCGTTACCGCTGCCCCCGAAGAGTGTGTCGTTGCCATTGCTGCCGCCAGAGAGACCGGCGTCGTCACCATCACCGCCGTAGAGAACATCATCGCCTCTATTGCCCTCAAGGGTATCAACACCACTTGCCCCGAAAACCGTGTCATCCCCACGATAGCCATCCAGTAGGTCATCGCCGGAAAGGCCCCAAATCGTGTCCGTGAAGCTCGTGCCCTTAAGACTGTCGGGGCCGTCCGTGCCGGTAATCTCAGCCATTGTCGTTTCGCTTCCTCTTCGCTTAACACCAGCAGACGTTCGAGAAGACTTGGTCTCAGATCATGATCATGTAGGCCACGACCTCCACGTTGGTGACGGTGACGCCGGCCGGCAGGCTGACGCCCGTGCCCAGCATCAGAGTGTCGGTGCCAGAGCCACCGTCGAAGATGTCACCCGCGGCTAGCTCGCCCTGGCTGGCCACGTTCAGGGTGTCGTTCCCCTCACCGCCGTAGAGGCTGTCGATCCCACTGCCGCCGAAGAGGAAGGCATCGTTGTCGGCATTGCCGCGCAGGGTGTCGGACCCGCTGCCGCCGAAGAAGGAGGCGTCTTTACCGCCCGCACCACTCAAGCGGTCGTCACCGAGACCGCCGTAGAAGAGGCTGTCGTCGCCGGCCCGGCCCGATAGACCATCCTGACCGGAGCCGCCGTAGAAGAGGAAGTCATTCCCACTGTCGCCGGCCAGGAAGTCGTTCCCGGCATCGCCCATAAGGAAGCCGTCGGCATCAGAGCCACCGTAGAGCTTGTCGTTCCCCGTCCCTCCTGAGAGGAGATCCATGCCGCCATCACCATAGAGCCGGTCGCCGCCATTGCCGCCGAAGAGCTGGTCTTCATCGCCGCCGCCGAAGAGGCCCCGGTCGCCGCCATTGCCGCCGTAGAGCCTGTCCGCACCGGCACCGCCATAGAGATCGCTGTCCCGACCGCCGCCACCGCGCAGGAAGTCCGAGCCGGAGCCACCATAGAGCGCGGAGTCGTCACCGGCACCGCCGGTCAAGGTGTCCCATCCGCTGCCGCCGTAGAGACGATCATCGCCCGCTCGGCCGGTCAGGCGATCATCACCCTCCGCACCGCCAAGAAAATCGTCGCCACTGTCGCCCGCAACGAAGTCTTCACCGCTACCGCCCCAAATCGCCAGTTTGTAGGGTACGGAAAACGGAGCAAGGTTACGGTACATGCCATCGGCTCCGCTGCCGCCGAAGATGCTGTCGGCACCACTGCCGCCCAGCAGAAACTTATCTTTGCCGTCTCCACCAAAAATCAGGTCGTCACCGGCGCCTCCGACCAGATTATCGTCGTCCTCTTCATCACCAAAGATCCGATCGTTACCACTGCCGCCAGAAAGTCTGCCATCCCGACCGCTGCCGCCGTAGACCCGGTCACTCCCACTGCCGCCAGAAAGCCCGCCATCCTGACCGCTGCCGCCAAAGACCCAGTCACTGCCACTCCGGCCAAAGAGGTCGGCATCATCGCCACTGCCGCCGTAGACCCGGTCACTGCCAATACCGCCATAGAGCCGCGTATCTCCATCGCCGTCACCGAAGACCCGATCATCCCCACCGCCACCGAAGATGCCGCCATCCTTGCCGTCACCCCCGTAGATCGTATCTGCGCCACTCCAGCCCGCAAGCCCATCATCGCCGCTGCCCCCAAAGACCGTATCTGCACCGCTGCCACCCCCGGCCCCATCATCACCGCTGCCCCCGTAGAGCCTGTCGGCGCCATTGTCGCCCCCTAGCCCATCATCCCCGTCCTTACCATGGAGCGTGTCGGCGCCATCGCCGCCAACAAAATCGTCGTCGTCACCATCACCGCCGTAGAGCGTGTCGGCGCCATCGCCGCCAACAAAATCGTCGTCGTCACCATCACCGCCGTAGAGCGTGTCGGCGCCATCGCCGCCAACAAAATCGTCGTCGTCACCATCACCGCCGTAGAGCGTGTCGGCGCCATCGCCGCCGTAGAACCGGCTATCGCTCCCACTGCCCCCGTAGAGCGTGTCGGCGCCACCGCTTCCGCGCAGTATGAAGTCGTTCCCACTGTCGCCGAAGAGGGTGTCGGCGCCGCTGGCGCCTTCCAGACGGTAATCGCGCCCCTCGCGTCCGTAGATCACGTCATCCCCAGAGCCCCCGAATAGGCCACTGTCATTTCCACTGCCGCCGTAGAGCCGATCGTTACCGTCGTTACCCTGCAGACCCCGGTCTTCGCCACTGCCCCCATAGAGCGTATCTGCGCCGCTAAGGCCCCAGAGCGTATCACGATTCAAGAGACCCCAGATCGTATCGACGCCGCTGGTGCCCACTAGACTGTCGGGGCCATCCGTTCCTGTAATCTCAGCCATCATGTCACTCCATGTTCATCTTTGTCGGATCGGCCTCAGATCCAATGGGAGCGGGCTTCGCGCGCCGAGGCCTGCTCTCGGATCTCTTCGGGTGTTCCACTACAAGTAGGCCAGCACCTCGACGTTGGTGACGATGACGCCGGTCGGGAGGCTGACGCCCGTCCCCAGCACCAGGGTGTCGGTGCCGGCGCCCCCGTCGAAGAGGTCGTTCGCCTGCAGCTCGCTTTGGCTGGCGACTCTCATGATGTCATCCCCATCTCCGCCAAACAGCGTGTCTACCCCATCGCCTCCGTATAGCTTGTCTGTCCCCTCGCCTCCGAACAAACTGTCCGCGTCGCCCTCGCCGAAAAGCGTGTCGGCGCTCTCACCTCCATAGATGGTGTCGTCGCCGTTGCCGCCAACGAGGCTCACGTCGGCGCCATCTTCCCCATAGAGACGATCGTCCCCATCCGAACCATAAAGCCGGTCATCACCTGATCCGCCAAAAAGACTGTCCAGTAAGGAGGCGCCGTAGAGTCGATCCTGACCGCTGTTGCCAAACATCGTATTGAAGGCACTGGATAATCCCTGAACTATGTTGTCATAAGGCGGAACGTTCGAATAAGAGAACGGCGCGCCATAGAAAATGGCATGCTCGACACCGGACGCTATAAATCGCGGCTGAGAGGCTAGAGGTGAATCGAAATCTACGTCCCAAATCAGCGTATCGACGCCCGAACCGCCAGAAAAATAGTCTTGCTCTGCGGTCGCTTCCGTAAGAGGTACCTCATCTGGGTGCTCAATCAGAATGACATCGTTCCCACTGCCCCCAAAGACGCGGTCAGCACCAGTGCCACCAGAAAGCCTATCCAGACCGTCGCCACCGGAAAGCAAGTCATCGCCGGAACCGCCAAAAAGGCTATCCAGTCCGTCGCCACCCGAAAGCACGTCATCGCCGGAACCTCCAAAAAGCCTATCGTTGCGACCGCCGCCATAGAGCCGGTCATCGCCTGCTGCGCCGTAGAGACTGTCGTTACCGCCAAAACCTTGTTGGACATCGATTTCGTCCACGCCATAAAAGGTGTTCCCAAGGGCATCGCCCTTGCGGAGCAAAACCTCAATGCCCGTCATCGTCACCAGATCGCTATCGAAGTTTTGTGCTCCCGGCTCAATCACCAGGGTGTCGAAAATGGCGGTCCCGTCCATATCGACCCCATTCGCCCCACCGTCGAACAGGTCACCGGCCTGCACCTCGCCACCTGACGAGATCACCAGTGTATCCGCGCCAGACCCACCGGAGAGGGCATCCAGTCCCTCACCGCCGTAGAGCACGTCAGCGCCAGACCCACCGAAGAGACTGTCCAGTCCCTCACCACCGTAGAGGGTATCCTCTCCGCTCGCGCCAAAGAGGTGATCGTCTCCACTCTCTCCGATCAGCCGATCATCCCCAGACCCACCGTCCAAGGTATCGTTCAGCGCTCCTCCGTAGAGGATATCCTCTCCGCTCGCGCCGTAGAGGTGATCGTCCCCACTCTCTCCGATCAGCCGATCAGCCCCAGACCCACCGTCCAGGGTATCGTTCAGCGCTCCCCCGTAGAGGGTATCGATGCCGCTCTCGCCGTAGAGGTGATCGTCCCCACTCTCTCCGATCAGCCGATCAGCCCCAGACCCACCGTCCAGGGTATCGTTCAGCGCTCCCCCGTAGAGGGTATCGATGCCGCTCTCGCCGTAGAGGTGATTGTCGGTCACGTTGCCGAAGGCTTTGAGCCTGTCGTCCCCGCTGCTTCCCTTCAGGATCAGGGTCTCGATCGAGCTGACAGCCATGCCCAGCAGCAGCGTGGAGACGCCGGTGAGCACCAGGGTGTCGTTGTTAGCCCCACCGTCAGCAAAGGCGAGGTAGCCCTCCGCGCCGCTGCCGATCAGAGTATCGTCCCCGTTGCCCCCGAAGAGGCTGACCGATCCTGTGCTGTCGGAGGCATTGAGCCTGTCGTTGCCAGTGGCTCCATAGACGAGGTTATTGGAGAAACCGGGCTGGACCGAAATCCTGTCGGTTCCGGAGGTGCCGGCAATGTTCAAAGCCTCCACGGAGGTGTGAGTGAGGCCCAGGTCCTCGAACCGGCCGGCGCTTAGCTGGTTGACCTCTATGAGCGCAAGAGTGTCGTTGCCCGCGCCACCATCGAAGAGCTCGCCGGAGGTCAGGTCGGCAGGATTGCCGATCAGTATGTCGTCTCCCGCGCCCCCATAGAGGGTATCACTGCCGGAATTGCCGTTGAGCAAATCATCGCCGGAGCCACCGGTGAGCCTGTCGTCACCGGCCGCCCCGACAACGAGATCAGCGCCCATCCCTCCATCGATCCTGTCATCGTCGGCAGCACCAAAGAGCCTGTCATCGCCACGCTCTCCATAGACCGCATCCGTGCCGGCGCCGCCGATAATGCTGTCGTCGCCATCACCGCCATAGAGGGTCTCTTCGTCTGTGCTGTTCTCCGCACCCCAGATCAGATCTGCGCCCGAGCCCCCAAAAATGAGGTCCTTGTCACCGGCTCCCTTTAAGGTGTCACTGCCGCTGCCACCATAGAGCTTGTCGTACCCGGCACCACCATAGATGAAGTCATTGCCACCCGATCCGTGAAGCACATCATCGCCCACCCCACCGGCCAGGCGATCGCGGCTACTGCCCCCATAGAGCCTGTCAACACCAGTGCCGCCGGAGAGGATGTCGACACCCGAGCCCCCCTCGAGCACATCGTCACCCTCTCTTCCCACCAGGGAATCGTTACCCGCGTCGCCGTAGAGCAGATCCTTCTGCGAACTGCCCAGCACCCGGTCGTTGCCGGAACCACCGAAGGCCTTGTCGAGGCCGCTGCCGCCAACCAGGCTGTCGCTGCCGCTACCACCGTAGAGGAGATCCGCACCGTCGATACCGCGCAGTGTGTCATCGCCACCGAGACCAAAGATCGTGTCGTCCTCTGAGGTGCCGGAGAGGGTATCGATCAGGTCGGTTCCGGTAATGACGGCCATAGCAGTTCTCCTCTTCCTCGCAGCAGCTAGCAGGCGGCATAGGAACAGCGGGGCTGCCGGTCGGCTGCGGAGCTTCAACCTTGCAGTATGTTGTCCCCAATTTTGTATTCAATGTCTACTGCTTATTCTCACAGTGATGAGAGGGCTCGGAGCCAAGCGTTTTGCTTGTCAGGAGGCTACTGTCAGATGGGGAAGATCAGAGGTGCGCGCCTTTGTCGCGAAGGAAAGGCCCTGTGCCAGCCCACGGGCCCGCGCGCGCAAATCGCCCATCCCTAGCCGGCCGGCCCAGACGCTAGAGGACCAAGCGGTGTCGGGTCGGATGACAGAGCGTAGACCTACTTCGCGGTTCGGATCGTCATTCAGAACTCTAGAAAGATCCGATATAGCCTTAGCTATCAGTTCCGGCCGGCCATCACCCAATAAAAGGATCTGGTTGACCATCGCCTCAACGGAGACTTCTGGCTTGCTCTCTTCAATAGCTTGTGCAACCGCAATACAAATAAGATCAATATCATTCATGATAATGGCTTAGCAGATTCTATTTGCGTTGTGCAAGCTCTTGCACCTGGGTTTGCTTGAGCGGTTTTGTTACTGATTACCCTATTCTGTATCAGCGGATGGAGCCGCCCTTCAGAAGAGGGGTGGCTCCAGGCCGCAAGTTCAGATGTGGCAGTCCAGTACGGTGACCCAGTGATTTCGCGGCTGCTGATCCAGCACGTTGGCGAAGTGCTGATCCCATTCAGCTTGTGGTTTCTCGTCCTTCACCATCGCAAACCAACCCATCTCCCCCTTCTCGATCCACCGGCCATCGAGAAGGTAGGCAAAGGGCGTGATGGGCGTAGCCTGGTCCACAAACTCCTCCTTGGTAACCAGCGCGGTGTCCACGGTCCAGGGATGCGGTTCAGCGCCCGCCTTCTGCTGCGCATGGGCTTGATCCCAATGAGCAGCCCGATCTCTACGCGCTCTGTCGAGCATCCGCGTGAGATCCAGATCGCCGATGCGCGCGCCGTCGACACCGCCGTGTTGCGTCTCGTTGTCGAACAGGCCGGCTTCTCCCAGAATGAAGTCGTTGACGCCGGGTTGCACGATCAGTTCGCCGAGCCAGCGCCCGCCAATCATCCACCAGTCCCATTTCGAGTCCGCGTTGCCTTCTGCTTCTTCGTAACGAGACAGAAGAGCACCTAAGCTCTCATGTGATGGGCGGTCGTCGGTAAAGACTGCAAGTGTAAAATGCGACATAGTATGTCTCCTTTGTGAGTATGAGTTTCTTCAAACGCGGATCAGAAGAGCCGGCCGGAGGGGCCGGAAGATCCAGACCCAACACGGCCGGCGCTTGAGCGCCGGGTGGTGCGGGCCGGGTCTTGATCTAACGGCGCTGGCGGCCAGAACCGCGTCAGACTTGAAGAAGCCATCCACAAAGGAGCGGCGGCGCAGAGACGTCCTTACCGGCGAGACTCCCGATCGGACGGCGCTGAACGGCGCAATGCTTCCGTCACAGACCTGCTCCACCAGACATCGAGGCACGCGCGGGCCTCCAAGCTTGAGCACCGCCTGCTGCGTGCCCGACCGCTACATCTCGAGCGTGGCCTGGGTATCGGCCTCTTTCTGCCGATCCAGATAGACCTGTAGCAGCCTTGCCCGATCGATCTTCAGCCGTCCGTCGATCGGATCGACAAAGAAGGGTAGCTTTCGCCTGCCGGCGGCGTCCGGCTCGGCAGCCCGCTGCATCTGCCGCTGATTGAGGACTATCCCGATCTCCGCCAGCACCTGCCGGGCCTCCTCGAGATCCACGTAGTAGGGTCCCAGCTCTTGGCTTCCTTCAGATGTCATAGTCTTCGGTGATCGAGCGATAGGGACCGCGGCAATGGAGGGTGCTGATCTCGCGTCCGACCTCGTCACGGCAGAGCACCTCGTCGCCAAAGCCGTTGGTCGGCGTGACGTAGAGCGTAATGTCGCGCAGATGGCGGATGGCAAAGCGCTCCTCCATCTCGCGCAGCTGTTCGTAGAGGGCCTGACGCACCTGTGGTACGGTCATCTCCCCAGTGACCTTGATCTTCATGACTGTCTCTTCCCCGTTCTCTTAGCTCTCAATCCATGATACAACCATAGGTGTTAAGAAATGCTTACCGGATCGGTATCCGCCACGCTGCGCTGCAGCACTGCTTAGGCCAGCGAGGTCTCGGACCAGCCCTCGCGCCAGAGCGCCCAGGCCTCGGGCTCGTCCGCGGGTGAGAAGGGATTGCTGGAGGGCGCAGCTCCTGACTTGCCTGCCGCCTCGCCCAGAAAGTAGGCAACCTCCAGGCCGCTGGTCGCGCTGGTGGAGAAGACCTCGGGCGCGTAGGCAGCCCAGCGAATGCGAGGGCCAACCACATGATCATCCAGCCGCGCGCGCTTCATCCGGTTCCAGCTCTGGGGCGCGAAACAGCGCTCCATCCGCCAGCCGGCGCCGCGCAGAGACGCGCCACTCTCCTCAGCCAGCGAGTAGGTCTGAATGCGCAGGTAGCCGAGCGAACAGGCCAGCTTGGCGCTGGCCCCCAGCAGGAAGCTCGCGGCGTTGTGGGTTCCGTCGGTCACCAGCCGCGCGACCTCGATGGTGACACCGTCGTCCAGCACGGTCGAACAGGGCCGCATCAGAATGGAGGCGCCGACCAGGCAATCGGTGTCGCGGCGCTTCGCCCCGATCGAAACGATATGAAACTTCATGGGTCGGTGATGGCGATGCAAACGGCCCACAAGCGCGTTTGCATCGCCGAGGGTCAGGGGCACGACACGAAAGTTCTTCATGTGCTGCCCCCTTCCCGCGGTGCCAGAGCGGGGGGTCGAAGCTCCTCCAGGGTGCTGCCGACCGGCAGCGCCCCACTGCCCCGCAAGGCCGCCTGAGAGGTGGCTTTGCGGAGCCGACGCTGGCATCGCCGCTCCCTCATTCCTTTGGCTCCTTCGGCGCCATGTGAAGAAAGAAATCCAGCTGCGCGCGGGCCACTTCATCAAAGAGCCCGTGATTGCAAGGCTTCTGCGGCTTCCTCGGTGCCATCGGCAGAGCGGCCAAGAGATCCAGGCGCTCGCGCATGGTGATAGGCGCGACGCCCGGTACCAACGTCTGTTCACCCTGGTCCGTTCTCTCGCTGCGGAGCGCTTGCCGGGTCATTGCCCGGCTCCCTGTGCGACGTCCTCGCTCTCCGACAACAGGCCAGCACTCGCAAGCGCGTAGTCGGCGGCCTTCTGCGCATGGCTGGCGGCGGAGATGATGAACTTGGGATCGCCGCGCAGACAGGAAAGCCAGCCCTTGATGTACTGCGCGTGATCAATCCGCGGCCGCTGCTCCAAGCCCAACGCGCCGCAGAGCATGGCACTGCCAAGCTCGGCCACCAGCTCCTCGAAGGCGTAGGCCCGGTCGCCGAAGCGCCCGGACATGTCGCGGTCCAGCCGCTTGGCGTTGCCGGTCGAATGGGTGATCTCATGGGCAAAGGTGCTGTAGTAGCTCTCTGGCCCGTCGAACTGGCCAAGTTCCGGCATGCTGATATGCTCGGCGATGCCGCCTGCATAGAAGGCCCGGTCGGACACCCGCAAAGGCAAGCACTCATTGGTCAGATAGCCCCGAATGAAGCGCTCGGCCTCCTCGATGGGGTCGTGATCCTTCAGCCTGTCGCGGAACTTGCCCTCAATGCCGCGGGCATAGTCCCCGTCAACCTGATCGGAATTGAAGACCCGGAAGTAGCGCACCATAACGGCTTTTCCCCTGCCGTCTTCCTCCTCCTCGGCCTGGAAGAACTTCCACAGCACGACGATTTGCGAGCGCTCGCCCTTTCGCACCTGGCAGTCCTTCTCCTGCCACTGCCGAAAGGTCGCCCAGATATTGGATGCATGCCCGGAGTGAGACAGCAGCAGATGATTAATCCCGCGATAGGCGGTGCCGCGCAGATTGACCGGGCTGTGTCCGACGCAAAACCAGGGCGTCTTGAAGTCGGCAGGGTCCACCTGCTCGAGTTGGCGGATAATCTGGTCGGTGACCATTTGATAGATCTTGCTAGACATGGAATGGCTCCCTTGGTTGCTCTGCCGCCGTCCCCTCCTCGCGAGAGGCACAAAGCGCGCATGCAACCCTGCCCAGCGGCGAGCGTCAGAAACCAAGAGCCCTCCGCAAGTCTTGGCGGAGGGCTTTCTGACGTGAGACCAAAGACCGGGGATGGATCAATCGCCTTCTCGGGAGACCGTTAGGCGGCCTTGGCCCAAGGGGACTAGGACGCGTTACGGCGGAAGGCGATTGATCCACAGCAGAGCGTCACCGGCTTTGGTTTAAGCTGGACAGAGGGTTGCCAGGCGCACCCCGTGCGCCGAAACAAAGAGACAGCCGATGAGCCGCGGACCTGTCTGCGGCTCATGCCTTATGAACTGGCCCCCAATTGGATCGGACACCCGGCGTAGTCATGAAGGCTTGGGGATATCCTCAAGGATAGGCTTATGTCGGACGAAGGATTTCAGCGCGTAGAGGTGATCACGGGTGTTGCTCGTCGGCGTCGCTGGTCGCCAGAACAGAAGCTGGCGATTATCGAAGAAAGCATGCTGCCGGGAGAAAGCGTGTCGTCGACCGCGCGGCGCCATGGCGTTGCGCCGAACTTGTTGTATCGTTGGCGTCGCTTAATGAGCGAGGGAGGCGCCACGGCAGTGCAGGCTGACGATGGAGTGACTGGCAATGGTGAGGTTCGCCGTCTGGAAGAACGGGTGCGTGAACTTGAGCGCCATCTTGGCCGCAAGACGCTTGAGGTGGAGATCCTGAAAGAGGCTTTGGCCAAGTCGCAGTCAAAAAAACAGACCTTGCTGTCCTCGTCGCTGCTGAAGGGGCCTTCCCGGTGAAGTCGGTCGCCGACACGTTATCGGTGTCGCGCTCGAACCTGGTGCAGCGGCTTGCGTCCGGCACTGAGCCGCGTCGGCGCTATCACAAAGCGCAAGACGCGGCGGTTTTGGCGGAGATCCGCCCTCTGGTCGATGCACGGCCGAGCTATGGTTACCGTCGCATCACCGCGCTGGTGAACCGCGATCGGGCCGCCCGGGGCGAAACACCGCTCAACCACAAGCGCATCTACCGGATTATGAAGCACCATGGGCTGCTGCTGGAGAAGCACTCCGGGGCTCGACTGGGACGTTGCCACGACGGCAAGGTCGTCGTCATGCGCTCCGACCTGCGCTGGTGTTCGGATGGCCTGGAGTTTACCTGCTGGAATGGCGAAGTGGTTAGAGCCGCCTTCATCATCGATGCCCACGACCGTGAGGTCGTCGCCTGGAAAGCGCTGACTGGGGCTGGGATCTCCGGCTCGGACGTGCGCGACATGCTGCTCGAAGCCGTCGAGAGCCGCTTTGGCGGCCTACAGGCGCCACAGAGGGTTGAGTTCCTGGCCGATAACGGATCGCCCTACACGGCTCTGGAAACACGCCGCTTTGCTACCCAGCTGGGCCTGGTGCCCTGTTTCACCCCCGTCGCCAGCCCCCAGAGCAACGGCATTTGCGAGGCCTTCGTGAAGACCTTCAAGCGCGACTATGTCCGCATCAACCCTTTGCCAAGCGCCGCTCACGCGCTGGAAAAGATCGCCGGATGGTTCGAGGACTACAACGAAAACCATCCACATTCAGGGCTCAAGATGGCGTCCCCAAGGGCGTTCCGAAGAGCTCACAACTTAGCCGAGGTGTCCGCTTAAACGGGGGCAACACCACCTTAGACCTTCCTCGCCCTTACCAAGTGCAGACACCCACAAACAATCCGTTGTTTCCAATGCAAAATTGCTTTTTCGGGCAATATCATGCATAATCAGGCATAGAGGATGAGTCTATGGATTGGAAGAATGACAGACTGAGCAAGAGATTGAGTTTCAGCCCGGAACGGACTGAAGCCGTTTTCGCGCAGCTGGCCGAGATCGATGCCATTAAGAAGGCTTTCCGCCTGACCAACAGGCTCCTGCCGCAGACAATCAACCGTCTGAGCCAGTCGGTGATCGTCACTTCGACCGGCGCCTCGAACCGGATCGAAGGCAATCGACTGAGTGATGAGGAGGTCGAAGCGCTCTACCGGACCATGCGTATCCGTAGGCTCAGGACCCGCGATGAGCAGGAGGTCGCCGGCTATCTGGAGATGCTGGAGCTGATCCTGGACGCTTACGCCGACATGCCACTCACCGAATCCCTGATCCTGCAGCTCCACCGCGACATGCTGCGCCACTCCGAAAAGGACGAGCGGCAACGCGGTGTCTACAAGTTCGGTCCAAACCGGGTCGAGGCCAAGGACCAGAGCGGCAATGTCGTGGGCGTGATCTTCGAACCGACACCGCCGCATCTCACGCCCAAGGAGATGCGCGACCTGGTCGCCTGGCAAAACTGGGCTGACGCGGAGAACTTCAAGCACCCGCTGATTCGGATTGCCAACTTCGTCTTCGAGTATCTGGCAATCCACCCCTTCCAGGATGGCAACGGCCGGACCAGCCGCCTGCTCACCAACCTGCTTCTGCTGCAGCAGGGCTACGACTTCACCGCCCTGGTCTCGCACGAGAAGCTCATCGAGGCGCGCAAGGCGGACTACTATCTGGCCCTGCGCCAGACCCAGTCCAGCTGGAAGAGCGATAACGAGGACATCACGCCCTGGCTCACCTACTTTCTGGAGATCCTCGCTGCGCAGGCCAATGCCGCACTGGCGCTCATCACCGATGAGCGCATCGAAAGTGACCTCTCGCCGAAGCAGCTTACACTCTGGGAGTGGGCGCAGGCCCGAAATGAGGGCGAGTTCAGCCGGAGGGATGCCGTCGCCGCACTGAACCTGCCTGAGCGCACCGTCGGTCAGATCATCCGAAAGCTGCTGGATCTGAAGCGCCTCGAGCGGCTCGGTCACGGCCGCGCCACACGCTACCGGGTCAAAAAGGACTGACGGCCGCTGACGCAGGCCCGCCTTAGCGGCGCCGTCCGCCCTTGCGCGTCTGCAAGGCCTCGACGCGGTGTGCGTGATAGGGACAGTTAGGATCTGGAAAGGCATCGACAATCTCGCGCAGGACCAAGGCTTGCTCCTCGGTAAAGGGCGCTTCGTTCTCAGCCCAACCGCGCTGATAGCTGAACTGTACGTTACCCTCTTTCGCGACCGTCAGCTTTGAGATGCGTCCGTTCTCGATGCCGAACCAGCTTCCAACATCGAAGAACTTCCCAGTGAAACTGTAGGCCGGATAGGCATTCACCGTGCCGCTGAGGCCAAGGTCAGTCTCGGGATTGCCTTCTGTGATCGTCACCTTGTCCGAGTCGATTAGAGGCTTGCGGTTCTGCTCGTCAGTCATAGCGTCTCACCACCTCCTCATGCGTTGCCAAACCTCATCGCCGCCGTCGCACCACTCGGTCATTTCCGTTGACCGGTGCAAGAGCACCGCTCGGAGAGTTGCGGTCGGTGCTATTGGTCGGCGACGACACCGCGTGCGCCTGCGCGCGCTCCAACCCTGCCTGGTAGTCGGGTGCGCCCTCGCCGTGGATCTTGGACATCAGCGCAACATCGTCCGGCAAGCGTCCCTGCAGAACCTGCTCGTCCCACCAGGCCAGCAGCTTCGTCCCTTCGTAAGCGCTCCATCTCTTAGCGATTTCGTTCTCGACCGGGCTCAATGAGACGCGCGCCTGAGACTCATGCACCTGCGATTCCCGCTCGGCGGCTTCCAAGAAGGCCTTTTCATACTTGTCCCATTCCCACGCTGAGGGAAAGAGCCGCCTATCGGTCATCGTCCTGCCTGTCCGCGAATTCAAAGGGCGCAGCGAGAAGTCTTTGTGAGCTCTCGATGTAGCGGACCCCGCCGAACTTCTGTCTCGCCGAACTCTCGTGCGTTCCTTTGTTTCGATCTGTACCTCTCTTTGCCTGTGCTCCCTCTATCCGGGCCTCGCTGCCTCGATGTCGGCGGAAAGCAGGAAAGGTCCCGATTGTCGGGATCTCGCACAGAAGGAGGAGGCAGCATTGCCGAACAGCTTCACCTACACCGATCTTGAGCGGTTGAGCACGACCGAGCTCATAGCCCTACAGCGCCGGCTCACCTTATCCCTATCCGCCTGCGTTCCGGGTGCGCCCGTAGACCTTCAAATTCGCTCAAGCCTGACTATGATCAGCCAGATCCTGATCGCGCGTCGCGCACCGCAACCGCCCGGCCCCTGACCGGCGAGAGATAGGCGAGATTCTAAACGCCCCTGCCCTGCTCGAATGGCAAGCATGGCACGGCGCTCCCCACTGACTGATGATCCTTCCCCTGAACGCCATCCCGCAGACAACGGGCTGATCGCTCTAACGCGCCTCTTTGCGGAGTGGTTGGCAGAGCGGGACTTTGCCTCTAGGCTTGCGAACGAACAGGAAACATCGTCGCTATCAGAGGACTGAGCCATGACCGCCGTGGCCATCTATGCCCGTTACTCATCGGACATGCAGCGCGAGGCCTCGATCGAGGACCAGATCCGGCTTTGCCGCGAACGCTCCGAGCGGGAGGGCTGGCAGATCTTCGACTGCTACAAGGACCGCGGCATCTCCGGCGCCAGCCTTATGCGGCCGGCCGTCCAGATGCTGCTCGGCGATGCCAGGGCAGGACGCTTCCAGGTCGTCCTCGCCGAGTCACTGGACCGGCTGTCACGCGACCAGGAGGACATTGCTCATATCTACAAGCGCTTCGGTTTCGAGGGGATCAAAATCGTCACACTCTCGGAGGGCGAGGTGAACGAGCTGCACATCGGCCTCAAGGGCACGATGGGTGCGCTCTATCTCAAGGATCTTGCCGACAAAACCCGTCGTGGGCTTCGCGGTCGCGTCGAGGCAGGCAAGTCTGGTGGCGGCAAGGCCTACGGCTATGATGTGGTCCGGGCTGTGGATCACAACGGCGATTCGATTCATGGCGAACGCCGCATCAATCCGTCAGAGGCACGCATCGTGGAGCGGATCTTCCGGGACTACGCGGACGGCGTCTCGCCACGCACGCTGGTGCATCAGTTGAACGCCGAGGGCATCCCTGGGCCGAGCGGCAAAGGCTGGGGACCGAGTACCATCCATGGCAACCGGCAGCGCGGCACCGGTATTCTCAACAATGAGCTCTACATCGGAAGGCTGGTCTGGAACCGGCTGCGCTACGTGAAAGACCCAGAGACCGGCAAGCGCATCTCTCGGCTGAACGATCAGGCAGACTGGATCATCCAGGATGTAGCCGAACTCAGGATCATTGACCAGGACCTTTGGGATCGCGTGAAGGCAAGACAAGGAGCCCTGACCACCAAGACTCCGAAGCCCGGAGAGGCAGCTTTCTGGGATCGCCGGCGACCTCGGTATCTCTTCTCCGGTCTGATCACCTGCGGCGTCTGCGGCGGTGGTGCTGCGACGTGGAATCGAAACGTGATTGGCTGCGTCAACCGGCGCAACAAGGGCACCTGTGACAATGGCCTGACGATCAAACGCGAAGACCTCGAAGCGTTGGTGCTGGACGGCCTCGAAAAGCACCTGATGGATCCGGAACACACGAGAGTTTTCTGCGAGCACTACACCAAAACGATGAACCGGCTGGTGGCCGAGCACAACGCCGGGCTCGAGGCCAGCCGCAGCGAGCTCGAGCGGATAGACCGCCAACTTGACAAGTTGGTCGAGGCTCTCATGAACGGCGTTCCGGCCGCGCGCGTGAAAGACAAGATGCAGGCACTCGAAGACCGGAAGGTAGCGCTGGAACAAGAACGGGACTCTGGCAAGCAAATGCCTGTGTCACTGCACCCGAACCTGTCGGCCTACTACCGCGAGCAGATCGGAGAGCTGCGATCAGCACTACAGGACGAGAGCAAGCGGGCGCAAGCCGCCGAGGCGATCCGTGCTTTGATCGACAAGATCGAGCTTGTTCCGACGAGACTAGAGGATGGCACTGAGGTGCTTGCGGTGGATCTTCACGGTAAGTTGGCGGAGATCCTGACGATGGCACTCAAGTCCCCGAAACCCTTGAAGGATGGGGACCCAGTTGTTGAGTGCACAAAGTTGGTTGCGGGGGTAGGATTTGAACCTACGACCTTCAGGTTATGAGCCTGACGAGCTACCGGGCTGCTCCACCCCGCGGGAGGGGGTTTGTTTGGTTGATCGGGATTTTGTGTAGGGGGTTCATCTCTTTGCAAGACCTGGCGGCGACCGACTCTCCCACGCCTTAAGACGCAGTACCATTGGCGCAGAGGGATTTCACGGCCGAGTTCGGGATGGGATCGGGTGGTGCTCACCTCGCCATAGCCACCAGGTCGTGCAAAGAGATGATGGGTCTTGGGTTGTTTCTCGTTCTTTGCAGAACGAGGGGCGGTGCCGGCCCGCTCCCCCTCCCGGCCACCCACGGGAGTATCCTTGAATGGGTGGCCGGGAGGGGGAGCGGGCTGGTGCCGCTTGTCTCGTGAGAGACAAAACCATCAAACGCTTGTCTCGTAAGAGACAGACACATCAAACGCTTGTCTCGTGAGAGACAAAACCATCAAACGCTAAAGCGAAGTACCTTTCGTTTTAGCGGGAGGTTGGGGGTCTTTTTCGTCATCTGTGGGTATTAGTGGGTATGCAAGCCGATCGAGCGATTAGTAGCGGTCGGCTGAACGCATTGCTGCGCTTATACCTCCGCCCTATCGACGTGGTGGTCTTCCACGGCTCTTAGGCGAGACCTGGTTTTGAGGCTGGTTTCCCGCTTAGATGCTTTCAGCGGTTATCCGTTCCGTACATAGCTACCCTGCTGTGCCGCTGGCGCGACAACAGGTCCACCAGAGGTACGTCCATCCCGGTCCTCTCGTACTAGGGACAGATCCTCTCAAGTCTCGAACACCCACGGCAGATAGGGACCGAACTGTCTCACGACGTTCTAAACCCAGCTCACGTACCGCTTTAAATGGCGAACAGCCATACCCTTGGGACCTGCTCCAGCCCCAGGATGCGATGAGCCGACATCGAGGTGCCAAACCTCCCCGTCGATGTGGACTCTTGGGGGAGATCAGCCTGTTATCCCCGGCGTACCTTTTGTCCGTTGAGCGATGGCCCTTCCACGCGGGACCACCGGATCACTATGACCGACTTTCGTCTCTGTTCGGCCTGTCGGCCTCACAGTCAGGCGGGCTTATGCCATTGCACTCAACAGCTGATGTCCGACCAGCTTGAGCCCACCATTGCGCGCCTCCGTTACTCTTTGGGAGGCGACCGCCCCAGTCAAACTACCCACCATGCAGGGTCCCGGTACCGGCTTACGGCACGCGGTTAGACATCAGACCGCTTAAGGGCGGTATTTCAAGGGTGGCTCCCCGGCAACTGGCGCCGCCGGTTCAAAGCCTCCCGCCTATCCTACACATAGGCGTTCTAATGCCACTGCAAAGCTGTAGTAAAGGTGCACGGGGTCTTTCCGTCTGACCGCGGGTACCCCGCATCTTCACGGGGAATTCAATTTCGCTGAGTCTCTGCTGGAGACAGTGGGGAAGTCGTTACGCCATTCGTGCAGGTCGGAACTTACCCGACAAGGAATTTCGCTACCTTAGGACCGTTATAGTTACGGCCGCCGTTTACCGGGGCTTCGATTCGAAGCGTGAACCTCTCCTCTTAACCTTCCGGCACCGGGCAGGCGTCAGACCCTATACGTCACCTTCACGCGGTTTCGCAGAGCCCTGTGTTTTTAGTAAACAGTCGCCACCCCCTGGTCTGTGCCCCCGGCCCTGGGTTGCCCCAAGACCGGGCCCTCTTCTCCCGAAGTTACGAGGGCAATTTGCCGAGTTCCTTCAGCAGAGTTCTCTCAAGCGCCTTGGTATGCTCTACCAGTCCACCTGTGTCGGTTTCGGGTACGGTCAAAAGCGGGGGTTCTTTCCTGGAAGGATCCAGCAGCCCGGACAATCCGTTAAGCCCGAACTACACTTCACCTCCGTCACCACCCGCTGGCTGGGGACTATTAACCCCATTCCCATCGACTACGCCTTTCGGCCTCGCCTTAGGGGCCGGCTAACCCTGCGCGGATTGGCCTTGCGCAGGAACCCTTGGACTTTCGGCGAGAGGGGTT